>NZ_CP139419.1:0-703977 GCF_034134805.1 Streptococcus sp. S5 | reverse complement strand
TTCATCTTCAACACTAAAGATGTCATTTTCGTCCAAGTCGGTTTTGTAGCTGACGCCCAAAACACGAAGACCTTGTTCATTTAATTGAGCAACTTCAGCGAGGACCTCTTGACGGACTTCATCTGTCAGGCGTTTAATCTCCCCCTTGTACTCAACATAAGTCGATACAGAAAGCATTTCTTCCAAGGCACCCTTGGTCACCATGCTGACCACACCGTCTTCGTCTTTGACAATGACACTCATGCGACGACGTTCAAAATCAAAGGGCAATTCATCAATCTTATGGAAGGTTTGATCCAGATCGCGAACAATCTCATGTTTCTTGGCTTCTTTCTGGGTCCGATTGATAATCGCTCGGTCCATCAAATTTTTTAGCCCGGTTTGGAAATAGGAATTCAAGTAAGCTCGGCGAAGGACTGATAGATCCAATTCGCCATGGATATCAAGCGGATACTCCAAAACGATTTCATCTTGGGTCAAGGTACCTGTCTTATCAGTACACAAAATATCAATAGCCCCAAGGTCTTGGATGGCATTGAGTTTTTTGATAACGACTTTTTCCTTGGCCATGATGATGGAGCCCTTAGCAAGACTCGCCGTAATAATCATCGGCAGCATTTCCGGAGTCAAACCAACCCCAACGCTGAGGGCAAAGACACCCGCTTCTAACCAGTCACCATCTGTGAGACCATTGATCACAAAGACAACGGGCACCATCACTAACATGAGCCGAATCAAGAGCCAAGAGATGGTATTCATTTCTCTCTCAAATGAGGTTGGTTCGTCATAGGTGTTGATGGTTTGCTCAATAGCTCCCATCATGGTTTCATCCCCCACGACCAGGACCAAGGCTGTTGCCCGTCCGGAGATGACATTGGTTCCCATGAAGGCCAAGCTTTCACTCGCCAAGAGACTATCTAAATTTTGACTCTCAGCCTTGCTGAGACAAATCTTTTCAACAGCATCACTTTCCCCTGTAAGACCAGATTGTTGGACAAAGAAGTCACGGGAATCGATCAAGACCACATCTGCTGGAATCATATCGCCGGCACTCAGTTTGATCACATCTCCTACGACGATTTCATCGATCGGAATTTCTTGTTCTGATCCATCACGAAGAACGGTCGCTGTATTGACAATCATACGTGATAAGTTGCTAGCTGCTTTGTCGCTCCGCAATTCTTGAATGAAGCGGATACCACCAGAGATCAGGACCAAGGTCACAATGATGATGGAGGTCGTTGGATCCTGTTCACCTGGTTTTGCTAGCCAGACATTAGTAATGAAGGAAACCAGCGCAATGACTAACAAAATCACTGTAAAAGGATTGATGATGGATTCGTAGATCTTTTTGATCATGGAATCTTCTTGACCTTTTGTGATGACATTTTCGCCATAGGCATCGCGGTTTTCTTCTACTTGATCGTCAACTAAACCAAGGGCACTGGTTTTGTAGTTGGCAAAGGTGCTTTCAAGTGGTTCTTGAAGAGCAGCAATGAGTCTTTCTTTATTTGTTTGCATTGGTATCTCCTTTTTCAATCAGGAGCCAATCACTTTTGGAGTCCCTACGACACAAATCAGCGATTGGCTGGTTCGGTGCGGTTCGGGATGATCGTCGATTTGTATCATAGCTCTCTCCTTTCTCTTTTCTTGGTAAGGCATAAAAAAGAGTCCTACCCTCGATCGGTAGGACTCATGAAACTCGTCATTTATTTTTCAATCAAAACTCTCAAAAAACTGACCGTCCAAGCTTTAGCTCCACAAGGCAATGAAATGAGCTTAGTCTTGACCTTTGCGATCAGGACTGTTAACCAACGAGTAGTGTCTCCACTGCTTTGCGGTAGTCATCCGTATCCTTGTGGTAGCCTCACCTACCGTATTTCGAGTTTATTTTACTCCTTCACTCACAGAAAGTCAACACTTATTTGTGAAAAGTTTCCACCAAGCGTTTGGTGATTTCTTCAATGAGGGTGAAAGGGGCTGCTACATTGAGGCGAGCATGCAAGTTTCCTTCTTTTCCAAAATCTGTTCCACGGTTCAAAATCAATTTGGCTTGGTCATGAATTTTAGCATGCAGCTCATCATCGGTATAAGGATAGGCTGAAAAGTCCAACCAAAGAAGATAGGTGCCTTGGGGTTTCATGACACGGATTTTGGTCTTTTCATGCAATTCATCTACCACATAGTCGATGTGTTTTTCAAAAACTTGCTTGAGCTCTGTCAACCAAGGCTTGCCATGACGATAAGCCGCTTCTGTAGCAATATACCCTAAGCCTGAGATTTCATGTTGATTATTAGTCAATTGCCGTTGTTTAAAAGCCGTACGAAGCTTTGGATTTTCAATGACCACATAGGAATTTTTTGTTCCTGCAATATTGAAAGTCTTGGTTGCACTGGTTAAGATCAAACTGAAGTCTTTAAAGATTGGATCAACCGTGTTAAAGCTGGTATGACGGTGGCCAAACAAGGCCAAATCTTGGTGGATCTCATCTGAAACGAGAAGGACACCATGTTTTTGACAGAGGTGGCCGATTTTTTCCAAGACTTCACGATCCCATACACGGCCTCCAGGATTGTGCGGATTACACAAAACATAGAGTTTAACTTCTTGCTCCACAATGTCTTTTTCGAGCTGATCAAAATCAATTTGGAAAAGACCATCCTTTTCAACTAATGAATTTTCGATCAATTTTCGACGATTGAGTTTGACACTTCTGGCAAATGGAGGATAGACCGGCGTATTGATTAAGACAGCATCCCCTTCCTTAGTAAAGGCTTGAATAGCTGTTGAAATGGCTGGAACAACACCTTCGATAAAGACGACAGCTTCCTTGTCAAAGGAATAGCCGTGCTCTTCTTTTTCCCAATCAAGGATAGACTGGTAGAGGGTATCCGATGCGTAGGTGTAGCCATAGACCATTTGGTCCGCATAACCGATCACCGCTTCTCGTACTTCTGGAATGACATTAAAATCCATGTCCGCGATCCAAGCCGGAATGATTTCTGGATCTGTCTCTGTTTCTTTCCACTTGTAGGTATGGTGGGTCAAGCGATTCGGTAAAGTCGTGAAATCATATTTGGTCATCTTAAGCCTCCAATGCTTGTTTCAAATCGTCAATCAAGTCATCTGCATCTTCGATTCCGATAGACAAACGAAGGAGATCATCTGTCAAACCGTATGAATGACGAACTTCTGCAGGAATGTCCGCGTGAGTTTGGGTGGTAGGATAAGTGATCAAGCTTTCAACTCCGCCAAGACTTTCTGCAAAGGTAAAGACTTGAAGGGAATTCAACAAGTTAGGAATTTTTTTCTCATCTTGAATTTTAAAGGAGACCATTCCACCTTTTCCAGTGTAGAGGACTTCTTTGACCTGAGGGGAGGTTTTCAAAAACTCGACCACCTTGCGGGCATTCTCAGTGGAGCGCTCCATCCGGATAGAGAGCGTCTTGAGACCACGGATCAGCAGATAGCTGTCAAATGGGGAAAGAACAGCACCTGTCGTGTTCAAATTGTAAAAGAGTTTGTCATACAAGTCCGCATCATTTGTCACGACAACACCAGCCAAGACATCGTTGTGACCAGCTAGGTACTTGGTTGCTGAATGAAGGACAATATCCGCTCCCTCTTCAATTGGGCGTTGATAGATCGGGCTATAGAAAGTATTGTCCACCACGACTTTAGCACCTTTTGCATGGGCCAATTTGGCTAAATGAGCAATATCGAATTCAAACATCAATGGATTGGTTGGTGTTTCAATATAAAGGACATCCACCGGATCATTATCTAGATGGTGGATCAGTTCTTCTTCTGTATTGGCATAGGTGAACGAGAAGCGGCCTTCTTGCTCTTGTTGGTTAAACCAGCGGAAAGAACCTCCATAAAGGTCACGAACGGCTAAGACTTTTGAACCAACTGGGAAAATGCTAAAAGCAAGCACAATGGCTGACATTCCAGAGCTTGTCGCCAAAGCATAGTCTGCACTTTCGATAGCTGCCAAAGTCTTCTCAGCTGTTGCGCGTGTTGGATTTTTTGTACGGGTATAGTCAAAACCTGTAGACTGACCAAATTCTGGGTGCTGGTAAGTCGTAGAGAAATGCAAAGGAGTCGTTAAAGCTCCCGTTGCTTTATCCGACTTGATTCCTGCCTGTGCCAAAATAGTATTGATATTACGTTTTTTACTCATATTGCCCTCCGATAAACATTCAATCTAACTGCTTACTATTTTATCACTATTATGAGGAGAGCGGTTTTCCCATTTTCAAGACCTAGCTATAGTTTCAAACTATAAGAAAAGGCTTGGCATAAATGTCCAGCCTGAGAGTATAGACAAACAGTTCTTCTTTACAAATCGAATAAATTCTATAAAAATTTATTCGTTATAATTATTCAATCATCTATTGAAACTTTCCGCTGTGAGAAAAGTGCCTGAAACAATTCAGTTTCAGGCACTCGGAATTATTGAGACCTTAGGCTCAATAATTAGTCTTGGAACTTCAAGGAAGTTCGCTGACGTCCGTACTCACTTAAGGAAAGTTTTTAAGATAACTTTGTCCTCAATCAGAGACTGGACATAAATGTTCAGCCTTTGATTTATTTAATCCGGAATTTTTGTCTGAGACGTGCAGCTTGACCTCCGATAAAGCGGTCAAAATACCGTAGCCATAATCCTAAGGCTCCATAGATAACAACTCCTAATCCGCCAATGACGATGATATAAATCATGCTCGATACACGGCCATTTGGTGGGAAAATCCAGCCCAAAATCAAGCCTGCGATCAAGACTCCAAGTAGCATCACCACAGTCAGGATAGAACCAAGCAAGGTCCGCTTGAAGACGATGGTTCGATTAAACTGAGTGATGGTTTGGATCTCTCGATACATGAGAACGATTTGCACCATTAAGGCAATGGTCGTTGACAAAAGTGGTCCATAAGAACGAAAAACCAAAATAAATGGAATTTGTAGGACCAATTTCACCACTACACCATAAAGGAAGTAGCGAATGGCCTTACGATTTTGAAAGAGGGCTTGAATCATTGGAGACAAGACTGTGTAAAGGCCGAGAATTACGGTCTGCAACATTGCTACGATGAAGAGTCCTAAGGCCAAGCCATCTGGTTGCCCATAGAAAACCGTATAAAGTGGTTTTGCGACTGCTACTGCACCAAAGGTGGCTGGAAGTAAGAAAGCTAGCAACATGGTCAAGTTATCCTGTACGAGCTTCCCAGCCGCTTTTAGGTCCCCCTTCACATAATTCTCTGTCAAAAGAGGAATCCCGACTCCCCCAATCGAAGTCGCTACCGCAATCAAGATCATGGTGATTTTGTTTGGATTAGCAGAGAAATAACTAAACATGACCAAGAGCTGCTTTTGACTATAATCTGTGAACCAAGACATGACATTGATAAAGGTCATCTGGTCAACAATTTGGAAGAGCTGAATCGCAGAACCAGTGATAATAAAAGGAATGGCCTCACGAATCGTATCGATCAAGAGAGCCCGAGTATCAATCCCTTCACTTCCCTCTTGCTTTCTAAAAATAGAAGAGAGCAAGCCTGTCTTTGCAAGGTAATAAAAGAGCACCAGAAGGCTCGCTCCCATCCCGATAAAGGCCGCAAAGGTCGACTGCGTCACAGCTTGCACATAATCACCTGAGCCAATCTTCATAATGAAGAAGGTCGTGAGCAACATCCAGATGACCCGAATGACTTGTTCTGCAATCTGGCTTATAGCGTAAGGCTTCATGTTGTTAAAACCTTGGAAAAATCCGCGAATAACACTCATCGAAGGAAAGATCAAGACAGCCCAAGAAAGGCTCTGCATGATCGGAATCAACTCTTTTCCCCCACCTGAAAGACTCGCAAAGACAGGAGACAAAAGATACATGAGAATGGCAAATCCAAGGCCTAGAATTCCCATAAATTTCAAGAAGCCCCGAATCAAAGCAAAGCTATGATCCGCTTGGTCCCGGGTATTGTATTTGGCTACTTGCTTAGCAACAGCTACGGGTACTCCGGCTGTCGAAATCAAGAGAAACCAAGCATAGATATTGTAGCCCATTGTAAAAAGACCATTGGCTTGTGGCCCATATTTCCCCATCCAAATATACCAAGGAATAATATAAGCGGCTCCTAGCAAACGGCTGATAAAGTTGCTGGCTGTCATCCAGGCAGTCCCGCGTAGCATCTGGGCTTGCTGGTCATTTTGTTCGTGACTCATTGGTGTCCTCTTTCGTTTCTTCTTCTCTTCATTATAAACTTTTCCATGACACTTGTAAAATAGGGACTTTAGGTTTACAATAGTTTTATGATTACAATTGAACAAACCCTCAACATTTTAAAACATGACCAAAATTTCCGAGAAATTCTAGTAAATGGTGAATATTACTACCATCTAGAAGGAACAAGTTTTGATGCCATTAGCTATGATAGCCGGAAGGTTTCTGCTAGTACCCTCTTTTTTGTTAAAGGGGCGAGTTTCAAAAAAGAATACCTGGAACAGGCTATTTCTAATGGACTCGGCTTTTATGTCTCTGAAAAAGATTATGAAGTTGGCATTCCTGCCATTCTCGTCAATGATATCAAGCAGGCCATGAGCTTAATTGCTATGGAGTTTTATGGGCACCCTGAGAAACAATTAAAACTATTGGCCTTCACAGGGACTAAGGGAAAGACAACAGCGGCCTATTTTGCTTACCATATTTTGGAACAAAGTCACCGACCAGCTATGCTGTCGACTATGAATACGACGCTGGATGGTAAAAACTTCTTTAAATCGACCCTGACAACGCCAGAGAGCTTGGATCTTTTTGCCATGATGGCTGAGGCAGTAGCCAATGATCGGACCCACTTGATTATGGAAGTTTCCAGTCAAGCTTATCTGGTGAAGCGGGTTTACGGTCTGACCTTTGACGTCGGTGTTTTTCTCAACATCAGTCCAGACCATATTGGACCGATTGAACACCCAACTTTTGAGGATTATTTCTACCACAAACGTCTCCTCATGAAGAACAGCCAAGCCGTAGTCATCAATAGCGATATGGATCATTTCCAAGTTTTAGCGGATCAAGTCGCGAACCAAGACCATGATTTTTATGGAAGCCAGTCTGAGAATCAAATTGAAAACTCCAAAGCTTTCAGCTTCTCAGCCACTGGTAAATTAGCTGGAAACTATGATATCCAACTGATTGGACATTTCAACCAAGAAAATGCTGTAGCAGCAGGTCTTGCCTGTCTTCGTCTAGGCGCGAGCCTCAAGGATATCCAAAAAGGGATTGCTAAGACGCGCGTTCCTGGCCGAATGGAAGTCTTGACTCAGAAAAACGGCGCTAAGGTTTTCATCGACTATGCCCATAATGGAGATAGCTTGAAAAAACTGCTTTCAGTTGTCGAAACCCATCAAACAGGGACCATTTCACTGGTCCTTGGATCAACTGGGAATAAAGGAGAGAGTCGCCGCAAGGACTTTGGCTTACTCTTAGAAGACCATCCTGAGATCCAAGTCTTCCTCACAGCGGATGATCCCAACTATGAAGATCCTTTGGCTATCGCTGAAGAGATTAGCAGCTTCATCACGCGCCCTGTCGAGAAAATCGCAGATCGCGAACAAGCTATTCAACTGGCCATGGCAACAACCAGCAAGCCTGAAGATGCCGTCATTATCGCCGGAAAAGGAGCGGACTGCTACCAAATCGTCAATGGCGTAAAAGAAGAATATCCAGGTGATGCCGCCATCGCTGAACGTTACCTATAATCAAACGAAAGAAGGCTAGGAAAATTCCTAGCCTTAAAATGTAGATAACTTATTTTAAAGTAAAAAAAGTTAAACAATACTACAAAAAAATGAGTTCTATTTTTTAAATCGATTTAAGAAAATACCGAAACTTTCCGCTGTGAGAAAAGTGCCTGAAACAATAACGTTTCAGGCACTCGGAATTATTGAGACCTTAGGCTCAATAATTAGTCATGGAACTTCAAAGAAGTTCGCTGACGTCCGTACTCACTTAAGGAAAGTTTTTAAGATGACTTTGTCTTCAATCCGAGGCTAGGAAGTTTTCCTAGCCTCTTTCTATTGTTTGATAAACATCAGTCTTTCCTTGTCCAAGTCCACTGCTAATTCATATTTGCCTTCATCATTTTTGCGGATATAGCCTAAGATTTCTAAACTGTCGACAAAGATGTCCTTGCGCTTTTGCTGGACTACTTCTTTTTTGAGGAACTTGAGCAAAAAGCTGGTCATATACTTAAGAGCATACTCGAGATTGACATCTCCCAAGATGGCATAGAGCTTTTCTTGATCCTCTGTCAATGGATATTGGTGAGCAACCTTGTAGAAGTAATTGGAAAGGGTCTGTGCATCTCGCGCAAAGTCCGTCTCCTCCACCAAAATCGCTTCATTGGTAGTATTGCGGAGTTCCGTTTGGAAAACTTTGTTTTTTAGTTCCTGATAAAATTCACTGTCCTCTCGGACAAAGACCTCTTGATCCAATTCAACAAGATCAGCTGACTCCAAGAAGGGCAAATTGAGAGTGTAGCGTTTATTTTCTCGAAGGATGAAGCCCGCTTTGATATACTCCTCCATCAGCTTATCCACTGGTTGATCCGGAAATTGGGCCTTAATTTGCCGCAGGATCACATCGTCGTGCTGGTCCAAATAATTGATCAAGTCCTTGAAAAATGGCTGACGTGTCAAACGTGTGGGATTAATGATTGTAATCATAAATAGGTCTCGTTTACTGTTTTATCGGTTCGTTCTTATTGTAACATAAAAATTAGTTTAAGCGAAATCAATACCAAAGGACAAAATCTTCAATTTATGGATAGGCAGGCAAGAGGGGAAAATAAGGCAATAAAAGAACTTAGTCTTTTCAATCCAAGTTTACTGTAGAAGCCCCATAAGTTATTCCAACTCATTTCATTCCTATTATTTTAAAAGAAATAAAATCAGTCAGTAGTTGCTTAATGCGTTCTGGACATTCTTCATTGTCCCTACTGTAGATACTTACTAAGCCATGTAAAAAAATAAAGATTCCACTACGAATATTTAGCGCTTCTGCATCAGATAAGTTTTTCGGTAAAAAGACATCAATAGCTTCTTCCAATAAACGATAACTTTTCATTCTCAATTGCATCAACGGTTGCGAACAATCGCCTGAATCTTCATGCTCTCCACGGTAAAAAATCAATAATTCATAAAAATTACGTTCTCTAAACCCAAAATCCACGTATGTTTGACAGATTTGAAGCAGACGTTCCTTATCATTCTGCTTGGAATGACTGATTTCTAAGCAAGTATGATAGAGGTGAGTTAACGGTTTTTCCGCTACTGCATATAATATATCCTCTTTCTTTTTAAAATACTGATAAATAGCTGTATGTGAACATCCTGCAGCTTGAGCAATCTGCCTGATTCCTACTTTTTGCTGAGATTCTGTCCGGTAAAGTTCCTCGGCTGCCTTGATAATTCTAGACCTTGTATTCTTTGCCATTACAAACTCCCTTTAAACCCATCCGATGCCTCAAAATCTCGTACGGCATCTTTTACCTCACTGCCATGACAAACACTAACAAGGGCCTGCGAATAATCCTTGAGAATTCTTTCACCACTAGCTAAAGCTTGTCTCATATCTGCTGTATATCCTTTCATTGGTGGACGCAACTTCCCACTTCTCGTAGCTGTGAAAAGATCTCCAGCGATTAAAACTTGATCCTCTTCATGGTAATAAACAACATGACCAGGGGAATGCCCAGGAGAAAATAGGGGTTTTAGTCCTGCACTACTTATCAAGTCTTGACCTTCTTGACTTTCAACAGTTATAAAAGTAGCCGGATCAAAAATCACTTTTTCCGTCTCTTTTCTATTAGGAAAAGGTTCTTTGCCTGAAATATAGGGGAATTCCTTCTCACTGATTAAAGTCGGGATGTTCCCAAAGTGCTGTCTAAGATAGAGCAAACCTTTGATATGATCTGGATGTCCATGGGTCAGAAAAATTGCTTCAATTTTTTGTGGGAGTAAAAACTGGGCAGCGTACTTCTCCATTCCTCGCATTCCCGTATCAATCACATAAAAGCGACCAGATGATTCAACTAGCCATATGCTGACAACAAAAACACCCAATTCGAACTCAAACTTTCTTATATGTGGACTGATTTGTTTTGTACGTGTTAATAAACGATACAAGAAAGACATATTTACTTCCTCCTTTGAATTCCGGCAAAAACTAACCAGTGGTTAGTTTTTTGTGAAGTATATCATATTTTATCTGTCTAAACAAGAAACATCCAGAGGATAGTAGAAAAAATACAACTTTTTCAAGTTGTATTCGAACGTAAAATATGTTTTTAAAGTAAAAAATGATATATCGAGACTTTCCGCTGTGAGAAAAGTCCTTGAAACAATTAGGTTTCAAGGACTCGGTATTTTTGAGACCTTAGGCTCAAAACTAAGTCATGGAACTTCCAAGAAGTTCGCTGACGTCCGCACTCATCAAAGGAAAGGATTGAAAAATTATTTTTCTTTAGTTTGATGTAACTCTTATAAACTGTATCAAAGATTCAGATTGTTGTTTCATGAATCCAAATCATCCAAATACCTTTCTTTAAACTGTAGCTGTGGTGACTGGGCTAACTGACTCGGGTTGGTTCCAGGTTGATCCAAAGGAACCGCTAGACCGAGCCCTCTGTAGTAATCTTCCCAAAACGGACTAATCTCCTCTTCCTCATCTCCAAACTTCATGGGAATGGTCTCAAAAATAGGAAGTAGTTCTGAGATGAACTGGGAACAGTAATAACCATCTCCATCCGGATAAAAGGAAGCATTGTAGGGAGCCCCTAAAAGACTCTCTGCTCGCTTTTTGACCTCTGGACAATCAATCTCCGCACAGCGATAAAAGTCATATACTTTCTCAGCTTCAAAGAAATCTTCAGGGGACTGGGCAAGGACGCCACCTTCTACAGTGGCATGATAAATGAATCCGTCCAAAAAGATAGCTACATGGCTATAGTTGCCAGTAGAGGCCTGAATGGCCTGCCCCATTTCTGTGTCTTCTCTAACAAAGATTAAATCACCATTTTCTAGCACGATCTCCTCCTAGCAAAAAAGGAGTCGAAACTCCTTTTAACGATGGGTTTCCCCATTTATCATTAAGCATTAAAGCTTTCAGTCAATTGAGGAACCACTTGTTTCTTACGTGAAACGGCACCTGGAAGGAAAGCGTGGTTGTTTTCAAGTTTGAAGTTGAAAGCTGCTTCTACCTTGTCCATGTTGGCACCAAGAGCCAAGATTTCTGAGTTTGAGTTGACGATATCTGTAATCATCAAAACAAAGTCAGAGTATCCGTTAGCTGCATTGGCAGCTTGGATAGCTGCTTCGATTTCAGCTTGGCGTTCCAAAACTTCCGCAATATCAACTGTGTTCACTTGAGCCACACGAACGTTGTTTCCGTTCAATTCAAAAGTCTTGGCATCGATATCGATCAATTCTTCTGCTGATTTGCTTGCCAAGTTAGTACCAGCCTTGAGCATGGCAAGACCGTATTCTTCTAAGTTGACACCAGCCAATTCAGCCAATTCAGGCGCAATCACCTTATCAGATGGGTGTGTTGTTGGAGATTTCAAAAGAAGGGTATCTGAAATCAAACCTGAAAGCATCAAACCTGCCAATTCTTTTGGCACTGCTACACCGTGTTCTTTGAACATACGGTACACGATAGAAGATGCTGATCCAACTGGTTCCAAACGCATGTAAAGTGGGCTGGCAGTTTCGAAGTTAGCCACACGGTGGTGATCCACTACACCATAAACTTCTACTTCAGCAATATCTGAAACAGATTGTTGGAATTCATTGTGGTCCGTCAAGATGACTTGTTCTGCACCTTCTGCTTTAGCTGATGTGATGACGCGTGGTGCTTCCACACCAAAATAGTCCAATACGAAAGCTGTTTCTTCATTTGGAGTTCCAAGAGCCACTGCTTCTGTATCCAAACCATAAGCTTCTTTTGCAAGATAAGCAAAAGCTACAGATGAGCCGATAGCATCTGAGTCAGGATTTTGGTGACCAAAAACGAGAATTTTTGACATGTTTCTACCTCTTTATTTCATTTATAGATTCACTCTATTTTAGCACGTTTTGCCATTTAAAGAAAGGGAATAGTTGTGCATTTCAATAGAAAAGACAGCTGGAAGGCCCAACTGTCTATACTTTTTATCCTTTGACCCGTTTCAGGTAATCTTGGTAACTTTCTGTTTCCATCAAATCTTTTGCATTTTGGACCCGTTCTTTTGTCGGTGGTTTCACACCCTCCAATTTGTACGGAATTCCCAATTCACGCCATTTGAATTCCCCCATAGTATGGTATGGAAGGATCTCAAATTTATCAACATTTTTAAGGGTTTTAACAAATTTTCCAAGCTCGATCAAGTCGTCATCTCGGTCTGTAAGCCCAGGTACCAAAACGTGACGAATCCAGACTGGTTTTCCAATATCAGATAAGTACTTGGCACAAGCTAAAATCGTTTTATTGGTATGGCTGGTCACAATTTTGTGCCGTTCATCATTGATTTCCTTGATATCCAGAAGTACCAAGTCAGTCACTGCCATCAAGCGGTCAAATTTTTCCAAATAACGAGGCGTATTGCGGAAAGGAAGAGCACAGGTATCCAAAGTACAATGAATGCCCAACTCTTGAGCCTTGGTAAAAAGTGCAATCAAAAAGTCAATCTGCAAGAGGGCTTCTCCACCACTAACAGTGATTCCCCCTTTTTCGCCCCAAAATCCACGATAACGGAGGGCTTCTTCTAAGACATCATCCACCGTCCGCTCACGGGACTTGTTGGTTTCCATTGCCCAAGTATCTGGATTGTGGCAGTATTGACACCGCATTTGACACCCTTGAAGGAAGACAATAAAGCGGATCCCAGGCCCGTCTACTGCACCAAAACTTTCTGTTGAGTGTACCATTCCTGTTACTTTTCCATAGTCAACTGTTTCATTTTCCATTGAGGAACCTCTTCTCTTGAAAACGTTTTATGGTTTTATTATAACACGATTCCATCTATTTTAAAGAGTTTAAGCTTCTTTTTGAAAAGAAACTGTTCTTTTCAGTAGTTTTCATTGTCCTAGTACAGTTTCCAATATGGGACTATCTGTCCTGTATTTTAGGAGAAAAAAAGGAGCCAGCGACTCCTTTTTTAGATCTTTCTTTTGAAAACGTTAGTAAGTCTTTTTCTTCTTATACCAGACAAGACTCATCGTAGCTATTGCCACTCCAAAAAGAGCTAGATAGCTTGTTTCTTGTCCAGTTGATGGAAGGATTTTCCGCTTGCCTGGTGTCTTGGTTTCTGTTGTTGCCTCTTCCTTGTCGTCTTGCTTCTCATCTTCGTTCTTGCCCTTCTCTTTGCTTTCAGATGTTGAACTCTTTTGTTCATTAGCTTGGGCCTGATGAGGGACTAGTTGAGATCCTGTATTCGATGAGGAAGGGCTGTTTTGATCCGTTGCTTGGACTGTATTTCCTTGTTGATCATCCGTCGGCGTTCCTGGAGTTTGTGCTCCACTAAAGTCGATTTGGACCAAGACAGGATCATGGTCTGATGCACGACCGTGTTCCTTCATAAAGGAAGCATTGATATGGACTGGTTCAAACCTTGCTTTAGCTGCCATGTTGTTTGAGATAAAAATGTTATCCAAAACCTGATTGCTTCCACGGTAGAAATAAGAATAGCGATCGCCTGCATCATGTTGGGCCATTAAGTTGGTTAGTTCGTTGCCAGCAAGGATCTGCGCCGTGGTTGAGAAATCGTAGTCATTAAAATCACCCGTCAAAACAAAGGTGGTCTTCGGATTTTGCTTCAAGCCTTCTTGAACGAATTGATGGATGACACTAGCTTGTGCTTCACGAGTTGGCAAGGTATGTTCCACTGCTGGTTGGCTTGCCCCATAAATAGCATCATCTCCGATTTTTGATTTCAAGTGATTGGCAATCACCACAACTGGTTGACCTTTGAATTCAAATTCAACAGCTAAGGACTTGCGAGTATGATCAAACGATGGGTCATTAGGGGCAATCCGAGCTGGATTTTTAACCAGGTGTCCCTTGTCAAATTGCGCTGCCTCGTTGCTAGTTGCTGCCTCTTTTTTGGCTAAGGTTACGCGTTCTGGATTGTAGAGGATTCCCAAACGAATATTGGAACCAGGCTTTCCTCCGTCAGCGCCATCTACTGGAGCAACCTCCGTATACTCATAGCTCTTGCCACCCAATTCCTTGATCCGATTGGCTAGTTTGCGTCCACTTTCAACACCACTGGTCGTTCCGTCATCCACACTACCATTATTGTCCTGCACTTCGATCAAAGTAATGATGTCTGGATTGTGAATTTCATGGATAAAGGAATTGGCAATCAGCGTCACCTTATCCTCTGGGGTTTCATTTTTGGCATTGTTGGCCGAGAAATTTTCAATATTGTAGGAAGCGATGGTCAGCTTGTCCTCACTTGGTTGGGTTTGAGCTGCTTGACGCTGCAAACCACCATCTTGGACTGTCAACTGTTGAGTAGGTTCTAACTTATAAAAGCTATTCCGATACGTTACCACTCCTGTTACGTCTTCTGTAAAGTAATCCTTGGCTTTTGCGACAAATTGATTCCCAACATAAATCGGGATCGTCGCTGTATTTTGCGCATGTGGCCGTAGATTCAGACCTCCAATATTGTTTAAAGGAAGGCCAGTAAAATCTTCTCCCAAGACATAGATATCTCCTTTGTACTGGGGACCAAGGACATGCGGTTTCTTCACCACCGTGAGCATTCCTTCCAGGCTTTCCCAATAATCGAGAGCATCAGTTTCTGGAGCATAAGCAGTCGGATTAGGCTTCACATCTGCTGGCATGCCCTCAGTGATATTCACAGCTTCTGGAAGAGGGGCTGTCCCATCTTTTGTGATCCAAGCATCGACCAGCATGGTCACCGTTAAACTATTCGTTGGTTCCTTAAAGGTTTTCCCAGCTCCCAAGGTAACCTCTTCCATATAGCCTTCCTTGACGGTACCAGTGATTTTCACCTTGTCACCGACTTTCACCTTGTATTTGGAAACAACATAAATCCCATCTGAAGTACGGCTATTCCCATCCGACTCAATATCTTGGGCATAAAAACCATAGCGGTCTGTCTTAGTCACCACTGCATTTTTGATGGCTACCTTTTGGCCTTCCAGTGGAGAGCGTTGCGATTCCCCTTGAATGTCCCCGACCTTAACCGTTTTCTCCTCAGTAGCGTCTGAGGAACTGCTAGATGTCTCTTCTTTATCACTCGAAGCTCTCGTCGTAGCTTCTGTAGTTGTTGTTGTAGCAGAAGTCGAATGATTTGTCGAGCTTTCCTCGCTGCTAGTGTTCGTCACAAGCGCTGACTCTGAAGTCGAAGCTGTGGTCTCGTCTGCAACTACCGTGAGGGCACTGCTAAAGACCCCCAACTGACTAGCCAATAAGGCGGCTACTCCCAGTAGGCGAATCTTTTTACCGTTTTTTCTCATGCGTTTCTCCATCCCTAAAAATTTTTCCTCTTTTATTATAAGGGAATGACTTTGCATTTTCAAGCGCTTTCAAAAATGTTATTCAAAAAAACAGACAAGCGAGTCCAAATCATGAAAAAATACCAACAAATCTACCAAATTTTAAAAGAGCAAATACTAGAAGAAAAATATCTAGTCGGGGATTTTCTGCCTAGTGAGAACGACTTAAAAGAGCACTACCAGGTCAGTCGCGATACCATCCGTAAAGCCCTCAAGCTCTTGCAGGAAGAAGGCTTTATCGAGACTGTTCAAGGAATGGGGTCGCAAGTTTCTAGACAAGCTCACTTTGACTTCCCCGTTTCCCAATTAACCAGCTATCAAGAAATCGTCAAAGCTTCTGGTCTTCACTCAGAAACCAATGTCATTCGTTTGGAAAAAATCAGTATCGATGAAAAAGGAGCTAAAAAGACAGGTTTTCCCCTTCACCGTTTGGTTTGGAAAGTAACCCGGCAACGGGTGGTGGATGGCGTCGCTTCAGTCTTAGATATTGATTACCTAGATAGAGAGCTCACCCCTGGCCTTACTAAGGAAATTGCCCAGCACTCTATCTACCACTATATAGAAGAAGACTTGAAATTGCAGATTGGCTATGCTAAGAAAGAAATCTTGATTTCACCAATCGATAATCGCGATAAAATCTTACTGGATCTTGGAAAAGACCAACACGTGGTGACGGTCCGCTCCCAAGTTCACCTAGCAGACGGTCGGCAATTCCAGTTCACCGAAAGCCGACACAAATTAGACAAGTTTCATTTTGTCGACTATGCAGAGCGGAGAAAATAAAGGAGGCTGGGACAAAAGTCCTAGCCTCTCAATTATTTTTGGATTGTCGAGCAAGACGCAGTGGTTGAGTGGGCTCTACTACGCTGATTTCATCAGCTTTTACAGCCCTACTCAACTGTGCGGAGGTGGGACGACGAAATCGAATTCTAACGAATTACCGATTTCTGTCCCACTCTCATTTTATCCTAATACCAATTCATCACTCACCAGGGTTTCACCACTGTTTTGTTGGAAGAGGCGCATCAAATCTTCAACCGTTAGGTTTTTCTTTTCTTCTCCTTTGACGTCGACCACGACCTTGCCTTGGTAGAGCATGATCAAGCGGTTGCCGTATTCAATCGCATGGTTCATATCATGCGTAATCATCAAGGTTGTCAAATCATGGCTTTCCACGATCTTTTGGGTCAATTCCATGACCATTTCACTAGTCTTTGGATCGAGCGCTGCGGTATGTTCATCCAGAAGCAAGAGTTTTGGTCTAACCAAAGCTGCCATGACCAAGGTCAAAGCTTGACGTTGCCCACCAGACAAATATTGGGTATCTACCTTGAGACGATTCTCTAAACCGATATTCAGTTCCTTCAAGGCTTCACGGAACAATTCGCGATCTTTCTCCCGAACTCCCCAGCTCAAACCACGAGATTTCCCCCGACGTTGGGCAATGGCCATATTTTCTTCAATGGTCAAACGAGAAGCCGTCCCCATCTTAGGATCTTGGAAGACACGCGCAATATCTTTCGCACGCTTCCGAACACTCGTATTTTTAATGGAGTTACCTTCTAGCAAGATATCCCCTTCATCCACGACTAGATTTCCTGCCAAGATGTTCATCAAGGTTGATTTCCCAGCTCCATTTCCACCGATAACCGAAATGAAATCCCCTTCTTCTACTTGGAGATCCAAGCCTTTTAAGACATGGTTTTCATTAACCGTTCCTGCTTCAAATGTCTTATGAATGCCTTCAATTGATAATAATGTTGCCATACTTTTCTCCTACTTATTTCCTAACTTCAATCCGCGAACACGAAGACGTTTTTGCGCCTCAGGAGCGAACAAGACAATCGCGAGCAAGATCGCATTGAAGAGACGAACCATATTTTGATCGAGATTTGGGATCTCATAAATATTTAAGATAATCAAACGGTAAACAATGGCTCCAACCCCGATGGAAAGCAAGCGCCAACCAATGGTCAATTCGTGGATTAAAACTTCAGCGATAATCACAGCACTCAAGCCGACTACGATCGTCCCTGTACCAGAAGTCACATCTGAGAAACCATCATTTTGTGCAAACATGGCTCCACAAAGGGCAATCAAGCCATTGGAAATCATGTAGCCCAACATCTTCATGTTATCTACATTGACCCCATTGGCCTCACTCATTGGAATGTTATCACCAGTCGAGCGCAAAACCAAGCCAAGTTGCGTCTTCATTAAGAGGGTCAATAAGATACAGACGATGATCAAGCAAGAAATACTAATCAAAAAGACTGCTTCTTCATTGGACAAGCCCAATTTCATGACACTTTTGAAAATGGTACTGGCATCGCCAATAGAGAGGTTGGGTACTCCCCCCATGATTTTAATATTGATAGAGTAGAGACCGGTCAAAGTGACAATCCCTGTCAAGAGGGCTGGAATTTTCATTTTTGTATGGAGAATCCCAGAAACCAATCCTGCGATCATTCCTGCCAGAAAGCCCAACAAGGTTGCAAGCCAAGGATTTCTTCCGGCTTGAATTTGGGATGCTACAACTGCTGCCCCAAGTGGAAAGGCTCCTTCTGCCGTCATATCAGCAATATCTAAAATTCGAAATGTTAAGTAAACACCGATCGCCATGATCGACCACAATAAACCTTCTGATAAACTTGATAAAACAAAATTCATCTCAAACCTCCTATTTTTCTACCTTCAACGAGCTAATATCAATTCCAAGCTCTTTAGCCATCTCTTTATTGGTGTGCAATTCTAATTTTTCAGGTGTTTCAACTGCGACTTTGCCGGGTTTCTCACCCTTCATGATGCGAATGGCCATCCGAGCAGCTTGTCTTCCCAATTCCTCATAATCAGTACCAAAGTTGTACAAGCCACCAGTAGCCACCATTTCAGCAGAACCTCCAAAAACTGGCACCTTATGACTAATCGATACCTGTTTTACAGTTTCCATTGTAGAAGAGATAATATTGTCTGTCGGAACAAAGACGATATCTGCTTCTGACATGATACTGTCTGCTGCAGCTTTCACATTGTTACTATCGAGAATTGTTTTTTCAACCACTTGATAGCCTTTAGCTTCAAGGATCTTCTTCGCATTATCTTTTTGGACGACGGAGTTAGGCTCACTTTGCGTATAGAGGATCCCAACTGTTTTCGCCGTTGGAAGCACTTGCTTAATCATGTCTACCTGTGTAGAGATCGCATCTTCTGACTGGTCACTTGTCCCTGTGATATTGCCACCAGGCTCTTTCAAGTTTTTCACCAATTTCGCTGCCAATGGATCGGTCACAGCTGAGAAGACAACCGGCGTTGTTTTAGTCGTATTAGCCAAACTTTGAGCCGAAGGGGTTGCAATCGCAAAGACTAGATCACTTTTCTCCGCCAATTGTTTGGAAATGTTTTTCAGATTTCGTTGCTCTCCTTGAGCATTTTGGAAATCAATCTGGATATTTTTCCCATCCACATATCCCTCTTTCTTCAACTCATCGATAAAGCCTTTCCGTGTCGCATCGAGTGACTTATGGGTGATGTACTGGGAAATCCCAATCCGAAAGACATTGTCTTTTTTTGCATCCTTCAGATGGTGTAAGGTCACCAATGATGTTAACAAAAGGCCTACGACCAAAACTGGTGCCAGTAATTTTTTGACTACTTTCATTTAAAACTCCTTTTCTGCAAAATAAACAAAAAATCCGCTTAGATGATTCTCTAAACGGATGCTGAAATTCTCCAACAAGTTACAAAACCTCGGTCCATTTAGATACTAGCTCTATGGACCATCATCAAAAATCTTAGCCACATAGATACAAACAAATTGCTTGGGTTGTTTGCATCCATGAGATCATGTCTACAAACACTATCTAAAGTAGCTAAAGTAAAATTTTTGAGTTGAAATAGCTTGTTGCTTCATGTTTATTTTCTGCTTTCTTTATTTATGGGTATTATCTTACCTTAATTTTTTTTGGCTGTCAAGATTATTTCAGAAATTTTTCAAATTTTTTGAAAATTCAACTAGCCCTGACAAGAAAAAAACAGAGGCTAGAACACGTCCAGGCCTCTATTTTCTAATCTTCTTTTGATTTGGTTTCTTCATCTTCTTCGACGATTTCAGAAATTTCAACCTTCACCTTGGTCACACGACCGTTTTTCACCTTGTCATTCGTCAAGATCAAGTGTTTCTTTTGACTATCGACTTCACAGCTGAGGCGTTCTTTCAAGGATGGAATCCGCCCAACTTCAGTCAAATAATACCCTGCAATAGTATCCACATCATCACTTTCCAACTCAACGCCAAAGTATTCATTAAAGTCGTTTAGTGACATAGCTCCTTGCACGACATAAGTATTATCCCCAATTTCAAAAACATCAATTTCAGCTTTGTCAGTCTCATCGTCAATTTCACCGACGATTTCTTCCAACAAGTCTTCGAGGGTAACCAATCCAGACATCCCACCATATTCATCGAGTAGAATGGCCATTTGATTTTGCGTATTACGCAATTCCTTCAAAAGATCATCCACAAAAATGGTTTCTGGAACAAACAAAGGTTCTTGTAAAATCTTTCTTAAGACAATATTATCAAAGCCATTGATAAATCCTTCGTTCAAGAGACGTTTGGTATGGATGAGGCCGATGACATTGTCCTTGTCATCATCATAGACAGGAATCCGTGAAAAGTTTTGCTTAAGGATACTTTCAATAATTTCTTTGGTATCATCATTGATATCAACCATGAAGGCATCTGTCCGTGGCACCATGACTTCACGCGCTACCATTTCATCTAATGAAAAGATCCCTTGGAGCATCTCAATCTCGTCCGCATCTAGTGTTGCTTCACTATTGGTCAGCATATACTCGATTTCATCCCGCGTCATCTTTTCATCCGGATCATCGAATTCCATTGGCGTGATACGGCTCAAAAGGTTGGTCGATGCTGAAAGCAACCAAACAAAGGGGCTGACAATTTTTCCTAATAGAATCACAATCGGAGCTGTTCGAACAGCCAACTCATCTTTCAAGTTCATAGCGATTCGTTTCGGATAGAGTTCACCAAATACGATCGAAATATAAGTCAAAAATGCTAGAGATAAAAAGCTTCCAGTTGCAAGAGCCGTTTTAGTATTGCCCATCCATCCAGCAATGACATGACCGAGACTTTCTGCAAGACTCGCCCCAGATAAGATGGTAATCAAGGTGATCCCCACCTGAATAGTGGATAAGAAATGGTTCGGTTGTTCCAATACGCTAAGAAGACGAATGTATTTTTTATCTCCTTCTTCAGCTTTTTGCACTACACGAGAGCGATTCAACGATACCATTGACATTTCAGTCGCCGAGAAAAAGGCGTTCAATAATGTCAAAACAATCAATAAAATAACTTCCAGTAAAATTTCCTGACTGCCAGGGTCTTCCATGGATAATTTCCTCCAGTATATAATATTGTATATTATACCACAAAATAGGAGAGCCTGCATTCTTCTATAAAATTTTCTTTTTTTACCATCAAAAAATCAGGAACAAGTCCTGATTTTAGAATGTAAACATATTGTTTTTTTCACATAAAATAACCTAAGTGACGCTGAAAACTTAAAACAATCTATATAATCAGTTTCATTCAAACCTACACTGAAACTTTTCGCCGTGAGAAAAGTGCTAGAAACACGATTGTTTCTAGCACTCGGGAGTTTTGGGAGTAAAACAGTTTGGGAAACTGTTTTAGCCTGAGCCTAAAAAATTAAAAAGCGAAGGGGTCCAAAATGAATTGAACACGGGCTACGGATCGTGTCAAAAAGATAAGTTTTCCTAGAATCTAAAGATTCTGCGTCAAACTTCCTATTTTGACTTTATCCGCGAACGCCCTTTGTATCTTAATTAGTCATGGAACTTCTTCGAAGTTCGCTGACGTCCGTACTCACCTAAGGAAAGTTTCTAAGAAGGCTTTGTCTTTAGTGTTCTGCACTGGTAAAATCATAAAAGAAGGCATTGAGTTTTTCAACCAGCTCAAGCGATGAGAGACTACTTGTACAAATAAATGGTTTTTTCTTTAATTCAGGCATCATAAAGTTGGCCACCACCACATCTGCATCCGAAGCTTCAATATCATCTACTGTCAGATTGTACTTGATCATCTGCGTAAATTCAAAGTTATCCGTACAGTAGAAATCAAGGAAATCGATCATGGATTTGGCATGGTGATCGTCAAAACGACTGATAATCAAGACCTTAATGGACTTCCGACGGCGCAATAACTGCGGTAAGAGACGTTCCCAGTGAGTATAGACCGTATAGATCATGTGCTTGATGATCTCATCATTCAGATCATGCTTCATGGTCTTCATATAAGTGATGATATGCTCCTTCAAATCATCATAGAAGGCTGGGAAGATGCTCATGAAATCTTCGTTGGTATTGGTCTTGGTATCAAACAAGAGAAACTCAGAGAATAATTCCTTCCGATCGAGATGAGACGTGTTATGGACATGCATCAACATCTCATCAAGATTTTCAATGTCTAAATCATAGGTATAGCATAGATCCTTGAACATATCTTTGATGAGTCTAGTCGATTCTTTGGCATAAGGATCCGTTTCTGCAGCTTCGATCAAGCTTTCTGGACTGAAATAGAAATTCTCTTGAATAAAGATAATAAAGAACTGTTCCAGCACTTTTTCATTCAACTCGACACCCAACTGCAAGCTAAAGTAGCGCAACATCTCCTCGACATTGGTCACCCCTTGATACTGGTCCTTATACACATCATAGTTCGTTGGCATGTCGATGAAGTAACCTTGCTTAATCCGTGACAAGTAGACTGTCAAGAGAACTTTATAAGACCTGAGGACAGAGAAGGTCAATGGATAGCCATAGAGCTTGAAGAAGAAGGTGATCAAATCGGTCACCGCCTCTTCCTTAAATTCTGGGAAAGGCCACTCCATGTAGTAATAACGTTCCGCAAAATATTGGGCATAAAAGAAACGAACGTCAATCTCATCCCCGACAAGATTCAAGGGTTTCAAATCAATCTTTACATTGTATTTGGTTTGAAGCTTCTGATTAATCGTCCGAATCAAGCGGTAGAAAGATTGGTAACTCAAATCAAACTTTCTGCAAATATATTCATTGGAAACATCCTTGTTGAAGAAAAGATATTCAATCAAGGCGAAGGCTTGTGATTCTTTAAAAAAGTGATGATAGATCACTTCTAGTCCAACCGAATCCTCATAACTGATCTTGATCCCATTGGTGGACGATTCAATTAAAAAGTCATCAAATGTACTACGAAGATTAGACAAATCTTCTTTTAACGAACGTTCTGTACAATCCAAACGCTTGGCCAACTCTTTCAAGTGGAACCATCTTTTTTCCTTAATCAAGATTTCCAATAATTGCAATTGGCGTCTCTGTTTTTTCGATAAGAGCAGTCTCATCTTTTCCTACCTTTTCATATTTTCTTTCAAAATCACTTATATTTTAACACATTTCATAGCACTTGTTGACTTTTTTCCAGCATTTTTTCAAAAAACTGTACAAAAAAGACTCCAAGGCCCATATAGGCGCTAGAGTCTATGATTTATTAATGATACCAAATTCTTCTTTTTTCTTCTGCTCCTTAGCAGCACGGTGGTTATCATAAAGATTCACCAAGAATTTTACAATTTCTTTTCCAATCGAATAAACTGGAATCGCAACGACCATCCCGATAATGCCGTAGATATTACTTGAGAGCAATAAGAGAACCATAATGGTAATCGGGTGAACCTTCATCACGCCTCCAACGATACGCGGATAAAGAATATTCCCATCAATCTGCTGGATAATCAACATGTAAATGACTGCTTTGATCATCATATCCATATCTGTGAAGGCATAGGTGATGATCATCGGAATCAACCCGATGGTTGGTCCTACATATGGAATGAGATTGGCCAATCCAGAAAAAATGGCAAAGACCAAAGCGTACTTCAATCCAATAAAACTATAGCCAATGTAGGCTAGGGTTCCAATGATAAAGGCATCGATCGAAATCCCACTAATATAGCGAGAGACCGTTTCATTCAAACTAATCAAGAGGCTTGAAATGTGGAGTTTGTCATTGCGTAAAATGGTCCGCTCCAACATCGGTAATAACTTCTTCCCATCGACCAAGAAATAAACCAAGAAGACGGGGGTCATGATCAAAATAAAGACCGTATTGACAATGGTGTTAACCACACTTCCTAAACTGTTGGTCACACTATTCAAGAGATTTTGTAGGATATCCATATAAGAGAGATTCAACTGCTGAATCGTCGACTGGATATTCACATTCTGGAACAAAGGATTGGTCGAGAGTTTTCGAACCAAACTTTGAACTTCCCAGTAAAGTCCTTGAGTCGAATTGATCAAGCTGGTTAACTGATTGATCAAGATAGGGAGCAGATAAAAGATCCCTAAGCCAATGATCCCAAACAAGAGGACTAAGGTGATCAAAATTCCAAACACACGCTTGATTTTTAAATGTTTTTCCAACAATTCAACAATCGGATTGGTAATGTAATATAAAAAACCTGCAATTAAAAATGGTAAGAGGATGGTATTCAGAACAGATACAAATGGAGAAATTAAAGTCCCCATTGATTTCCAAATATAGAAAATCACCGTCAATAATAAGATCTCACATGTCCAGAATAACAATTTACTATTTCGAAACATTCCTTACCTCCTGTTTTCTATTCTACCATATTTTATGATAGAATAAAGGAGATTTTAATCAAAAGGATGAAGTTATGAATAATTTGATTGAACTACAAGACGTCAATTTGATCCGCAATGGAAAAGCCCTTTTAAAAGAGATTAATTGGCAAGTGAAAGAAAATGAATGTTGGGCCATTTTAGGCCTCAATGGGGCAGGAAAATCGACCCTCCTCAAACTTCTCATGTCTGAATACTGGGCTAGTTCTGGCCAGGTAACGGTCCTTGGAACCCGCTTTGGAGAAGGGGGTATTCCTGAGTTACGTAAGCGTATTGGGATCGTTAGCTCCTTTATTTCAGAAAGACTGCCAGAACATCTTTTGACAGAACAAATTGTCCTAACTGGTCAATACAAGAGTAGTATCTTATATGCTGCTTACGGGGAGGAAGAACTAAACTGGGCACGGGATATGCTAACTTCAATTGGAGCTAGCTCTTTGATCGGTCGCAAATACCGGGAGCTCTCCCAGGGAGAAAAGCAGACGGTCCTCATTGCACGAAGCCTCATGGACCAGCCAGATCTGATCATTTTTGACGAAGCTTCTAGTGGATTGGATCTCTTTGCCAGAGAAAAGCTCCTCCGTCAGATCCATCATATCAAACAACTGGATCACGCACCTACCATGATCTACGTCACCCACCATGCCGAGGAAATTACAACAGACATGACCCATGTCCTCTTACTCAAACATGGCCAAGTGGTCGAGCAAGGACCAAAGGAAAAGATCCTAACTCCCCATGTCCTAAGCCAATTTTATGAAGCACCAGTATCCCTTATTGATCTTGGTGACGAGCGACTCTTTGTCAAACCAGAAATCGCACACTGAAAAGAAAGTAAATAAAGCAAAAGAGAGTGGGACAGAAATCGGTAATTCGTTAGAATTCGATTTCGTCGTCCCACCTCCGCACAGTTGAGTAGGGCTGTAAAAGCTGATGAAATCAGCGTAGTAGAGCCCACTCAACCACTGCGTCTTGCTCGACAATACAAAAATAATTGAGAGGCTAGGACTTTTGTCCCAGCCTCTTTTACTCTTATCTCAACGATTCCGTGCATACTCGATCAAATCGTATGGAAGCGTATTGGCACTTTCTCTTAGGGAGTAGCTTTCTAATTCATTGACATTTTGTCGCATACGTCGCGCTTGCTTGGCAGTAATCAGGTGTTGCGCTTCATATTCAAAAATAATCTTACGCTCCAAATAATAGCCTCTCAACATTTCATCGATATTATTTGGTTTCACGCGATTAATAACCCGCTCCACAAAGGCCCCACTGGTAATAATAGCTGTCTCTCTCAGACGAGATTCTTGTAGGAAAGAAATCAAACTGCTCCGATAAACCCCCTTGAGGTCTTCCAAACTTTCGATGATGATTTCCGTATTGGCCAGATAAAGGGCCGCAATCTGGTCATAATCAATGGCCTCTAACTTGCTGTCTTCTCGGGTCCACCAGTTTCGCAAGCCAGACCCAAAAGTTAAGATCTCATGGACTAATAAACGCAAAAGGCGGAAAGACACCAAGAGGTAATAGGTTAAGCGAGACGAAAGATTGCGATTGACACGTTGCTCCATATTGCGAAGATAACGTTGGTAGACGCGGTAGCCCCGCTCTCGAATCTTCCCTTCTTCATAGGCTTGTTCCAAGCCGTCACTTTCAATACTCAAAATCAGGAGCTTCAACTGTTCCCAGTCCTTTTGAATGAGCCTGTTTTCTTGGACCAGAATCAAGTTTTCTATGCGACCATGGTAGTTATCAATCGCCGCATACAAGGGTCCCTTGTGCTTGCTATTCTTTAGGTCTGCTTCTAATTCCATGACGACATCATTTAAAATCGCGATCTGCATCAGGTAGTCATTGGTTTCTTCCTTGTCTTCTGATAATTTTGGAAGTACCACTAAGCCAGCAATAAAGCTGACAAGGGTAACTCCTGCCACTAAAAAGAGTAGGATAGGGTATTCTTTTTCGATCTTGGTTGGAATCAAAAGAATCGTCGCAATCGAAACCGTTCCCTTCACACCCGAAAAGGTCAGCAATAAGGCATCTTTTAGATAATTTCTCAACGATTTTTTTAATCGAACAGTTCGGTACCAATAAAAGAGGTAAACCATGACAAAACGAATCAAAAAGAGCAAGGCTGTCAACAAAAAGACAGAAAGAACTAAAAGCAGATTATTGTAAATGGGACTACTTAAGATGGGCTTGGAAATCATTTCCAATTCCATTCCTAAGATGACAAAGACCGACCCATTTAAGATAAAGTTGACCGTATTCCAGACAGTATGACTCACAGTATCTACCCGCGCTTCAAGGAGGGTAATGTGCTTAAAGCGACTGGCTTTTAGGATTCCTGACACAACTACTGCAATGATACCAGAGACATGGAGTTCTTCTGCTAAGAAGAAGGTCAACAAAGGGAGACTCAGTTCTAATAACAATTCACTAGCAATATCACTGGCGCGAACACTCAAGAGCAAGGTTTGCAGCCACCGGTTCACAAAGGCCGTCAAGATCCCCACCGCAAATCCTCCAATAATGGAGATTCCTAAGGAAATCCCTGCCTCTCCAAGAGAGAAACTCCCGGTCGCAAGAGCTGCCAAGGCCACTCGAAAGGCGACTAGACCAGAGGCATCATTTAGTAATCCTTCGCCTTTTAAGATATTCGAAACCCGCTTTGGAAAGCTAAAGCGCTCAGACAGGGAAGCAAAGGCTACTAAGTCTGTAGGCCCAAGGGCTGCCCCCACGGCCATACAGGCTGCTAATGGAAGGCTCAGCCACAAAGAGTGAGCTGCCCAGCCCAAACTAATGGTTGAGATAAAAATCACTGGAAAAATCAAATAGAGGATGACCCGCCAGTGCTTTAAAACAGAAGTAATATCTGCTTCTTCTGCTTCTCGAAATAAGAGAGGGCCAATGACCAAGGCCAGAAAGAGCTCGGTATCCAGATGAAAATTTTCTTCTGGCACAAAGAGAGCCCAGCCAATCCCTAGTAAAATTTGAATCAAGGGTAGAGGAAGACTCGGCACAAGTTTATTCGTGGCATTTGAGACGATCAAAATCATCGAAAAGATCACTGCATAAAGGAGTAGTTCCATATCACTCCCTCCCTAGCGTTCTTGGCAGCAGGTCTCAAATTGCTGTTTTAACTCCGCAATCTTTTGGTCTGTCTTGGTTACATCCTTGTGCTCAATCTTCTTTTGGCACCGTTCCATCTCAAGCGAAACCAATTTCTTTTTTATTTTGAGCATCTTTTTGGTCATATGGGCTTCATCATAAAAACCTATTGCACGCTCGTGGATGGTTGATTCGACAAAATGATGTCTTAATCCTTCGATTTTATTCTTTAAATATTCTTTATCCATGACGGTAGCTTTCTAATTTTTCGATCATGACCAAAAACGGTGGCTGATTCACTTGATTCAGTGTCCGGTAGATGGTCGCTGTATAGTCTTTTTGAGGAAGCTGACTGACAAAATCCAGCACTGCATCACGCTCGATGTCTCCTCCCTCATGACCATAATAGATCATAATAGCCATTCGCCCACCTTTTTCTAGGCGAGCACAGATTTTTTCCATCGCTTCAATCGTGGTAGCTGGAAGAGTAATGACCGATTTATCTGCAGATGGTAGATAACCCAGATTAAAAATAGCTGCTTTGAGGGTCTCCACATATTGGTCCACATGCTGGTGGCCATCCAAAATCAACCGGACATGTTGAAGTCCCAACTTTTCCAATCTTTCTTGGGTATTTACAAGGGCCTGCTCTTGAATATCAAAGGCATAGACCTGGCCTGCTAGTTGGGCTAAAAAGGCCGTATCATGTCCATTTCCCATGGTCGCATCCACCACCACATCTTCTTTGGTGATGACTTCTGCTAAAAACTGATGGGCCATTTCAAGTGGTCGAAGCATCGGCAGTCTCCTTTTCTTCTAGCTTACATCCTTGGGTACTTCCACGGCGACGCATTTCAGTTTCAATGGCGTTTAGGACTTCCCATTTGTTGAGGCTCCACATAGGGCCAATCAACATATCCCGTGGCGCGTCCCCTGTAATCCGGTGGATGACAATGTGTTTGGGGATGATCTCCAACTGGTCACAGATGACCTTGACATACTCCTCCTGGCTCATAAGTTGAAGTCGTCCTTCATGATAGTCCCGTTGCATCCGTGTATTGGTCATCAAATGCAAGAGGTGCAACTTGATGCCATCAATTTCATTATCGGTCACACAACGGCGAACATTTTCCACCATCATCTCATGGGTCTCCCCAGGAAGGCCATTGATCAAATGGGAGACGATCTCTGCCTTGGGCACCTGTTGGCGAATCCGCTTGACTGTTTCAACATAGAGGTCATAACTATGGGCCCGATTGATCAATTCAGAAGTCGCTTCATAAGTCGTCTGAAGGCCCAACTCAATCGTCACATGCATGCGCTCTGTCAGCTCTGCTAGGTAGGCCAAGGTCTCATCTGGTAAACAATCCGGACGCGTACCAATGTTGATTCCTACCACTCCTGGTTCATTGATGGCCTGTTCATACCGCTCTCGAATGACTTCCACTTTATCGTGGGTATTGGTGAAGTTTTGAAAATAGACCAGATACTTCTTCACATCTGGCCATTTCCGATGCATAAAATCAATCTCTTTGTAAAACTGTTCTCGGATTGGAGCTTCTGGAGCCACAATGGCATCTCCTGAACCCGAGACCGTACAAAAAGTACAGCCACCGTGGGCGACTGTTCCGTCTCGATTAGGACAATCAAAGCCTGCATCAATTGGGACTTTAAAGGTCTTTTCTCCAAATAAGGTTCGATAATAATCATTCAAGGTATTGTAGGATTTCATACCCTTCATTATAGCAAAAAAAGAGTCGAACTCAAAACGCGAGTTCGACTCCTAGTTGTTAGATACTTATTTTTGCTTGCCAGTAAAGCGCCATTGAAATCGCAAGCGATCATACAAGGGATACTCAAACTGTAAGACAGCAAGACCCAAAATCATACTGCCGAGAACGTCTGATGGGTAGTGGACCCCGACATAAACGCGGGAAACCACAATGGTCACGATTCCCAGAACCAGCAAGCCTTGAAGGCAATAGCGGGCTGTTTTATGTTTTACATGTTGGCTGATGATGATGATCAAACTTCCCAAAACAAGGGTAGACGCCAGTGAATGACCACTCGGGAAAGAAAAGCCTTTTTCCTCTACTAGATGAAGAATACTTGGTCTCGGTCTCTGGTAGATATTCTTTAGAAGAAGAACCAAAAGACCAGTCAATACCAGATTGCTTCCAAGGAAGAGGGTCTCACTGTACCATTTCTTATAGGCAAAGACCGCTAGCAGAAGACCCACCCAGATGACAATGATCTTGGTATCCATGACATGGGTCACCTTGGTAAAGAAGACCGTCAGTGTTGCAGGCAGATCGCCTCGAATAGCAGATTGAATGGTGCTATCAAAGCCTGTTAATTGTTGCGGGTAAAAGCGAATCACATACCCAAGAATGACAAAAATGAGAAGGGCGAAGCTTGCCTTCGCCCAATGTTGTTGTTTATTTTTCATATTTTTTCAAAATCGGTTGCAATAAGGTATAGATCAACCCAAATGCGATGGCCCAAATCACCCCTTCGATCAGGTTAAACGGTGCAACCATTGCGGCTAAATAGTGGACAAGCCCTAGTGTTTTCGAAATATCATAGTTCATAAAACGAGCATATAAAGGGATTGCATAGACATAGTTTACCAATACCATCGTGATACTCAAGCTGATCGTTCCAACAATCGTTGCCAGGACAAATCGACCATGGGTCCGTTCCTTGTTCCAAATCCATGCAAAAGCAAGAACAAAAACAAGAACTCCAATGATATTGATTGGTAATCCGATCAAGGTTTCAAGCCCCTTATTATTGAGGGCTAATTTAAGGACAGATCGGATCAAGGTCACCCAAACGGCACTTTTAAAATCCAACAGGACCAAGGCCAACAAAATGGCGATAATACTCAAATCAATTTTGAAGAAATCTATCAAAAAAGAAAATTGATAGAACATCAAAATAAAAGATAAAGCGGATAAAACAGCCACTAGGGTCAGTTTACGTGTATTTGTCATAACAGGTTCCTCCAATTTTTTTAAAAATTAGAGAAGCTGGAAAGACGTCTACCCCATCATTCTACTCTAAACTATTTAAACAAAGCTTAAACTAGAAACTATTCTAGTTACTTTAGCTGATCTCCATCGAAACATGCCGTTAGTCAGTCCCAGCCACTAACGTTTTATTCCCATGCATCAGCTCTAAACAGATCAGAATAGCTGTCAGTCTATTCGTCTCTCGTCTTCTCCCATCCAGACTATACTGTCGGTTGTGGAGTCACACCACATCAGCTTGCGCTCGCGGACTTCTTTTAGAGCATGGAAAAGAACATTTCCTAGTAAAAGTCACCGCCGGTCGGGAATTACACCCTGCCCTGAAGACCCTTTTATGATAACAAAAAAAACTTGCCTAGGCAAGTTTTTGTAACGTCATGGATTACATCGTTCGGGTTTTAATTTTTCGTTTTTATTTGAGCTTGTCATGCTCATAACGATGGCTCAACTCCAGCCCCTTAAAACCTTGCTGACGGAGAGCCTCATAGACAATCATGCAGACGGTATTGGAGACATTTAAACTACGGACATGCTCGTCATTCATCGGAATGCGAATGGCCTTCTCTTCGTGCTGGCGCATAAATTCTTCCGGCAATCCTTTATCTTCGCGTCCAAACAAGAAATAATGGGACTTCCCATCCTGATAAGAAACGTCCGAATAGGTCTGATTTGCAAACTTGGACACTAGGTGTACCTGACCGTCGCTCGCTGCTTCCATAAACTCTTCTAGGCTATCATAAAAACGGACATCCAGCTTGTCCCAATAATCGAGTCCTGCTCGCTTCATTTTGCGATCATCGATCGGAAAAGCCATGGGTCGTATGATATGCAAGGGGGAATTGGTCGCCGCACAAGTCCGTGCAATATTTCCCGTATTTTGTGGAATCTGAGGTTGGAACAAGACGATGTGGTTTTGAGCAGCTGACTCTTGGTAGTCCAGTTCTTCAATATTCATACTCGATCTCTTTCTGATAAAAAAATAGCCACACTGCCCGGAGTCAAGCTCAGCAAACAGCGTGGTTACAGCTTCATTAACTTAACTCACAACAGGTTTGAGGTAAATCAACGAAGGTACTTTCTAAGTATAACACTTTTGAAGCTCCTGTCAATAGTTTTTTTAGATTTTTTTAAGAAACTTTACCAAAGTTTTCAATCCCTCCTCGTTCTACTCTTTTGACGATTTTTCCTACTTGTTCTTAGCTTCTCACAATTCCACCAGAAAATCCTTAAAAAAGATGAATTTTTCTTGAAAATAGAGTATGATAGAAGCATACTCTGGAGGTATTCTATGAAAATTATTGTTGTTGGTGGAGGAAAGGTCGGAACGGCCCTTTGTCGTTCTCTCGTTGCTGAAAACCACGATGTTATTTTGATCGAAAAAGACGAATCCGTTCTTAACCATATTACCAAACGATTTGATATCATTGGAATTTTAGGAAATGGGGCAAACTTCAAGATCTTGGAGCAAGCGGATGTTGAAGACTGCGACATCTTCATTTCCATGACCGAGTACGATGAAGTGAATATGGTCTCTGCTGTTTTGGCTAAAAAAATGGGAGCCAAAGAGACCATCGTTCGGGTACGGAATCCGGAATATTCTAATTCCTACTTCAAGGAAAAAAATATCTTGGGCTTCTCCCTAGTTGTCAATCCGGAATTGCTGACAGCACGTTATATTGCCAATATCATTGACTTCCCAAATGCCCTTTCTGTGGAGCATTTTGCCAATGGTCGGGTAGCCTTGATGGAATTTAAGATCAAGCCAGATAGCAATCTCTGCAATATGAGTCTATCCCAATTCCGGAAGAAATATGGAAATGTCATTGTTTGTGCGATCGAGCGTGGAAACGAACTCACCATTCCAAACGGGGACTTTGTCTTGCAACCTCAAGACAAAATTTTCGTAACAGGTAATCGGATCGAGATCGTTCTCTTCCACAACAATGTTCGCCCTCAGGTCATTAAGAGCATGATGATCATTGGCGCTGGGAGAATTGCCTACTACCTACTCAATATTCTTCAAGATGTGCGCCGCAAGATCGATCTCAAGGTCTTAGAGGTCAATCGCGAACGGGCGGAATTCTTTAGTCAGGAATTTCCTGATCTCTATGTCGTCCATGGAGACGGAACTGCTAAAGACATTCTTTTAGAAGAGAGTGCCAATAACTTCGATGCTGTGGCTACTTTGACAGGGGTCGATGAAGAAAATATCATCACCTCCATGTTCTTGAATTCTGTCGGAGTCAAAAAGAACATTACCAAGGTCAACCGAACTAGTCTGTTGGAGATCATTGGCGATCAAGATATGACCAGTATCGTTACGCCAAAACGCATCGCCGTAGACACCATTATGCACTTTATTCGCGGGCGCTACAATGCACAGTTCTCAAACCTAGAAGCTTTGCACCATGTCGCAAACGGCCGAATTGAAACCTTGCAGTTCCAAATTAAGGAAGACAATAAACTAACCCAATATCCCCTCTCTGAATTGAAATTGAAAAAAGGCGTCTTGATCGCTGCCATTATTCGAGATGGTAAGGCGATTTTCCCTAATGGAGATGACCGTTTGATGGTAGGAGATCGGATTATCGTAACCACCTTGATTCAAAATGTCACTAAAATCTACGATTTAGTTGAGAGGTAAGCCTGATGAATAGAAGCATGATTCGTTACCTCTTGTCCAAGCTCCTCTTAATCGAGGCAGCACTCCTGATCGTTCCCTTAGTGGTCGCTGGCATCTATCAGGAACCGGCCAAGGTCTTTGTCTCTATTGGGGTAACCATGGCCATCTTACTTGGGCTGGGGCTCCTTGGTAGTTTTCACAAACCAAAGGACTTTCACATCTATGCTAAAGAAGGAGTCCTGATTGTAGCCCTCTGTTGGATCCTCTGGTCCTTCTTTGGTGCCCTTCCCTTTGTCTTTTCGGGACAAATCCCCAACATTATCGACGCCTTCTTTGAAGTCAGCTCTGGCTTTACAACAACAGGGGCAACGATATTAGATGATGTGGGTGTCCTCAGCCACTCTCTCCTCTTTTGGCGCAGTTTCACCCACTTGATTGGGGGGATGGGAGTATTGGTCTTCGCCCTTGCCATTATGGACAATAACAAGAACAGCCACCTCGAAGTCATGAAGGCGGAAGTTCCTGGTCCAGTTTTTGGAAAGGTCGTTTCCAAATTAAAAAATACAGCTCAAATCCTCTACTTCTTGTACTTGGGCTTGTTCTTCCTCTTTGTGGTTCTTTATTTCCTTGCCGGCATGCCCCTTTATGATAGTTTTGTCATCGCCATGGGGACGGCTGGGACCGGGGGCTTTACCGTTTTTAACGACGGAATTGCCCACTACAATAGTAGTTTAATCACCTATTTGGTCAGTATCGGGGTTTTAGTCTTCGGGGTTAACTTTAACCTCTACTACTTCCTCATGATCCGAAAATTCAAGGCCTTCTTTAAAGATGAGGAATTGCGGACCTATATCACCATCGTCCTCGTGTCCAGTGTCTTGATCGCTTACAATGTCCTTCATCTCTATGCCAATGTCGCTAAGAGTTTTGAAATTTCCTTCTTCCAAGTTTCCAATATCATCACCACCACCGGTTTTGGTTATGGAACGACGGAAAAATGGCCTCTCTTTTCTCAGTTCATCCTCTTGATGCTGATGGTCATCGGTGGTTCTGCTGGATCGACCGCTGGGGGGCTTAAAGTCATTCGGTGCTTGACCTTATGGCGAATCGCAAAAAATCAGGTTCTTTCGACCTTGTCTCCGAATCGCGTTCTAACCTTGCATGTCAATGATACGGTATTAGATAAGGATACACAGCATCAGATCCTCAAGTACTTTACAATATACAGTTTTATCACAATCGGCCTACTCTTTGTAGTCAGTCTAGACAATAATAACTTCATGACGGTTGTCAGTGCTGTCTTTAGTTGTTTCAACAACATTGGACCTATGATTGGAACAGGTCAAACCTTCTCCATCTTTAGTCCGATTTCAAAACTATTACTTTCCTTAGCCATGATTGCCGGACGGCTTGAAATCTATCCAATGATTCTTCTCTTCCTCCCTAAAACATGGTCTAAACGCTGATAGACAACTCTAGTACAAAATCAACGAGAGTGGGACAGAAATCGGTAATTCGTTAGAATTCGATTTCGTCGTCCCACCTCCGCACAGTTGAGTAGGGCTGTAAAAGCTGATGAAATCAGCGTAGTAGAGCCCACTCAACCACTGCGTCTTGCTCGACAATCCAAAAACAATTGAGAGGCTAGGACTTTTGTCCCAGCCTCGTTTCTGTTTATTTGCGATCGTCCTATTTTGATTCTTCATTTCGCTTCAGACTAAAATGGTCTGGCAAGGGGTCCGGTCCTGCTTTGGTTCCAGGATGGCAACGTAGAATCCTCGCAATCCCCATCAAGACACCTTTCACACCAAAACGTTCAATCGCTTGGATCATATAATTGGAACAGGTCGGTTGAAAGCGACAAGAAGGCGGAAATAGGGGAGAGATCCATTTTTGATAGCCTCTGACCAGCGCAATCAGGATTATTTTCATGCTTTTTTAGATTTAGTCACTGCTAGATTGTGCAACTGGCTGATTTCTTTTTTATTCAAGCGACGGTATTCACCCGGACGTAGTCCTGAGACGTCCAAATTTCCAAATTGGGTCCGAGAGAGTTTATCCACTAAAAGTCCCACAGCTTCAAACATCTTTTTAACCTGGTGGTTACGCCCTTCATGAATGGTCAACTGAACCACTGAACGGTTCTTTTCGACATCCACTTTTAAGATCTCGTAAGTCGCTGGCTTGGTTTTCTTTCCATCAATGGTCACCCCTCGCGTCAAGGGACGCAAGTTTTCCTTATTGGCAATCCCTTTGACACGCGCCACATAGACCTTATCAATTTCATTTCGCGGGTGAATCATCTCATCTGTAAAATCACCATCATTGGTCAAAATCAAGACACCAGATGTATCCCAGTCCAAACGTCCTACTGGGTAGATACGCTCTGGTACTTGAGATAAAAGGTCAACGACTGTTGTCCGCCCTTTATCATCCGATACACTAGAGATGACACCACGTGGCTTATTTAAAAGATAATAGACCTTTTCTTCGTTATAGATTGGAGTCCCCTCTACTTCAACCTGATCACCGGTTTTAATGATGGTCGCTAATTCACGCACAACTTGGCCATTGACCGTCACCAAGCCTTGCTTGATCAGTTCTTCGGCCTTGCGACGACTAGCCACGCCTGCATGGGCAATATATTTGTTAATTCTCATCTAGTTCCTCTGTTCTCTCTGAAAATAATTGACCTTCTTCTGGATCAATGTCCACTTCCTCAACCTTTGGCAATTCCTCCAAATGATTGATCCCCATATAATCCAAAAAATACTCCGTCGTGACATACAAATTAGGACGCCCGAGGACTTCTTTTTTTCCATCTTCACGGATCAGATCAAATGACAGTAGTTTGGTAATAGCACCACTGGAATTGACACCTCGAATATCATCGACCTCCACGCGGGTGATCGGTTGCTTATAAGCAATGATTGACAAGGTTTCAAGGGCAGCCCGAGACAAACTTTGGTTCATAGGCGTTCTAGAATAGTCTCGTAAAACCGAAGCGTAGTCTGCCTTTGTCACCAATTTATAACGGGAAGCTGTCTCCATCAAACAGAGACTCGTATCTGTATCCTCCTGGTATTTTTGGGCCAATTTTTCTAAACTTTGCACCACACCTGTTGGGGGTAAAGAGAGAAGATCTGCGATTTGTCTGGCAGTAATTCCTTCTTCACCCGCTACAAATAAGAGTGCTTCAATTTCAGCTAATTTGCTCATGTTCAATCCTATTTAAGTAAATTTCTCCAAAAGCCCTATCCTGTACCACTGTTACCTCTTGAATCTTGATTAATTCAAGGGTTGCAAGAAATAGGGTAATGACCTCTTGGAGATCCGCTGCTTCTAGAAACAAGTCCTGTAAGAGAACTTGTGAGCGATCGTGGAATCGGTGACGCAGCTGGTCCATCAGATCCTCAATCTTGTATTCATCCTTGACAATGGTTGTATGGTTCTGGCGGAATTCTTCTTTTTTCTTGGTCAATAGTTTTGAGAAAGCCAAGAAGAGATCCACCGTGGTGCGATCATGAAGTAATTCGGTATCGTCATAGACCAATTCCATCTTCGGTTTCGAATAATAGAGGGCGCGCTCCTCGTGCTGCGAGGCCATCAACTCTCCTAATTGCTTGTAAGTACGGTACTCTTCCAGTTGAGAAAGGAGGTCCTGCTCTAGATCCTCTGCTTCATCCATCTCCTCTGCGACCTTAGGAAGAAGTCTACGACTCTTGATCAGGGTTAATTGACTAGCCATCAGCATGTATTCCCCTGCTACCTCTAGTTTCATCGCCTGAAGAGTCGCCAGATAAGCCAGATACTGTTCGATCACCTCAATCAAGGGGACCTCATAGATATCCATCTGGTATTTAGAGACCAAGTGGAGCAAGAGGTCCAAAGGCCCTTCAAAATCTTTAATTTTAATATCCATTATTTATATTTTTCTAATGTCACCATGGTTTTTAGGCCCAATTCACGCGAAATACTAAAGAGATCCACACCGAGTTCACGTTGTTTCAAAATATACTGCTCACGAATCGATTGCGCCGAAAGGTCTTGGTTGCCTTTTTCGATCAAGAAGGCTTCTAATTGTCGGAATCCCCACTGACGGGAGTATGATTTTCCTTTATTATCAAAGAGATAGACACCATCGAGGAAGAGTTGCAACTCATCCAGTAAAGGATCTGGAACTTTTAAAACCCGTTTTTGGCCATCTTTGCCCACTCGAATGACATGAAAGTCCAGCTGAATATCTTCGACTTTGACTTGGAGGATCTCACTTGGCAATAAGCCCATCTCCAGAATCAATAAGGCCATCAAGCGTCCCTGTGGGTTGGTTGATTCTTCCCAAAAATGGGTCAGATCCAATAATTCACGATCATGGGTTTTGGCCGGTTGAATTTTAGGCAAGACCAAACGATGGTATTCAGAAATAAAGCGTTCTTGATACAAATAATATAAAAATTGGTTAACAGCGGATAATTTTCGTTTTTGAACCGCCGGTTTAAAATCTTTAATCGAAGCTTGGTAAATTCTCAAATTTGTCGGTGTCACTTTTCCATGAATTGATTCAATAAATTGGTCCAAATCATAGAAATAGGCTGACTGAGAATTTTCACTTAGTTCTTTTTGATCAATAAAACTTGCAATAAATTCTTTCATTTTGGAATCATCTCGTATTCATTTGAAAAATTATGCATTAGCGAATTGATGGCTTTGAGAATCGATTTCCGCGTAATAATCCCTTGGAAATACCCTTCTTCATCCACCACTGATAAGAAGGAGTCATCCACCAACTTGTGAAGGACTTCTGTCAAATTGAAGTCTAAGCCGATGACCCCGACCTCCTTCTTTGCAACGTCTACGATATCCATCGAAGCAAAAGTCTCCTCAGGAATCTCGTGTTTCAATTGATAAGATAGAATATCCGTTAGGGAGATCGTCCCCACAAACTTGCGTTCATCCGTCACTACCGGGATGCGACTATAGCTAATCTGACTCAACAGCAAAACCGCATGGTCTACATTGTGGGTATCAATCAAGACCGCTAAATTTTTGGCAGGAGTTAAGAACGTCTCTTCCTGCGCCAGTAAGAAACGCTCAAATTCCTTTGCTATCATCTGCTAAACTCCTTTGTCAATTCAGGGTACAATTCATGATCTCGCGTATAATACTCTACCTTGAAGTTCGAATCGGTAATCTCTATCTTGGCATACAAACACTCGCGAATCAGACCACGAGGTTGGCTAATGGATCCAGGATTCACAAAGAGGGTTCTTCCTTCCTTCCAAGCATCTGGAATATGAAGGTGGCCGTATAGACAGATATCTGCTTCCTCCTCTTGGGCCCACAGATCCAATTTTTGAAAACTAAAATTGATCTGGAAGAGATGTCCGTGGGTCTGGATGATCCGTGTTGGCCCCAGTTGGGTCACCAAGCGTTCCGGATAGCCTTCATAAAAATCCATATTTCCTTGGACAACGTGGATCCCTTCCCAGACAGGATCATCACTTTTTAGTTCAGAATCCCCATTGTGAAAGATCCCATCGACCTGACCTAGGTATTTTTCTTTAATAGCTTCAACAATGGAGCGGTCTCCATGCGAGTCACTCATAACGATGATTGTTTGCTTTGCCATGATGGAAATACCTCCAATAACTTTTTAACAGCTAAAGCACGATGTGATTGTGTATTTTTTTCTTCTAGCGTTAATTCAGCAGCAGCACGGCCCGTTTCCCCAACTAAGAAGAGAGGGTCATATCCAAAGCCATGTTCCCCTTTGGGCTCAAAATTAATATACCCTGGCCAATCTGCTTCCACCACTAGGCTTTCCTTGCCTGGTCTTGCAACCACCAAGGTCGTATGGAACTGAGCTGAGCGATCTTTCAAGTCAAAAACCATGGCCAATTCGTGCAACAATTTCGCATTGTTTTCCGCATCTGTCGCACCAACTCCCGCAAAGCGAGCTGACCAAACTCCTGGTAAGCCTCCCAAGATATCCACCTTCAAACCTGAATCATCCGCTAAGACTGTTTTCCCAGTTAGCTCTGCAATGGTTTCAGCTTTTAGGCGGGCATTCTCTTCAAAGGTCATACCTGTCTCTTCGACTTCTGGAAGCTCTGGGTATTGATTGAGATTTTCCACTTCAAAGCCCAGCTTTTCAAACATATTACGGAATTCTTTGGTTTTTCCCTCATTTCGAGTCGCAATAAGAATCGTATCTTTGACCTTGTCTTGACCCAAGAAGGCTTCCAAATCCACCCCATCACTTGGCAAATGCAAATAGAGCAATTTCCCTTTTTCAACCAAGAGCAAGGCTCCTTGACGCTGTACAATCTCAAAAGCTCTTCCCTTGACTTCATTCAAGATTTCGGTCAAAAAGGTTAGAAAACGGAAGGCTGAACCATAGCGCATCACCGATAGATTGAGAGGGAATCCTTCAGGATCCTTGGCAAAGAGAAGTTCCAGCTGGTCTAACAGAGTGGAAGCTTCCGCAGGAACTTGACTAAATTGGTTGTAGTCTGCATCTTCTCCCCATTGGGCAATATACCAATCTTGGGGATCTTTGTATTCAAATAGTTTGTCACTCATAAATTTATGTGCTCCACATTCACTGAACGTTCTAGCCATTTTTCGGCAATCGCTGCAAAGCTATTGGCATTTGCAGTGGTATAAAAGCGGTGGGTCTGCTCTAAGAGTTCGCGACTCTTATTGAGCTCAAAATAGTTTAATAAAACGGAAATATCCCGAACACACTCTGCCCCACTATCAATCAATTTGACATCCGGTCCCATCACATTTTGAATGATCGGTTTTAAAAGGGGATAATGGGTGCATCCCAAGACTAAGGTATCAACCTTTCCAACTAGTGGTTTTAGGGTTTCGTAAACCACCTTTTTGGTCACACTGGATGCCAACTCGTTTGATTCCACTAAAGGAACAAACTTGGGACAAGCTAAACTGGTGACTTTCATATCTGGTGCTAGACTTTGAATCTTCTCTTTATAAATTCCAGAAGAAACCGTCATCGGTGTCCCAATGACCCCAATTTTTTGATGGGTCGTCGATTTAATGGCTGCAGAAGCTCCGGGCAAAATCACTCCTAAAACAGGAATATCAAGTTTCTCCTTGACTTCTTCCCAAACAACTGCCGTCGCTGTATTACAGGCTAAGACAATCATCTTGACATTTTTGGTCAGAAGGAAGTTCACCATCTGCCAAGTATACTCGCGAATTTGGTCTGCTGGTCTAGGACCATAAGGTGCACGCGCTGAATCTCCAATATAGACGACATCTTCGTGAGGAAGCTGACGGAGCAATTCGCGGACAACAGTCAGGCCACCTACTCCAGAATCTAAAAAACCAATCGGTCGGTTATCCATATCTCTTCCTTCCAAAAGGAGGGACTAAGAAATTCCTCCAAGCCCCTCTCATTTATTATCGTGAGATTGCCCCACTCTTATTTTTTCTTGTTTTTCGCCATTGCTGATTTTTGTTGGTTCACAATTTGGCGATAGACTTGTTGAACTTTTGCTTCGCTTGGACGTTGGCCGCTGGCACCTAAAAGCGTACGGACTGCTTCAACATTCAAACGTGGGTTTGATGCAAATTCTTTTTCAAATTGACGACGAAGCAAGAACATTCCTGCAATCATCCCACCAAAGAAAGCTAAAATAATCAACAAAATTCCTAAAAAGAGATTCATACAATTTTCTCCGATCCATTATTTTTACATAACTATCATTATATCAGACAATCGCTTATTTTTCAATGTCAAAGCCGTAGAGTGTCGCAAGATAATCTTCTGGTTTTTCTGCGCGACGAATCAAACGGGCCTGCCCATCTTCTTGAAGCAAAACTTCTGCTGAACGCAACTTAGCATTGTACTGATACCCCATTGAAAATCCATGGGCTCCAGTGTCATGGATCACGAGCAAATCTCCAATCTCCGTCACAGGTAGTTCTCGTTGTTTGGCAAATTTATCGTTATTCTCACAGAGACTTCCCACGACATCGACCACTTCAGTCAGTTCCTCTGGACGATCCATATTGGTAATATGGTGATAAGCACCGTACATAGCCGGTCTAAGAAGGTTCACAGCTGAAGCATCAACCCCGACATAAGTCCGGTAAGTTTTCTTTTTATGCGTCACTCTGGTTACTAAGAGGCCGTGTGAAGCCAGCATAAAGCGACCAAGCTCGGTATAGATTTTCACATGACCAAGTCCTGCCGGTTTGAGAATCGCATCAAAGACGCGGTGTACGCCCTCCCCAATAATGGCAATATCATTTGGTTCTTGCTCTGGCTTGTAATTGACCCCAACCCCACCAGAAAGGTTGATGAAGCCCAAGTGGACACCTGTTTTCTCGACGACTTCTACTGCTAATTCAAAAAGTTGACGCGCTAGCTCTGGATAGTAGTCGTTGGATACAGTATTAGAAGCTAATAAAGCGTGAATGCCAAACTCTTCCACACCTAGTTCTTTCAACTCGATAAAGGCTTGGATCAATTGCTCCTTGGTCATTCCAAACTTGGCTTCTTCAGGATTGTCCATAATATCGGTTCCCAGTTCAAAAACTCCACCAGGATTATAGCGGCAAGAAATGACCTTGGGAATGCTAGTCACAGACTTCAAGAAAGCAATGTCTTCATAGGCGTCCAGATTGATCGTTGCCCCTAATTCTCTAGCATAGACAAATTCATCTGCTGGCGTATTGTTAGAAGAAAACATGATCTCTTTTCCACTAAAGCCCAGTTTATCCGCCATTAACAATTCCACGTAGCTGGCGGTGTCGACACCACAGCCCTCTTCTTGCAAAATTTTTAGGATCGATGGGTTAGGAGTCGCCTTGATGGCAAAGTATTCTTTAAAACCTTCATTCCAAGCAAAAGCTTGATGGAGAGCACGAGCCGTTTCACGAATTCCTGCTTCATCATAGAGATGGAAAGGGGTAGGAAATTCTTGGGTCAGACTTTCTAATTGTTCACGGGTTACAAAGGGTGTTTTCATAAGCGCTCATTTCTATTCTTTAGTCACTATTAGTATAGCACAAGTCGAAAGACAAAAAAAGCCGAGGCAACTGCCCCAGCTCAATCTCTCTTTGATTAGTCGTTTCTTCCGAAGATACGAAGAAGGCTGATAAAGAGGTTGATAAAGTCAAGATAAAGTTCCAAAGCCATCGCTACTGCCCAACCTGTAGCAGGTTGACCATTTGTTTGATCATAGACAAAGCGAATCTTTTGGTTATCCCAAGCTGTCAATCCTGCAAAGAGGAAGACAGAGATAATACTCAAGATATAGTCCATTCCAGAACTTCTCAAGAACATGTTCACAACAGAAGCAATGATCACACCGATCAAGACTCCCATCAAGGCACGTCCCATTCCAGACAGGTCTTTTTTCACGACGCGTCCGATAGCTCCCATGACAATAAACATCAAGGCACTGACCAAGAAAGCCTTATAGACAGTTGCTTGCATGTAGCGAGCAATGATAAAGCTCAAGGTAAAGCCATTCAAAGCTGAGTAGATCAAGAAGATCGGAAGAGCAGACGGGCTATTTTTAACAGCCTTCCCACTTGCAACAAAGACCAAGATCAATTCTACAACCACTGCTGCGTAGTAAACCATTGGTGCGGTTGTCAAGATTTGTACGAAGAAGTCTTGAAAGACTGTCATCATCAGGCCAGACACAAGGGCTGAAATCCCCACACCGATCCCAACTAATGAGTAGATTTTGTTATAAAAAGCATTCAATCCACTTTGTTCTTGGATTACTGAATCATTATACATATTAACAAGTTCCTTTCAAATTTGTTTACTACGATTTTAACATTTTTCGATGAAAAAATCTCCTTTTAGCCATCTTTTTACGCCATGGTTCTGAAGCTTCTTTAACAGCCCAGTATTTATCCACCATGGTCACTACGAAGGATTCTTTGTAGCGAGGCGGGGCAAGGGTAGCTCCCCACATGTGTTTAATGATGATGTCTTCTTCCTTGGCATTGAGATCTGTAATCTTTCGCGCATTTCTCACGGCGATGCGGGGATGGATCCAGGCGTGACTCTTGGTAAACTTGGTCTCGCGCCAATCATAGTAAAAGAGGTCATGCAAGAGCCCACCCCGAGCCGTACTTTTGGCATCCCAGCCAAATTTTTTTGCCAATTTATAACTAGTATAGCTAACATGAATGGAATGCTCCAAACGATTGGAATGAATATGGTGGGGAATGTCGGCTAATTTTTGAACCTTAGGATGCTGGATCAGATGGCCTACATAGGTCATGTATTCTTTGTCACGATGATATTGCATAAGATAACCACCTTTCGTTGATAAGCTCTCCCAATAAGATCTCCATCAACTTCTTCTTACAGGTTAAGTATACTTCTTTTTCTCAAAATTTCCTTAAAGAAAACATCAAAATTCCTGCTGCCACTGCAACATTCAAACTCTCGGCCCGACCTGGCATAGGAATATGAACCAGCTGGTCTGCTTGTGCCGCCATTTCCTGGCTGATGCCATTTCCTTCATTCCCCATAACCAGAATAAACTGATCGGTCTGAGAAAGCTGACGGTAGTCAATGGAAGCTTCTGAAAGCGTCGTTGCGAGAACTGCTAGATGAGATTGCGCAGCTCGCTCCAATAGTTCTTCTCGATCCAGTTTCCAGATAGGAATATGGAAATGACTGCCCTGCATGGATCGAAGGGTCTTGAGACTGTATAGATCTGCGGAGGCTTTCGAAAGCATGACGCCATCAAAACCTGCTGCATCTGCTGTTCGAATCATCGTCCCTACATTGCCAGGATCCTGTACATCCTCCAAATAGAGGAAGCGTCCTTGAAGCTGATCCGGAAGCTCTGGCTGATCCAGAGCGATCTCTGCGACAATCCCTTGCGGAGTCTTCGAATCTGCCAAGAGACTTAAGATCTCCGGAGTCACGACGGTGACTTTTTGGATGTCCTCTACCCGGTCTAAATAGGCTTCTAAAACAAAGACCTGCTGAATCTTCGCTTGATTTTCTACTGCTTCTTCAAACAGATGCCAGCCTTCAATGAGATAAGAATCTGTCCGGTATTTTTTTTGATGTAATTTTTTAGCATTTTTGATTACATTATTGGATTTAGACGTTATAATATTCATAGAACTATTATAGCACAAAGAAAAAGAAGAAATCATGCCTCAGATAGATTTCTTCGAGTCAAGGAGGTCGCACATGCAAAAGGTAAAAATGATTGCCCAAGGACGGGTTCAAGGGGTTGGCTTTCGCTGGGGAGTGTACAGTCTTGCTTTAGAGATCGGTGGGATTACTGGCCGTGTCTGGAATAATGACGACGGAACGGTTGGCATTCTGGCCCAGGCAGAGTCTAGTAGCCAAATGGCCAAATTCATTCAAGAAATTCGCAAAGGTCCTACACCTTTTGCACATGTAACTTATTTAGATGTTACGCTCGCAAACTTTGAAAACTATACAGACTTTAAAATTGCAAATTAAGACTAGAGAACTATTGTGTATTTTAAAAAAAAACAGTAGAATAGAAAGGTAACATTTTAAAAAAGAAGGAACTATTTGTGAAAAAAAATAAACTTGCATTACTTGCATCGATGGGACTAGCTTCGCTTGTCTTCTTGTCAGGATGCGTGAGTGTCGATCGGAAAACTGGAAATCCGACTGGATTGATCTGGAATCTTCTTGGCCGTCCGATGGGCGAAGCCATCAAATTCTTTGCCAACAACCTTGGCTTGGGCTTTGGGATCGGGATTATTATCGTCACCTTGATCGTGCGGTTAATCATCTTGCCACTTGGTTTGTACCAATCATGGAAGGCAACCTACCAATCTGAAAAGATGAACTACTTAAAACCTATCCTTGGGCCAATCCAAGAGCGCATGAAGAACGCTAGCACACAAGAAGAAAAGCTATTGGCGCAACAGGAATTAATGGCTGCTCAACGTGAAAATGGAGTTAGCATGTTTGGTGGAGTTGGGTGTTTGCCACTCTTGATCCAAATGCCATTCTTCTCAGCTCTCTTCTTTGCAGCTCAACACACCAAAGGGGTAGCAGATAGTAGCTTCCTTGGCATTGCTCTCGGCAAACCAAGCTTGCTCTTGACAGCAATCGTAGCAGTTCTTTACTATATCCAAAGTATGCTCTCTCTTCATGGAATTGAAGATGAAACCCAAAAGGAAAGCATGCGCAAAGCATCACTGATGAGTCCGATTATGATCGGTGTCTTCTCATTGATCTCTTCAGCCGGAGTGACTCTTTACTGGGTAGTCGGTGGGGTGATCCAAATTATCCAACAATTTGTCATCAACTACTTGATTCGTCCAAATCTTCGCAAGCGCGTCGCTGAGGAATACAAAAACAATCCTCCAAAAGCGACTAGTCACCGCGTGAAAAAAGATGTCACACCTACTGCAACGACACAAATCCAACACAAACCAAAAAACAACCGCAATGCAGGAAAACAACGCAATAGAAAGTAGTACAAACTACTAATTCTAGCGGTATACAGTAGCACTTGAACCCAAGGTTCAAGTGCTTTTTTTGATATCGTTCAGTCAGCAAAGAATTTTCACTCTCACAAAAAGATTAAGAGCACAAAAAAACAAGCCCTCTTGGAGGGCTTGCGTTTTATAGTTACGCTGTTTTTTCTACGTTCAAAATTTTCACTTGGTAGCTTCCAGCTGGTGTCTCAACAGTGACAACGTCACCTGTCTTCTTACCAATCAAAGCGTGACCGATTGGGCTTTCGTTAGAAATCTTTCCTGCAAAGGCATCTGCCCCTGCTGAACCAACGATGCTGTATACTTCTTCATCTGTTTCGCCAACTTCTTGAACTGTAACGGTTTTTCCAATCGCTACTTCGTCTACTGCAACAGCGTCACTATCGACGATTTCCGCATAACGGATTTTTGTTTCCAAGCTAGAGATTTGACCTTCCACAAAAGCTTGTTCATCTTTTGCTGCTTCGTACTCAGAGTTTTCTGAGAGGTCACCATATGAACGAGCGATCTTGATCCGTTCTACCACTTCAGGTCGACGGACCAATTTCAATTCTTCTAATTCTTGTTCCAATTTTTCTTTTTCTGCTAGGGTCATTGGGTATGTTTTTTCTGCCATTATTCTTCTCTTTCTATTATTTGAATGAAAAAGCTGTGGACGCGCCACATGCTTTTTCTAGTTTGAACTTGCTTGTGTCAATTTACTATTGACGTGTTCTTCAACATTTTTATTGTGTTCTTCGTATGTCTTAGCGAAGAAAACTTCACCATTTTCGACATTTGCGACAAAATACAAGTAATCGGTCTTACTTGGGTTCACCGCCGCTTCGATCGCTGATACTCCAGGGTTATCCACTGGGCCAGGCATCAAGCCGGTATTCTTATAAATATTATAAGGTGAATCCAGCTCTGTATCGATCGTTGCATCTTCTTTTAAGGTCGTCTTTTGACCAAGTTTCCCTTCGGCATAAAGAATTGCAATATTACTTTGCAAAGGCATATCTTGGTTCAAACGGTTATAGAAGACACTCGCGATATCTTTGCGGTCCTGATCCGTCGCCCCTTCTTTTTCAACCAAGGAAGCAAGAGTCAATACTTCGTTTACATTGATGTTCTTGCTCTCAAGTGTTTCATAGTATGGGCTTAAGTTTTGATCCATTGCCGCAAGCATCTGATCGATCATCTCTTTCACTGTGGTATCTTTCCCATAGTTATAAGTTGCTGGGAAGAGATAACCTTCTAAACGGTAGCGAACACCAGAATCCTTACTTGGCAGATTCGCCAAGAGCTTAGGATATTTGGCCACCATCTTCTCAATAAAGGCATCGTCTTGGACAGCCTTCAAGAAATCTTCTTTCTTAAATGGAGTCTTGCCTGCCTTCTTAGTGGAGACATCGGTGGTGATAGCCGTCGCAATCTGATCGATCGTATAGCCTTCTGGAATCGTCACCTTCCCAAGAACTGGAGCTTGAGGAGTTTTGGTTCCCTCTTCCTGCAGTTTTTGGATGATGGTTTCTAGATCCATGCTCTTTTGCAAATTGAAATAACCAGATTTGAAATTGCTATAGTTCTTGAACTTGGTATAGTAGTTAAAGAACTGACCATTTTTCACGAGTCCTTTTTTCTCAAGGATCGCGCCAATCTCACGATTACTTGAACCTGCTGGAATCTCAACCGTTACGAATTCTGTTGCATTTTTATCCATTGGCTTGACAGCTGAATGGATATAGGTCACAGCAAAGATCCCTGTAGCCACGATCACAATCAGCAAAAGGCTGACCACTGTCCGCACAATTCGTTTAGCGATTTTATTTTGTTTCTTTTGTTTTTGTTGGCGCTGGTTACGAGAAGAGCGCGATAAGCTTTCCTCTACCGGTTCCTGACTTGGTTCTTTTTTAGCAGGCTTTATACGCTCACCCTTTTCTTCCACAGCAGGAGTCGCCTTTACCGGCTCCACTGGTTCTTCTTTGGGAGCCAACGCAGATTCTTCTACTTTTGGAGGTAGTGTTGCTTCTTCCTCCTCTTTCAGTGAAGAAGGGGTTTCAATACTTCGATCAGGTAGATCATACTCTTTTTCGATTTTTAGAAGTTGCTCATTGGCCTCTTCTAAGTCTCTGAGGATCTGCTCTTTGAAGCTTAATAACTTCTCACTGTCTTGTGATTTATCAGTCAAATAATTGACCTCCCTCATCATAATCCTTAATATTATATCTTAAAAGATTTAGAAAAGCAATACAAATCGCTCTTCTTCTTCAAAATACCTATTTAATCAAGTTTTTCATTTTCCCAGACCAGATTGTACCAAACTTCACCCGCATATTGGGATTCTGAGAGACCCTCATTGGTAAATCCTTGCTTTTCATAATAAGGAATCAAATAATCATGACAGGTCAAATTGATCCCTTGGCGATTATCTTTCAACGCAATCTCTTTCATCGCTTCAAGCAAAAGGGTTCCCACTCCCAGTCCTTGAGCTTCTTTAGCAATGGATAGACTCGTAATGGAAATAAAGCCCTGTTCTAACTGACTTAGATCTTCAACCTCTGAAAAAGAGGAATCGATCAAATAGCGCTCCAGTCTAACAGGTCCTTCTAAATAGCCTAAAATCTGACCTCGGCACTCTGCTACAAGAAATGTCGTTTGAATCTTTTCGATGTGATCTTTTAAAATCTCACGCGCAATCGCTTCTTCTTCTGAGAAATTCTCAAGCTCAATACGCTCGATGGCATCCAAATCCTGCAGCTCTGCCTGTCTAATGTGAATCTTTTCTTTCATCATTTACCCCTTCTATCGTTCCCAAACCATATGGACACCTCGATCAGACTCAGCTTCATCTCGAAATCCTTGCTGGGAAAAATAAGATAGCAAGTCTTCTGGGCAATCGATCCAAATGGCTTCCTTTTCCTTTTGAACAGCTAGATCCTTTAAAGCAGCGATCAAAATAGAGCCATAGCCTTGACCTTGAAAGGCTGCTCTCACTGCTAGTCGCAATACAATTAGGTCTCCTTTTAAAGGCTGGTCTTCTGTCGCCAACAAGTAAGCCACAGCATCCCCCGCCTGCTCTGCAAGCAAAGAAATGGCTTCCTTCGAACCTAGCGCTTCCTCAAGAGTGGCCTTGTGCTTCTTTTCTTCATTGTCATGAAGTTCTTCTTCTAGCAACAGCAACTGTTCTTGATCAGCTGGGGTGATTGATCGAATCATCATCCTGCTTTCCTCATCTCATACTCCTTCAGTGGACAGATAAATTTGAGTCTGGAACCAATCGATTCCAGACTCAATCATCTCTTATTGTACACTATGTGTCAAACTAGATAATAAACGCTCAAATGAGTATTCATAGGTTTGAATATCTCCTGCTCCCATAAAGACATAGACTGCATTATCATGGTCAAGAAGAGGAGAAACATTCTCAGCTGTAATAATCGCTGAACGTTTGACAATTTTTGCTTCCAAATCTTCAACTTTCACATCGCCGTGATCGACTTCCCGTGCAGAACCATAGATCTGTGCCAAGTAAACAGCATCTGCTTGATTCAAGGCTTCAGCAAATTCATCCAACAAGGCAATGGTCCGTGTAAAGGTATGTGGTTGGAAAATAGCCACAATCTCTTTACTTGGGTATTTTTGACGGGCTGCATCCAAGGTTGCAATAATTTCCGTTGGATGGTGCGCAAAGTCATCGATGATCACTGTTCCATTGACTACTTTTTCAGTAAAGCGACGTTTCACTCCAGCAAAGGTCTTCAAATGCTCGCGGACTAAATCTAAGTCAAATCCTGCAATGTAAAGCAAACCAATGACTGCTGTGGCATTCATGATGTTGTGGCGACCAAAAGTTGGAATATGGAATTGCCCCAAATCTTCTCCACGGAAATGAACGTTGAAGGTTGAACCAGTCGTTGAACGAAGCAAGTTGCTTGCCACAAAATCGTTCGTCTCCTTATCAAAACCATAGTAATAAATTGGTGCTGATGAGGTAATCCGACGCAATTCTTTGTCTTCTCCGTAGATGAAGAGGCCTTTGCTGATTTGTTTGGCATAATCGTTAAAGGCATTAAAGACATCTTCCAAGCTCGTGAAATAGTCTGGATGGTCGAAGTCAATATTGGTGATGATGCTGTATTCCGGATGGTAAGGCATAAAGTGGCGTTCATACTCATCTGATTCAAATACAAAGTATTTGGCTGCTGCAGAGCCACGACCTGTCCCGTCACCAATCAAATAACTGGTATCAGTGATATTTGATAAGACATGCGAAAGCATCCCTGTTGTTGAGGTTTTTCCGTGTGCTCCGGCAACCCCCATGCTGACGAAGTCACGCATAAATTCACCAAGGAATTCATGGTAGCGTTTATAGGTTAGGCCATGCTCATCTGCATAAGCAATTTCCACATTGTTATCTGGACGGAAAGCATTCCCAGCAATGAGGATCTTGTCGCCTTCCAAATTTTTCACATCAAATGGATAAATTTGAATTCCTGCTTGTTCCAAGCCACGTTGCGTAAAGTAATACTTCTCAACATCTGACCCTTGAACCGTATGTCCCATTTGGTGAAGCATGAGGGCTAAAGCACTCATCCCTGCTCCTTTAATTCCAATAAAATGGTATGTATTAGACATGTTTTCTCCTTATTCTTGATCTAGATGGGTTAAATCCAATTCTTGTTTGATTGGCTGTGGTTTCAACTTGTGCTGATCTTTATTGTATATTTGGCTAGTCTTTAAGAAATCATAATTGTTTTTCTTTTCAGTCGGTTCTGCCACTTCTGGTTCTCCTGCAGATTCGAACTCTGCAAGGATCAACTGATCTTGTCGTAATCGTTTGCTATATTTCAATAATTCACCCGGATTTTCCTTTTGGAAGGGAGCCGTTGGCTGACCAGGTTTCCGTTCTGAAATAAACGGTTTTTTCCGCTTACTTGTAGTAGCTGCTGGATCCGTTGTCAGATAGGGGGCTGTGCGTTTCTTTTTCAGATCTTCACGCGCACGCTCTCTCGCTTCCTCTGCATAACGGTTGGCAGGACTTTTTTTATCAATCGGCTCTTTAAAATCAGGTTTTCTTACTGGCCGTCTTTTCGGTAGGGGCTCTTCTAGTGGTTGATGGTAAGGATGCTTAGGTTTGGTGTTTTCAGCAATCGGTTGCCATTCCAAATAATTTTTATCCACATAGTCGCCTGTAATGTTACTAATCAAGTCTGTTTCATCATACAGGTTCATGTGGGGCATCTCTTTTAACATCAACTCATTATCCCCTACTTGAGGAAAATATTTTTCTGTCATGCTTTCTTCCTTTCGACACTCCATTAATTATAAACTATTCACAGAATTTTTCAAGCTATTCTGACGGAATTCCAAGAATCTCACGAATTTCCTCAACAGATAAGCTGGACCGTGTTTCCGTTCCATCTAAAATTGTTGAGACCAAGTGTCTTTTAGATGCTTGAAGTTCCTGGATTTTTTCTTCAATCGTGCCACGAGTAATCATACGGTAAACTTCAACATTTTGTTCCTGTCCCATTCGATGGGCACGTCCAATAGCCTGGTCTTCCACTGCAGGATTCCACCACAAATCGACTAGGATGACGGTATCGGCTCCCGTGAGGTTCAAACCGACTCCTCCAGCCTTCAAAGAAATGAGAAAAGCATTACGCTCACCTGCATTAAAGGCATTGGTCATTTCTTGACGATCTTTGGCCGGAGTGGATCCCGTGATTTTGAAGGAGGTCATGCCAAGCTGGTCAATTTCCTGCTCTAGGATATCCAGCATGCCTCTAAATTGAGAGAAGATCAAAACCCGGTGTTCGCCATCCTTGATTTGACCCAAAAGATCTCGAAGGCTCTCCAATTTCCCACTATCTCCTTGATAGTCTTCCATAAAGAGGGCGGGGGTATCACAGATTTGGCGAAGGCGCATGAGACCAGAGAGAATTTCCACCTTGCTCCGATTTAGTTCTTCCTCACTAGAGGTTCGAACCCGATCTTGAATTTGTTTTAATTGAGCCAAATAGATCGTTTTTTGACTTTCATCCAATTCATTGTGGTAGATTGTTTCAATCAAGTCCGGTAATTCTTGGAGCACTTCATCTTTTTTCCGTCTCATGACGAAAGGTTTGACAAATCGCGCAATAGTCTCAGGACTCAACTTTTGAAATTCTTTTTTAGCTGGGAAGAGCCCTGGAAGGACAATTTGGAAAATAGACCAGAGTTCTCCCACATGATTTTCAATCGGTGTCCCAGATAAGGCAAACACATGCGGAACCTCAAAGCCACGTAAGTGTTGGGCAATCTTGGTTTGGGCATTTTTCATGACCTGGGCTTCATCTAGAATCAAGTACTCATACTGATTCTTCTGGTATTCCTCCACATCTTGACGGAAAGACGCGTAACTAGTGATAACTACCTGTGGATTGGTTGCGATGAGTTCATCTCGGTGCTGCTTGAGACCATAGACGACCGCCACCTCCATCTGAGGAGCGAATTTTGAAAATTCTTGTTTCCAATTGTAGATGAGACTAGATGGAGCTAGAATCAAGATTTTAGTTTCTTTTTTTGCAACACTGGTCAAGAAGGAAATAGTCTGCAGGGTTTTCCCAAGCCCCATATCATCCGCTAAAATACCACCAAAACCATAATGATTTAACATGGAGAACCATTTGACCCCTATTTCTTGGTAATCCCTTAGGGTCGCTTGGATTGTCATCTGAGGGAGTTGGAAGTCTTCTGGATGAGTCAAATCATGAGCTAAAATTCGAAATTCTTCTGAAAAATGAACATTGTCTTGATCTGCCAACAAATCAGATAGCTGATAAGCGGCAATCCGGCGGGCTTGTAGTTTCCCACCCTTGCTCATTTTCGCCCGCAGATCTGCTAGGGCTCGACTGATTTTCTTGGTTTCTTCATCAAAGACAAGAACTTTACCTGTATGGCTGACAAAATAGTCTTTTTGCCCTACTAGAGCTTTGAGGACCTGGTCCACTTCGGCTGGATCCACACTTTCAAAGTCAAAACCGATCTCCAGTAGACTGCCATTGGTTTTAACATCAATTTTTGGACGCTCCACTTGATAAAGATCTAAAAGGCTATCAGAGAGGGTAACCTCTCCTAAGGCTTCAAAAGCCGGGATCTGTTGGTGAAAGAACGGATAGATTTGCTCACTTGATAACGGACTTCTTTGGGAAGAAAAGTCGTCTGTAAAACCTGCTGCTAGCATGGTTGAAAAGACTTCTTGCTCCTTATCGAAATCACTGGAATAAGGAAGATTAAGGAGTTCCTCACGCGTGGTCACCACACGATCCTGGTATTGAAAGACAACATCCAGTAAAACAGTCTGGTCCTGTGCTAGATCAAAATGAAATTCTGGAGTGAAATCGTGGATTAAAAAGCTGGTCGGAGCTGTTATTTGCCCCAGTTTTTTGAACTCTTTTAAACTATAGGAAAGCTTTGTTTGATCCGTTGGATCAAAATGCAGTCGTTTTTTGCGATCCTGATCCATTGGTAAGTCTTGAATCGCCTTCCATAGGGTTCGCTGTTGGGGCGTCAGGTGATAGAAGACACCATTTCGAAACAGGTAAACAGCAGACTCGACAACCTTCACTTGTGGCTCAGTAATGATCAATTCGTAAAAATCACCATGGTCTTCCACCTGAAAATGAAAGAGATCTTCCTCCCCATGGACATCCTGAAAATAGACTTCAGAAAAATCATACATGCTGTATTGCAAGAGGAAGGAATCCAAATTCATTAGTAATTCTACAGCTTCTTCAAAGAGAGTCGGTGGAAAATAAAGATGGCGCCCAGCATTGGGAAAGAAATCTTGCTCTTTCGAGCCACTATCTGTGACCAAGCCTTGTAGGAAATTGATCACATCCTGACTAGGCCCATCAAATTCTAAGTAAGAAATGGGTTCATAGTAACTTTTGCCAATTGCAAAGTGGCCTTCTTTCTGAAGGGTCTGCAAAAAAGCTAGCACATCTCTGATCACATAAGAACGCTCGTCTGGCAAGCGACGAATGCGAAGAGTCCATAAGAATTGACCAGAGTATTCATCCTCCTGCCCGACTGCTGATAAGACATAGCGTGTTGCTTTCTTTTCGATTTTTGGAAGGACCTGGTCTAAAAACAAACTTCCAAAAGAGACCTTCTCCTGCGTTTCTTCAGTCGCCGTGGCGTCTTCTTCAAGGCTTGTAAGAGCTGCTTTCCCACTGTCATCATTCTTCAAAAAAGCTTCCACAGCTGCTAGATGTGTACAGAATTTTTTCTTTTGAAAGAAAGCACAGCTACAAAAAACAGCATCGTCATCCAAACTGTACCGCAAGCTTTCTTCTTCCACCCGAAAATACAGGTATTTTTCTTTTACTTCCTGAAGGGAAACTTTCCCAGCTTCATAGAGAAGGCTCCCTTGTGAACGAACCTTCCCAGGAATTAATTTTGCCATGTTTACCACCTTAGATTAATCCCTTTATTATACCATATTTAAGAAAAAATTAGAAAAGATAATTTTACTATTAAAAGGATTTTAACTTACTTTTAGAAAAAAACTGAGACAGTATTGTCCCAACTTTTCACCTGATTTCGTAATAGAGTTACCTCAATCAGCTATCCATGATTTTTCTCTTTTAACCGTCTGAGCGAACAATAGACAGAATAGATAAATAGAGAGGAGAAAGATCCCGATAGCCCACAGAAAAAGACAAAAAACACGACCTATTTTTTAATAAAATCCCCAACAATAGGATCAAGGGCTCCAAGCTTACGATCGAACCGAGAAACAAGAGATACAGATAGATTTTAAATAATAAGTACACAAACCTAAAGCTCTCATGATCTTCATGAGTTTACTCTACTCATCCTTAAAAAAGCATAAGGAATAAAGAATATCCGGACTATGAAACTACGCATCTGACTATTCTCCACTTCATTTTACCAGCTTATTAAAAAAAGCAACGCTTATGCGCTACTTTTAGTTGTTTTCATAGTTGGAAGAATGAGCATTTTATCATTTGAAATATCCTTCTCCACTTTGATCCATTTGTCTCGTATTCCCTACTTCCGTTTCCGCGCAATCAAATGGATTGGAGTTCCTTCAAAAACAAAGGCCTTGCGAATTTGGTTCTCCAAGAAACGAAGGTATGAGAAGTGCATCAGTTCTTCTTCGTTAACAAAGACCACAAAAGTTGGCGGCTTGGTTGCCACTTGTGTCGCATAGAAGATCTTGAGGCGTTTTCCTTTATCGGTCGGAGTTGGATTAATGGCAATGGCATCCATAATCACATCGTTCAAGACAGCTGAAGGAATCCGTGTATTTTGACTCTCACTGATCTGTTTGATCATCTCTGGCAACTTGTGCAAGCGTTGTTTGGTTAAGGCAGAGACAAAAACAATCGGCGCATAAGAAAGGTATTGGAATTGATCACGAATGTCATCTTCCCACTGCTTCATGGTATGGTTGTCTTTTTCAATAGTATCCCATTTGTTGACAACAATGATCATCCCTTTACCAGCTTCATGAGCAAAGCCAGCGATCCGCTTGTCATACTCCCGAATCCCTTCTTCGGCATTGATAACCATCAAAACCACATCTGAACGGTCGATGGCACGCATGGCACGCATGACAGAATATTTCTCAGTGTTTTCATAGATTTTACCAGATTTGCGCATACCGGCTGTATCGATCATGGTAAATTCTTGGCCATCTGCATCGGTAAAATGGGTATCGATGGCATCCCGTGTAGTTCCAGCAACAGGGCTTGCGATGACCCGGTCTTCTCCAAGGATCGCATTGATCAAGCTTGATTTCCCAACATTTGGGCGACCAATCAAGCTAAATTTGATGATATCTGGATTTTCTTCTTCTGTGTCATTCGGAAGATTTTCGATGATGGCATCGAGCACATCCCCAGTTCCGATCCCGTGGACAGAGGATACCGGTAGTGGCTCGCCCAGTCCTAAGGCATAAAAGTCATAGATATCATTGCGCATCTCTGGGTTATCCACCTTGTTGACTGCAAGAATCACCGGTTTATGGGTCTTATACAAGATACGAGTGACATATTCATCCGCATCCGTGATCCCTTCTTTTCCAGAAACAACAAAGACGATCACATCTGCTTCGTCCATGGCAATTTCTGCCTGATGCTTGATTTGCTCCATAAATGGGGCATCTACGTCATCAATTCCCCCCGTATCGATGATACTAAATTTTCGATTCAACCACTCAGCTGTTGCATAAATGCGGTCACGAGTGACTCCTTCTACATCCTCAACGATGGAAATCCGCTCACCGGCAATCCGGTTAAAGAGTGTAGATTTTCCGACATTGGGACGGCCTACAATCGCAATAGTTGGTAGGGCCATGATTTCCTCTTTTCTAATGAAAGGCGAGACCTCGGTTCAAGAACGCCTCTCTTCATTTCATAATAGTTTGTGTTTTTCTAGTAGTTTTTTGGTCTCTTCTTGTTCAGGTTGACCAAATTGAGCTGCAAGGCGCTCGCTCCAGCTGTCTGTTGCACGCGCTCCAGCATAATCTGCCTGAACCTTGTCATAGGCAGTCACAACTGATGGGTCTTGTTCTTGGTATTCTTCTTCAAAAGCAACCTGCTCCAATGGCAAACGTGGTTTCACTGCATGCTGCTGATTAGGTACTCCGAGAGCAATCCCAAAAACAGGATAGGTATAGTCTGGCAGACGGAAGAGTTCTGCGACTTCTTCTGAACAGTAGCGCAACATGCCGATAATCACTCCACCATAGCCGAGACTTTCAGCTGCCAATAGCGTATTTTGAGCTGCTAGAGCCGCATCCACTGAGGTGATCAGTAAGTTGTCCACCCCTTCAGGATGGAAATCCTGCTCATGAAGTTTGACAGCTTTTCCAGCGCGGTTTAAATCCCCAACAAAGAGGAGAAAGACGGCTGATTGGCGAATCGCTTCTTGAGGAAGAAAGTCGTAAAGAGCTTCTTTCTTTTCCTTGCTTTTGACCACAATCACAGAATAAGACTGAAAGTTTTTCCAACTTGATGCCATCTGCCCAGCTGATAAAATTTCCTTGAGGTCAGCTTCTTTGATGGCTTCTTCCTTAAAACGGCGAACAGAAAAATGAGATTTCATTAAACGGATGGTTTCATTCATCGGCGATTGACTCCTTCCAGATGGATTTCCTTGGCTAAAAATTTCACGCGCTCCATGACCCGTTTGGCCTGCCAGGTTTCATCTCCATTACGCGAAGCTGCAAAATGACGTTCCAACTCTTCAAAATTAAAGTTAGAAGTAAAGAAGGTTGGGAGATTTTCCTGCATTCGGTGCTGCAAAATCACTTGTAAGATTTCATCTCGCACCCAGGCTGACATCTGTTCCGCACCTATATCATCGAGAATTAAAATTTCGGCTTTTTTCACCTGATCGACGGTTTCTTTGACCAAGCCTGAACTGATGGCATTTTTAACATCGATAGCAAAACTTGGAAAATGAAGTAGGGTAGTAGAGGCCTGGCGTTTTTCGGATAAATCATGAGCCAAGGCTGCCATCATGTAGCTCTTTCCTACTCCGAAATCACCATAGAGGTAGATCCCCTTTTGATATTCAGGATAGTTGGCCACAAAATTAGCTAATTCTTCAAAGGCCTCAAATCGCCCCTTATCATCGAGTTCCACCTTGGCTAGACTCGCTTCTTTCAAGGTTGAAGGGAGATTGATCAAGTTGAGACGTTGGTTGATCGCAGCTCGTTTTTGGGCTTCGATTAACTCTGGCGTTTCCTCATAAGCGACATCCGCATAGCCTTCATTCATGGTGAGGATGGGCTTATAACCTTTGGCAATATAATCCGGATCTCCCAATAAGAAACGGTTGCGTTCACTAATGTATTGATTAAATTTTGAAATACTCCGTCGAATTTCTTGTTCAGACAAAGACTGGTCCTTGATAAAGGCAGCCACTTCTTGGTCTGCCAAGATCTGTGCGACCAAATCCTCATAGTTAAATTGACGCGCACGGTTCATGTGAGACATGGTTTGACCTACACTTTCCATCTACTCACCTCCTTGATTCAGTTTTTCTAATAGGCGTTGTTTCTCTTTAGCAAGATCCACCTTTTCTGCTTGACTGGTTTGATTTTGATAGTTTGGTTGGCTCCACTTGGGAACATTGCTGTTCTTGCCCTTGGCTGATGTAGGACTCGTCCCCTTGTTTCCTTGAGCTTTAGCTTGTTCCTGGCGTTCTCGAACTTTTAAAATCGCTAGTTCTGCACTGTTGACCCCTTGATAAGAAAAATCATTTCCCACCTTCAAAGCATACTTTTCATTGAGATTAGCAGACTGGGTCTTGTTAAAGGTCAACAACAAGATAATATTGATCACCTCGTCTAGTAAGCCTAGATCAGCTAACTTGGATAATGTCTTGCGTTCGCTCTGCGTAATGGTCGCATTGCGCGCCTTCTTAATCTCTGCTAGAAATTGTAGGCTGGATTTTGCCTTAGCTTCCCTCAGAATGGTTTCTTCCTGACGGCTATAGGACATGCGTGGTTGCTCTTGGCTCGCCTGAGCCAACTTTTGCTTCATTCTCTTTGGAGAGACAATCCGGTCTACAGCTGTTTCTTTCGCTAAAAGATAAGTTTCATACCAGGTCCATTGTTGCTCTTCTGCGATGGCAAAGAGGGCTAGGGTTGCTTCTCCTTCATCCACAAAACGAAGTCCATCACGCCCCATCATTCGCTTAAACATCTCCATATCAAACTGCTGTTTCTTACTTGGAAGAACAGTCACCTCCCCAGCATCTAGTCCAAAGACTTGCGAGAAGGAAACTTGCCGTCTAGTCCCTAAAGAGCGTGCTGGGAGCAGATCCTCCACGGCCTTTTCCCCAATCTTTTTTTCAAGCAAGCGTTTGAAAACAGCATTCGAAAAAAATTGTTCTGAGGCAAGAGGAGCATGTAACTGGATGGTGATCCCAACTTCTTCCTCATAGAGATCGATCAACCCCATAGCAATTAAGCGATCAAAGGCGAGTAGCAACTGTGGAAATCCTATATTTAAGTGATTGAGGATTTGAGCAAGTAAATATTGTTTTTCACCCTGATCATAAGAGGCGAGCAGATAACGATAAACTGCTACTGTTTCCGTCTCCAAAATAGGCAGGTAATACTGCTCCAATGCAGCCCCTGCCGGTGGAAGAAGATTATTTTTTAAAAATGCGAAAGGCGTATTGGGCTTCATCTATTTTTCCTTTTTCTTCTTGGTTCCCTTCGTAATTTGTTTCAAGAGGGTCTCTAACTCACCGACATCCTTGAAACTCCGGTAAACACTAGCAAAACGGACATAGGTGATCTCATCTAGATCTGCTAACTCATCCATGACCAACGAACCAATATATTCACTGTTGATTTCATTATCACTTTGGCTGCGAACCTTTTGCTCGATCCGGTTTACAATTTCTTCGATTTCGTCACTAGAAACAGGCCGTTTTTGAGCTGAGCGGATAATACCATTAAAGATTTTATCACGAGAAAATTGCTCGCGTGTCCCATCCTTTTTGACGACCACTAGAGTCCGCTCTTCCACTCGTTCGTAGGTAGTAAAGCGATAATGGCACTCTTCGCATTCCCTGCGACGACGGATGGTATTCCCATCTTCAGCTTGTCGACTATCCACCACACTAGACTTACTTCCACCACATTTTGGACAACGCATTTGCTACCTCCTTAAACTGTTTTAACACTTCATTTTACCATAAATTGAATCGTAAAGAAAGCAGAAGAACAGGAGAATCCCCTATGCTTGCTCCTCATTGATCCATAAAAAAGAGTCGAAGGACGATTGAATAAAATCGTTTTCCTTTCGACTCTCCATTTATATTAAAGTGATAATTCGGCTTCTAAGCCATAGTGATCACTGACATGGGGTTTGTTTTGATCATCAAAAATGACATGTAGACGCTGGATGTCCCATTCTGGACTTGCAAAGACGTAATCGATTCGCAATGGAACTTGATTATCCGTCCAGCCATCGATTCCAGGACCTACAGTATAAGTCCCCTTTGTTTCTTTAGCTTCGATAAAGCTGTCTTGAAGCTTAAGGGAACTGGATAGAATCGTCTCATACCCTTCTTGACCGGCAGGATTATTGAAATCACCAGCTAGAATAAAGGGTTTGCCTACTTGGCTGAAGTAGTTCTCAATGCGTGGCCACTCAAATTGGAAACCTTTGTCCCACCAAGAAAGATGGACGCTGGCAACAGCAATCTCTTTGCCATCTACACTTGTATGGGCAACGGCTACTCGACGAGTATGGTAGTCCGTTGGATCATCCATATTGGATACCAAAATCTCATCCGCCTTCAAGGGTTGACGCGAAAGAACGGCCACACCCTCATTGAGGTGATCATAGCCAATATGGTTATAAGCCCAAGTCCAATAATAGTGGAGTCCTTGAGCAGCTAACTCTTCTACCAATACGCGAACAAAGTGATCTTTGTGAATGGCTACAGATGATGGCAAGGCTTGATAATACTCATCTGTTTCGACTGCTTCTGAGCCCATTTCTTGATTGACCTCTTGGAAACAGATCACATCATATTGCGCTTCCAAAATTTGTTCCTTGAGGGTTTCAAATTTTTGCTGAGCATTCTCTTCCATCCAACTATGGGAATTTAATGTTAAAAATTTCATCCCCTGATTTCTCCTTCTCTCCAAATCAAGAAACGGCAAGAGGCCGGGTGCACTGCCCCAACCTCATTTTCTTTGCCGATGTCTTTTATAATTCTACTGTTGCAACTGGCGCATTTGCTGCCAATTTACCAGTATGTTCGACCTTAACGGATTTAATCGCATCTGCATTTGTGAAGACAACAATTGTTGAAGTTTCACGACCAGCTTCACGGATCGCATCAAGGTCTGCTTCTACCAAGAGGTCTCCAGCAGCCACTGTTTGACCTTCAGAAACTTTAACCTCAAATGGTTTTCCTTCAAGACTAACAGTATCTAGACCGATGTGAACCAAGACTTCCAAACCATTATCTGTTACCAAACCAAGGGCATGTTTGGTTGGGAAGACGCTAGTAACTTTACCAGCAACTGGTGAAACGATGTGGCCATTTTCAGGCTCAACCGCAAATCCGTCACCCATCATTTTTTGTGAGAATACAGGATCTTTCACATCTTCGATGTTGATCACTTCACCATCTGCAACGGAATGCACTTCATCAGTTACCCCTTTAAAGGTTGCTTCAGCTTTTTGAACTGCTGTCATTTGGCTAGGAAGTGTTTCAGGAATAACTTCACCTGAATCAAGAACGTCTTGGATATCAGATTTCAATACGTCAGCTTTAGGTCCGTAGATCGCTTGGACCCCTTGTCCTTTCATGACAAGACCCATAGCGCCTTCAGCTTTCCATTGTTCTTCTGTTCCTACTTTTTCAGCATCCTTAACGGTTACACGAAGACGAGTCATACATGCGTCAACGTCGACGATGTTAGCACGTCCACCAAGAAGGTTGATAATGTTAATGACTTGTGAGCTTGCTGAGCTTGTAGCAGCACCTGCTGCTGCACCATCTCCTGCAGGGGCATCATCATTTTGTTCATAGTTACCGTTACGTCCTGGAGTTGCATAATTGAATTTCTTAATCATGAAGTTAGCAATGAAGTACATGATAAAGGCAAAGAGGACTGTTACCCATACAAAGTTAAAGATATCTAATGCCAAACCAGCGTTGATGGCCATTGGGGTACGTGTCAAGAACTCGATTGAACCGAATGAGTGGACACGAAGGTGAACCAAGTCAGCCATTGCAAAGGCAGCACCTTGAACAAAGGCGTAGATCAAGTACAATGGTGTTGCAATGAACATGAACATGTATTCAATTGGTTCTGTAACACCTGTCAAGAATGTAGCAAGGGCAGTTGCAAAAAGCATCCCTTTGTATTTTTCTTTCTTATCTGGGTCCACATTGCGATAGATAGCAACTACAACCCCCATCAAGATACCAAATGATCCAATCATTTGACCAACTTTGAAACGAGCTGGTGTGTACGCATGAAGCAAGTGTTGGTATTGGCTAGGATCTGCCTTCTTCAAGTTAACAAGGTCTGTTACCCAAGCTAACCAAAGTGGATCTTGTCCAAATACAGTTGTTCCTTTGGCAGCACCTGTAAGAACTTGGTAGCTACCACCCAATTGAGTATAGTTGATTGGAATGGTCAACATGTGGTGAAGACCAAACGGCAAGAGAAGACGTTCCAAGGTACCAAACAAGAATGGTGCCAATACTGGAGCTGTTGATTGTGAGTTGGCGATCCAGACACCGAATCCATTAATTCCTGATTGAACCACTGGCCACAAGGCTGCCAAAACCAAGGCTGTAAGAGCTGAACGAACGATAACAACGAATGGGACAAAGCGCTTCCCGTTAAAGAAAGAAAGGGCTTCTGGAAGTTTACGGTAGTTATAGTATTTATTGAAAGCAGTTGCTCCAACAAAACCTGAGATAATCCCTACAAACACCCCCATATTAAGTGCCGGTGCCTCAAGGACACTAATGAAGTAGTCTGCAACTTTAATTGATCCACCTAAGATCGTATGAACGGTAGCATCCTTATCAGCCAACATTGCAGATGTAACTCCAAAAACTGCACCGGTAATACGGTTAATCAAGATGAAAGAGAGACCAGCCGCAAAGGCACCCCCAGCACGCTCTTTGGCCCAGCTACCACCGATAGCGAGTGCAAAGAGGATGTGAAGGTTACCGATAACCCCCCAACCGATTTGTTCGAGAATCCCACCTGTAATAACAAGTGGAGATAAATTCGGGTTGATCATAGGGATTGATTTCCCGATTGAAATCATCAACCCAGCAGCTGGCATGACAGCGATAACGACCATCAAGGCCTTACCAAACTTCTGCCAGAATTCAAAGCTAAATAAACTTTTGAATGATCCTTTATTCATCATTCAACCTCCTTATATTGTTTAAGGCTTTTGTTTTTAAGAAAACGTTTGCGCTTAATTTGTTTCTAGTATACCACATTTTAAAAATTTGTAAAGCCTTACATTCATTTTTTTCTCTAAATTTTATCTTTTTTTATCTTTTTTTAGCCAAATCCTTTTTTAAACCCATCCTTTCCAAACGCAAACGTTTCCCTTGAGTCATAAAAATATTCGAACCCTCTAAGGGTTCGAATATTTTATTCTAATGTGTCTTGCATGGCATAGCCAATCCCACGAACGGTCTTAATATAGCTTTTTTGACCGGGTAGATCAATTTTCCCACGGAGATAACGGATATAGACGTCCACAATATTAGTCTCACCTGTACTCTCGTACTTCCAGACACTTTCCAACAACTGATCTCGTGTCACCACCCCTTTGCTTCCCATCAGAGTCGCTAAGAGATCATACTCTCTGCGGGTTAAACTAATCATGTCTTTCCCACGATAGACGGTATGGTGTTCCACATCAATGCGCAAATTGCGGTATGATGTTGGGATTTTCATCTGGCTACAATGTTGGTCAATATAATCACGTCCTCTAAAAATGGCTGTGATCTTATCTACCAAATCGCTGATAATAAAGGGTTTAACCATATAGGAAACGGCAAAGCGCTGAATACTCTCTTTGTGCTCAGCAATTTTTTCGCGGCTATCCAAAACAATCAAAACAGAAGCTGGGCGAATCCGACTGATTTCCTCTGCGAATGTTTCACCAGACATATCTGACAAATCGTAATTAAACAAGATCAGATCATATTTGGTCGCAGCAATCAAAGCCAGACCCGCTTTTCCATCCTCGACCACATCAACTTGGTACCCTTCTTTTTGAAGTTCCAAATCAATGAAGCGAGCGATTTGCTTCTCATTTTCTACTAGTAGAACTCGTTTGACCATAGAGCAAGATTATTTTTCGTCGTACCAAGAATAGTGGAAGGTACCTTCTTTGTCTTTACGTTGGTAAGTGTGAGCACCAAAGTAGTCACGTTGTGCTTGGATCAAGTTTGCTGGAAGATCCTCTGAACGGTAGCTATCAAAGTAAGTGATGGCTGCTGAGAAGGTTGGTACGGGTACACCAGCTTGAACAGCAAGAGCTACGATATCCCGAACTGATTGTTGGTACTTAGCAGTAACATCTAAGAAGTACTCATCCAATAGAAGGTTAGCAAGATCTGCATCGCGGTTGTAAGCATCTGTGATCTTTTGCAAGAAACGAGAACGGATGATACATCCATCGCGCCAGATAGATGCGATGTCCGCAAACGGCAAGTTCCAGTTGTTTTCTTTAGAAGCAACACGCAATTGCGCAAAACCTTGTGCGTAAGAGATGATTTTTGAGAAGTAAAGGGCTTGACGAATTTTTTCGATCAACTCAGCCTTGTCTCCTTCAAATTTGAATGCAGCTGGTTTTGGAAGAACCTTGCTAGCGTGTACACGTTCTTCTTTGTAGGCAGAGATGTAACGGGCAAATACTGACTCAGTGATGAGTGACAATGGCACACCAAGGTCAAGCGCTGATTGGCTAGTCCATTTACCAGTTCCTTTGTTTCCTGCAGCGTCCAAGATGTAGTCTACGATTGGTCCATCTTGACCTTCGTCGTCTTTGCGTTTCAAGATATCAGCAGTGATTTCGATCAAGTAGCTGTCCAATTCACCCTTGTTCCATTCAGTGAAGATTTCAGCCATGTCTTCTGCAGAAAGACCAAGCAAGTGTTGCATGAGGTCATAGCTTTCTGCGATCAATTGCATATCCCCGTACTCGATACCGTTGTGGACCATTTTCACGTAGTGACCAGCTCCATCAGGACCGATGTAAGTCACACATGGTTTTCCATCTTCAGGCGCTTTTGCAGAGATTTCTTCAAGAACGTCAGCTACCAAGTCATACGCTTCTTTTTGTCCACCAGGCATGATTGAAGGACCTTCAAGGGCGCCTTTTTCCCCACCAGATACACCAGTACCAATAAAGTTGATCCCTGAATTCGCCAACTCTTCGTTACGACGGATAGTATCTTTATAGAAAGTGTTTCCTCCGTCGATCAAGATGTCACCTTTGTCCAAGTGTGGAAGAAGGGCTTGGATAGTTGCGTCTGTACCAGGTCCTGCTTGAACCATGAGCATGATACGACGTGGTTTTTCGATAGAGTTTACGAAGCTTTCGATATCATAGCTTGGCACAAAGTTTTTATCAGGATGGCAAGCAATCACATCTTCTGTTTTTTCTTTACTACGGTTAAAAATGGCAACTGTGTAGCCACGAGATTCGATATTAAGGGCAAGGTTACGACCCATTACGGCCATACCAACAACACCAAAGTTTGCTTTAGTCATGTGACACTCCTCTTTATAGTTTGCCTTTATTCTACCATTTTTCCTCCTCAAAAGAAAGCAGAAAATAGCTTCCCGCCTTCTCCAAGAGGGAGAAGATCATGCAAGTCATTTGATCTTAAAAACAAAAGTGCCCGAGAAACAGTTCTCAGACACTTCTTGATGAATGGCATTAATCTTCTTTAGAAGCTAACTCCTCTGCTTCAATGACCGGTTGTTCTCCTTCTTTGAGTTTATTGACCGTCATATTAACTCCAAGAGCTCCTGCTAGCAATTGACGAATATCAAATCCAGCTCCTTGAGAGACTTGGTCGATACTTTGCATAATATCGCCCACCATCTTAGAAGCATTGCCTTCCCCGTACATGGTGATCTTATCAACCTTGGTTAATGGTTCTGCGACAGCACGCGCAATTTCAGGCAACTTGTCAACGACCATTTCAGTAATGGCTGCTTCTTGCATTTTCTTCATTGCTTCGGCCTTTTGGTCTAAACCTTTGGCTTCGGCTTCCAGTTTCAAGCGAATGGCTTCAGCCTCGGCACGACCTTTAGCCTCAATAGCTTCGGCCTCTTGCAATTGGGCAAATTTCTCAGCTTCGGCTTGAGCTTTTCGAGCTTCGGCTTCTTTTTGTGTTTCGAAGAGTTCTGCTTCCGCCTTGCGTTGGCGTTCAATCAATTCTGCTTCTGCAGCTTGTTGACGCGCATATTTTTCAGCTTCAGCTTGTTTGCGGATGTTGGCATCCAATTCTTGCTCACGAACCTTAACTTCGCGCTCTTTGACTTCCGCTTCTTTTTCCTGTTTCATGATATTGGCTTCGGCTGCCACGCGCTCTTGTTCACGACGTTGCACTTCTGCCTCAATCCCTTTAGCGGCATCTGCTTTTGCTTGGGCAATATCTGCTTCTTGCTTGAGGGCTGCTTGTTTGAGTTTTAATTCGTTTTGTTTTTGCGCGATTTCAAGATCGGCAGCGACGCGTTTGTCGTTGGCCAATTTATCTTGTTCTGCTTCGACTTCCTTGCGTTCGCGTTCTGCTTTGGCTTTGGCAATCAAGGCATCTTTCTTAATGGTTTCAACATTTTCAATCCCGAGGTTATCGATGACTCCCCCTTCATCAGAGAAGGATTGAACCGTAAAGGCGATGACTTCTAGACCCATTTTAGCCAAGTCTGGTGCTACGTTATCTTGCACTTTTGAGGCAAACTCTTGACGGTCATTGACCATCTTACGGAGCTCCATCTGACCGATCACTTCCCGCAGGTTTCCTTCCAAGACATCTTGGACAGAGTTGGAAATATCTGTCGTATTCCAGTTCAAGAAGTTTTCTGCAGCCCGGGCAATCATTTCATCGGTTGTACCAATTTTTAATTTAACAGCTGCATCGGCACGGACGTTAATGAAGTCCAATGTTGGGACTGCTTCTGACGTCCGAACATCTGTCGAGAATTGCTCAATATCAAGATAAGAGCGTTGTTCGACAAAGGGAATCATAAAGCCAGCTTTCCCACGCAAGTGACGTTGCTTCCGAAGACCGGTAATGACCACGACTTCGTTGGGTTTAGCGTTCACATAACCTTTAACAAGCAAAATCAAAATAATAACTGCGACTATTAGGCCGGTAATCAACCAACCTGGAATAAATAAAGTATCCATACTTTTTCTCCTTTTTAGAGGTCTCCCCTCTGTTGTTTATTAATCCTAGTATATCAAAAGAAGGCCTTTCCTCAAAGAAAAGACCTGTATTTATGTCTAAATTTATCAAATGCAATCTCTAGCTTATTCTTCGTCAAACAAGCCATTTAGACCGGCGAAAGGACTGTTTTCTTCTTTCTTAATCGCTTGAGCGGCTTGGTATTCTTCTTCGGATAGGATTTTCCAATCATTGCCTTCGATAAAACCTTGTCCAGCCTCTTCTTCTGGAGTGAGAACCTTGAGAGGAATATTGAGCAGAATATTATCCGCTACACTCTCACTCAGGTCAATCTTCCCACCTTCGATTGGAAGGATCAAGTCTTCCTCTAGGGCCTCGATATCTGCGTCAGACTGTACATCCTCCGCAAACACCTCTGTTACAGGATAGCTCTCTTGAAGCTCAACAGGCTCCATGCTTCGGCTAGATGCCAAAACGATGGTATAGCTCAACTGGTAATCCAAGACATAGAGGCCTGTATCATAGGCTACTCGTCCTGTCGCTGTCACATTCTTTAAATCAAGAATTTCTGGATTACGCTTTTGCAATTCTTTGAGCAAATCCAACTCTTGATCAAAGGCTAGTCCTTCAGGATTTTTACGGATTTCTTGTGTAAATAGGTTCATTCTTTTGTCCTCAAATCTTCTAGATACTACTAGTATATCATGAAGCTGCCCCTCAACCAAGAAGTCTCCTCAAAAATTTGTTATAATCATGAAAAAAGATACAGTAACTAGGCCAATTGGTGTTGTACACAAGGTCCCACCATCTCTTGGACAAAAGAGGGTCACTGGCTAGGGCATTGTTAGATAGAGGAGAATTCATGAAAGAAATCGGAGCTGTTTTTCGGCAAATACGTGAAAGTCGTCACATCTCTTTAGAGGAAGCTACGGGTGGCGAATTTTCGCGCTCCATGTTATCTCGATTTGAAAGAGGGGAAAATGACCTGACGACCCAACGGTTTTTTCAGGCTTTGCAACAGATCAAAACGAGCCTCAGTGAGTTTTCCCATCTAGCTGGAATCGATCAGCACTCCTTTATTCCCAAATTGTTGAAAGAGCACTATGAAAACATGAGCTTGGAACACGATCAAGCCTTGTACCAAAGCTACCAGCTAGCCTACCAGAAACATCAGAAAAAAGAAGACTTCTTAGCCAGCATTATTCTCAAGGCCCAAATGCTTGGCAACTATCCTGAGGTAGAGTTGGCTGCTAGCCAAGAGGAACTAGATTTCCTCTATGACTACCTTTTCTCTGTCATGGTCTGGGGAAATTTTGAGTTAAGCCTATTTTCACTGACCTCTCCTCTTTTCTCTAGTCAGCTCTATCGACAATACACAGAGGAGTTGGTCCAACGGGAGGATTTCAAGCTTCTCCTAGATTCCTCTCGTCCTGCCATCAATTCTATTTTCCTTAATGGCTTTTTTCTCGCCATTAGTTCAAATGAATTTGAAGATGCATCTTTTTTTGACCACCTAATTAACGACCACTTTTACTCTGAGAACGAAGCCTACCTTCGGACGGTTTATCTCTACGCCAAAGGAGAATTTCTCTATCGAAAGGGAGGAAAAGAAATCGGTCTTGAAAAGATGGAACAGGCCATCCAGGTTCTCTCTATTCTGGATTGTAAGGACAGCGCCAACTACTACAAACAGGGCCTGCAAGAACTGATCAATAAATCCTAAAAACTCACAGATCTACTCTGTGAGTTTTTGTTGAAAATATGCAACATTAATTTTTTCTTGCTTTTTAGGTTTACAATAGGACTATCAAGTAAAGAAAGAAGGTTCTTCCCATGATGACCAAACTAAAAAACCACTTCCTCCGCTTTCTTCTCTCACATACCTGCGTTTATCTGAAGGATCAGGAACTAGCTCTCTCTGAAAAGGAGAAGTTGGATCTCTTCAAACAGATCTTTCGATCTATCAAACAAGTCATACCAACTGATCACGTGAAGGAGGAAGGCTTATGAAACTCTTAGTCCGTAATAAGATTTTTGCCTTACTTAGTCTTTCTCGCTTTTTGAATACCCTTGGTGCTGCCATCTACAATCTGGTCTTTGTGGTCTTTGCTGCCAGCATGCCACAACCGAGTCTGGCGGTTGGCATTGCCAATCTCATTGTATTTATTCCTAGCCTCTTTACCATTTTTGTCGGAATGAAGGCTGATCGCACGAAGAAAAAAGCTAACTGGTTGATCCGCATTGGCTATCTTCAAGCCAGCCTCTTCATCCTTATTGCTCTCATGACCAAGATTCCGGGTTACCTTGCCTTTTCGATTGTTTGCTTCTTAAACATTGTTTCAGATTGTTTGAGTGATTATCGCGGAGGTTTGCAACTCCCTATCATGAAAAAGAACATCCCCGACGAGGATTTGATGGAGGCCTATTCCTTCAACCAACTGCTTAGCATGGTCTGTTCGATTTCTGGACAAGCTCTAGGAGTTTGGCTGCTAGCTATCAGCCATCAAAATTTTGCTATGGTCGCTTCGATCAATGCCGTGACTTTTCTCCTGTCTTCCACTTGTCTCCTGATGAGAAAAAAGCAGCTGACACATGCTCCCGTCATTGAGCCCAAAAGTAAGAAATCTTTGGTACACGATTGCCAAGAGATGTACCAGAACGCAAAAAGTATTTTTGCAGATGAGGAGGTTCACCACTTTGGCAAGTTGCTCTTCTCATTGGTTCTCATCAATGCCCTAGGGGGATCCATCTCTGGTATCTACAATTTGCAACTGCTTCACTCCCCCTTCTTTCAGTTGAGTTTTAGCCAATCCCTCTTGATCTTAGAGGCTGTGACTATTTTAAGCATGGTCTGGGCTAGCTTGACACCCCATGACTATTTTTCCAAACAATCGCTCCATCATATCCTCCTGTGGATCGCAGGTGGGCTGACCATGCTTGGGCTCACAAATATCCTGGTACACTGGGACATTCTTTCTCTTCTACTCATCACTTTCCTTGGTTATCTTGTAGCAAAAATCAACCCAAAAGTTTCCAGTCTTTTAATGAGCAAATTGCCTGCTGAAAAATTAGCTTCTACCTCTAGCTTTTTGGGACTGATGGTCAGCTTTGCCATGCCACTTGGGACAGCTCTCTTTTCTAGTCTAGCTATCTGGAGCCTTCCCCTAGCTTGGGGGACCTTTGCCATGCTTGGTTTCACTACCCTCCTCTTAACAACCAAATAAAAAGTCCACCGTTTGGTGGATTTTTTTTTTTACATTTTTCTTAGGCGAGCCACCCGTTCAGCAATGGGTGGGTGGGTATAAAAGAGTTTTTGCAATCCGGATTCTTTTTTTGGATCGTTGATAAAAAGAGCACTGCTCGCATCATCGACATGTCGTTGCATTGGTTCGCTATTGTCTAGCTTTAACAAAGCATTTATCATTCCTTGAGGATTCCGTGTCAATTCAACACTTGAAGCGTCTGCTAGGAACTCCCGTTGACGAGAAATGGCTAACTGGACCAAGGTCGCTGCTAATGGTGCTAAAACGATGGCAAGCAAGGAAAGGATCAAAATTACAATCTCCAAACCACCGCTACCTTCTCGATCATCGTCCCGGCTACGACCACCGCCCCACCACATCATCCGGCCACCAATGCTAGAAAGCATGGTGATGGCACTGGCAAGGGCCACTGCAATCGTAGAGATGCGAATATCGTAATTGCGAATGTGGCTGACTTCATGTCCGATGACTCCCTCCAATTCCTCACGGTTCATCACAGCTAGAAGACCTGTCGTTGCTGCAACAGCAGCATTTTGAGGATTGGACCCTGTCGCAAATGCATTCATAGAAGGATCATCTACAATATAGACCCGAGGCATGGGGATCTGAGCTACCATAGCCATATCTTGTACAATATGGTAGAGCTGAGGGGCTTGCTCTTCCGTCACTTCACGCGCCCCATTCATCCGCATGACAACTTCCGTGGATTGGAAAATCATGCTAAAGGCATAAATCCCACCAATAATCAAAGCTAGGATGACGCCACCAAGGGAGGAGCCTAACCAGAGGTAACCAACGGCTGCTCCGATAAGAGCTAAGAGTATGAAAAAAGCAATAAGGAGAATCCAGGTTCTCCTTTTATTGCTTGCAATTTGGTCAAAGAGCATATTAGTCTCCTAATCCGCTAAAGTCCACCTTTGGTACTGCTTTTTCTTCTTCAGGCACTTGAAGAAATTCAGCTTGTCTGAAGCCGAACATTCCAGCAATTACGTTTGTTGGGAAAGTTTCCAACTTGACATTGTAATTGCTTGTGACACTATTGTACAATTGACGAGCATAAGAAATTTTGTTTTCTGTGTTGGTCAATTCTTCTTGCAATTGCATGAAGTTGGTGTTGGCTTTCAAGTCTGGGTAATTTTCAGCCACCGCAAAGATGCCTGCTACTTGGCGTGAAAGAGCATCACTGGCTGCCATTGCTTCTGCAGGTGAAGAAGCTTGCGCTACTTGTTGGCGAAGTTGAGTCACTTTTGCTAGTGTATCTCCTTCGTACTTGGCATAGCCTTTAACGGTTTCGATCAAGTTTGGAATCAAGTCATTCCGACGTTTCAATTGCACATCAATTTGACTCCATGCTTCACGAGTTTGCATCCGGCTTTTCACCAAACCGTTGTAAACTCCTACTACAATCAACACAAGGACCACAATGATCCCAAGAATAATCCAAATCATTTTATTGAATTCCTTTCATTTCTTTCTACCAGTATATCAAATTTCCCTTATTTTGTGGTAAAATAAAAGCATGAAACCAGAAGAATTTTATGTCCGTTTAGCCGATCTCGGCTTTCCATTAACTGATCGTCAAAAAGAGCAATACGAACGCTATTTCGAGCTCCTCGTGGAATGGAATGAAAAGATTAATCTCACTGCCATCACCGAAAAAGACGAAGTCTATCTCAAGCATTTTTATGATTCGATCGCACCCATTTTACAAGGTTTGATCGAAAACCAACCCATCCGTCTCTTGGATATCGGAGCTGGCGCCGGCTTTCCAAGCCTACCCATGAAGATCCTTTTCCCTGAGCTGGATGTGACCATCATTGATTCCCTTAATAAGCGGATCAATTTTCTCCACTTGCTGGCTGAAGAGTTAGGTTTGAGCGGAGTTCATTTCTACCATGGACGTGCGGAGGACTTTGCACAAGATAAGGCTTTTCGTGCCCAATTTGACCTCGTAACAGCCCGCGCTGTTGCCCGCATGCAGGTCCTCTCTGAACTGACCATTCCTTACCTGAAAGTAGGAGGACGTCTTCTTGCTCTCAAGGCTAGCAATGCTCCAGAAGAGTTGGAAGAAGCCAAAAACGCCCTCAACCTGCTCTTTAGTAAGGTTGGAGACAATCTACAGTATGAATTGCCAAATGGGGATCCACGCTATATCACTGTTGTCGAAAAGAAAAAAGAAACCCCTAATAAATATCCAAGAAAAGCAGGCATGCCCAATAAGCGTCCATTGTAGTAAGATACAAAGGGCTAAGCGGATAAAGTCAAATAAGAGGCTGGGACAAAAGTCCTAGCCTCTCAATTATTTTTGGATTGTCAAGCAAGACGCAGTGGTTGAGTGGGCTCTACTACGCTGATTTCATCAGCTTTTACAGCCCTACTCAACTGTGCGGAGGTGGGACGACGAAATCGAATTCTAACGAATTACCGATTTCTGTCCCACTCTCTTTTTTATTTTTGTTTCAATTCTGTTCGCAGGGCTTCTTGTTGCTCTTTTGTCAGATGAACGCCCTTACTTGCAACAATCTGGCTAGAGACTTTGTTGGCAAATCTTAAGGCTTGCGTCATATCTAAACCTTCTAAACGAGCGGATATAAAGGCTCCCACATGGCTATCTCCAGCACCTACTGTATCGACAACTTCTGTTGGAAAACCGTCTGCTTCATACCAGTTGCCATCATAGGCAACCGCTCCGTTTTCACCCAAGGTGACAATGACTAATTGTCCCGTTCTCTGATACAAGTGTTCGATGGCTGGCTGGATCTCTCTACACCCTGAAAAAGCCAGTGCTTCAGCCTCATTAACATGGAGAATTGGATGCAGATCATAAATTGCTTCCAGTCGATCCTTTGGAATCAAGAGTCCGCGTGGCCCTGGTGCAAAAATCACCTGACCTTCTAGTTGCGAAACAGACTGGACCAATGCAAGACCGGTTGGCTCCTCGACTTCAAGGCCACATAAGTAGATGTAATCAAACCGATCTGTCTCAATCTCTTTTAGCCACTCTGCTTGGAAGCTATACTCCACTCCGTGGTCCGATAAGAAGGTCCGCTCACCATCAAACTCTACAAAGCAGTAACAGCAACCATTGGCCCCTTCTAATGAGATGCTAGAGGAAATCCCTAATTGTTTTAGCTCTCTCCGAATAAAATCACCATATATTCCAGAACCGACTGGCGAGACAAACTGGTAGGGTTGCTTCAAAAAATGAAGGATATTAACGACATTAAAGGCACAACCTCCCACAGACCATTGCTGGTGATCAATATGGGCATCTCCTTCACGACTTGGCAAACGATCCAAGTAAATCATCACATCACAAACGGTTGAACCAATAATTAACGCAGCTGTCATCTTTTTCTCCTTACTTTGCCTTCTATTATACCAGAGGAAAGATAAAAAACAACCAACCCCTTGTGGAGTGGTTGCTTCTCTTTTTAATCACGATAAACGGGTTGAGGACCAAAGGTTTGGGAAACCGGCATGATTTCAATCCGGTTGACATTGACATGCTTGGGCTGTTGGATCAACCAAGCTACTGTGTTGGCAATGTCTTCCGGCTGAATGGCATGGGCATCTCGATAGAGGGCTTCTACCCGTTTTTCGTCTCCTTTAAAGCGAACAGAAGAGAACTCTGTCCCTTCACAAAGACCGGGTTCAATATTGCTGACACGAATCTTCTTGCCAGCTAGATCCGCCCGAAGATTGAGGGAGAATTGCTTGACAAAAGCCTTGGATGCCCCGTAAATATTGGCCCCTGGATAAGGCACAGTTCCTGCTGTAGAGCCCAAATTGATAATATAGCCATCATTTCGTTCCACCATCTGGGGCAAGATTTTCCTTGTCAGATAGGTCAAACCAACAATATTGGTCTGAATCATGGTCAGCCAGTCTGCGACCTCTGCTTCATAAGCTGGGGCGAGGCCTAGAGCCAAGCCAGCATTATTGACCAAAACATCCACTTTCTCCCAAGCTTTTGGCAAACTGGCAAGTGCATGATCTACCTGAGAAAGATCCGTCACATCCATTTGCAGGGGATAAAAGGCTTCTCCCAACTCTTCTTGGAGGGCCTGTAATTTTTCGATGCGTCTAGCTGATCCGATCACACGATATCCATCTGCTACTAAACGACGGCAAATCGCTTGACCAAAGCCAGCTGAAGCTCCTGTTACTAAAATCGTTTCTGACATGTCATTACCTCCATGGATTGTAAAAAAATTCAGATTGAGCAGATCCATCAGGTTCTGTCTCGAATTAGAATCTAGATGAACCATCCCTCACTTGCAAAATTACTTCTTGTATTGGAAGGAAAAATCCTTCAGTTCAATCATTACTTCTTTCATTTAGTTCGCCTTTTCCCATAAGAGCGCAAATTGGATGGCTAACTCCGCGATTCGATCCTTGCTATCTAAATCCTCATGACTAGATAAGGTTCGGATATCCCATTTTTCTTCCGAGAGGTGGTCAGCTGCATAGAAGAAATGGCAGAGCTCAAAGCCCCTATAAGCTGCTAAGGCTGCCACTGCCGAACATTCCATATCCACACAGATGGCTCCCGCTTCCTTTCGTCGCTTCATCTTGTCGATGGTTTCCCGGTAGGGTGCATCTGTCGTCCACACTTTTCCTGACTGATAGGAAACCTTGTGGCTTTCAAGAAAGGCTTGGAAGAGAGGAAGGTTTTTCTTGTTTACTTCCACTTCATCACTAGCCGGAAGATAGTGGTAACTGGTCCCCTCGTCGCGAAGAGCAGCCGTTGGAATGATGATGGAAGTCGCTTCGATATCACGGTCTAAAACCCCACAGGTTCCAAAGAGCACCAGTTTTTCCATCCCAAATTGAATCAGGTCCTCTATAATCCCCACACAGGAAGCAGCCCCAACTGGTGCATTAAAGGCACCAATCTGTTGGTCTCCAATAGTGATCCCATAGACCACGACTTCAAAATTGGCCATGGAGGTTCTTGCAATGACCTCATGTTCATAATTTTCAAGGAGGCGAGCAAAAGTTACTCTTGAAAAGCAAGAGATGACTACTTTGGGAAATCCTTCAATTGGTTGGTGTAAGTCTTGTGGATTGATAATCGCCTGTCGATTGGCATCAAATTCTTCTAACAGCATTTCGTGCACCTCTTTCATTCTACTTCTAGGCCCCTATTATACCATAATTAGCCTAGTCATTGGTTTTTGATCAAAGGAAGAAGCATAAAAAAAAAAGAACTGCTCCCAGACGTTAGATTTTTCGGATCAAACGTCGGAAGAACAGTTCACTTCGATATTTTTTACTTGTTCTCCAATTGCGCTAATTCTAGCAATCGTTCTTTGGACAATTTTTTAATTTCAATTTGACTAGCATCAAGCAACTGGAATTCATCTGGCTCTAGTGCTTCCAGTAGATTCTTCAGAGCAAGAGAACCAATTGGATGGTAACTTTCTGGCTTATCAGGATCTCCATCGATCGCAACCAATAGAACTCGCCAATCAATGATACCCGCTAAGCCCACAATTTCTACATATTCTGCAGGAACATGTGGCACGCTTGGCAAGACCGTATCCGTATCTTCTGTCAAGCTATAGCTAGCTAAGAAGGCTCCTGTCTCCTCCTGTTGATAAAAACGGACTTGACTGAAATAAGCTGCACTATATTGAATCTTCTTGATAAAGGCAGAGTAGGCTTCTAGTGGATGGACATGGTTCAAGACTTCCTGCACTGTATCCCGATCCAAATAAACCAGATGAGCGAAGCCTTGTACTTCAAACTCTTTTAGATCTTTTTCTTTCGTCAAATTACCCAGCGTTTCTAGGATGACGACTTCATAATCAAAATGGAAAATAGAATCTGGAGTATAGCTCACGCCGTCGCTGGCCACAATCTCCGTTCCTAATACTTCTGCGAGGCGACTAAGCCATCGAAGGGCCAACTGCCAATCTTCTTCTATCGCAAAAGAGGGCACCTGAATCTGATAAGACTCTTCCTCATCAAAATAGCGTAACTGCAGAGGAAGACCGCTCTTACCAAATACGATACAGTTCAAACCTTCAAAATCATTTAAGGGACGATGAAGGGTGGCAGGATCATAGTTGTAGGTCGTCAACCCTTCCACTAATTTAAGAACTTCCTGTGCTGCGAGTACTTTCTGATAGCCAAATAAGCTCTTTTTATTTTTGATTGAAAACACGATACTCATTTGTTTTCTCCTTTGTGAAATCGCTTACCTAAAGTATAGCACAATTTTCAATCAATTTCCATATAAAAACAGCCTGAGCTTTCAGACTGTTTGTTTCCATTATGCAGGTGCTCCATCAAGCGTCTCACCGATAAGGGCTAAACGCTCACGAACTTCTGCTTGTGACAAGTTGTGTTCTTCTACATAGCGATTGCGAGGGTGAACTCGGCACTCATGTGAGCAGCCACGGAGGTACTTGTCTTCGTTTTCTTCTGAGGTCAAGATGCGACGGTTACAGAAAGGATTTCCACAGTTGACATAGCGTTCGCATGGTGTTCCATCAAACCAGTCTTTTCCGACAACGCTTGGATCGACATGGTTGACATCGACTGCAATCCGCTCGTCAAAGACGTACATTTTCCCATCCCACAGTTCGCCTTGAACTTCTGGGTCTTTCCCGTAAGTGGCGATTCCGCCATGCAATTGACCAACATCTTTGTAGCCTTCACGCACCATCCAGCCAGAGAATTTCTCACAGCGGACTCCACCAGTACAGTAGACGACAACACGCTTGTCCATGAATTTTTCCTTGTTATCACGAACCCATTGTGGCAATTCACGGAAGTTACGGATGTCAGGACGAATAGCCCCACGGAAGTGACCAAGATCGTACTCGTAGTCATTCCGAGTATCAAGGACGACTGTATCTTCGTCTAGAAGAGCATCTTTAAACTCTTTTGGAGACAAATAAGCACCTGTCGTTTCAAGAGGATTGATGTCATTATCGAAATTATCATCTTCTAAACCAAGGTGGACAATCTCTTTCTTATAACGTACAAACATCTTCTTGAAGGCTTGCTCTTCTTCCTCATCGATCTTGAACCAGAGGTCTTCCATCCCTGGAAGGCTGTGAACGTAGTCCATGTATTTTTGCGTTGTTTCATAGTCACCAGAAACGGTTCCGTTAATCCCTTCGTCAGCGACTAGGATACGACCTTTAAGGCCGATTGATTTACAAAAAGCCAAGTGATCAGCCGCAAATTGTTCTGCGTTTTCGATGGGAACATATTTATAGTAAAGTAATACACGAATAGGTTTTGCCATGTCATTCTCTTTTCTAAGATTAAATTATCAGAATTTTTCATTCAACTATACCAGTATACTCTCCCAAGAAAACGAATGCAATTTATTTGACTGAAAAATAAAAGCCTGGTTTCCCAGACTTTTATACGACGAAACCAAGGTTCCAACTTTCTACTCTTCCTTTTCCAACTGATCTAGATAGGCTTCATAGCGTTTTTTCTCAACTTTTGCAAGAAGCATTACAAGGGTATTGACTCCCCATACAATTGGAAGATTCAGTAAAAAGGTAATAGGTAGTACCAGTAAGAATTTTGAATGGAAGGGATTTGCCTGATAGACAGCTTGGTTTAATTGAAAATTTTGAGCCCAGATGAACAAGGAAAGAATAGAGGTTACTGCTACAATTCCCGTCACATTTAGATAGCTATAACTGATAAATTTCACACCCAATCGTTGACAACGAACAGAGTAATACAATCCTGAGACGATGAGTAAGGCTACCACCATGATTGGACTGAGCCCCACCTTAGATGTAAAAATGGATCCCACACTAAAAACAGTTAAGGCAAGGAAAAGAAAACCGGCTGTCTCAGCACCAGCCTTATTAGCTAAGCCTTCTTCTCGTTCATCTATGATTTGTTTGTTCAGCAATTGTAATCTCATTGCTTTCTCCTTATTCTTCATCCTCTAACTCTGCCTCGATCTTCTCTTGTTTTTTCCGATTGATAAGAGCAAGTGGTTTTTCAAGCAGATCTGTCAGGATGGCAAAAACGATGATTTCTAATAAAATTTTGATCAGATACTTGGGACTCAAGATAAAGCTCGTTGCCTCTCGCTTTCCAATCACATCCATGGCTATCATCAGCACAGCAAAGACTAGACCTGACCCAAGGCGACTCAACCAGCTATCTTTTTCTAACACATCTCGGATATCAATCCCTGAACTGATCCTTCTTAGCAGAGCATAAGCCCCCATGGCAATCAGAAGGAACATCTCGGGGAGATAAGCGACTAGGTCTAAGTCCAGGATACTGGACTTCACAAAGGCAGATAGGGCAATAAAGCAGGTCATGCCAAGGACAAGTTCTCCTGCGATTTTTCCATCAAGTAGCATAGTCCGTTCATCTTTTACAATTGGTTCTTTCTTTTGTTTCATATTCTTCCTCTTTCTATTATTAAAACTGTTACTCCCAGAACAGTTGATCCAGCGTCTTATCCAAGGTCTTACAGATGGCAAGGCAGAGACTGAGGGTTGGGTTATACTTTCCCGCCTCAATCAGACCGATGGTCTGGCGCGTCACTCCAATGGCATCTGCAAGATCCCCCTGGGTCATATCATGCTCGACCCGGGCCATTTTTAATTTGAGATTTTTCGCCACAGGCTTTTCCTTTCTTATTTTTATAGCTCTATTATACACTATATTTTCTATTTTGCAATATATATCTTGCATTTTGTAAAAAATATTTTTTACAAAACAAAAAAAGCCTGGTTTCCCAGGTTTTCTTAGTTTCCTCTTCTTTTTGTTAGAAATGACTGTAGGATATATGATAGTCCCCATCCTAATCCAGCACCCAATATGACCGTGAGGACAAACCAAGTGATGGTCGCTAGATCTGGTGATACCATCACCCGATTGACATAGTCTATCGATTTACCACGATCCAGTAACGACATGCGGTAACTGGCTGGATAGAACCACATCATAAGAATGGGCCCTGTCGTCGCAAAGGCAAAAATGACAAAAGACAAAGCATTTCGTAAATTCGAGCGAAAACGACCACTTAAGGCGACCATTTCCGCAAAACTTCCGGCGATCAAGGCTGGAATAAAGGCCCCTGCACCATGACGCGAAAAGAGGAAGAAGGATCCAATCACGCAGCCAACTATAAAGATAGATCCAACTCCTTTTATTTTTTCTAGATAATAGCGGTAGATCATCCCGCCAAACAAGGCTGAAAAGGCAGGAGCATAAAACATATTTCCTTGATGATCGACCAGATTTCCAACTAAGACCCCCAGTCCAATCGCAAGAAAATAGAGGAAGATGAAGGCTCCAACTTGTTTTATTTGATTCACATTTATTCTATTCATTGGATACTGATCCTAACGGTGGCTAATTTTCTTCGAAAGGAAGTCCCCGATAAATTGGACCAGAACGATCAGAATCAGGATCAATAGGGTCGCCACAAAGATGACATCATTGTTAAACATGTTTTTCCCGTAGTTGATGGCTAAGGTTCCTAATCCTCCAGCACCAACGGCACCCGCCATGGCGGTTTCTCCAATCAAGGAAATGATGGTCACTGTTGTTACACGGATCAAATCAGGAAGTCCTTCACGCAGGTAGACACCGACAATATCCCAGAAGGTTGCCCCACTGGCTTGTGCTGCTTCAATCACGCCTCCATCCAATTCTGACAAGACTACTTGGACTTGGCGAGCAAAGAATGGAAAGACAGCCAAAGACAGCGGAACAAGGGCCGCTGTAGGACCGATGGTATTTTTCAAGAGCAAGTAGGTCAAGGGATTAATAAAGGCCAACAAGATAATGAAAGGAATGGCGCGGAACAAGGAAGTAATCTTATCCAAAATTTGGAAAACGATTCTATTTTCGATGACACCTCCTGGACGGGTCAAGACTAACAAAAGTCCTGTCACCAAACCTAAAAATCCACCAATAATGAAGGAAATAACGGTCATGTAAAGAGTCAAGTAAATAGCGGTTCCCCATCCATACTGGCCAGACCACCCTAATTTATAGACATTTGGTAAATATGTTTGAATTAACTGGATCATGCTTTTCTCCCATCTTTCACAATAGTCACGGAAACTCCTGCATTTTCTAACTCAGCTTTGGCCGTTTCCAGATTTTGATTTTCACCTGATAAGATGACCACCAACTCTCCAACAGGTGTGTTATCAAGGATCTCGATGTTCCCAAATAAAATGTTGGCAGATACTTGGTACTGCTTGTAAATATCATTGATGATAGCTGTATCTGTCACAGAACCTGCATACTTGAGATGCGCCAAAATCGAATCATCAGGCAAGTTCTTCACAATCGCTTGTTGATTGATTTTCACCATGGCTTCATCAATTCCTGTTGCAACCGTGATAAAGTCTTGCGTCAAAGCATTTTTCGGATTCGAGAAGATATCTAACACAGACCCTTCTTCAATCAGTTCGCCATTTTGCATGACAGCTACCCGGTTGGCAATATCTTTGACAATTTGCATCTCATGGGTGATCAAGACAATGGTTAAACCAAGTTTTTTATTCAATTCTTGCAACAAAGCTAGAATTTGTTTGGTCGTCTTTGGATCCAAGGCTGAAGTTGACTCATCTGAAATCAAAATTTTTGGATCGTTGGCAAGGGCACGCGCTATCGCCACCCGTTGCTTTTGACCACCAGACAATTGGGCTGGGTAATTTTCTGCACGGTCAGCTAGACCAACTAGATCCAACAATTTCGCCACTTTTTCATTCTTTTGTTCTTTATTTAAATTTGAATGTTTAAGAGCGAAGGCTACATTTTCTGCGACGGTCATTTGAGCCATCAAGTTGAAGTGTTGGAAGATCATCCCGATATCCCGACGTTTCTCTCGAAGAGCAGCCGGTTTTAAGGTCACCCGATCTTGGTAAATCACATCCCCATCCACAGTGATGGTTCCGGCACTTGGAACTTGTAAGAGATTGATCACCCGAACCAAGGTCGATTTCCCGGCTCCAGAATAACCTACAATCCCATAGATATCACCTTCATTGATATGAATGGTCACATCTTTGACAGCTTGGATCTGACGTTTCTTTTGCTGGAAGGTCACATCAATGTGGTCCAGCTGAATCATTGCTTTACTCATAACTTGCTATTAACTCCTTTATCAATTCAATATGGGTGTAATAATCGGCGATTTTCACATTTTCATCGCCCCCATGGTCCCGGCTATTGGCATTCCCAATTCCAAAGGCTGCCATCGGCACCTGCAAAGCCTCAAAGACCGTATGCATGGGGCCTGTCCCTGCTGTTGTTGGAAGAACAGAAACTCCTTCTCTATAGAAATCTTTGGCCAGCCGTATGACATTTAAAATCGATGGGGCACTCATATCACTTCGGTAACTCATTTCACCGAGAGTATAGACCAATTCGACCTGATCATAGCCATTTTTCTTCAATTGTTGCTTGATCTTTTCTAAGACATCCTTGGGATCTAGACCTGGAACCAAGCGCACCTCCATCTTGGCACGCGCCTCTGCCGGAAGAATCGTTTTAACACCTTGTCCTTGGTAACCAGAGCCAAAACCTTCAATATTCAGGGCTGGTTCAAAATAGAAACGACGCAGGAATTCTTTTCGGTCTTCCTTCAAGATTGGAAGGGTTAGACCATAGGTTTCCGCTACATCTTCTGGTCCTTTGTTGGCATATTGCTCGATCAAAGCTAGTTCGCGTTCATTGGGTTCTTGGATCTGATCATAAATCCCATCCACCAAGATTCGGCCTTCTTTGTCACGAAGACTGGCGATAGCATTTAACAAATACCAAGAAGCAGAGTCCACCACGCCACCATAGCTGGAATGGATATCCACTTCTGCACTCTTCACCACCATATCAAAGGTGACGATCCCTTTGCTACCACCGGAAATTTCCAACTGACCCTGATTATTTCGGGTACCTTGTTCCCACACTAAGAGGTCTGCCCCACGCAAGTGTTTCTTATGTTTGGCCAAGTATTTATCCAAGTCAGTCGATGCAGACTCCTCTGCCCCTTCGATAATAAAGGTGATATTGACTGGCAAATCGCCACTTTCACGAATGTATTTTCGAAGAGCTGTGAGACGAGCTGTGATATGCCCCTTATCATCATCAACCCCTCGACCGTACATGGTTCCATAATGAACTGACAAGGTGAAGGGATCTCCCGTCCAAGGTTGGTCTCCATCAGCTGGTACCGTATCATAGTGGTTATAAAAAATGATGGTTTTGGCTTCAGGATTTGGCGAGAAAAATTTGGCAATCACAAAAGGAGCTGTATAGCTATCATCAACTTCGACTTTGGCTCCTGCAGCTGTAAAAATTTCCCCCAAATAGTTGGCCACTTCCTTGAGACCAACTTGTTGGGCAAAGATGGATTTTTTTGAAATCAAGGTTCGCAACACTTCAAAATAATGTTGTGCGACCTCATCATTTTCAAATTTACGGATTTGTTCCGCTTCTGTTGCAAAAGGCATGCATTCCTCCTAATACACGATAAGAGGTAGAGAATTGCTTCTCCACCTCCTTCATACACTTGAGATCAAATCTTAGAAGACTGGTTGGTCCATTCCTTCTGAAGATTCTTCGATCACTTTCTTCACATTGTCTTTGTGATAGGCTTTGATGATTTCTTTGATTGCTTTTGCTTTATCAGATTTTTCCCAATCTTTCTTAGCAGCGATCACGTTGTACCATTGTTTTGAGTTGTTGTCTTTCTTTTCAACATAGATAGCTTTTTTGAAATCAACGCCTGCTTCACGAACGAAGGTATTGTTGATGACTGCAGCATCTACTGATGGAAGAGCAGATGGTGTTTGTGAAGCATCCAATTCAGAAATCTTCAAATCTTTTGAATTTTCTTTGATGTTTGACACGTTTGCCAATTGACCATCTTTGGTATCCAATTTAATCAAACCAGCTGATTGCAAGACATACAAGGCACGGCTTTCATTTGTTGGGTCATTTGGTACAGCGATTGTTCCACCTTTAGGAATTTCTTTAATTGAAGTGTATTTGTTTTTACCGTTTTCTGTACCAGAGTAAAGACGGATTGGAGCGATGTACGTATCTGCTACTGCAACAAGGGCATTGTCGTTTTTAGAGTTCCAGTTATCAAGGAAGTTGTAGTGTTGGAAAGCATTGATATCCACGCTACCATCTTTTACAGCCACGTTTGGTTGTGAGTAGTCTGTAAATTGAGTGAATTCCAATTTGATTCCTGTTTTAGCGTCATCCAAGTTCTTTTGAACTTGATCCCAACGAGCTTTTTCAGTGTCGCTCAAAGTCATAACACCCACTTTTACAGTTGTTTCACCATCTTTGCTAGATGATTTTGAAGAACCACATGCTGCAAGAGCAAATGTTGCAATAGCTGCAAGAGCTGTTAAACCAAGAATTTTTTTCAATTTCATTTTGAAGTCTCCTTTAATTATATATTATTCTTTAATATCTTTTGCTTCTGGTAGATAAACTCCACCAAAGTATTTTTTAGACAGTTTTTCAAGGGTTCCATTGTCATAGAGTTCCTTGATCCGTTTGTTGACAAATTTTTGAAGGTCTTTATCTTCTTTTGCAATAATTGGATACACATAAGGTTGTTGGTCGCTTGGAAGCTCGATAACCTTCAAGTTGTCATAGCCTTGATCACGAATGATAGTATCTACTGAGATCCGTTCGAAGATCTTGTAATCTGTACGACCATCCGCTAAATTAGCCATGATGGTTTGAATGGTTCCATCTGTGTATTGCAAGTCAGTTGGATTATCTGAATGTTTTTTATTGTAATCTTCTAATTGTTTAGCAGTAGATGTTCCTTGAACAACTTCTGTTTTCTTGCCACCAATGTCATCCAAAGATTTAATAGAAGAATCTTTTGGTACGACCAATACTAATGGATTGCGAGCATATGGATTCGGATAGAGGTATTTTTCTTCCCGCTCTTTTGAGTAACTAATGTTGTTGGCACCGATTTGGAAACGGTCACTATCTAAGCCAGCAAAGACTGAAGACCACTCTGTTTTGTTAAAGTTTACTTCATATTTGTCTGAACCTTTGAAGATTTCACGCAAAACTTCGATTTCATAACCGGTTAGCTTGCCGTCTTTTTCTTCGTAAGAGAATGGTTTGGTTGTTCCAACAGTCCCAACTTCAATGGTTTTCTTCCCACTGGCTGATTTACCAGATGAACATGCTACTAAAGCACTGGTTGCAAGGACTGCAACTAATCCTAAAGCAGAATACTTAATCACTTTTTTTAGATTCATAGGATCTCCTTATCGTTTCAGGCACATAAAACGCCATTCTAAAAGTATTTTTTTATTTTATCAAAAAAGCATTTACTTGCCTAATATATATTTTTTATGGAGGTGATAGTTTTTCTTTATCACACTTCTTTGGCCTTAAAATACCGCAATAAAGCTTGCGCATTTTCAACATAATAGGGAACCGATACCTCAAAGGCTGCATCATCGATGGTCATGTGATCATGATGAAGGTCTGGAGCATCCGGCTCTCCATTTGAACCGATAAAGGCAAAGACTCCAGGAATTCGCTCTTGGTAAAAGGCGAAGTCTTCTCCAGCAGTAGAAGGATTTGCTGGGATCACTTCAGCCAAACCTTGTGAAGCTTCCCAAACCACTTTCGTCAATTCCTCATCATTAAAGGTAACTGGCGGGGTCACACCCCACTCAAAAGCTACATCTACTTCCAGACTTTCTGCAATGTGTCGAATGATGGAAATAAAATGTGCCTTCAAGTCTCTTTGCACACTTGGATTAAAGGAACGAATGGTCCCTTCAAAATAGCCTGATTTTGGGAGCACATTCCAAGTTGAGCCCACATCCAGGTGCGTAATGGACAAAACAGCTGTTTCAAAGGGAGAAACGGTCCGTGAAATTAATAATTGTACATTCTGAACCATGGTTGTGACGGCCGTTACAGTGTCAACTCCCAAATCCGGTCTTGCAGCATGACTACTAACCCCTGTCACAGTAACCTTGAATTTCTCAACCCCTGCCATCATAGCTCCAGCATTCAAGGCAAGTTGCCCTGCTTTTAGCTGAGGAATGTTGTGAAAACCAATAATTCCTTGAACATCCTCCAACAGTCCTGTTGCCAAAACGTCAGAAGCACCTTCTGAGATTTCTTCTGCTGGTTGAAAGATCAAGCGAACGGTCCCTTCAAGCTGGTCTTCTTTTTCCTTGAGAAGAGCTGCTGCTCCCAGAAGACTGGTTTGATGAAAATCATGGCCACAGGCATGCATGACTCCTGGATTCTGACTTTGGTAGGGCAGATTCGTTTGTTCCAAAATCGGAAGGGCATCGATATCTGCTCGAAGTGCCACCACCGGTTGGCCGGACCCAATTTCTGCAATCAGACCAGTTTTCAATCCACTCTCTAAAATACGAATCCCCAACTCTTCTAAACGCTCCTTTAGAAAGGCGGTTGTCTGGTATTCTTGACCAGACAATTCCGGGTGTTGGTGGATATAGTGGCGAATCTCTGCTAACTCTTCATAAGAAAAAGACACAAGCCTTCATCTCCTTTCAAACTTAAAATTATTTTATCACTAATAGGTGTTTCCGTCTAATTCCTGTTTCTTGGGTTTTGATATAGTTTCAAACTATAGATAAAAACACTCCTAGATTCATGTCCTAGGAGTGCCAACTTCAGCATTAAGAAAGATTTCCCTCGAATTTTTCCATAAAGCTATCACTATTATAGGCTTTTTCTACTTCCCATTTGCCATCTTTCTTAACAAAGGTCAACTGGTAGTCGTATCGATCCGGCGTCGTCAAGGGACGATCTGCAAGAGAAGCCATCATTTCCTCTCTATAGGCTTTGTTTTGAGCCTGGTTTGCTTCGATGATCCCTGGGTAGTCTTTTCGATGTTCCTGATAGAAGGTCTGCATGTGGTTTAAGATCGTCTTTTCCATGCTGACGGTCTCAGGATTTAGACTAATGACCACCTTGTCTGGGAGATATTGTTTGACCTTATAGGTTAATTTCGCACGCTTAGCATTTTCCTTTTCATAAGCATCGATAAACTGGTTCACTTCTTCTTCAGAGAATTGGTAATCATGTAATTGACGAGTAAAATCAGCCGCAAATTTCGCACGGAAATCACTGGCTTCCTTTTTCAAATCAGTTCCCAAAACAAAAGCGTCATCCTTTTTGACCTTTCGTTGGCCACTGAAGTAAACTTGATTGATGTATTCATCTGCTAGAATAGTGGAAGCTTCCACCTTATCCTCATACTGAGAAGAATCCACCGCAAATTTTAAAGGCTTGGATTTTTTATCAGAGCTATAGGTTTTTCGTTCATACTGCACTTCGTACTTCTTGCCTTTTTCGACTGGAAAAACGATATAGCCGGTTAATTTTTTATCCTGGGCCAACTGATCACTCTTGAGCAGTTGGAAGGCTTCACTTTGGTCATAAATTCCTGACTGCAATTTGACCTTGTTATTATCTGCATCGTAAATGGTGATATCTGAATCTGACACGTTGATAGATTCTTTGGCAACATTTTTAAATTCTAATTGAAGGGCTAAATAGGTTCCGTCTTCTGAGTCATTGAGGACAGGTGGTTTGATGTATTGTCCTCCTTTTAAACTCACCTCGACTTGACCGTCAGATGCCGAGCTTTTCGCTGCTTTTTCTGTCTTTGCTTGCTGCGAATTTGTCTTTTGAGCAGTAGTTCCACAAGCCGCTAAACTCAAGGTCGCCACAGCAAATAGGGTCCATTTAAAAATCTTTTTCATCCTCATCTCCTTAAAAAAGTTTTGTTCTATTTTAACATCTTTTTCTATCTATGTATACGCTATATAGTGATAACTCTCCCTCAAAGGGCGAGGATTACAAAAAGGCCAAGACTTTATTCTCAACCTTTTAACTGAAAAATAATTGATCTTGGTTTTACAAGATTCCTTTTTCTTTTTGAATCATGAGATCCTTAAGGGAAATCAAGAGGACCGCAAGGAGGATCATAGCCATTCCTATAAAATCAATGGCAAAGAAATGTTCATTCATAATGGCAAAAGCAAAGAATACAGCTGAAATAGGCTCAATAGCTGCAAGAAGGCTACCTTTGACCGGTCCAATCAGAGTTGTCCCTTTCAAAAAGACCGTATAGGCAAATATGGTCCCAATCACCACCAAGCCAACTAAGCCCATTAGATTGTCCATGCTATATTGGCCATGAAAAAGTCTTCTTCCCGTGAAGGGAATCATCACAAGCCCTGGAATGAGCATACCGATACCAATCACCAACATACTACCCCATTTTTGAATTAACTGAATAGGCAGAATGATGTAGAGGGCATAGGCAAAGGCAGAAACAAGTCCCCAAGCTAGCCCTTTAGGAGTGATTGCCAATTGATTGAGTTGACCATGGGTTGCAATGAGAAAGGTCCCTGCGATGGCTAAGATCATCGAAAAGATTTCCGATACCGTAGGAGCTACCCGGTCCTTAACACAAGAATAGGCCAAAACTCCAATGGGACAGAGATATTGCAAAACAGTTGCAGTACCTGCATTAGTCGCATCAATCGCTTCTAAATAAGTCAATTGGGTCATTAACAATCCCAAAAATGCAAATAAAAGCAAGGGGATGTATGACGAGCGGTCTGTTAGAAAGGCCTTTACTTTTTCCTGGTCCGCTAGATATGCAAGAAGCAGTAGTACAGCTCCTGAAAACACTAAACGAATTGTTGTCAAACCAATTGCTGTAAATCCATGAGCCATCAGGTACTGGCCGCAAGCTCCTGATAAACCCCAAGCGATCCCAGCAATCAAGGTCATGAGCGTCCCCTTCATCGTCTTTGACATAGTCCCCTCCCAAATCTGTTCCTTACTTTTATTGTATCACAAAAGGCCGAAACGAAACGTTTCAGCCTCATATATTTCATATAAAATTATTAGATTATTCAGGTTGAACCAAGATCTTGATTTGAGATTTATCTTGTGTCAATTCAACAAATCCTTCTTCAACGATATTTTCCAATTTGATTTTCTTAGTAACCAATTTCTCAGCAGAGAAGTAGCCTTGTTCCATCAATTCCAAGACTTTAGGGAAGATGTGACGGTAGGCAATAATTCCTTTGAGGGATTTTTCTTGAATAGCGAATTCATTTGGATTGATGCTAGCTTCACGTTCCCAGATAGATACGACCATACATTCCCCAGCTTTATGAACAGCTGCCAAGGCTTGACCTAAAACAACTGGAACCCCAGTAACTTCATAAGAAACATCTGCTCCACCACCTGTTAAACGATGGATCGCTTCAACGATTGATTCACCTTCTTTTGGACGAACCACAATGGCACCCAATTCTTCAGCCTTAGCTTGGCGTTCAGGAGACAATTCAACCGCATAGATTTTTGATGCTCCTGCTGCACGAAGGGCTTCAACAATCAAAAGACCAATTGGGCCCAAACCAAAGATAACAGCTGTATCTCCAGTTTTCAAAGCAGATTGACGAACGGCATACACAGCAACCGCAGCAGGTTCTGTAAGAGCGGCTTGTTCATAGCTCAAGCTATCTGGAATCACATGGACAAGATCACCATCAAGAACACAATATTTAGCAAAACCACCATCTGCAGCGAGTCCGACAAAGTTCAAGTTTGGATCGAGGTTATAATCACCAATTAAGTTGTGCTCTGCAAGAATTGGTTCGATAGTGACACGATCGCCAACTTTGACACGAGTCACATCACTTCCGACTTCTACAATTTCACCAGAGAATTCATGTCCCAAAGTAACCGGTGCTTTTTGACCAGAATACACATGTTCTTCAGTTGGGATGAAGATCGGTCCATCCAAATATTCATGCAAGTCCGTACCACAGATCCCTGTGAACTTAACTGCCACTTTTACTTGATGTGGTTGTACTTCAGGTACTTCCACTTCTTCGATACGAACGTCTTTTGCTGCATGCCAGCGAGCTGCTTTCATAGTAGCCATATGATGATCTCCTTGTTTTCACCTTTTTTGTTTTCTTTTCAGGAAACTTTATATTTAAAATTGTAAACGTTTTCCTTTTGTTTGTCAAGGAAAAACTGAAGATGAAAAAGAGCAGCCCTTTGACTGCTCCTTCTTATTTCTTCTTGATCCGAGAAGATTCCAATCTCCACCCAACAATCCAACCAAGGACTAGGAGATAATTTTCAAGCGCACCGATCCCATTGACCGGCAGATGATAGTGAAAATAACTGTAGAGATGATTGGTCCCGATCCCAAGCCCACCTAGGATCAAAGCCAATAGAACCGTCCGAAGATAAAACCAATCGTATTTGAGATTGACAGCAATCAGGATCACAAGGACCGCCACATTCCAAATCCCAATCTCCCGCTGCCAACCGACAGAAATACCATATCCCGAATGACTTCCCATATAGGATGGAAAGAATAGCTGGAAGATAATCGCTCCAGTCATGGCGATGATAACCAGGACAAATAAGACTCTTAAAAATTTGTTCATGTAACTCCTCCTAATGCCAGTTGATATGTAATGGTCTTTCCTATTCTAACACAATTTTATGGATAGTAAAAACCAACCTCTCGGCTGGTTCTTTATCTATTACTCTTCTTTCAACTTCGCCAATTCTTGGGCAAGTAGTTTAAGAGCTACTTGTGGGTTGGCTTGGCCTTTGGTTGCTTTCATAAGGAAGCCTGTGAAGGCCTTGTCCGCATTCCGTTTGCCTGACTTGAAGTCAGCTACGGCTGCTTCATTGTCTGCAAAGACTTGGTGGATGATTGGTATCAAGACTTCAGGATCTGAAATCTGTACCAAGCCAGCTTTTTCGACGTATTCACGCGCACCGCCACCGTTTTTCGCCAAGTGAACGAAGACTTTCTTGGCAATCTTAGATGAAATGGTTCCATCTTCGATAATGGCAATCATTTCAACCAAGTTTTCTGGTGTCAATTGGATTTCTTCCAGCGTTTTGCCTTCTGCGTTCAAGAATTGTGCGACTTCACCTTGGAGCCAGTTAGACACTTGTTTAGCATCGCCACCAAGGGCTACAGCTGCTTCAAAGAAGTCAGAAGTAACTTTCGTCGCTGTCAATTGGTTGGCATCATAGTCAGACAAACCAAGCTCTGCCACATAGCGAGCCCGACGGTCTTTTGGAAACTCTGGCAACTCAGTACGCATTTCCTCGATCCACTCATCTGAGATTTCAAACAATGGAAGGTCTGGTTCTGGGAAGTAACGGTAATCCGCTGCTCCTTCTTTGACACGCATAAGAATCGTGCTCTTATTCGCTTCATCATAACGACGTGTTTCTTGACGAATGACCCCACCTGAACGCAAGATTTTCGCTTGGCGCTCCACTTCGTATTCAAGACCTTTACGGACGTTTGAGAAAGAGTTCAAGTTTTTCAACTCCGTCTTGGTACCAAATTCCTCTTGACCGTATGGGCGAAGGGAAATGTTGGCATCTACACGCATCGATCCTTCTTCCATTTTGACGTCTGAAATACCAGTGTATTGGATAACTTCTTTCAAAGCTGTCAAATAAGCGTAGGCTTCTTCTGGAGAACGCATATCTGCTTCAGATACAATCTCAATCAATGGCACCCCTTGACGGTTGAGGTCTACATAAGAGAAGCCATCTGTTCCGTGGGTGTTTTTACCGGCATCTTCTTCCAAGTGGGCTCGTTCAATCCCGATTTTCTTAGTTGAACCGTCTTCCAATTGCACTTCAATCCAACCGTTGTAACCGATTGGCTCGTCAAATTGCGAAATTTGGTAGGCCTTTGGATTATCAGGGTAGAAATAGTTCTTCCGGTCAAAGTGCATGTGCTGATGGATATCCATATTCAGCGCCAAAGCAGCCTTGATACCAGCATCCACAACACCCTTGTTCAAGACAGGAAGCACCCCTGGGAAAGACCAGTCAATCACATTGGTATTGGCATTTTGCTCGTTCCCAAAGTGAGCAGAGGTTGGTGAGAAAATTTTTGAGTTTGTATTCAATTCAACGTGGACTTCAAGTCCGATGACTATTTCAAAGTTCATTAATTGTCACCTCCGAAAATAAGGGGTTGTTGCTTGTGGTAATCCGTCGTTGCTTCAAAGGCAGCTGCAGCTTGGTAGATGGTTTCTTCAGAATACTTCGGACCAATCAACTGCAAACCAACTGGAAGACCTTGCGCAAAACCTGCAGGAATCGAAATCCCTGGAAGACCTGCCAAGTTGACTGGAATGGTCAAGAGGTCAGCCAAGTACATGGCAACCGGATCATGGTTGAGCGAATCCAAATCAAAGGCAACGCTTGGAGCTGTTGGACCAAGGATGAGGTCGTAATCCGCAAAGACTTTTTCGAAGTCTTGGATAATGAGGGTACGAACTTGACCTGCTTTCTTGTAGTAGGCATCGTAGTAACCAGATGACAAACTAAAGGTACCAAGCATGATCCGGCGTTTAACCTCATCACCAAAGCCTTGGCTACGAGTGTTCACGTAGATATCATCCAAGTTTTTAGCATCTTCCGCACGGAAACCATAGCGAATCCCATCGAAACGTTGCAAGTTTGAAGAAGCTTCAGATGAAGCGATGATGTAGTATACGGCAACTCCGTATTTAGAATGAGGCAAGCTGACTTCTTCGACAGTTGCTCCCAATTTTTCAAAGTGTTTGGCCGCTTTAAGGATAGTTTCTTTGACTTCTGGGTCAATCCCTTCCCCAAGGTATTCCTTCGGAAGGGCAATCTTCATGCCTTTAATGTCTTGACCAATCTTAGAAATATAGTCTGCTACGCGCACTGGCGCTGAAGTTGAATCTTTATCATCTTCACTGGCAATAACATTAAGCAAGAGCGCATTTTCCTTAACCGTTGGTGCAAACGGCCCAATTTGGTCGAGTGAGCTACCAAAAGCAATGAGACCAAAACGGGAAACTGTTCCATAAGTTGGTTTGAGACCAACAATCCCATTAAAAGCAGCCGGTTGACGGATAGAACCACCTGTATCTGAACCAAGGGACAAACGGACTTGACCTGAAGCGACAGAAGCTGCTGAACCACTAGAAGATCCACCAGGCACCTTGCTGTGGTCCCATGCATTCTTGGTTGGTCCATAGTAAGAAGTTTCACCAGATCCACCCATGGCAAATTCATCCATGTTGGTCTTTCCGATGACAATCATATCTTTGGCTTTGGCATTGGCAACCGCTGTCGCATCAAAGATTGGCTCGTAGTTATAGAGCATTTTTGAAGCCGCAGTTGTCAAGATACCATCTGTTGAGATATTGTCTTTGACAGCGAGTGGAATCCCTGACAGGAGGTTGTCTGCATCGATTCCTTTTTCATCAATGGCCTTGGCTTGTGCAAGAGCTGCTTCTTCGGCTACCGTTACAAAGGCATTAACCGCTTCTTCACGCGCCTTGATATCTTCAAGCGTAGCTTGTGTCAATTCGGTTGCCGAAATTTCCTTAGAGACAAGGAGGTCGTGCAACTCTTCAATGGTTTTATGGTTGAATGACATTAGACATCTCCTCCATCTTCTAGGATAGCTGGTACCTTGATGTAGTAGTTATCTTTTTCAGGTACATTTTTAAACAAGCGGTCTCGGTCAGTCCCTTTTTCAGCAACATCCGGACGCAATACAGTCTTACGATCCGCCATGGTCGTTGTTGGAGCAACGCCTGTTGTGTCCACTTCTTCCAACAATTCCACCATGTCGACAATTTTAGACAAGGTTGTCGCAAACTCAGCTGTCTCTTCTGGAGAGAATTTCAATTTTGAAAGATTGGCAACGTGGGTTACCTCTTCTTGCGTTATTTTCATCTTGCTTCCTTTCGTGAAATGATGATTTTTCAATACCCTCTATTTTACCATAATTTAGCCCAATTTGCTTGCCTTAGAAAAAATCTGTAGGACTTTTTTGTCGCTACAGATTCTTCATTTTATATTTCTTTTCCGCCGAATTGCCCCATCTCCATTAGAGTCTCTTTCCAGACTTCCTGGACCTTAGAAGCGAGGTAAGAAGAGGCCAAGTCATAAGAAGCCTGATGGAATGGAGTGAGGTCGCTTTCAAAGAGCTGGACCAGCTTGTCTGCCAACTCTTTCACCAACTCTTCTTCTGGCACTGTCTCGCTATAAGGTACCAAAAAGCCATTTTCACCCTCTTTTATAAAAGTTGGATTACCATAACGGGCATCAAAGCCCAGCAAGGCCAAACCTGCTCCAGCCGCCTCCATCAAAGTCAAACCAAAGGTCTCCCACTGAGAAGTGGTGAGGTAGGCTTGGTAGCAAGGATAGATCTGCTGAAGATCCGCATGACCGCGTAGGTGAATATAATCTTGTGCTGCAAGCTCCTGAATCAGGTGGCGCAAGTTGTCCGCTTCTCCACCCTTCCCATAAATATCAAACTGAAGGGCTGGGAGTTTTTCATGAGCTTGGGCCACTACTCGAATAGCCAAATCGATGCGTTTCCTTGGATCCAAACGGGAAGCTGTGAGCACACTAAAGGGAGGTCGATCTCCTTGTGATTCTGTCAATTCTTCTAGATGCCCAACCGGAATGCTATAGATTGGAATTCCTTGGCATCCTTGTTTAGCAAGTGTCTGCTCCAAGACTTCTTTTTGAAGATCCGTTGCCGTGATGAAATAATCGAAGCGTTTGTCATACTTGAACACATAATAATATTCATAATTGAGATGGCCATTTTCAAATTCATGCTCCGAATGAAACACCATGGCGAGCTTTGAAGGAGCAACGTTCTCCAACAAAGGACGGGCAAAATCCATGCGCGAAGCCCGGTCAAGCAGAATCAGATCTTCTTCTTTTAGCGACAGCGGCGACAAAAAACGTCTCATCACTTCTGTATGGTTGGTCAAAATCTCAGACCCCAGTTTATAGAGCCAGCGTCCACCAAACCTCAATTCTTCAAAAGCAATACTCCCATCTTGGTTGTGGTAGGTCCGTCTGACAACACTACCATACTGAAAATACTCGGTGACAAGTTTACAAGCTCCATAATACTCTCGCTTGATTCTATTTCCAGCCAAAAGATAGTCTACATAGCGGACACAGTTTGGATGATAGGGATCCAAATGAAAGGTCAGGGCGTTTCCATCCGCAAATTGGTAGCGAATGGCTCTTTCCGTTTTTTCAACAACATCCAGACGCGTCAGTTGAAACTCCATTTGCAAGGCCCCTACCGTCTTTTGAGGGACCGTAGTCTGTTGATCCGTAAAAGCTAAATGGGCAAAAAGCAGTTCCTCATCCCGGTGCCCCAATGAGAGGTAATAGGCCAATTTTTCTGGAGTGGGCCAAGTGGTAAAGATAAACTTCGCTGCTACTCCTAGGCCCCGGAGCATCTTTGCCCGAGAGGCTTGTGCAACATCGACCCCATTGGGTTCAAATCCCACTAATAGATTAAAGGTATAAATGGTCATGCTGTCCCTCCCTCTAATCGCTTAAACAGCTCTTCCAAAGCTTCTTTTTCAGGCAATTTCAAGATTCGTGCCTGCTCTCTTACCAATTCTTTGTGGGTCTCTGGATGCTGGAGCAAGGTATCTAGTTGCTGTTTCATTTCTTCGACTGTATCTGTGATTGTGCTCAAGTTTTTATAGGCTTCCTGATGAACCGTGCTCTTCAAACCAAATAAGACTTGCCCATTTTCAAGAGCATGAAGACTACTACTCCACACTTCTTCTCCCTGGTTGCAATCCAGATAAATAGAGCAGCTGGATAACAAGTCCTCATATTTGTCCGGCGAAATCCCTGGATAGAGGCGCACATTGGGACGAGTTGCTAAGTCTGTTAATTTTGGCCCCATAGCCGTCAAAGCAGCAATGTGAAAGGTCACTTGTGGGAATTGATGGACCAGGCTAGATAGGCCTTCGACCTCTTGAGAAGCCGTCATGACCATGGCTTCTGGTTGAAAACTTTCCTGCTCCACATCTACCAGCCCTGACAAGACTGTGATTCCGGCTTTTTTCTCCCTCAACAGACCATCTTCTACCAATAAAATCTGACTGACTTGTTCTTTGATCTCGTCTAGATCATGCGCATTACTGGCACAGTAGGCGAGTCTTTCCTTTGGTATCTCTTTCACAACATCTAGTAATGACTTGTCCATCAAAAGAACAGCTTCATCTTCCGGCAAGACTTGTTCTAAGACAGCTCTTTGCAGCTCTTTCTTATTGGCATACAGGCGATCCCGTCCCTTAGGAGTTTGAAGCAAAAAGGTTCCTTGTGAGACAAAGTGAAGCAAGACTTCTTCTTGTTGACGGTTCAAATAGATGTCTAAATATGGTTGGCCAGATTCCGTAAGGAGACTCTGTTTGCTTCTCCAGCCATAGCGGTTGTAGACATCAATGGATACGATCTCTTCTCCCTGACCAAACCATTCCACTCTGTCAACTGTTCGAGACAAGATATCCTCTCTCAAAACCACGTTGGCACGACGTTCCTCACCATCAAAAAGATAGGTTGTGATCCCTAGTGTCCAACATTCCCATAATTCTGGAACTGCTAGATCATTGAAAAATAAAGGTTTTCCAATTTTTGATGCTGCGTCTTTTTGGGTAAAAAAGGTCGCAAGACTCTCTGTCTGTTGGTCCAAATCTGTTTCCAGATTGGTCACAAATACTCGGTAGGGCTGGCTAAGTTTGTTCAAGTATTTTTGCAAACGATCCAGCTCTCTGGTCTGCTCTGATGCAATAATGAACATGCTGATCCTTTCTCATCAATAAGGGGTTAGTCCATCGTTTCAATAAAACGGAGGTTGGTCACCACGCGCTCATAGGTTTCTGTCCCTTGCAAGCCTGCTTCCTCTAATTTTTCAAGGGCCCGTTTCAAGCGCGTTTTGTAGATATAGCGATGCCAAGTCAAATCATAGCCCAACATCCCCAGTAGAGCCAACTTCTCCTGCTTAGCTTCCATCTCATCGACGACTCGCTTTTCGGTCCAAACCTGGGACAGAGTATCTGCACGCCCCACGCGATACCAATAAATACATTTCTCCGTATGAACTACTCGATGGGCTTTTAAGAAGAGCTTGTACATCAGGAAGTTGTCTTCAACATTTTTTCCGACTGGAAAACGAAGCCCTTCAAATAAGCTACGCTTATAGAGCTTCATCATGGCACAAGCCCAGGCCATATCTCTGGTCTCCTGGATGGCATCGTGGTCCATGATCTCTCTCCCCTCATAAAGAGTCTCTGAATAATCATCATCCGTTACCTTGATCAAGTATTTGCTACTACTGTCATCATAGAGGTTATAGTTGGCTACGGAAACATCCGCATTATACTTTTGAAGTTGGCGATAGAGCACTTCTACATAGTCCTCCGTCACCCAGTCATCTGGATCAATAAAGGTGAGGTAATCCCCAGTCGCTAGCTCAATCCCTGTATTCCGAGCAGCAGATAAGCCCCCATTTTCTTGGCGAACGTAGCGGATGCGCGCATCCTTCCTAAAAAATTCTTTACAGATCTCTTCTGACTGGTCTGGCGAACCATCATTGACCAATATGATTTCTAAATGTGGGTAAGTCTGATAGATAACCGTTTCCAAACATTGTCTCAAATAAGCTTCTACATTATAGATGGGAATGATGATACTCACTACTTCATTTGTTTCCATGCTTCTTCTCATTTCTCTTTAAATAATCGCGAATCGCTGCCACCATCTCCTGCACCTGATCATCCGCAAATACTTGATTCTCTCCATTCTCCACATGATTGGTTCCTTCAAAAGAGAAAATCGGTAAGCCCAATTGCTGGATCGTTTGCGTCATCTGATCCACCTCATCATAAGGATTGATATCCAAATAGAAATCCAATTTTTCTAAGACCTTTCGACTGGTCAAGGGATCAAAAGAGGGATAAAGAAAGAGGTTGGGGTAGCGTTCCAATTGCACCAAATTAAAACCAAAATGGCTATGGGCAAGGACATGAATCGCTACTTCTGGCAACTCTTTTAACAACGTCTCCAACTCGTGGATATCTGCTGTATGGGTATAAATGGCAGCATGATAAGGAAATTCTCCCACTAGGTCTTGATAGGTTTGCTTCAAAATCGGTTTTCGAAGCAAAATTTCCTCCCAAGAGAGGGCATAGTAAAACCACCATTGTTCCCGAAAACGATTGAAGCGTTTGGAGGTCCAAGGTTTATTATGAGAGGTGTAGTGAATGACCGCTGGAATCCCTTGAAAGGCATCGTACCAGTCTAGATCTCCATAGAGGTATTGATCCTTATCAGACCCCACTTGTAAATTATAGGTCCAAGGTAATGGAAACCACGCATCTTTGAAATACAGATTCAAAATTCCTTGATCTCCATAAACATGCTGATGGTGTTCACGAGTAAGATCAAAAAGCGCCTCTGTCACTTGGTGCTCTTGCCACCAAATCTCATCAATCACCAAAAGTCCAGCATTAAATCCATCTGTCGTCGTTGGCTTATCTACCACTGCACCCAGTCCATAACCTTTTAGATCGACCTCAAACAAAGGCGATAAATCCTGTGTAAAGATCATGTCACAATCCAGATAGAGAATCCGCTCTTCCTCCACCATCTCTGGAATAGCGTAACGGAAATAGGTCGCATAGTGAATATGGTCACTTGGAAGCGAGAAGGATTGGAATTGCTCGGGAGACATCCGACAATTGATCACTTCTGAATCCAACTGGCGCAAGCGTTGATTCATAATAGTAAACCACTCAGTTGGTAGATCTTCATTTAAGACGTAAATTTTCAACTGGTCCTGATGGGCACACAGTGACTTCATAGCGGTTTCCAACTTTTCCATATAAGACAGATTGGCTGAAAACACGACAGCTTTTTTACTCATAACTTCCCCTTTTTTCTTTCATTAGAATACCATTTTCAAGAGAGGAAAACAATTTCTAGGCCCGAAAAAGAGGCCTAGACAAATGTCTATGACCTCTTTCACAATCTTTTCTTATTTAGTATCTAATACAGCTAGTGCGCCGTCTACCAAGCTTGCCCCTAAGACATGCTTGAAATGATTTAAGGCAAACTGGTGATTTTCAGGAGTGAGCGACGCCACTGCAGGTTCCACGACTTCGATCTGGTAGCCGAGATTGTAGGCATCCACCGCTGTATGAAGGACACAGATATCAGTCAAGACCCCAGTTAAAATGACGGTATCTACATGGCGTTCCCGCAGGCGGATATCTAGGTCCGTTCCTGAAAAAGCAGAATAATGACGTTTGTCCATCCAAAAGACGCGTGGATCCGCTTTGTGCTCCCGATAAAAATCTGCTAAAGGGCCGTACAAATCCCGTCCGCTGGTCCCAATGATATTATGAGGTGGGAAGAGCTTGCTTTCAGGATGAAATGGATCCTCTACATCATGCGCATCAATGGCAAAAAAGACATAGGCTCCTTGGTCAAAGGCCAATTGGGTCACCTGAGCAATGGTCTCAGAAATGGCTTGGGCAGGAGCACCTGCCGTAAGCTTACCATCATCTGCTACGAAATCGACAGTGTAGTCAATTGAAATCAAGGCTTTAGTCATTAGTAATCTCTTTTCTTAATTTCCTCAAAGATATCTGGAATCAACACTTTGAGATAGGTTCCCTTCATTCCAAGAGAACGGCTTTCAATAATACCAGCTGACTCCAATTTCCGGAGTGCATTGACAATCACAGAGCGGGTGATACCAATCCGATCTGCAATGATAGAAGCAGTCAACTGTCCCTCATTTCCTTTCAATTCACTAAGGATGGCAGAAACAGCACGCAATTCAGAGTAAGACAAGGTATTAACAGCCATATTCACCGCTGTCCGACGACGAATATTCTTCTCGTCTTCCTCGCGTTGGTAGTTCAACATTTGAATCCCTACCACGGTACTCGCAATCTCAACCAAGATCAAATCATCATCCGCAAACTGTTTATCATTGCGCCAAATGATCAAGGAGCCCAACCGAATCCCAGAAACATGAATAGGCGCAATGGTCGTCAAGCCATCAGGAAATTCAGACTTGGTTTCGACCGGAAAGATACTCAAATCATGGTCCACATCTAAATTAGCTTCTGTATCGTAGACCAAACTAGCTGCCTTGGCATAATCTTCTGGTAATTTTTTATTTTGAAAGAAAGCTTCTACCCGGTCATTGTTGGTCTTGTAACGCATGAAATAACCAAGAAGGGTTCCCTTGCTATTAATGATACAGGCATTACAGTGGATAATATCCGCTAATTGCTGGGCAATATCATTATAAGGCATCTCGAACTGCAACTGTTCATCAGTCCGTTTCAAGATGGATGTAATTTTACGTGTCTTTTCTAATAAGTTTGCCATAATAAACCTCGCATATAGTCAGCTCAAGTATATCATATAAGTGTGGGAATTTCAATCAAATTATCTGAAAATTATTTATTTTTTCTACAATTATGCGCAATTCAGAAAAATATCGTTTCGATGACATGGATTTTATAAAATGAATCAAAAAAAGATTGAAGACTTTCCTCTTCAATCCTTTATCTAATTAACGTTTGTATTGCTTCAAGAAACGAGTCATTTTTTCTTGAATTTGAGCTAACTCATCGACACGTGGAAGGTAAACGATCCGGAAGTGATCTGGATCTTTCCAGTTAAATCCGCGGCCATGAACCAAGAGAATTTTTTCTTGCTTCAAGAACTCTAAAACAAATTGCTCGTCATCATCCACGCGGTACATGTCCCGATCAATCTTAGGGAAGATATAGAGACCAGCCTTTGGCTTAACAGCTGAGAGGCCTGGAATATCATTGATGGCCTTGTAGATAAAATTGCGTTGTTCATAGATTCGACCACCTGGAAGCAAGAGTTCATCCACGGATTGGTAGCCTCCCAGAGAGGTTTGCACAACATGTTGAGACAAAACATTTGAACAAAGACGCATATTGGACAACATATTCAAGCCTTCGATATAGCCCTTCACATGATGCTTGGGACCAGATAGAACCATCCAACCAACACGGAAACCGGCAATCCGGTGAGATTTTGACAAGCCATTCATACTCACACAGAAGAGATCAGGCGCTAAGCTTGCGATAGCCGTGTGTTTTTCCCCATCCATGACCAAACGATCGTAAATTTCATCCGCAAAGATGATCAAGTTATTTTGACGAGCGATCTCTACAATCTCAAGCAGGATCTCATCTGGATAGAGGGCACCTGTTGGGTTATTCGGGTTGATGACAACAATAGCCTTAGTGTTTGAAGTGATTTTCGACTTGATATCCTCGATATCTGGGTACCAGTTCGCTTCTTCATCACAAAGATAGTGAACCGCATTCCCACCAGCTAGGCTGACGGCTGCTGTCCAAAGAGGATAGTCCGGCATGGGAACCAAGACCTCATCCCCATTGTCGAGCAGTCCTTGCATGGACATGACGATCAGCTCACTCACTCCATTCCCAAGGTAAATATCATCAATATCCACATTTGGAATTTTTTTCAACTGGCAGTACTGCATGATGGCCTTGCGGGCTGAAAAAATCCCTTTTGAATCTGAATAACCTTCACTATCACGCGCATTCATGATCAAATCATGGATAACTTCATCTGGAGCTGTAAAGCCAAATTCAGCAGGATTCCCTGTATTCAAACGTAGAATTTTTTCTCCATTTGCTCGCATGCGCATGGCTTCTTCCAAGACTGGACCACGAATATCGTAAGCGACATGTTCGAGTTTGCTTGATTTATTATATTCCTTCATATTCTGCCTCGATTCACGAAATTATCTCTATTATACCACTAGTTGAAATAGAGTACAAACCGAGGACTTTAAAAATTCTGCAAAAATATACCAGAAAAGTGAGACTTTACCTTTACATTCTAGCTTAAAAGGAATAAAATATAAGTGTATGAAGAATAGAAGAACTTCTGTTCTATCCATGTTTTCAAGCTATAAGGAGGTAGGGTTATGTCTCAAAAATACGAAAACATCATGGTCGCTGTCGACGGTTCTCATGAAGCAGAATTAGCCTTTGAAAAAGGGGTTAATGTTTCTCTTCGCAACGGCTCTAAATTGACAATTGCCCACGTCATCGATACCCGTGCCCTTCAAAGCGTCTCAACTTTTGATGCTGAGGTCTACGAAGAATTGCAAGAAGAAGCCAACGAATTGCTCAAGGGCTACAAGGAACGTGCTGAAAAAGTCGGCGTTCAAAATGTTGTGACTGTTGTAGAAATGGGAAATCCAAAAGTCCTCTTAGCCAATGATATCCCAAGTAAAGAAGGGGTTGACCTTATTATGGTCGGGGCTACCGGACTCAATGCCTTCGAACGGTTAATGGTCGGATCCTCCTCAGAATATATCCTTCGCCACGCCAAAGTAGACTTACTAGTGGTACGTGATAAGGATAAAACCATGTAAGAAAGAAAAAGTTTGGAACCTTTGTTCCAAACTTTTTGAATGTAGACAAACTATTGTTTTACATAAAACAGCTAGATGATTTTCAAAAAATGACTTTTATTTTTTGAAGATTAAAAACTTTCCGCCGTGAGAAAAGTGCTAGAAAGGCTATTGTTTCTAGCACTCGGGAGTTTTGAGACCTTAGGCTCAAAACTAAGTCATGGAACTTCGTAGAAGTTCGCTGACGTCCGTACTCACCTAAGGAAAGTTTTTCAGAAGACTTTATCTTCAATCTGAAGAGGCTGGGACAAAAGTCCTAGCCTCTCAATTATTTTTGGATTGTCGAGCAAGACGCAGTGGTTGAGTGGGCTCTACTACGCTGATTTCATCAGCTTTTACAGCCCTACTCAACTGTGCGGAGGTGGGACGACGAAATCGAATTCTAACGAATTACCGATTTCTGTCCCACTCTCTTTTTAGTTGTCTTTTTTTGCTTCTTTTTGTTTTGCATGTTTTTCGTAGGCCTTGAGCTGGCGATCGAGTTCTTTTTTGATAGCTGGTTCCGGGGCGTATTTTTCTTCCCAATCATCTGGCTTCAGAATTTTGTGGGTTACTGGATCAAAGTGCGCCTTTCCATCTGGGAAAATCTTGCCCATATTGGCCCGGTGAACAATCTCAAAGACCTCTTCAGGATCGACTCCCATTAGTACAAAGCTACCATAAGTCAGATAGAGGGTATCAATCAAGGCATCAACCTGCCCTACCATGGAGATCTCAGCTGGATGCTTGCTCCGAACCTTATCTGCAGCCTTATCCAAGGCTTGGTGAAGAGCTGCTACCGAGCGGTCAAATTCTTCCTCACTTGTGCTAGCTGCTCGGACAAATTCTACCAACTCCTCTTGCTTGAACATGGTTCGATAAAGGGCGTCTTGAGGTTGCCAAACAACTGGTTTCTCCTGGGTTTCTCCATCCATCACACCATGGAAGGTTTTGACCTTATTGAAGTGATCATCCTTAGAAAGAAAGAGTTCTTTCTCTGAGAGAATACCAAAGTGTTGCAGGGCCTTTTGGATGCCATCCTTGCCATTACTAGTCGTGGTATGCTTGGCAATTGCCTTGACACTGGTCGTTCCATTTCCCATCGCAATAGACAAGCCAACACCTGACAGCATCTCTAAGTCATTATCCGAATCTCCAAAAGCCATCACTTCATCGATGTCAAAGCCAAATTCCTGACCAACGATGCGGATCCCTTCTAGTTTGGAAATGCCTGGGTTGAGGACGTCTGCTGCAAAAGGACTAGACCGTGTGAATTTCAGATCCGGAAACTCTTTTTCAATTTTTGCAGTCTCCTCTGGACTCGATAAGATCAACACTTGGTAGATTGGTTCTTGCGCTAGTGCATAGAGGGTATCCTGATCTTGTGGGACGACCTTGCTGACCACTTTGTTAAATCCTCGACTGACGGTACGGGCCATTTTGCGGGGCACAAAGCGACTGGACCAGGTTGAAATAGGACTCATCCCAAAACTCATGATCCGAGAACCAAATACCCCATCCTTGGTACCGAGAGCAATTTCCTTACGGTGTTCTCGAGCATAGTCAATTAGTTGGTGCAGACTCTTTTTATCGATTGGGCTGGTATACAACACGCGCTCCTTGGTCAAAATATACTGACCATTATAGGTCACAGCAAAATCAAAGCCATAGCGTTCCATAAACGGTTTGACAAAGGCCGGTCCCCGCCCTGTCGCAAGGCCTACATAGATCCCTTCTTCCTTTAAAGACTGAATGGCTTTTTCTGTTGATTTTAGAACCGCTCGACTATCATTAACCAGGGTTCCATCGATATCAAAAAAGACTGCTTTTATTTCCATGTCTACTGTTTCTTTCTTTTTATGATAAAATAAATTATATCACATATTCCAAGGAGCTTCACATGTTTAAGAAAATTTTAGCACTACATACCGGAGGGACCATTTCGATGGCAGCAGATGACTCTGGAGCAGTGATTACCAATGAAGTCAATCCCATGACCCAAGTCACTTCACCAATTGAAGGGATTGCAGTCACCTCAGAGGACTTCTTCAACCTTCCCAGCCCTCAAATGACCCCCCGTCACATGTTAGCTCTATATCAAAAAATCAAAGAGGAAGCTCACAACTATGATGGCATCGTTATTACCCACGGGACAGATACGCTGGAAGAAACGGCTTATTTCTTGGATACCATGGAGTTACCAGAGATCGCTGTGGTCATTACAGGAGCTATGCGAAGCTCCAACGAGCTCGGAAGCGATGGCGTCTATAATTTTCTGACAGCCCTTCGAGTGGCTGCCGATCCAAAAGCACGCGATAAAGGGGTCTTAGTCGTCATGAACGATGAAATTCATGCGGCTAAGTACGTCACCAAAACTCATACCACCAATGTCAGTACCTTTCAGACACCAACCCACGGTCCACTAGGTTTGGTCATGAAAAAGGAAATCCTCTTCTTTAAAACAGCCGAGCCAAGGGTGCGCTTTGATCTCGATACCATCGATGGTTTCGTTCCGATCATTGCTACCTACGCAGGGATGAAATCCGATCTGCTGGACATGCTGGATCTTTCAAAGCTGGATGGTCTCATTATCGAAGCCTTTGGAGCTGGAAACATCCCTAAAGAAACGGCACATAAACTCCAAGAGCTTATAGATGCAGGCCTTCCAATCGCTTTAGTATCCCGCTGCTTCAACGGGATCGCAGAACCAGTTTACGCGTATGAAGGCGGTGGCGTCCAACTCCATCAAGCCGGTGTCTTTTTCATCAAAGAATTAAATGCCCCCAAAGCTCGCATCAAACTTCTCATCGCCCTCAATGCCGGCCTAAAAGGACAAGAACTCAAAGACTATATCGAAGGGTAAAATAAGATACAAAGGGCGTAGCGGATACAGTCAAAATAGGGAATACGACGAAGAATCCAAAAGATTCTAGGAGGATTCATCTTTTTGACACAATCCGCAGCCCGTGTTCAATTAATAAGATACAAAGCCCGTAAAATGCCATCTTAAAGGGAGTAGAGTGGAATCCAAAGAATTTCCACTCTACTCCCTTTTTATGCTCTAATCTAAATGTTCTTTCTTTTCTAAATGAAGTGAGAGCAAATGCCAATCGGGGTGTTCGCGCCAATCTGGCGTGGCTACGATCTGGCTGGCAACTTTCCTTGCTTCTTCCAGAATGGGATAATCTTCTACCAAATCCGCCACTTGAAATTCTGGGATCCCAGATTGGCGGGTTCCAAAGATTTCACCTGAACCCCGCATTTTCAAATCTTCTTCCGCCAGCACAAAGCCATTGGTCGTCTCTGTCATGATTTTCATGCGCTGCTTGCCACTATCTGTCTTAGGATTGGCTACTAGAATAGCATAGGATTGCTTGTTTCCCCGCCCAACCCGACCTCGAAGCTGGTGAAGTTGGCTAAGACCAAACCGATCTGCATCCATAATGACCATAACGGTCGCATTGGGCACATTGACTCCTACTTCAATAACGGTCGTAGACACCAAAACATCGACTTGGTGCTCTTTAAAGGCCTGCATGATGGCATCTTTTTCTTCACTTTTCATCTTCCCATGAAGAAGAGAAACACGTGCCCGCTGACCAAAGAAGGCCTCTAACTCCGCTTGTAGAGCAAGGGCGTTTTTCAAATCTAGCGCCTCTGACTCCTCAATCAATGGAGAAATAAAGTAAGCCTGAGAACCCTTGCCAAGTTCTTTGACTAACCAGTCGAGGACCACTTCTAACTGCTCATGCTTGACCCAACGTGTGATGATTTCCTTTCGTCCCGCAGGCATCTGGTCAATGATGGACACATCCATATCTCCAAAAGCCGTGATGGCCAAGGTTCGGGGAATAGGGGTAGCCGTCATCATCAGGACGTCTGGATTTTGTCCTTTTTCTCGAAGAATACGGCGCTGGGAAACCCCAAAGCGGTGTTGCTCATCAATAATGACCAAGCCTAGATCTTGGTAGTGAACTCCCTCTTGAATCAAGGCATGTGTCCCCACAATCAGTTGAGCTTTCCCTGAGGCGATCTCTTCTAAGACTTCTCGTTTCTCAGCTGCCTTTAATCCTCCTGTTAGAAGGGCAATTGGCAAGTCTGGAAAAAGATTTTGCAAGCTTTCCTTGTGCTGCTCTGCCAAAATCTCCGTTGGCACCATCAAGGCAGCTTGCTTCCCAGCGCTTAAGGCTGCATACATGGCAAGACCGGCCACGACTGTCTTCCCGCTTCCCACATCCCCTTGAAGCAAGCGGTTCATATGATAAGGAGAAGCCATATCTGTCAAGATTTCATTCAAGCTGTTTTCTTGAGCTTGCGTTAGCTCAAAAGGAAGCTGTTTTTTTCGTTCTGCTAATTTTTCTGGATCCCAGTCCAAGGAAATCCCTTGGCTGGCATCGTGGTTTTCTTCTTTTAGCACTTGGAGTTGCAGCTGGAAAAAGAGGAGCTCTTCAAATTTTACCCGGCGAAGAGCTTGCTTGTACTCTGCTAGATCCTTAGGAAAATGCATAGCTTGCACTGCTTGGGAACGAGACATGAGTTGATAACGATCTCGTAAGATTTGGGGTACGTTCTCTTCTAAAAGCTGGTCTAAGCCCTGATCGAACGCTATTTTGATCAATTTCACCAGGCTGTTTTGGCTCACTCCTTGTGTCACCCGATAGACCGGCTGCAAATCATCTTCCACTTGAGCCAGGAGCTTCATTCCTGTCAAACTGCCTTTGGCCTTGTCCCATTTTCCAAAAATAGCCACTGTCTGCTGGACCTCGATTTTGTCTGCTAGATAGGGTTGGTTGAAAAAATTAACCGCAATGACTTGGTCTCCCTGTTTGATGGAAAAACGCAAGCGATTTCGTTTGTAGCCATAATATTGGACATTGGCTGGTGTTGCTACCACCCCAGAGATGACAGCTTTTTCCCCATCTTCCAACTCTAAAACATTGCGCGTTTTGAAGTCTTCATAGCGAAAGGGGAAATACAAGAGCAGATCTTCTAAGGTTTCAATCCCTAACTTTTTAAATTTTTCCGCCGATTTTGGACCGACTCCAGGCAGTACGGATAAGGGTTGGTGTAGATTCATTTCTCCTCCTTTCTTTTATAAAAAAGCAGGTCCATCCGGGAAAATCCCACCTGCTTCTTCTTATTCTTCACCTGTATAGTCACGAGGAATCCGATCACTCAAGAGACAGACTACTTCGTAATTAATGGTCCCACGGTAGTCCGCAACTTCTGTCGCCGTGATTTCTTTCTCGCCCTCTCGTCCAATCAGGGTAACTCTAGTCCCCAAAGGCAATTCTTCGGGAAGGCGAACCGTTATCTGGTCCATCGAAACGCGACCAACAATGGGACAAAAGTCACCCTTGATCAGCACATGGAAATTTTGCATCTCTCGGATCCAACCATCCGCATAGCCAATAGGAATCGTCCCAATCCATTGGGGGTCTTCCGTCGTATAGGTTGCCCCGTAGCCAATATCTTGACCAGCTTCTAACTGTTTCACATGAACTAATTCGCTCACCAAACTCAAAGCTGGCTTGATTTCATAAGGCAAGGCTAACACAGATCCGCTCGGATTCAAGCCATACATGACATCTCCCAAGCGCACAGCCGTGAAAATTGTATCCGCATGCCACAAAGAGGTGGCAGAATTACTTGCATGGACAATGGGAGGAAGGGTTTCAAGAGTAGCCAATACTTCTTTGAAAAAGTGGTATTGCGCTTGAAATTTTCGATCATCTGCTTCATCTGCTGTCGCAAAATGAGTAAAGATCCCTTCAATTTCAGCTCCAGCTGCCAAGAGGAGGCGTTCAGCCTCTTTGATCTCTTCGATCCTTCGGAATCCAATCCGTCCCATTCCTGAATCCACCTTGATATGGACCTTCAATCCTGAAAGATCTGCTTCTTGTCCAAGCAATTGATCCAACCAAGCAAGACTAGCCACCGTTAAGCGGATGTCATGCTCTTTGGCTAGATTCACTGTTTCACTTGGCACAACTCCCAAAATCAAAATAGGGTGTTGCAAGCCTTCTTCACGGATTTCGAGAGCTTCATCCATATTGGATACACAAAAGCCATCAACCTGAGGTGCCAATTTTTTGGTTACTGCAGCGAGCCCATGACCATAGGCGTTGGCCTTGACGACTGCATATTTCAAAGCTTGACTCGGAATATGCTCACTGACTTGTTGCACATTAAAGGCAATGGCATCCAAATCGACTCTTGCAACAGTTGGTCTATGTTTACTTGCTTTCATTTTCTTCCTCCAAAATGACACTGGTCGACACTAGGTCTCCCTTGTGACTGATCGAAATCCATACCTTCCCAGAAAAAGGAGACTTGGAAAAATAGGGAGCTCCCTGGGCATCATTTAAAATTTCTAAATCTTGAAAACCAACTGGTCCAATCCCTGTTCCCATTGCCTTTGAAAAGGCTTCTTTGGCGGACCATCGGCCCGTTAAATATTCCATTTTCCGTTTTCCAGACAATTCCTCAAAGCGCTCTCTCTCAGCCTCGGTTAAGACTTTTTCAGCGAATCGAGTATTCTTCTGATAGGCTTTTTCAATCGCAGCGATCGATTCGATATCGATGCCATGTCCTTTGATCATCTTGTTTTATCCTTATTTATCGTTTCAGTATTGTTTTACTGACAAAAGAGAAGGGGCTAAAGAATCACTCCTTCCGCCCCTGCCTTTTACTTATTCATCGTTGCAATTTCTTTAACCAAGGCCTGTGTTTTTTCCCAACCCAGGCAAGGGTCTGTGATGGATTGACCATAAACCACTGGTTCATTTTGACGACCATCTTCTAGATAGGATTCAATCATGAAACCACGAACTAAAGTTGCCAAATCCTTATTCCAAGCACGGTTCATCATGGTTTCTCTCACGATGCGTACTTGCTCTTCGAATTGTTTGCCAGAGTTATCATGGTTGGTATCCACCAGGATGAAGGGATGTTGCAAGCCCATTTCGCTATAGCGTTTTGCTGCCGCAAGCAAATCTTCATAATGGTAGTTTGGAATATTCTTACCACTTGAATCCAATCCTCCACGAAGGATCGCATGAGCTAAAGGATTTCCTGATGTTTCCACTGCTTGGTCATTGAACAAAAAGTTTTGGGGATGTTGGGCTGCATAAATCGCATTGAACATGACTGAAAGATTTCCAGAGGTTGGATTCTTCATGCCTGTCGGAGCAGAGATCCCACTAGATACAAAGCGGTGCTCCTGGTCTTCAACTGAACGCGCTCCAATGGCATGATAAGAAATCAAATCCTCAACATACGGAAGACTTGCTGGATAAAGCAACTCATCCGCAGTTGTCAAACCAGTTTCTGTAATCACACGGTAGTGGAGATGTCGAACCGCTTTCAAACCGTCCACAAAGCTTGGTGCTGCATGTGTATCTGGTTGGTGCATCAAGCCTTTATAGCCATCCCCATTGGTCCGAGGTTTAGCCGTATAGACCCGCATCACAATGAAAATCTGATCTTTCACTTGCTCTTGCAAGTCTGCCAAACGACGGGCATAGTCCATCACAGCTTCTTCATTATCAGAAGAGCAAGGTCCGATCACAAGAAGGATCCGTTGGTCTTCTCCTTTGATAATAGCTTCCAATTCTCGATCACGCGCTTCTTTGCGCTCCAAGGCTGGACCTTCCAAGCGGTAAAGCGAAGTGATCTCTTGCTCATCAATCTTATTGCTCTTCGTAATGAATACCATACGGCCTCCTTATGCTACCTAGACCCATCCTCTTTCTATTTCAGAGGAGCTCTTAAAATTTACGCCCGTGACAGTTTTTGAATTTCTTGCCTGAACCACAAGGGCACAAATCGTTGCGTTTCACTTGTGACAAGTCAATATCTGCTGGAATATCTTGTTGTTGCGCTGCAATGTTGCGAGTCGCAGTTGTTGAAATACTGTGTTCCGTACGTGGACGTTCTTGTTCGTGAATTTGGGCTTTCATCATGAGACGAGTCACATCAAATTCAATCGATCCGATCATATCGTTAAACATACGGAAACTTTCTGATTGGTATTCTACCACTGGGTTATTTTGCGCATATCCACGGAGTCCAACTGCATTTCGCAATTGATCCAAAGCATCGATATGGTCCGTCCACTTGCTGTCTACCACTCGAAGGATCAAGACTTTTTGGAATTCTTGCACAGACTCTTCGTCACGCAATTTCGCTACTTGGCTAGCATAGATTTCTTCTGCACGTGCATACAAGTAATCGATAACTTCCTTGTCAGATTTTCCTTCAATATCGCTTGCAGAAATCGTATCTTCCGGAACCAAATTGTATTTGGCAAAGTTCAGAATCGCTTCAACGCGTTCTTCCTTGCTTGAGTGGCTGGCCCCTTCAACAATCCGTTTGATGGTCCGTTTGATCATGGCCTTGATTTCAGGTGCCAAGTCACGGTTAGCTGTGATGACATCATAGCGTTCAGCGTAGATAATTTCCCGTTGTTCCCGCATCACGTCATCGTATTGAAGGACTTGTTTACGGGTATCGTAGTTGTTTCCTTCAACCCGTTTTTGTGCACCCTCTACTTGACGGGTGAACATATTTGAACGGATCACCGATTCTTCTTCGCTCAACTTGAAGCGATCAAGCACTGCTTTGATCCGTTCAGAACCGAAACGGCGCATCAATTCATCTTCAAGAGACAAGTAGAATTGAGATTCACCTGGATCCCCTTGACGTCCTGAACGTCCACGAAGCTGGTTATCGATCCGACGGCTTTCGTGACGTTCTGTCCCGATAACACATAGTCCACCGAGTTCGCGAACACCTTCACCAAGCTTGATATCGGTACCACGTCCGGCCATGTTGGTCGCGATGGTAACAGCACCACGTTGACCAGCGTTCATGATGATTTGCGCTTCTTTGTAGTGGTTTTTCGCATTCAAAACTTCGTGAGGGACACCTGCTTGAACCAACAATTGAGAAAGGTAATCACTGGTTTCAACGGCAACGGTACCTACTAGGACTGGTTGACCTTTTTCATGACGAGACTTCACATCTTCCACAACAGCCTTAAATTTTGATTTCAAGCTTGGGTAGAGAAGGTCTGGATGGTCAATACGGGCAATCGGACGGTTGGTTGGAATTGGAATCACGCGAATGTTATAAATTTCACGGAATTCTTCTTCTTCGGTTTTCCCTGTCCCTGTCATCCCTGACAACTTCTTGTACATACGGAAGAGGTTTTGGTAAGTAATCGATGCAGATGTTTTGGTTTCTTCTTGAACTGGAACACCTTCTTTGGCTTCAATCGCTTGGTGAAGTCCATCAGAATAGCGACGTCCTTCCATGGTCCGACCAGTAAATTGGTCGACGATCAAGATTTCTTGATCTTCGCTGACCACATAGTCGATATCCAAAATCATGATGTAGTTGGCACGAAGGGCGTTGTCGATAAAGTGAGTCAAAGCTACATTTTCAATATCGTACAAGTTTTCAAGATTAAAGTAGCTTTCTGCTTTATCGATTCCTGAATCAGACAAACCGATGGTTTTAGATGGGACATCGATAATGTAATCGTCCTCTGTCAAGGTCTTCACATAAGCATCCGCCATGTGATAGAGCTGGCTCGTATCAGAAGCTGTCTGACCAGAAACGATCAACGGAGTACGCGCTTCGTCAATCAAGATGGAGTCTACCTCATCGACCAAGGCATAGTTCAATGGACGTTGAACCATGTTTTCTGCACGCACAACCATGTTGTCACGCAAGTAGTCAAAACCAATCTCTGAGTTGGTTGAGTAAGTGATATCACAGAGGTAAGCTTCTTTTTTCTCAGCTGGAGATTTTGCTGCAAGGTTGATCCCTACTGAAAGGCCAAGCCATGAGTAAAGTTCTCCCATCTCTGTTGCATCCCGCTCTGTCAAGTATTCATTGACGGTAACAACGTGCACCCCTTTACCAGACAAGGCATTCAAGTACACCGGCATGGTTGCTGTTAGGGTTTTTCCTTCCCCTGTACGCATCTCTGGAACGTCACCATGGTGAAGGACGATTCCCCCCATGACCTGAACCTTGTATGGGAACAAACCAAGAACCCGTTTTGCAGCTTCACGAACAACTGCAAAAGCCTCGTACAAGAGATCATCCAAAGACTCACCATCTTGGTAACGTTGCTTAAACTCAACTGTTTTCGCTTTTAATTCGTCATCCGTCAAAGCTGCCATTTGGTCTTCATAAGAAAAGACCTTATCAGCCATTTTTTCAAGGCGTTTGATTTCGCCTCGATCATTTTCAATAATTGTTTTTAATAAATTTGCCATTTTTTTCCTTACTTTGAATTTTTCAAAATCTAAAATGTTCTTTTTATTCTAGCATTTTTTAAACATTTTTTCAAGATCAAGGCTGTATCTTACAAGACTTTCGAGTGGTTTTTTTCGTGTAAGAAAATCCAAAAAGATGCCTGCTCAAGCAGACATCTTTTCTTTAGGCGATCGTTATTCAGACAAATGGTAAGAATAGCTTGCCACAACCACTTCTTCATGCCAACGAAGTGCATACTTCAATTTCAAACTCATTTGGTTGTGGAGAATATTTTGCCAATGTTTTTTAGGGATAAATTGAGGGACTAGGACTGTAACGGTGTTGCCTTTTTCCTTGGCCTCCTCAGCCACTTTTGAGACAAATTCAACTGTTGGCTGGATAATATCCCGGTAACTGGTCATGACATTTTCAAAGCGAATATGAGGGAAATAGTGCTTAAATTCTTCTGCTACCTCAGCGTCTTTAACCTTGGTTTCTTCCGTTGAGACGTGCATAGCTATAACATCGTTTCCTAGGCTATTTGCATAACTCATAGCTCCCACACTTACCTGAGTGACATTCCCAACAAGGACAATCACGGTATTGCCCGCATAACTTGTCTTTTCGATCTTACCTCCCAAGCGCAATTGAGCCGCAACTTTATCATAGTGATTACGGATACTCAAGAACATCCAAAGCAAGAGACCAATAATAGGGAAGAAGGGCCAGATCTCACGCAAACGGAATAATAAGAGGATCAAGACAATTCCATAACAGATGGCTGCCCCCAGGATATTGGCAAGCGAATACTTAAGAAATCCTTTTTGATATTGGCGTTTCCAGTGGATCACCATCCCTGTTTGAGAAAGGGCAAAAGGAATGAAGACCCCAATGGTATAAAGCGGAATCAAGCTTTCTGTTTGTCCATCAAAAATCAAGAGCAAGACGATGGCACCAATCGCCAAGGTCAAAATCCCATTAGAATAGCCCAGACGATCCCCTTTTTCCATATACATGTGTGGCATGTATTTATTTTTAGCCATGTTAAAGGCCAACATTGGAAAGGCGGAGAAACCGGTATTAGCCGCAACTGCCAAGATCAAGGCTGTTGATAATTGGAAGATGTAAAAGAAGGCTTGTCCAACTGGGGAATTCCCTAAGATGGCTTGGGCCATTTGGGCTAGAGTTGTTACCCCTTTAGCCGGAACGACACCCACCCAGTAATTGAGGAAGGTAATCCCTGCAAACATGATCCCCAAAATCAAAGCCATAATGGTCAAGGTAGAAGCTGCATTCTTTGCTTTTGGTTTCTTAAAGAAAGGAACCGAATTGGAGATGGCTTCAACCCCTGTTAGGGAAGCGGATCCACTCGTAAAGGCCCGCAATAAGAGAATAATACTAACCCCTGAAATGGTTTGACCCACATGAGCAGTTGCGTTATAGGCCAAGTGACCCGTCAAGATTTGGATCACACCATAGCCGATCAAGGCAATGGTACTGACAATGAAAAGGTATACCGGAATCATCAATGATGTCGCTGATTCACGTAGCCCCCGAAGGTTCATCAGCATCAAAATCAAGACCAACAAAATGGAAATGTGAAGATTATAAGGATGAAGAGATGGAATCGCTGACGTGATGGCATCTGCACCGGAAGACACAGATACTGCTACTGTCAGCATGTAGTCGACTAAGAGACTACCACCAGCGATCAAACCCGCTTTGGGAGACAAGTTCTCCGTAGTCACCATATAGGCCCCTCCCCCTTGAGGGTAGGCATGAATGACTTGGCGATAAGAAATCGTTAAACTAGCTAGGAGAACCAGGACCACAATCCCAATTGGAATGGACCACCAAATAGCTCCTGCTGATACGGTCATCAAGACCAAGATAACTTGCTCTGGACCATAGGCAATAGAAGAAAGTGCGTCACTAGAGAGCATGGCCAAAGCCTGCATTTTCCCTAGCAATCCGCCTTCACCTTCTGCACCAGATTTCAACGGACGGCCAATAAACCATTTTTTCAATGTTGAAAACATAAAAAACTCCTTGAAAAAAGATCATGAGGCCGGGAATTCCCTGCCTCTTTTTCATAAAACTGGGGTTATTCTACTCTTTTTTTTCAAGACTGTCAACTGAAATTGTGAAATCTTCGTAAAGTTTTCATTGTGTTCATTTATCCAACCTCTCTTAGATCAGCCAGCTTCTTTTCAAATTGATCCAAGCAAAAAACGAGGCTAGGACAAAAATCCTAGCCTCTCAATTATTTTTGGATTGTCGAGCAAGACGCAGTGGTTGAGTGGGCTCTACTGCGCTGATTTCATCAGCTTTTACAGTCCTACTCAACTGTGCGGAGGTAGGACGACGAAATCGAATTCTAACGAATGACCGATTTCTGTCCCACTCTCTCTTTTTTATTTGGGTTGATGTGCCACATAGTGGGCAATGACATCCGAAGTGTACTGGGCTGTGCCAGCTCCAAACTTGTCGATGTTTTCCTTGAATTCTGGGTTATAGACATAGCCTTTGCCGATATGGCCAAAAACCTCTATAGAGCAGTCAAATCCATACGTTCGAATTGCTTCTAAAAGTTTAGCTGCCTGATTTTGATTTTCATTTGCGGATACGGATAGACCATCTTTGAGATTTTGCGCCAAAGTTTGAAAAACTTGGTTGAAGGCTTCCGTAGCCTCATCTTCACGCCCCTTTTGGCGCTCAAGCGCTTGGTCCATGACTTCTTGACCGTACTTCTCTACCGCCTCTTGCTGGTATTTTTGAGTATCTTGATAGCTAAATCCAGTGAATTTTTCCTCAATGGTCATTTTTCTTTCTCCTTTTTGTTCTTGAATGGTTTTTTGCAAGGTAGAAATCAAGGTATCCAGACGTTGTCTTTCTTGAGTCAAATAGTCCAACTGTTTGGTCAAATGGGGCAATAAGTTAGCTTTTTCTTCAGCTAAGAGTTCTGCTATTTGGTCTAAGGAAAATCCTAGATACTTGTAGTAGAGAATCACCTGTAATCGTTCTAAATCTTCTTGACTGTATGTCCGATAACCATTTTCAGATTTCACAGGAACGAGAAGTCCTATCTTGTCATAGTGGTGCAAGGTCTTGACAGAGACACCCGACAGCTCTGCAGCTTCTTTGATATGGTACATGATTTCCTCCTTGTACTCAATGAAAATCAAAGAGCAAACTAGGAAGCTAGCCGCAGGTTGCTCAAAGCACTGCTTTGAGGTTGTAGATAGAACTGACGAAGTCAGTAACATATATACGGTAAGGCGACGCTGACGTGGTTTGAATTTGATTTTCGAAGAGTATTACAAGGATAGTATAACCCCTCCCCTTAGGTCAGAGTCAAGGCTTAACATAAAAAAAGTTTTCAGATAAAAAAGGCTTGAGTTGTTTCACAACTTTTAACTCAAACCCTTTCTTTTTTATGGATGACTCACGATCAATTCTAAACCTTGCCCTTCCAAAGTCCAAGATTCAACATCGCTCGGTAAGATAAAGTGACTTCCTTTTCGAATAGGATAATCCTTTCCATCTACCGTCAATTTTCCTTCTCCGGCTAAGACGCTTAACAAGCTGTAATCAGCAGTCTTTTCAAAATCAGCTTTTCCAGTCAGTTCCCACTTATAAACAGTGAAGAAATCACTGGCAACCAAGGTGGTCATTCGAAGATCATCGACAACAACTGTATCTGGATGACTATTTGCCGGCTCACCGATGTTTAACACATCAATCGATTTTTCCAAGTGAAGCTCCCGCAAGTTTCCTTGAGCATCCTTGCGGTCAAAATCATAAACCCGGTAGGTGGTGTCACTCGACTGTTGGGTTTCAAGAATCAAAATTCCAGAACCAATGGCGTGCATGGTCCCGCTTGGCACATAGAAGAAATCTCCAGCCTTGACTGGAACCTTTGTCAGCAAAGCATCCCAGTTCTTGTCCTCAATTTGCTGACGGAGTTCTTCTTTTGACTTGGCATTGTGTCCATAGATAATCTCAGATCCTTCATCAGCCGCAATCACATACCAACACTCAGTTTTTCCAAGTTCTCCTTCATGTTCCATTGCATAGGTATCATCTGGGTGCACCTGTACACTGAGCCAATCGTTGGCATCTAAAATCTTTGTTAATAAAGGAAAGACAGGCTCTTTACGATTACTGAATAATTCCCGGTGCTCTTGATAGAGCTGATCCAATCCCATTCCTTCGTATGGACCATTGGCTACTTTAGAAACACCATGTGGATGGGCTGAAATCGCCCAAAATTCACCGACATGGTCGCTCGGAATTTCGTAACCAAATTCTTCTTTCAGACGAGTTCCTCCCCAAATTTTTTCCTGCATGACTGAATGTAAAAATAATGGTTGTCCCATAATATCCTCCTCGCATTTCATGTTTCTATTATACAAAAAAAAGAAAGTTTTTGAAAGCCCTTCCCATTATTTTCCTCTCTCGCCAGAAACTTCATTTTTGTGTATAATGAAAGGGATGACACTAAAAGAAAATATTATCCAACTGGCGCATTCTATTGGGATTTCAAAAATTGGATTTACAACTGCTGATGACTTTGCTTATTTGGAAAAATCGCTCCGCTTGGCCGTTGAGGAAGGACGGAATTCTGGATTCGAGCATAAGAATATTGAAGAGCGCATCCAACCCAAATTAAGTCTCTCCTCCGCAAAGACCATCATCTCAATCGCTGTCGCCTACCCCCACAAACTCAAGCAACAACCTCAAAAAACAGCCTATAAAAGAGGAAAATTTACCCCCAACAGCTGGGGATTAGACTACCATTATGTCCTTCAAGACAAGCTCAACCGCTTAGCTGCTGGGATTGAAGAAATGACGCAGGATTTTGAATATAAGGGTATGGTCGATACTGGAGCACTGGTAGATACAGCCGTCGCCCAACGAGCAGGGATTGGCTTTATCGGAAAAAATGGCTTGGTCATTTCAAAAGAATACGGTTCTTACATGTTTTTAGGGGAATTGATTACCAACCTCGAAATCGAACCAGATCAACCAGTCGACTATGGTTGTGGAGACTGTCGGCGTTGTTTAGATGCTTGCCCAACCTCCTGTTTAATAGGGGATGGCTCTATGAATGCCAAACGCTGTTTGTCCTTCCAAACCCAAGACAAGGGCATGATGGACCTAGAATTTCGCAAGAAAATTAAAACGGTCATCTATGGATGTGACATCTGTCAGATTAGCTGCCCTTATAACAAAGGGCTGGATAATCCCTTGGCAACAGAAATCGATCCTGATCTGGCTCATCCAGAGTTGATCCCCTTTATTGAACTGTCTAACGGACAATTTAAGGAAAAATTCGGGCATGTTGCTGGAAGCTGGCGAGGCAAGAATATCCTCCAACGCAATGCAATTATCGCACTAGCCAATGCCAATGACCGCTCAGCCATCCCTAAGCTCCTGAACATCATCGAAACTTCACAAAATCAGATTCATATTGCAACGGCTATCTGGTCCTTAGGGCAACTGCTTCGTGAAGTCACGCCGGACCTTGTTGAGCTCTTACGGAATATCAAACATCCGACCGATGCTATCATAGAAGAACGAACTGCTTTCTTTGAAAAATTCGGCATTCAAGCAGATTCACAGCTACAATGAAAAAACACTAAGGTTGTCACCTTAGTGTGAAGGCGTATACAAATTGCTATTTTATACAAATCTATTAACTTCTGTAAAAATAAAAAAATTTATTCGTTAGAATTATTCAATCATCAACTGAAACTTTCCGACGTGAGAAAAGCTCTTGAAACTTAATAGTTTCAAGAGCTCGGGAGTTTTGAGACCTTAGGCTCAAAACTAAGTCATGGAACTTCTTCGAAGTTCGCTGACGTCCGTAGTCACCTAAGGAAAGTTTCTAAAATGACTTTGTCATCAATCTGACACTAAGGTTGTATCCTTAGTGTTTTTTTAGTTCTTTCAAGAAATACCAACTACCCATCTCTACTTGGTTAAAGCTAATCTCACTTGAATAGACTTCCTTGTAGCCATTTTTTGTGTAAAAATAGACATTTCCTTTGGTATTGGTATAGAAGGCTAGTTTTTCCCCTTTGATCTCTTCCAAGAAAGGCTCAATTCCTTCTGTCATAAAGCGACTGCCATAGCCCTGCCGTTGGTGTTTAGGGGCGACTGCGAGAAGCATCAAATACCAATCAAAATCTACATTTCCCTCCAATTCCTTATCCGTGTCCTCCATAAATTTAAAGTAGGCCAACATATTTTTCAAGGAAATAAACTTGAGCAAACCGAATCCCCCATTTAAGAGATAGGCCCGAAAAGGAATCGGTCCTTTTTGCAACAAGGCTACCGCATAAATTTCATCGTTTTTTTCTGCCACAAGGCAAATATGGTGCTTGAGAAAAACCTTCACCAAGATGCGCATCATTGCCTCAACAAAGGCAGGATACTGCTTGGGATCACGCACCAAATCCTTGATGACTTTTAAAAATAGATAGTCCTCAAAGGCTGTACTGGCTACTCGAACCACCTGATCCAGATCTGCTTTTTTTGCTTTTCTGTACTTCATCTTCTCTCCTATTCTAAGTCCACTTTCCAGTATACACTATCCCTCGCTCTTAGACAAAGGTCAATTTTTAAGAATTTGTTCATTCAAGCCAGCAAAAAGAGTCCTCCCCAGACGAGTCCCAATCCCCAAGCGACGAGGACATCCTTGGGATAATGAACCCCTCCAAGAACTCGGACAAGGGCTAATAGAAGAGATAGGAGCATCGAGCACATTCCTAGCGGAAGCGACAACTGGCAGACACACATGGAGATAATGGTGGCCGAAAAAACATGTCGGCTAGGAAAGGAATGTCCGGATGAATTCTTTTCCAATAAGGGTTGAATCTCCCATTTCTCATAAGGTCTCGGAATATTAACCCAATGACGAAAGAGGCTAAACAAGACAAAACCCGAAGCAGGGATCCAGATAAAAGGCCAGATGCCTCCCATTGAAGTTTTCTTAAAAAACAGCCAACAAAAGACCAGGCCGTAGATGCCTGGCATGGCGAACGTCAGGATTCGATTCATCCTTTGAAGGACCCGCACACGATGTGGTTTTCTCGCAAAAGGCAGGGTTAGCCAACGATAAAATTTCGGATAATCTTGAAGATTGGGCTTCATGTTGGCACTCCTGTCTTTCATCTTATTTTATACTACTAGTATACGCGATCCTAAGAAAACCTGTCAAGCCAGGCTTCTTTTTTATCCTTTCTTTCTTCTTTTTCACATGATTTATCACTAAAATCTGATGATTTATCATTTTTCTGTCTCTAAGAAACGTCTTTTCCATTACTATTATCGATAAAAAAATGAGGCTGGGACAAAAGTCCTAGCCTCTTAATTGTTTTTGGATTGTCGAGCAAGACGCAGTGGTTAAGTGGGCTATACTACGCTGATTTCATCAGCTTTTACAGCCCTACTCAACTGTGCGGAGGTGGGACGACGAAATCGAATTCTAACGAATTACCGATTTCTGTCCCACTCTCATTTTTTCACTTTGTATGTTACGCCCTTTGTATCTTGTTGGAATTGCGACAGGACGAAGGTGGATCGATATTATCCACCTGAGGAGTTAGTGAGTCGTGTCGGCAAGGCACCATTGTGCTTGCCATTGCACGAATTGAACACGCCCTAAATGCTGTGTGAAAATAGGAAATTCTCTTGTGAGCATGTCTCACTGCAAGAATTTCCTATTTTCACTGTGCATTTTACGGGCTTTGTATCTTGTTCTTACGCTACTTCTTCTGTGAATTGGCTATTGTAGAGATCGGCATAGAAGCCATTTTGGCTCATGAGTTCTTGGTGGTTACCCTGCTCGATAATATTTCCATCTTTCATCACGAGAATCAGATCCGCATTACGGATAGTGGACAAGCGATGGGCAATGACAAAGGAGGTCCGGCCTTCCATGAGTTTGTCCATGGCTTTTTGAATCAACTCTTCTGTACGGGTATCGACAGATGAGGTTGCTTCATCCAAGATGAGGAGCGGGGCATCCTTCAAGAGGGCACGCGCAATGGTCAAGAGTTGCTTTTGACCGACGGACAAGGTGACAGAATCATCTAGCACGGTGTCATAACCATTCGGCAAGGTCCGAATAAAGTGATGGACCCCAACAGCTCGTGTTGCTGCTTCCACCGCTTCGTCTGAAATATCCGTTTGATTGAAGACCAGGTTTTCTCGAATGGTCCCCTCAAATAGCCAGGTATCTTGCAAGACCATCGAAAAGGCATCATGAACTTCTTCTCGGCTCATGGCCTTAGTATCCACACCATCGATGGTAATTTTACCAGCTTGAATGTCGTAAAAACGCATCAAGAGATTGACCATGGTCGTCTTACCTGCACCTGTCGGACCAACAATGGCCACTTTTTGCCCCGGTTTGGCTTCAGCTGTAAAGTCATGGATAATAGTCTTGTCTGGTGAATAGCCAAAGCGAACATGCTCAAAGGTGACATGACCTTTTGGTGTTTCCAATTGACGTGTTTTTTGGGATTCGTCTTCCATTTCTTCTTCGTCTAAGAATTCAAAGACACGCCCCATAGCAGCACTGGCTGATTGCAATTGGGTAATTCCTTGGGCCATTTGACCAATTGGTTGGGTAAAGATGCGGACATAGGTCATAAAGGCCACAATTGTCCCGATGGTAATGTCTCCATTAATGGTGAGGACAGCCCCAACGATACAGACCATGACATAGCCGAAATTCCCTACAAACTGCATCAAGGGCATCATGATCCCAGAGAAGAATTGGGATTTCCACATGCTATGGTACAAATCTTGGTTGATGGCATCAAAATGATCTTTAGCTTGATGGCGGCCATTATAGGAAATAACAACATTGTGGCCACTATAGATTTCTTCAACATAGCCTGAAACTTTGGCAAGATTATCTTGTTGCTGTTTAAACAAAGGCTGACTCTTGACCATAATGATGCTAGAAAGAGCAAAGCCAGCAAAGACGGATACAATCGCTGTGACAGCTAAGTGCCAGTCCGTCTTAAACATCATGAAGATGGAGCCGATCAATAAGACGATAGAGGAGACCATTTGAACCAAGCTTTGGTTAAAGGATTGGGTCATCAAATCCACGTCATTGGTCACACGAGACAAGGTATCTCCTTGTTCGTGACTATCAAAATATTGGAGGGGTACACGATTGATCTTTTCAGCGATGGCATTGCGCAAGCGTTCTGCGAAGCGCTGAATCATCGTTGAGATAATGAAGCTACTGCTGTAGGACACTAGTGCTCCAACTCCATAAAGGATGGCTAAGGTCAGAGCAATCGAAGTGATCTTGTCAATATCAATGACTCCTCCCATCCCTTTTGTGATAGTATCCGTGATTTCTTTTAATTTATCCGGTCCAATAACCGTGATAATACTCGATACGACCGAAAAGAGGATAGCAACTAGGAAAAATAGGTGGAAGCCCTTCAAATAGGGAGAAAGTTGTCTCCAAAGGGACGATTCTTGTTTTGTTTTATGCATGTTCCAACTCCTCCTTAGACAATTGTGAATAGGCAATTTCTTGATAGACTTCATTGGTCGCAAGCAATTCCTTGTGGGTACCTTGACCGACGACCTTCCCTTGATCCAGGACCAAAATCAAATCCGCATCCATAATGGTCGAAATCCGTTGGGCAACGATCAATTTGGTCGTATCTGCCAACTCTTCTTTTAGGGCTTGTCGCAAGATACGATCCGTTTTATAATCCAGGGCTGAGAAGGAATCATCAAAGATGAGGATCTCGGGCTTGCGTGCAAGGGCACGCGCAATGGCCAAACGTTGACGTTGTCCTCCAGAGAAGTTGCTTCCTCCTTGCGCTACTTCTGTATCCAAGTCCTTCTCTTTTGTGGCAACAAACTCTTTGGCTTGGGCCAATTCAAGAGCTTTCCAAATAGCTTCATCCTCTAATTTTCCTTGACTACTTTCTCCAAATTCCATATTGGAGCGAATAGTGCCACTGAAGAGCACTGCTTTTTGGGGAATGTAGCCGACTTTATTGTTCAATTCTTGGTGGCTATAGCCCTTGACATTGACGCCATCCACTAAGATCTTTCCTTCTGTCGCATCGTAAAAACGTGGGATTAAATTGACCAAAGTGGATTTACCAGAACCAGTTGATCCGATGAAGGCAACAGTTTGTCCTTTCTGAGCTGAGAAGGTCACATGTTCAATCACCGCACGGGAAGTCCGTCCATAGCGGAAGGAAACATCTTGAAATTCTACTGTACCTGCTTGGCCTGTTGTTTCTTTTGACTCACTTGGGAAGGCTACAGACGGTTCAAGAGCCAAGACCTGATTAATCCGTTTTGCGGATACTAGTGCACGAGGAAGAATAATCAAGATGGCCACCATCATCATAAAGCCAACGACAACCTGCATGGCGTAAGAAGAAAAGGTGATCATATCTGAGAAGACCTTGGTCCGATCCGCTAATGCAGGACTGGTGAAGATCTTTGTAGGATCTTTTGGCATGGCGATATCATTGATCAAGTGCGCCCCAATCCAGTAGATAGCAAGGGTCAAGCCACTTGATACCACTGTCATGACAGGGTTCATCAGAGACATCAAACGATAAACAAAGAGATTTAGACGGGTTAAGCCCTTGTTTTCAGCCTGGAATTTCTCATTTTGATACGCTTCCGCATTGTAGGCGCGAACGACCCGCACCCCAGTCAAACTCTCCCGTGTCGTCGCATTCAAGGCATCGGTCAAACCTTGAACCTTTTGCTGGCGTGGAAAGGCAATCAGAACCAGAACAGAAAGCAGAATCAAGACCATCAAGACCGCAATCCCAACAGAAGTTGTCCAGGCACTGCTCTTGCCCCAAATCTTGGTCAAGGCCCAAATCGCCATAATAGGCCCACGCGTCACGACCTGCATCCCCATGACAATCATGATTTGTAACTGGGTCAAATCATTGGTCGTCCGAGTCAAGAGAGAGGGAACGGAGAATTTCTTGATCTCTGCATCAGAGTAATCCATCACCTGGTGGAAAATCTCTCCTCGAAGCCGCGTCGTAAAGCTGGCAGCGACTCGTGAAGCCAAAAAGCCCACAAGAACTGCCATCAAAAAGCTTCCAAAAGAGAAGAGCAACATCTTACTCCCTGGCTCCATGATATCAGAAACCTTGGTCCCCTCCTTAGCTAAGAGGGTCGTAATATCGGACAAGTATTCCGGGGTCTTTAAATCCATCCAAACTGCCAGACAGATAAAGACCGTACTAAGGGCAATCACGCCCCATTCTTTGGCGGTTAAGCGCCGAAATATATTGATCATTCCTCGCTCCTTTTTTTCATATTCTCATAAAATTGATGCATAACCTTGAAAAAGATAGCCAATTCTTCTTCTGATACACCCGCTACTAGACTCCGTTCTACCTCTTCAAAGAATTGCTTCATGTCATTCAAATTGGCTTTCACACTGTCTGTTAGGTAGACATACTTGGCCCGTTTATCGGTCGGACTAGCCTCTAAATAAATAAACCCATTTTTCTCCATTCGCTTGATCAGATTACTGGTCACGGATTTTGTGATATGAAGTTCCTGTTCAACATCCCGAATTAAGGTCACTTTTCCCTCCTTTTCACGATGAGATAAGAATCTCAATACCTGACCTTGTGGTCCTGCGCTAAATTCAAACCCTCTCTTCTTGGCCTCTCTTTCCACCATGAGGTGAATGAGATGGCCAATTTTTTTTAATTCTTGTAATGGCTTTTCCATCATTCCTCCAAATAGTTCTCATAAGAACCTTAAAGTTACTATGAGAACTATTTTAGCACAAAAAAGATCCCTGTCAAGAAAAAAGTTTCTATAAGAACTAAAAAAATGGAGCCCAATCGACTCCATTAATGACTTCTAGATAATAATGCCTTCTAGATGATCCATTTCGTGCTGACAGATCTGGGCCGGAAAGCCTGACAAATGAATTGTTTTTGCATTCCAATTCACATCTCGATAGGTCACTGTAATCTCCTCATAACGGGTGGTCGGCCGACTCCCTACCAAGGACAAGCATCCTTCCTCTGTTTGGTAAGGTTTTTTCTTTTCAAGGAGAACAGGATTAAACAGGACCAAATTTTCACTTCCTATTCGGATGATAATCGCCCGTTTTTTCACCCCGATCATATTAGCCGCTAAACCAACACACTCAAGGAGATGAGCATTTAAGGTGTCCTGCAAATCCAAAGCCAAGGTGCGATCCTCAGGTGTCGCTTCTTCTGACTTTTGACCCAAGAATAAGACATCCTTTACAATATTCTTTTTCATTCCTTCCTCACTTCTTGATAGATAGACGAAAGAAGAGAGTGGGACAGAAATCGGTAATTCGTTAGAATTCGATTTCGTCGTCCCACCTCCGCACAGTTGAGTAGGGCTGTAAAAGCTGATGAAATCAGCATAGTAGAGCCCACTCAACCACTGCGTCTTGCTCGACAATCCAAAAATAATTGAGAGGCTAGGACTTTTGTCCCAGCCTCCTCGCTCTTGTTTCTAACCTCTAAGAGACAATTGCTTCTTATTTTTTAAGCTTTTCGCTCACTTCTTTTGCAAGGACAAAGTTCCCCAAGGTCGCTGAACCATTGCCGGCAACTGCAGGTGTCACAATATAATCTCTCACATCTGGTACAGGGAGGTAACCGTTCAAGAGGGCAGTAAATTTCGTGCGAACACGATCTAACATATGTTGTTGAGCCATTACTCCCCCTCCAAAGACAACGACGTCTGGGCGGAAGGTAACTGTCGCATTCACTGCTGCTTGTGCGATGTAGTAGGCTTGAATATCCCATACATTGCTGTTGAGTTCAATGTTTTCCCCACGAATACCCGTACGAGCTTCGAGACTAGGACCAGCCGCAAGACCTTCCAAACAGCCATTGTGGAAAGGACAAACACCCTTGAATTCTTTTTCCACATCCATTGGGTGTTGAGCCACATAGTAGTGCCCCATTTCTGGGTGTCCAGCTCCCCCGATAAACTCGCCACGTTGGATGACACCAGCTCCGATTCCTGTTCCGATTGTATAGTAAACCAAGTTTTCGATATGGCCACCCGCGTTATTGCGTGCGACTACTTCTCCATAGGCAGAACTATTTACATCTGTTGTGAAATAGATAGGTACATTCAAGGCACGACGGAAAGCCCCAACGATATCTACATTGGCCCAATTTGGTTTTGGAGTCGTTGTGATGAAACCATAAGTGTTTGAATTTGGATCGATATCAATTGGTCCAAATGATCCAATCGCAAGCCCAACTAGATCCTCAAATTTTGAGAAAAATTCAATACACTTATCAATCGTCTCAATTGGCTTGGTTGTTGGAAATTGTACTTTTTCCACAACATTATAGTTTTCATCACCAACTGCACAAACAAATTTTGTACCGCCAGCTTCCAAACTTCCATATAATTTTGTCATGTTGGCTCCTTTTTTATTATGAAAAATATCCTGTATTTATTATAGCATATTTTGTAGTCAATCTTTTTCTCTTCTCTAAAGAAAAAACACACTTTTTTTGAGAAATAAAATTCAAGGACTGGAGATGATAGACCAGTCCTTGAGAACTTATTTTTCGATTAAGCTTTGACTTCGATGATCGCATCACCCTTCGCAACAGATCCAGTTGCAACAGGTGTGACAGAAGCATAGTCAGCTGTGTTAGTGACGATCACCATAGTTGTGTCTTCAAGACCAGCTGCGGCAATTTTCGCTGCATCAAATGTACCAAGGACATCACCAGCTTTCACTTTATCACCTTGAGCTACTTTTTGATCAAATCCTTCACCGTTCATTGATACGGTATCAATCCCAACGTGGATCAAGATTTCAGCACCATTAGCGGTCTTCAAACCGTAAGCGTGACCAGTTGCAAAAGCAATGGTTACTTCAGCATCAGCTGGTGCATAGACAACGCCTTCAGTTGGTTTGATGGCAATTCCTTGTCCCATCGCTCCACTTGAGAAGACAGGATCATTCACATCAGACAAAGCAACAGCTTGACCAACGATCGGAGAGATAATGGTTTCGTCTTGAAGAGATGCTGGAAGAGCTCCAGTTGTTTCTTCTTCAATAATAGCTTCTGCTTCTTTGTCCTCTGCAGGAACTGATGAAGCTTCATCTTCATAACCAAACATATAAGTCAAACCGAAACTTAGGGCAGTTGTAAATACAACCATAAATACATATTTCAATAATTGACCGTTTAGATAGAGAAGCGTTCCTGGAATAATTGTAATACCAAATCCTGTACCAGCAAGATTTAACATAGATGCAATCCAACCACCTACTGCACCTGCTCCCAAAGCAATAACGAATGGTTTCACATAACGCAAGTTTACACCAAAGATTGCAGGCTCAGTAATACCTAACAAGGCAGAGATAGTTGCAGGAAATGCTAGAGCTTTCACTTTTTGAGATTTAGATTTCACTGCCACTGCTAAAGTAGCTCCAGCTTGTGCAGTCATAGCCGCTGTAATAATTGCATTAAATGGATCTTTTTTATCTGCAGTAATTAATTGTGATTCAAGAAGATTAAAGATATGATGGACGCCGGTAACGACAATCAACTGATGAACGCCACCAATAAGAAGACCTGCAAGACCAAATGGTAAATTCAAAATAAACTTAGTTACATTTAGTACATATTCTTCGATACTGTGGAAGAATGGACCAATAATAAACAAAGCGAGGAATGACATGATTGTCAATGTGAATAATGGAACCAATAACAAATCTAAGACATCTGGAATTTTCTTATGGAGCCACTTTTCAAGTTTCGCACCAATTAGACCAACGAAGAAAGCGGGAAGAACTGAGTTCTGGAATCCAACCACATGATGGAAGATACCAAAGTATGTTGCTGCTTTAGAAGGATCTTCCGCTACAACCCACGCATTTGGAAGTGTCGGACTAACCATCATCAAACCAATTACAATCCCAAGAACAGGATTTCCTCCGAATACTCGGAATGCAGACCATGAAATCAAGGCTGGGAAGAAGGCAAACGCGGTATCAGTTAAAATTGTTGAATAGGTATAAAAATCAGTAGATTTAAATGCATCTGCTGTTGTGCCAAACAAAGCCAAAACCTGGTCTTGAGCAATGGCACCACGAATCCCCATAAACAATCCAGTCGCAACAATTGCTGGTAGAATTGGAACAAAAACGTCTCCAAAGGTACGGATCGCGCGTTGGAACCAGTTTCCTTGTTTAGCGGCTTCTGCTTTCATTTCATCTTTTGATGATGTTGGTAAGCCAAGAGCTACTACTTCATCATAGATCTTGTTTACAGTACCAGTACCAAAGATGATTTGGTATTGACCTGAGTTAAAGAAAGCACCTTGTACTTTTTCAATGTTCTCAACAACATCTTTGTTGATTTTTGATTCATCTTTTACCATCACGCGAAGACGAGTCGCACAGTGAGCAACACTGCTAACGTTCTCAACCCCACCGATTGCATCGATGACCTGCTTTGCAATTTCTGTATTTGACATTTTGCAAAAATCTCCTTATTTTTTGTAATGTAAACGGTTAAATCGTTTCTACGTTTTTAATTGTACCACGTATTGAAAATATGTCAAGCGTTTTGCAGGATTTTTTTGAAACTTTTTTGGACTTTTTGACACCTTTTGACAGTATGAAACTATTTTCATTTTAAAACAGGCCTGTACTACGCTTTTTAGCACTTTAAATCAGACTTTTATTTTCATTTTCTTTCATATTTTATAAATTTTCAACTTCTCCTCTTTTCTTCAGGCTGCAAAATAGCTGTCAATCGTTTGACATTTTTTGCCATTTTTTTCATTTATTGCTTGCATTTTTAATAGGAAATCGTTACTATGGAAGTAAGAAAAAATTCGGAGGAATAAAATGGAATGGACAACTGAACGTCGTTACAGACGTTACGAAGACTGGACAACAGAGGAAAAGCAAGCCATCCAAGAAAACATGGCGAAATCTCCTTGGCATACACACTATCATGTTGAGCCAAAAGCAGGTCTCTTAAATGATCCTAACGGTTTTTCCTACTTTGATGGGAAATGGATCTTGTTTTACCAAAATTTTCCATTTGGAGCAGCTCATGGATTGAAATCATGGGTACAAACAGAAAGCGAAGACTTGGTTCATTTCAAAGAAACTGGTGTAACGCTTCTTCCAGACACAGATCTGGATAGTCATGGAGCTTATTCCGGATCAGCCATGCAGTTTGGTGACAAACTATTCCTATTCTACACCGGAAATGTTCGTGATGCAGAATGGGTTCGTCATCCATACCAAGTCGGTGCTTTGATGAACAAGGACGGAAAGATTGAAAAAATTGACAAAATCTTGATTGATCAACCGGCTGACTCTACGGATCACTTCCGTGACCCACAGATTTTTAATTTCAAGGGTCAATTCTACGCTATCGTTGGCGGTCAAGACCTTGAGAAGAAAGGATTCATCCGTCTCTATAAGGCTGTAGATAACGACTATACCAACTGGGTTGCAATCGGTGACTTGGATTTTGCAAACGATCGGACAGCTTATATGATGGAATGTCCTAACCTAGTCTTTGTTGGAGGCCAACCCGTTCTCCTCTACTGTCCTCAAGGCTTAGATAAATCCGTTCTCGATTATGACAATATCTATCCAAATATGTACAAGATCGGGGCAAGCTTTGACCCAGAAAAGGCCAAAATGGTCGATGTATCTGAATTGCATAATCTCGACTATGGTTTTGAAGCCTATGCCACTCAAGGATTTAATGCTCCCGATGGACGTGCCTATGCTGTTAGCTGGCTAGGTCTTCCAGACGTTTCTTATCCAACGGATTCCTATGACTACCAAGGAGCTCTCTCACTGGTCAAAGAATTAACCATCAAAGATGGCAAACTCTACCAATACCCAGTTGAAGCGATCAAGGACTTGAGCGCTGAGAGTGAGGCATTTGCCAACAAGGCACAAACCAAGAACTGCTATGAATTGGAATTGCAGTTTGAAAAGGATAGCCAGAACGAAATCGTCCTCTTTGCAGATGCAGAAGGAAAGGGCTTAACTCTCACATTTGATCTGGCTAAAGGATTGGTCACAGTCGATCGAAGCCAGGCTGGTGAGCAATATGCCCAAGAATTCGGTGCGAGCCGTAGCTGCACAATCGCTAACCAAGCAACAACCGCTAATATTTTCATTGACAATTCGATTTTTGAAATCTTTATCAATAAAGGAGAAAAAGTATTTTCTGGTCGGGTCTACCCACATGCAGATCAAAATGGAATCTTGATCAAGTCTGGAACCCCTACTGGAACATACTACGAACTTGATTATGGTCGCAAAGCTAACTGATGTCGCCAAACTCGCCGGTGTCAGCCCTACTACTGTCTCACGGGTTATCAATAAAAAAGGATACCTGTCTGAAAAAACGATCCAAAAAGTCCAAGAAGCCATGCGAGAATTGGGCTATAAACCTAACAATGTTGCTCGTAGCCTCCAAGGAAAATCAGCCAAGTTAGTCGGCTTGATCTTTCCCAACATCAGTAATGTTTTCTATGCTGAATTAATCGACAAACTAGAGCACCAACTCTTCAAACACGGCTATAAAACCATCATCTGCAATAGTGAACACGACTCCGAAAAAGAGCGCGAATACATTGAGATGTTGGAGGCCAACCAGGTAGATGGCATCATTTCAGGAAGCCATAATTTGGGCATTGAAGATTACAACCGGGTAACTGCTCCTATCATTGCTTTTGACCGCAACCTCTCCCCAGAAATTCCGGTTGTCTCTTCAGACAACTACGCTGGCGGGGTGCTTGCAGCAGAAACTTTAGTAAAAACCGGAGCCCGAAAGATTATCATGATCACAGGGAATGACAACTCTAACTCCCCAACTGGCTTGCGTCATGCGGGATTTGCATCAGTTCTACCTGAGTCCATGATCATTAATGTTTCCAGTGATTTCTCCCCTATTCGCAAAGAAATGGAAATCAAACAGATTTTAACCCACCACAAACCAGATGCCATTTTTGCCTCCGATGATTTGACGGCGATCTTGATCATGAAAGTCGCTAGAGAATTAGATATTCAGATTCCTCAGGATTTGAAAGTGATTGGTTATGATGGAACCCAGTTCATCGAGACCTATACACCTGAACTGACAACCATCCAACAACCCCTCGAAGACATTGCTATCCTCATGGTGGATCTTTTACTCCAAAAGATAGAAGGAAAAAAAGTAGCAACTACCGGTTATTTCTTGCCCGTTAGTCTCCACTCTGGAAAAAGTGTCTAAAAGCAATATCCCCTCAGTAGAAACTGTGGGGATATTTTTTACCAAAAAAAGAGCCAGTAGGCTCTTTTTACTTATTCTTCTGTCACAAATTGACTGAGGACACCGTTGACAAATCGTGAAGAGGTTTCATCTGAAAAGGCCTTGGCCAATTCCACCGCTTCATTGACTGCGACGATCTGTGGTGTATCAAACTCTGTCATTTCATAAATTCCCAGACGAAGGATGTTTTTCTCTACCAAGGTCAAGCGCTCAACAGTCCAGCCGGTTTTCAAATGTTGACCGATTTGTTGGTCTAGTTGATCTTTTGACTGATAGACACCCGTCACGAGATTCATGAGAAAGGCAGGAAGATCGACTTCTTTGTCTTCTGCTAGGTCCTTGTCATGTAGATAAGCAAAGCGACAAGCTTCAACAATGTCTCCATCGTATTCCAAGGCCATCAAGGCTTGGAAGGCGCGCTCACGCAAATCTCGACGTGATTCTAATAAAATTTCATCAGTCATTGAGGAAGTCCTCATTAAACAAGTCTTTCAAGTCTGGTTTTGGAGATTTTTCCGTTGCAATACCAACAACGTGAATGTTGACAGCATCCAAGGTTACATCTGCCATATCATAAACTGCAGACTTAACCGCTTTTTGAATGGCTACAGCGACAGATGGTACAGCCACTCCATATTCTAAATAGAGATAGATGTCTACTGAAACTTGACCATCTTCTTCTGTATGAAGGTAAACGCCACGTCCAAGTGAGCGTTTGGATAAGCTATCTGAAACACTCTTGTTTTCAAGCGAATAGACACCCTCTACTTTTGCTGTCGCAATCGCAATAATTTTTTCTAATACACGTGGTGCAATAACGATGTCACCAAATTGTTCAGTTGCCATAGAAGTTCCTTTCTATTTGACACCCTGAGATGTCTCTTATGCACGAGAAACGTAAGTTCCTTCAGTAGTGTTAATGACCAATTTTTGTCCAGCTTCGATGAAGTCAGGAACGTTTACGACCAAACCAGTTTCCATTGTAGCAGGTTTACCAGAACCAGTCACTGTAGCACCTTTGATAGATGGTTGAGTTTCTGCAACAGTCAATTCAACAGTTGTAGGTACTGTTACACCGATGACTTCGCTTCCGTAGAATTGAATTTTTACTTCTGAGTTTTCAAGGATGTAAAGCAATTCTTGTTCTACATTCACAACTGGAATTTCATATTGGTCATATGTTTCAGTGTTCATGAAGTAGGCTGTATCATCCATTTTGTACAAGTATTGAGCTGGAACAGTTTCGATAATCGCTTGTTCAAATTTTTCTTCTGGACGGTAGCTTGTATCAAATGTTGAACCAGTACGGACATCACGCAATTTCATACGCATGATAGTGTTTCCTTTACCTGGTTTGTGGTGGCTAGCTTCCAAAACGCGGATCAATTTTCCGTCAGCTGTTTCAAAAGTCATACCAGCTTTCAATTTACTTGCTTCGATCATGTTTTATTACCTCTTTTTTAAAAATAGATTACTCTTTATTGTAACACACTATTTGATTTTTCTCAAACAGCAATCTTCTCTTTTTGAGAAGAAAGGATTGCTATGGACCGCCCCTGATCCATCCAGATCCAAATTCCCCTTTGCTTCTTTCGTGTTTTGTTATTGTAGTTCCTATACCAAAATGGATAGGGCTCCAAATAAGATGTCTGGGAGAAGAATTACTCTACAATTCATTTCATAGTCTTCTCTTCACATCTCTGTCTAAACAGAAGTTAAGAAAAACGTATATTTTATAGGACAATCAATTCTTTAGGAGCAAGGGTCAAGACTTCACAGCCTGTTTCTGTGATCAAGAGGTCATCTTCGATCCGCACACCAGAGAGACCTTCGATATAAATACCTGGCTCATCTGTTAAGACCATCCCTGCTTGAATCGCTTCTTTAGACGTTTGGCTGAAGTATGGCTCTTCGTGGATATCTAGCCCAATTCCATGACCGATTCCATGAGTAAAGTATTGACCATAGCCGGCTCTTTCGATCACATCACGTGGAATTTTATCAAAATCACGGAAGCCAAGTCCATCTTTAGCCGCATCAATCAAGGCTTGATTGGCTTTCAAAACGGTTTCGTAAATTTCTCTTTCCTTGTCGCTGACATGTCCTGCATAGATAGTCCGTGTCATATCGCTGACATAGTGGTTATACAAGCAACCAAAATCAAGGGTCAAGGCATCTCCTGCTGAAATGACCCGATCACTTGGAGTCGCATGAGGCATGGCAGAGCGTTCACCAGCTGCTGAAATAATATCAAAAGATACACCAGAAGCTCCCAACTCCCGCATTCTAAAATCAAGGAAAGTTGCTGCTTCCAACTCTGTCGTTTTCCCTACCTTGATATAGTCTAAAATATCATGGAAGGCTTGGTCAGAGATGCTACAAGCTTTTTTAATGGCCGCAATCTCAGTTTCATCTTTAATCAAGCGCAATTCCATGACAAAGTTCGCTAGGGATTGAAGGCTAATGCCACTGAAAACAGAAGCCATGCGGGCATGGTAGGCCACCGTCACTTCGTCCTCAAAACCAAGTTCTTTGATGCCAAGATCCTTTACGATCTCTGCAGCTCCAGTCAACTCATCGCGGGTTTCCACAATCTCTACAAAGGGGAAACAAGTCGCATGGGCATGAATGGTGTAGCGCGAATCTGTAAAGAGGACCACGCGTTCTTCTGTCACCAAAGCAGTCCCGTTTGAACCCCAGAAATTGGTCAAGTAATAAACATTTTTCAAATTGTTAATCAATACCGCTTTGAGGTTTTGGGCTTTCATTTTGTTTCTTAAGTTGCTGATCCGTTGATTCATTGTAATTTTCCTTTCAAATATTGTCCTGTGTAGCTAGCAGGATTTGCTGCTACTTCTTCTGGTGTTCCGGTCGCAATAATGGTTCCTCCACCGACACCACCTTCTGGTCCTAAATCGATGATATGGTCTGCTGTCTTAATGACATCCAAATTGTGCTCAATCACAAGGACTGTATTGCCATCATCCACAAATCGCTCTAAGACTTTGATCAAGCGAGAAATGTCTTCGGTATGGAGTCCGGTCGTAGGTTCATCCAAGATATAGAAGGATTTGCCTGTAGAGCGCTTGTGCAATTCAGAAGCCAACTTCATCCGTTGCGCCTCCCCACCTGAAAGGGTGGTCGCTGGTTGCCCCAGCGTTACATAGCCCAAGCCCACATCTTGGATGGTCTTGAGTTTGCGTTCAATTTTTGGAATGTGCTTGAAGAATTCAACTGCCTTGTTGACCGTCATATCCAGCACTTCAGCAATATTTTTTTCCTTGTAGTGGACTTCAAGGGTCTCACTATTGTAACGACGTCCATGGCAGACCTCACAAGGAACGAAGACATCTGGCAAGAAGTGCATTTCAATCTTGATGATCCCATCTCCTGAGCAGGCTTCACAACGCCCACCCTTGACATTGAAACTAAAGCGGCCTTTTTTATAGCCCCGAATTTTGGCTTCATTGGTCTGAGCAAAGAGATCGCGAATATCATCAAAGACGCCTGTATAGGTCGCTGGATTGGAACGAGGAGTCCGACCAATCGGGCTTTGATCAATGTCGATCAAGCGATCGATATGCTCAATCCCCTGAATCGTCTTGTATTTCCCTGGTTTTTCCGAATTACGGTTGAGCTTTTGAGCGATGGCTTTTTTCAAGATGCCATTGATCAAGGTCGATTTTCCAGAACCGGAAACTCCAGTGACTGCAATGAATTTGCCCAGAGGAAAGCGTGCAGTGATGTCTTGTAAGTTGTTCTCACTGGCCCCTGTAATTTCAATATAGCGACCATTTCCTGAACGGCGCTCTGTTGGAACCGGAATCTTGCGTTTGCCGGACAAGTACTGGCCAGTGATGGATTTGCTGTTGCGAGCCACCTGCTTAGGAGTTCCAGCCGCAACGATCTCTCCCCCAAAAACACCGGCACCTGGGCCGACATCGATCAGGTAGTCTGCCTCTCTCATGGTATCCTCATCATGTTCGACGACGATCAAGGTGTTGCCTAAATCGCGCATCTTCTTGAGACTGGCAATCAAGCGGTCATTGTCCCTTTGATGGAGGCCGATAGACGGCTCATCCAAGATGTAAAGGACACCAGAGAGGTTGGAACCAATCTGGGTTGCCAAGCGAATGCGCTGGCTTTCTCCACCTGACAAGGTCCCAGCCGATCGTGACAAGGTCAAGTAATTGAGCCCCACATTGTTTAAGAAGGTCAAGCGATCCTTAATCTCTTTTAGGATCGGTCTTGCAATCGTAGCTTCATTGTCTGTTAAGACCAACTGATCCACAGCTTTTAAGTGGTCCGCAATTGATAGATCTGACACTTCCCCGATATGCATCCCCTTTTCTCCTCCGACACGAACAGAAAGAGCCTGGTCATTGAGACGGTAGCCATGGCAGGTCGCACAGGTCAATTCGTTCATATAAGAGCGCATTTGGTTGCGAGTGAAATCACTATTGGTCTCACGGAAACGACGGTGAATATTGTTTACGACCCCTTCAAAAGGAATCTCGATATCTCGAACTCCACCAAACTCATTTTCATAGTGGAAGTGGAATTCCTTCCCGTTTGACCCATAGAGAACCAAGTCCTTTTCTTCTTGAGAAAGATCGGAAAAAGGTCGGTCCATATCAACGCCAAAATGGATCATGGCCTGCTCCAACATCTGTGGATAGTAGTTGGAAGAGATCGGATTCCAAGGAGCAAGTGCTCCTTCGCGAAGGGTTAAGCGATCATCTGGCACCACCAAATCCAAGTCCACCTCTAGCTTAATGCCCAGCCCATCACAGTCTGGACAAGATCCGAAAGGTGCATTGAAAGAAAAGAGGCGGGGCTCTAATTCAGGAACGGTAAAGCCACAGACTGGACAAGCATAATGCTCAGAAAAGAGTAGCTCTTTGCCATCCATGGTATCAATCACCACATAACCATCCGCAATCCGAAGAGCTGCTTCAATCGAATCAAAGAGCCGCGAGCGAATGCCCTCTTTGATCACGATTCGGTCCACAACCACTTCAATCGTGTGTTGCTTGCTTTTAGACAGTTCTGGAACCTCTGTCACATCATAGATCTCACCATCGACCCGCACCCGGACATAGCCGTCTTTTTGCACCTTTTCAATGATATTCTTGTGCTGGCCTTTTTTCTTGCGAATAATGGGAGCTAGAATTTGCAGGCGTTGGCGCTCTGGTAATTCCAAGACTTGATCGACAATTTGCTCAACCGAAGAAGCTGTAATCGCTCCATGCCCATTGATACAATAAGGCGTCCCTACACGCGCATAGAGCAAGCGCAGGTAGTCATTGATCTCTGTTGCCGTCCCCACTGTAGAACGGGGGTTTTTACTGGTCGTTTTTTGGTCGATGGAAATGGCTGGACTCAAGCCGTCAATGGAATCCACATCTGGTTTTTCCATATTTCCCAAGAACTGACGGGCATAGGCCGATAAGCTCTCCACGTAGCGGCGCTGACCTTCTGCATAAAGGGTATCAAAGGCCAGACTGGACTTTCCAGAACCAGACAACCCCGTCACCACGACTAATTTGTCCCGTGGAATTTCCACGTCTATATTTTTTAAATTATGGGCGCGTGCCCCATGAATGACAATTTTATCTTGCATGTTCTTACTCTAATCACCTTTTTGTTAACCTCCATTATAACAAATTTTTTAGTATTCTTTTATCCAAAACCGTCCTTTTTCTGATATAATGTTAAGGTGTAAAAAAACAAGGGGAGGCACCATGAAACAGGTCTTTTTATCGACAACGACTGAATTTAAAGAAATAGAGACACTGGAACCCGGTAGCTGGATCAACCTTGTTAACCCTTCTCAAAGTGAATCGATGGAAATCGCCTCTGCTTTTAATATCGATATTGCCGACTTACGGGCACCACTCGATGCGGAAGAAATGTCCCGTATGACCATCGAAGATGAATATACTTTGATCATCGTAGACGTTCCCATTAAGGAAGAGCGGAACAATCAGACCTACTACGTGACCATTCCGCTAGGGATTATCCTGACAGAAGAGGCTATTATCACGACTTGCTTGGAGAAATTGCCACTTCTCGATATCTTTATCAACCGACGCTTGCGGAATTTCTATACCTTTATGCGGTCGCGCTTTATCTTTCAGATCCTCTATCGCAACGCTGAACTGTACTTGTCTGCACTTCGTACCTTGGATCGCAAAAGCGAACAGATTGAAACCCAATTGCACAAATCAACGCGTAATGAAGAGCTGATTGAGTTGATGGAGTTGGAAAAAACCATCGTCTACTTTAAGGCCTCTCTGAAAACCAATGAGCGCGTGATCAAGAAATTGACCAGTGCTACTAGTAACATCAAGAAATACCTAGAAGACGAGGATCTGTTGGAAGATACCTTGATCGAAACCCAGCAGGCCATCGAGATGGCAGATATTTATGGAAATATCCTGCACTCCATGACCGATACCTTCGCATCGATCATCTCCAACAACCAGAACAACATCATGAAGACCCTGGCCCTCGTTACCATTGTCATGTCCATTCCGACCATGATCTTTTCGGCCTACGGGATGAACTTCAAGGACAATGAGCTTCCGCTCAATGGCGAACCTCATGCCTTCTGGCTGATTATTTTCATCGCCTTTGCCCTGACCGGGTCTCTCGTCGTCTACCTCATCCATAAAAAATGGTTCTAACCAAACTTGTACATCAAAGGAGTAACTATGTCTCACACCGACCTTCATCAACTTAGTAAGAAAAATCTAGAATTTATCCGGATCGCCAAACACCAATTGCTTGAAAACGGAAAGACAGAGGAAGAAGCAGAAAGCCTCATCCAAGAAATTCTTCCAGCTATCCATGAAAACCAAGGGAAAGGAATTCCGGCACGGACCCTTTTTGGAGCTCCAACTGTATGGGCGAACTCTTTCAGCGAGAAAGAGCGCTATGAAAAAGAGCATCCGAAATTAAACGATGCTCCCTCTCTCATGATTTTGGATTCCTTCCTCTTTATCTTTGGTGTTTTTGCTGCGATTAGCGCCTTTATGAACTTGGTTGCACCACGTCGTACTGGCTATGGGTTGATCACCTTGATTCTTGGAAGTTTGACAGGGGCCCTGCTCTTGTACCTTATGTACTACTTCTTCTATCAGTATATGGATGGTACCAAAGATCGTAGCGAACGTCCTTCTCTTTGGAAATCTATGCCGATTCTTGTCGGAGTCATGTTCCTTTGGGTCATTGTCTTGTCCTTTACTTCCTTACTCCCACAGGTTCTCAACCCAACTATTCCAGATGTTTTTGCCATCGTTTTAGGTGCTTTAGCACTTGTCCTTCGTTTCTACCTCAAGAAACGCTTTAATATTAAAAGCTCGAGCACAGCACCCGCAACTCGACGCTAAAAAGAAACGGATGAAGTTTTCATCCGTTTTTGTTTTACTGTATTTCCCTGTTCAATCTTTTTGAAAAATAGAGGACTAAGTCATCATTGTTTTCACAAGAACTGTAAGGGGCCAAGGGGTGATCACTAAACCAAACCCCAGATCCATCTGGGATATAGCCCCGTTTGACATACAGTCTTTGAGCTGGGCCATAACCCGAGTGTAAACCAACCCCTAAAGTAACAATCTCTGATAGTAGCCGGACTCTTTTTTCCGCCTCTTCTAAAAGTTGATTCCCAATTCCTCGATTTCTAAACGGCTCAAAAACATTAAAATCAGATAGTTCAGGATAGACTCCCACGAAAGGGCCGTGCTTGGCAACAGGCAATATAGTGATATAACCTGCCACAAATCCATCCGACTCAGCTACTAATACGTCCCTCTCTCTATTCTCCTGTTCCTGAAAATAGCTAGTCAGGATATCCTCTCTACCTGGCCACCCTTGGTGGATAAAGGCTTTAGAGATGTGCTCAATATCTGCCTTTATCATCCTCCTGATGATTACACCTTCCTTCATGTTGCGCTCCTTGATACCTTTTTCTTCATCATTATAGCATAATTAGAGCTTGAGAAAGGTCAAAGAGCTTCACACGGACCTAACTCACTACCACATTTCTATGCTCGCAAAAAAAGATCCAAAGGGTCTGAAAAAGAGGTCCACCGGACCTCAACTCGCTCTTACATTTCCACGCTCGTGAAAAAAAGACCCGTTAGGGTCTTACTCGCTTTTTTATTTTCAAGCTCGTGAAAAAGAGGTCCACTGGACCTCTTTTTTAATCTTCGTTTACGAAAGGCATCAAAGCCATTACGCGAGCGCGTTTGATAGCTGTTGTTACTTTACGTTGGTTCTTCGCTGAAGTTCCAGTTACACGACGAGGAAGGATTTTCCCACGTTCTGAAACGAAACGGCTAAGAAGCTCAGTATCTTTGTAATCGACATATTCGATTTTGTTTGCTGCGATGTAATCAACTTTTTTACGGCGTTTGAATCCGCCACGACGTTGTTGAGCCATGTTTAATTCTCCTTTATAGTTTTAATTCGTTAAACCCATTCTTAGAATGGAAGATCGTCGTCTGAGATATCCATTGGATTCGCTCCAAATGGATTTTCTTCACGACCAAAGTTTGGCGCTGCATTGCTTGGTTCAGATCCACCAAAACTTGGGGTTGCATTTCCAGCAAAACCACCGTTGCCTGATGAATAGCCACCACCTGCATGCCCTTCGCGTGCTGCACGGCTTTCCAATAGTTGGAAGCTGTCTGCTACGACTTCAGTGACATAAACACGTTGACCTTGCTGGTTTTCGTAATTACGTGTTTGAATGCGACCGGTAATCCCAATCAAAGCACCTTTCTTAGCCCAGTTGGCTAAGTTTTCTGCTTGCTGACGCCAGATCACACAGTTGATGAAATCGGCTTCGCGCTCTCCATTTTGACTCTTGAAGTTGCGGTTGACAGCTAGGCTGAAAGTAGCAACTGCTTGATTGCTTGGAGTGTAGCGAAGTTCAGCATCACGGGTCATACGACCGACAAGTACAACATTGTTAATCATAAGTCACCTCTGATGATTTCTTACGCGTCAACTTTTACGATCATGTGACGAAGAATGTCACCGTTGATTTTTGAAAGACGGTCGAACTCGTTAAGAGCTACAGCGTCGTTCGCTTCAACGTTTACGATGTGGTAAAGTCCTTCACGGAAATCTTGGATTTCGTATGCAAGACGACGTTTTTCCCAATCTTTTGATTCAACAACAGTTGCACCGTTGTCAGTCAAGATAGAATCGAAACGTGCTACCAAAGCGTTTTTAGCTTCTTCTTCAATGTTTGGACGAATAATATAAAGAATTTCGTATTTAGCCATTGATAATGTTCCTCCTTTTGGACTAATGACCCCCTGTCTTTGCAAGGGGTAAGTGAGGTTTACTCACAAGAAACTATTATACCAGACTTTTCGAACAAAGGCAAGAATTATCTTTAGGATTTGAAAAATGATTCTGGACGTCCCCTTCGAGAAAAAAGAAAGAAATGTCCTAAAATATGACATTTTATAGAAAAAACTCTTTCCCTTCTTTCTCCTCTTTCCTTAAAGAAAACTGATATCAGTTAGCTTTAAGCTTGAGTCTTTATACTAGCTACAACAAATCTCAAGAAACGAGGAACGATTATGAATTATCTTATCATCCCCGCCTATCAACCAGATCTGAATCTTGTCAAACTGGTTCGCTTGGTCCACGCTAAGAGCGATCTCCACATCATCGTTGTCGACGATGGGAGTGACGCTGACAAGAAAGTAATTTTTGACAAATTAGAGGGTCTTGCGACAGTTCTGACTCATGAGCACAACCAAGGAAAAGGGCAAGCTCTCAAGACTGCTTATGCCTACATCCTAGAAAGAGGTACCTATGGAAGCATTGTTACAGCTGATGCAGACGGTCAGCACAAAATTTGGGATATTTTCAGGGTTGTTAACCAATCTCAAGAGCATCCTGGAGCACTTATTCTAGGAGCACGCGCCTTCTCTGGAAAAGTTCCTTTGCGTTCTGCTTTCGGGAATAAATTGACCCGCTTCTTGTTTAAGCAACAAACCGGAGTGGCGGTCAGCGATACCCAAACAGGCTTACGGGCTTTCACTACGAATCTCTTGCCTTTCATGCTTGAGGTTGAAGGACAGCGCTATGAGTATGAGATGAATGTTCTCCTTGCAGCAAGCAAGTCCTTCCCCATCGTGGAAGTTCCCATCGAGACGGTCTACATCAATGACAACGAAGGCTCCCACTTCCGACCTATTCGAGATGGCCTCATGATCTACAAGGACATGTTCAAGTTTGCCCTCTCCTCTCTGAGTAGTTTTATCGTTGACTATCTGGTCTACGCCTTCTTCCTCTTCGTGATGATGGCCGTGCCCATTAGTCTACGTATTCTCCTAGCCAATGGGATCGCTCGTGTAACGAGTTCCATCTTTAACTACTCGACCAATAAGCACCTAGTCTTTAAGAACAAAGACAGCGTCGCTAAAACTGGAAGTGGCTACTTTGGCCTAGCTCTTGGCCTCTTTATTCTCGATACGCTCTTGATTCGACTCTTCTATACTGCTTTCGGGCTCAATCTCCTGATCAGTAAGATTGTTGTCGGCTTCCTCCTCTTTCTGGTCTCATGGGTGATCCAGAAAAAAGTGATCTTCAAAGAAAGGACTGCTCCCCACCATGAAATTCTTTAAAAAATCCTACACCTATGCTGCCTGCTTTGGCCTTCTTTTGACCAGCAGTTTTAGCTACTCGATGCTCAAGACCTTTGTCTTATCCGATGCCATCCAAACTGTAAAAGCTACGACTACGGACACCAAGGCAGCCAAAAAAGCAGCTGCATCGGCTACAACGACCGATACTAGCTATTCAGATGACAATATCCAGGTGAGCCTAACAGAAAAAACGGTTGAAAATACCCAGGTTTACATCGCAGATATCACAGTCAGCTCATCTGACTACCTCAAAACAGCCTTTGCACAAAATACTTACGGAACCAACGTGACTGCTAAGACCTCTGTCACAGCCGCCAACAACAGTGCCATTCTGGCAGTGAATGGTGACTATTACGGGGCTAACAGTACAGGATACGTCATCCGAAATGGAGTGGTCTACCGAGATACCGTTCGGGAAGATTCAAGCAATGGGGACCTAGCCATTTACAAGGATGGATCCTTCAAAATTATCTACGAAGATGAGATCTCTGCGGATCAATTGGTCAAGGACGGGGTCGTCAATCTCCTCGCTTTCGGTCCTTCCTTAGTTGAAAATGGAGAAATTACCATCGATACCAACTCAGAGGTCGGGCAATCTATGGCATCCAACCCACGGACAGCGATTGGGATCATCGATGAAAACCACTACATTATCGTCGTGTCAGACGGACGGACTTCAGAAAGTGAAGGGCTTTCTCTCTACCAATTAGCGGAAGTGATGAAATCGTATGGCGTTAAAACAGCCTACAACCTGGATGGGGGTGGATCTTCTACCCTTTACTTCAATGGCCAAGTCATTAACAAACCAACAACAAATGGTACTATCTCAGAAAGGGCGGTGAGTGACATTGTCTACATCGGTTACTAATCCTATTAAACAACGGTTGAAAAAAACGATTCTCTGGTACACTCTGATTTCAGCTTTCTTCTTTGTCGGAAGTCGCATCTATGAACACTTTAGTTTTGGCGAAACCTCTGCCTTCATGCACTACCTCTTCTTGATTCCTTTGATCGGTGGCGCCCTACTAGTGCTTCTACAGTTGATGGTGAAAGGCCTCTCTCGCCTGAGTCTCAATCTTTGGAATTCAGGAGTGGCTACGCTAACAGCCGGAGCCCTCTACCGAGGGATTGTCAACCTCTCTGGTCGATCTACCACAATGGATCAACCCTATTATTACCTTGGAGTCGCCTTTCTAGCACTAGCTCTGATCAGCCTCTTCTTTGTCCGCAGTGTCTGGGTGGAGAAAACAGCCTAAGATCAAAAACGTCCGTTTCTTTATAGAACGGACGTTTTTTAGGGTAAGTTAACGGATGAAGAACTTAGCCTTCGCGTTTTTTGCTGGCTACAAAGCCTGCTAAAGCTAGTGAGGTCATGCCAAAGAGGCTAAGGACGGTTGAAGCCAATTCTTCTTGACCTGTTTTTGGAAGACCGGTTGCTGGTGTAGCAACTACTTCCGCTTGACCACCTGTATGATAAGTGACAGCGACTGGTTTGTTTGTTGCCACTTCTTTTGTTTCGCTTGCAGCTGGTTGAGCTGGGCTTACTGGGCTTTCAGGTTGAGGAGTTGGGGTAACAGGAGACACTGGAGCTACAGGATGAACTGGATTTACAGGACTTACTGGATCAACTGGCGCTGGCTGTGGTTCTGGAGTTGGTTGAGGTTGTGGTTGTGGTTCTGGAGTTGGTGTTTCTTCTTCCACTTTTTCCACAAAGGTCTTATTGCCCAAGATTGAAGCAGACAACTTCTTCCCTGCCTTATTCACATCTTCGATGTATTGGATAAAGACTTCAGTATCTGGATTAATCGCACCGATCAATTTTGTATCGCGGAAGACTGAGAAGCCATCTCCGCCACCATACAAGAAGTCGTTGATAATCGCCTTGTAGGTCTTGTTGCGATCAATTTCAGTTCCATCTGCCTTGTAAGCTTTCACGACCTTATATGGATTTTCTTCTGTTGCATCAGCTGGTTTCGTATAGGTGTACTTGATCCCTGCCATTTGCAAGAAGTAAAGCTCTTTCTCATCATATTGTTGGTCCAATGCCTTGTAGATTTGGTCTCCAGTAATTTCAACTACTTGAAGGATATTTCCAAATGGTTGCACCGCTTGAGCTGCACCCCAAGTTACTGTTCCGTCTGGTTTCACCACGAGGTCTGCACGGATTCCTCCATTGTTGGTGAAGGCAAAGTCAACATCCGGATAACCTGATTTTTTGGCAATATCTAGTTGCGCTGCTGTGACCAAATCTCCAACAGCACTTTCTTTTTGCGCATTCAACTCACGGGTAATATTTTCAGCCTTGTCTGCTGTACCGATTTTTGCTTCTGTTACCTTTTTAACCGTCGCATTGGCGTCATCGATGATCGCTTGAACCTTGGCATCTTTTGCTTTGCCTTTCGATGGATCCACCGCAATAATTTTAGCAGTTGGAGCTTTGACAAAGTCAGCTGTATCTGTATCTAGGACCCCACGGACATCCGAGTAAGCTTTCCCTTGAGAGGTACCTTGAACGATCAAGGTATTTCCAACCATCCCGTTTGTATATTGGTGGTTGTGACCTGCAAAGACGATATCCACTGAGTTTTCAGGATAGATTTGGTTTAATTTTTTGATCATATCTGCAGCAGGACCTTCTGCTACACCATTCTTACTAGTGGCAGCAACGTGGGCCAAGACAGCGATAGCATGCACACCTTGGTCATTTAATTCACGCGCATATTTAGCAATCGATTCTGCTTCATCCAAAACACGGTATTGTTCGTGATTTTTACGCAAAACAAGATTTGGGAATTCTGTCGTAACAACCCCGATAAATCCGACCTTAACGGTCTTGTCGTTGACTGGGATTTCTTTGATGGTATAAGGTTTCCAGTCAAATGGGATTTTATTGGTATCTTTGTCAACCAAGTTGGCAATTACAACTTCTTGTTTTGAAGCTTCATGAGGATACTCATCGACGATCTTATTGAATTGACCAGGTGTTGGGGCTTCTCCCTTCATGATCCGGTTGAATTCACCAAGTCCTTCGTCAAACTCGTGATTACCAAGAGTTCCGTATTCAAAGTTCATTTCATTGAAGACTTTTACAGTTGGTTCATCTTGAAGGAGGGCAGAGTTGGCTGGACTAGCGCCAACCATATCTCCCGCTTGCACACGGATGCTGGCATTAGGCGTTCCTGCATTCTCTGTTTCAAAGTCTTTTTGCGAATCGTTCAAATAGGTTGCCAAAAGTGGGGCTGTTCCTGCGTTTTTCACAGTTTCACCTTCTAAACGAGCTGTCCCTGTTTGTTCCAAGGCACCGTGGAAGTCATTGACGCCCATAAACTGCACGGGCAATTCGTCTGCAAAAACGCTATTGATCGCAAAAACACTAAGACCCGCAGCGACCGCTAGGATACTGCTTTTCAAGATAATTTTTTTCTTCATAGAATACTCCATTTTCTAATGTAGGATACTTCTCCAAAAAGGAGAACGCAGAACAGTTGATTTGCTGCAATCAGCTCTTCCATTTTACTATTTTTTCGTTTTTACTTCAATATTTTCCTGGAAACTCTTACAATTTTATTGGAAAACGCTTGATTTCCGAACATCTATTTTCAGTCTCTTCCTTTTGTTACTTGCTGTTCATCACAAAAGAGGCTGGGACAAAAGTCCTAGCCTCTCAATTATTTTTGGATTGTCGAGCAAGACGCAGTGGTTGAGTGGGCTCTACTACGCTGATTTCATCAGCTTTTACAGCCCTACTCAACTGTGCGGAGGTGGGACGACGAAATCGAATTCTAACGAATTACCGATTTCTGTCCCACTCTCTTTTCTTATTTATTCACGTTTTCCCATTTCCAGTTTTGAACTTCTGGAATGTCGTCTCCGTTTTCACGGATGTAGTCATGGTGGAAGGCGATTGTTTCATCCATTTGAGCTGCGAATTCAGCTGCTTCTGCTCCAAGAGCTGCATTAGCTGCATCTTGTGCCAAGTGGAAGCGATCCAACTCAGACATCACACGCATATCAAATGGTGTGGTGATATCCCCGTTTTCACGGTAACCATGCACACGAAGGTTATGGTTGTAACGGTTGAAGAAGATATCACGGATCATGCCTTCGTAACCATGGAAGGCAAAGATGACTGGTTTATCAGTTGTGAAGACTTTGTCGAACTCTTCATCTGAAAGTCCACGCGCATCAACGGATGGGTGACGCAATTTCAAGATGTCGATAACGTTGACAAAGCGGATCTTCAATTCTGGGAAGGCTTTGTGCAAGATTGTAATGGCAGCAAGAGCTTCTAGGTTTGGCTCAGTACCCGCGGCTGCAATAACAAGATCTGGCTCTTCATCTGCTGAAACAGTTGATGCCCAATCGATCACCTTGTATCCTTCACGAACCAATTCTTCTGCTTCAGCTGCTGAGTAGAATTGCGGACGTGGGTGTTTAGAAGAAACGATCAAGTTGATCACATCTTCTCCCTTGAAGGCTTCATCCATCACTGCAAGCAAGCTATTGGTATCTGCTGGCAAGTACTCACGGATATATTCAGGAGTTTTTTCTGCCAAGTGAGTCAAGATACCTGGATCTTGGTGAGTGTAACCATTGTGGTCTTGTTGGAAGACAGTTGAAGTTGCAATCAAGTTCAAGGCTGGGTAGTTTTTACGCCATGTTGTATGTGTCTTAGACTTACGCAACCATTTGAAGTGTTGAGTGATCATAGAATCCACAACACGAAGGAAGGATTCGTAAGAAGCGAAGAATCCATGACGACCTGTCAAGACATATCCCTCAAGCATTCCTTCTGCTTGGTGCTCTGACAATTGAGAGTCAATGACACGACCAGCAGGGCTCAAGGCTTCATCGTAGTCTGGTTTCATACGTCCTAACCATTGACGGCTTGTCCGTGTGAAGACTTCTTGAAGACGGTTTGATTTGGTTTCGTCTGGACCGAAGATACGGAAGTTATCTGGGTTCGCATCTACTAAGTCTGCCGCATACTTACCAAATTCGATCATGTCTTGAGCCATGATTTCACCTGGTGTGTTGAATTGAAGGGCATGTTTCTTCCAATCAGCTGTGTTCATTGGTTTGATCACACCAGCATTTGTGATTGGGTTCATCGCCATGCGACGGTCACCTTTTGGTGCAATTTCAGCAATTTCAGGAACTAGTTTACCAGTTTCGTCGAACAATTCAGCTGGACGGTAAGATTCCAACCATGAAAGAAGAGCATCAACATGCTCCATGTGGTGAGCATCTACTGGGATTGGCACTTGGTGCGCACGGAATCCACCCTCGATTGGTGTGCCTTCCCATGCTTTTGGACCAGTCCAACCTTTAGGAATACGAGCAATCAAGACAGGGTAAACTGGTTGAGTTGCTTCTTCAGCAGAACCTTTACGAGCTTCTGCTTGGACTTTCTTGATTTCTTCAATTGCTTCGTCCAATTTTTCAGCGAACAAAGCGTGTGCAGCTTCGTGGTCTTCTGAAATTGCAGTGACATTCGCAAAGATTGGTTTCCAACCAAGACCTTCAAAGAAGAGGGCCAATTCTTCGTCTGTTTTGCGTTCGAAGATGGTTGGGTTGTGGATCTTCCCACCATTGAGGTAGAAGATTGGAAGGATAGCCCCATCGTTGACTGGGTTCAAGAAGGTATTTGACAACCAACCAGCCATCAATGGACCTGTTTCTCCTTCACCGTCACCGATAACTGTGGCAGCAATCACATCTGGATTATCCAATACAGCACCAGCAGCGTGAGAAAGGGCATAACCAAGTTCTCCACCTTCGTGGATAGATCCTGGTGTTTCAGGCGCTGCGTGAGAAGCGATTCCTCCTGGGAATGAGAAGATCTTACACAAGTGTTTGAAGCCTTCTTCATTTTGTGGGATGTTTGGATTTAATTCAGTATAAGAACCATCTAAGTATGAGTTAGATACCATTACTTGTCCACCGTGACCTGGTCCTTCAATGTAGAACATATCCAAGTCGTATTTGTTGATGGCACGGTTCAAGTGAGCATAGATAAAGTTTTGCCCTGGTACAGTTCCCCAGTGTCCGATTGGGTGAGCCTTCAAGTCATTTTCAACGACTTCGCGCTTCAACAATGGGTTATCTTTCAAGTACATTTGAGCAGCTGAAATGTAGTTGGCTGCACGCCACCAAGCGTCTACTTTATCCAAGTAAGCTTTGCTGTTATAATCGACAGTCATCTTGTCTCCTCACAATTTCTAGACAGGTCTGTTGGACAACCTGTTCGTTTGATGAATAATTTAAACAATCTGTTTTCAAGTCAAACAGATGATATTGAAGAAAATATTCAATATTACTTCTATTCTATCAAGAATTTCCCTTTTTGTACATTAGAAAGTAAGAAAAATATTCTTTGAACGTCAAATTTTAATTTCCCACTAAAGTGGTTCCATTCCCTACAGGGATACGTTTTAAAAAAAGACTTTGCTGATTTTTGCAAACCAGCAAAGTCCCAAATGAAATGGAGTCAGTTAAATGACTTTTTGACCTTTCTTGTAGACATCTGTCACGAGATTTGTCGCAAAGAAATAGAAGAGATAATCTAGATTTGGTGCGTCAAAGATGGTAATGTCGGCCTGTTTGCCAACATCGAAAGAGCCGATTGTTTTAGCACGATCAACTGAATAGGCCGCATTGATGGTCACTGCATTGAGAATTTCTACTGGAGTTAGGCGCATCATGAAGCAACCTAGATGCATGGCAAACTGGAGATTGGCTGTTGGACAAGACCCTGGGTTGCTATCTGTTGTCAGGGTGATGGCCATGCCAGCGTCCAACATCTTACGAGCCGGTGCATAGGTATCTTCCATGAGGCTGAAGGTTGTAGCTGGTAATAGATTGCCGATGACTTTGGCTTTTGCTAGTTTTTGAATACCTTCATCGGTAATCACCATCAAGTGTTCTGCGCTGGTAGATTCCAATTCAGCCGCCACATCAACACCACCAATGGACTCGATCTCATCGGCATGAATCCGTAGCTTGAAGCCCATCTCCTTAGCTTTTGAAAGAAGATAGCGAGATTCATCTGCTGTAAAGACACCTTTTTCACAGAAGATATCACAGAACTCAGCTAGTTTTTCTTCCTTCACTTTGGGAAGCATTTGTTCCACAATGAGATCTAAATATTCTTGGGAACGACCCTTGTACTCTGTTGGGATCGCATGGGCTGCCATAAAGGTTGATACCAGATCAATTTCATGGTCACGGTCCAAGGCAGCTACTACATCTAGTTGGCGTTTTTCAGTTTCCCAATCCAAACCATAGCCACTCTTGGCTTCGACAGTAGTCACCCCATGACGCAACATGTAATCCAACAGTCGTTTGGACTTGTCATAGAGATTGTCAAAAGAAGCTTCCCGTGTCGCCCGAACCGTGCTCAGAATTCCACCGCCTTGGGCGAGGATGTCTAAGTAAGAAACACCCGCTAATTTTTTCGCAAATTCATGTTCACGACTACCTCCATAGACCAAGTGAGTGTGGCAGTCAATTAAACCAGGAGTCGCAACTTTTCCTTCACAGGATTTGACTTCCGTATGGTCATCGATCAGTTCTGGATCTGGTTGACCTGTCCCAACTGCAAGAATCTTTCCATCTTTAATGGCGATATAAGCATCGGAAAGAATTGTTGCCTCTGCCATCTCCTTGCCATAGAGAGGATGGCCTAGATCATTTGGACAAAACAATTGGTTAAAGTGGGTTAATAGGATATCAGCAGACATATGAAACATTCCTTTCTATTTCCATTGTTATTCATTTTACAATTCTACAGGAAAAGCGTCAAAAAAAAGTCAAAAAGTTTTTCCCTCATTTTTTTTTGCTTTATTAAAAATTATATTTTTTTTTGACTCTTTATTGACGTTTCTTCGATACAATAAAGAAAATATAAATTCACAGTCCAACTATAAGGAGGGTTCTGCTATGTCATTTATAGACGAGAAAGAAATTGCAGCTGCTATGTCTGTCAAACTTGACTTTGATGTCCTACCTGAAAAGGCGACTTTTCAAGAAGGCATCCGTCGTGCACCTGATAGAGGCTTCCGCTTAACGCAAGCTCAGACTGAAATTGCCCTTAAAAATGCTTTGCGTTACATTCCTAAAAAATTCCACCAAGAGTTGATTCCAGAATTTCTGGAAGAACTGAGAACTCGCGGTCGGATCTATGGCTATCGCTTCCGCCCAAAAGATCGCATCTATGGAAAACCAATCGATGAGTACAAAGGAAAATGCACTGCTGCTAAGGCTATGCAGGTCATGATTGACAACAACTTGAGCTTTGAAATTGCTCTTTATCCATATGAATTGGTCACTTATGGGGAAACAGGATCTGTCTGTGCTAACTGGATGCAATACAACTTGATCAAGAAATACTTGGAAGTGATGACAGAAGACCAAACCTTGGTCGTTGAATCTGGTCACCCTCTTGGCCTCTTTAAATCGAAACCAGAAGCTCCTCGCGTTATCATTACCAACGGTCTCTTGATCGGTGAATATGACAACATGCGCGACTGGGAAATCGCTGAAGAAATGGGAGTAACCAACTACGGTCAAATGACGGCTGGTGGCTGGATGTACATCGGCCCTCAAGGGATCGTTCACGGTACCTTCAACACCCTTCTCAATGCTGGTCGTCTCAAACTCGGTGTGGCTGATGATGGCGACTTGACCGGTAAACTCTTCATTTCATCTGGTCTCGGTGGGATGAGCGGCGCTCAAGGGAAAGCAGCTGAAATTGCAAAAGCGGTTGCCATTGTCGCTGAAGTCGACCGCTCTCGGATCGAAACGCGTCACTCTCAAGGTTGGATTAGCCAAGTGACCGACAGTGCCGAAGAAGCTGTGAAATTGGCTCAAGCAGCACTGGAAGCTGGTGAATCCACTTCGATTGCCTACCATGGTAATATCGTAGACTTGCTTGAATATGTCAATGAACACCAAGTGCACGTTCATCTCTTGTCTGACCAAACCTCTTGCCACAACGTCTATGATGGTGGCTATTGCCCAGTTGGTATCAGCTTTGAAGAACGGACACGTTTGTTGGCAGAAGACAAAGAAACCTTCCATCGTTTGGTAGATGAAACCTTGGCTCGTCACTTCGCAGTGATTAAAGATTTGACTGCTAAAGGCACCTACTTCTTCGACTATGGTAATGCCTTCATGAAATCCGTTTACGACTCAGGCATCAAGGAAATTTCTAAGAATGGTTTGGATGACAAGGACGGCTTCATTTGGCCATCTTATGTAGAAGATATCATGGGACCTATGCTCTTTGACTATGGTTATGGTCCATTCCGTTGGGTCTGCCTCAGCGGTAAACACGAAGACTTGATCGCTACTGACCATGCAGCTATGGAAGCGATCGATCCAACTCGTCGCTACCAAGACCGCGACAATTACAACTGGATCCGCGATGCTGAAAAGAACCAATTGGTGGTTGGTACACAAGCTCGTATCCTCTATCAAGATTGCATGGGCCGTGTCAACATTGCATTGAAATTCAATGAACTCATTCGCCAAGGCAAGATCGGACCGGTCATGATCGGACGTGACCACCACGACGTATCTGGTACAGATGCTCCATTCCGTGAAACATCAAACATCAAAGATGGTTCGAACGTCACTTGTGACATGGCGGTTCAATGTTACGCTGGTAACGCTGCTCGCGGTATGAGTCTCGTCGCTCTCCACAACGGTGGTGGTACTGGTATCGGTAAAGCTATCAACGGTGGATTTGGTCTCGTCCTAGACGGTAGCCACCGGATCGATGAAATCATCAAGTCTGCCATTGCCTGGGACACTATGGGTGGAGTTGCTCGTCGGAACTGGGCACGGAATAACCATGCCATTGAAACAGCGATCGAGTACAACCGTCTCCATGCAGGAACAGACCACATCACCATTCCGTATCTGGCAGATGAAGATTTGGTCAAAGAAGCCGTTCAAAAATTGTTTTAACATCAAAAAATAAAAACTGAGAAAGGGGAGGAAAATGCAAAGACTCCTCCTCCCCAACTTCTCCTATAAAAAGAGGTAATCATATGGCAAAAATTGTTGAGTGTATTCCAAACTTCTCTGAAGGACGCAATCAAGCTGTGATCGACGGATTAGCAGCAACAGCAAAAAGTATTCCAGGTGTCACTTTACTAGACTACTCGTCTGACGCCAGTCACAACCGCAGCGTCTTTACACTCGTTGGGGATGAAGAAAGCATTCAAGAAGTGGCTTTCCAATTGGTGAAATACGCTTCTGAAAACATTGATATGACCAAGCACGAAGGCGAACACCCTCGTATGGGGGCAACAGACGTTTGTCCATTCGTTCCCGTTAAAGATATCACTACAGCTGAATGCGTTGAGATTGCTAACAAAGTAGCCGAACGCATCAATCGTGAATTAGGTATTCCAATCTTCCTTTATGAAGATGCTGCAACTCGCCCAGAACGGAAGAACTTGGCGAAAGTGCGTAAAGGACAATTTGAAGGAATGCCAGAAAAATTGTTGGAAGAAGACTGGAAGCCAGACTACGGTGAACGCAAGATTCACCCAACTGCAGGGGTTACAGCTGTCGGTGTCCGGATGCCACTCGTTGCTTTCAATATCAACCTTGATACAGACGATCTAGAGATTGCCAATAAGATTTCTAAAATCATTCGTGGATCAAGCGGTGGATACAAATACTGTAAAGCGATCGGTGTCATGCTAGAAGATCGCAACATCGCCCAAGTCTCCATCAATATGGTCAACTTGGAACAATTCCCATTGTATCGTGTTGTGGAAACCGTTCGTTTCGAAGCGCAACGCTATGGTGTTCGCATCATCGGAACAGAACTCATTGGACTGGCTCCTGCTAAGGCTTTGATCGACTCTGCTGAATACTACTTACAATTAGAAGACTTTGACTACAGCAAACAAGTCTTGGAAAATCACTTGTTGGGTTAGAAAGGGAGTTCTATGAAACTAGTTGACTTAAGTATTACGGAGTTTGCCAAAGTTCTTGGTTCAGATGCTCCAGCTCCAGGTGGTGGTTCTGCTGCTGCTCTATCTGCTGCGAATGGGATTTCCCTTACAAAAATGGTCTGTGAACTGACCATTGGAAAGAAAAAATACGCAGAATTTGAAGACCACATCAAAGGGGTTCATGAAAAAAGCGCTCAACTCCAAGACCAATTACTAGAAGCCATCGATAAAGATACAGAAGCTTTCAACGTCGTATCAGCTGTCTTTGATCTTCCAAAAGAAACGGAAGAAGAGAAAGCCGCTCGTCGTGAAGCCATGCAAAAAGCTTTGAAACACGCGACAGTATCTCCTTTCTCTATGATGGAGCTCATCGTTGAGGCTCTTGAAACCACCAAAGAAGCTGTTGGCAAGTCCAACACCAATGCGGCTAGTGACCTAGGGGTAGCTGCTCTGAATCTTAAAGCTGGCCTTCAAGGTGCTTGGCTCAATGTCTTGATCAACATTTCAGGAATCAAGGACCAAGACTTCGTCCAAGAATACCATAGCAAGGGACTCGAACTCCTCCAAACCGGTTCTGATCTTGCAGATAACATTTACCAAACCATTTTAGAAAGTCTATCTTAAACCTAGCAAATAAAAATAAAGAAAGAAGGGATTCTATGGTTTTATCGGATATTGAAATCGCCAATTCTGTCCAAATGAAGCCCATCACCGATATCGCTGCTGAACTTGGATTGACCGAAGACGATATTTCGCTCTACGGAAAATACAAGGCAAAAATTGATAGCAACCAACTGGAACAACTCAAGGATAAGGAAGATGGAAAGCTAATCCTCGTGACAGCCATCTCACCAACACCTGCTGGAGAAGGAAAGACAACCACCTCTGTTGGCTTGGTCGATGCTCTTTCAGCTATTGGTGAAAAAGCCGTCATTGCCCTGCGCGAACCTTCTCTTGGCCCTGTTTTTGGGATCAAGGGTGGAGCTGCCGGTGGCGGGTACGCCCAAGTGGTTCCAATGGAAGATATCAACCTTCACTTTACCGGAGACTTCCATGCCATTGGGATTGCCAACAACTTGCTTGCAGCCTTGATTGACAACCACATCCATCACGGCAATGAGTTGGGCATCGATTCTCGTCGCATCACCTGGAAACGGGTGGTCGATATGAACGACCGCCAACTCCGTCATATTGTCGATGGTCTTCAAGGAAAAACAAACGGAGTTCCTCGTGAAGATGGCTTTGACATCACCGTGGCTTCTGAAATCATGGCTATTCTCTGTCTCTCAGAAAATATCCTTGACCTCAAAGAACGCCTCGATCGCATCATTATCGGGTACAACTACCAAGGACAACCAGTCACAGCTAAAGACCTCAAGGCTGGAGGTGCTATGGCAGCCGTCCTCAAAGATGCCATCCATCCAAACTTGGTACAAACCTTAGAACATACTCCTGCTATCATCCACGGCGGACCTTTTGCCAATATTGCTCATGGCTGTAACAGTGTGCTGGCTACTAAACTAGCTCTCAAATATGCAGACTATGTTGTGACAGAAGCTGGTTTTGGAGCAGACTTAGGTGCTGAAAAATTCATTGATATCAAGTGCCGCATTGCCGGACTCAAACCTGCTGCCGTAGTCCTCGTCGCAACCATCCGAGCCCTCAAGATGCATGGTGGAGTTGCCAAAGCAGACTTGGCTACCGAAAATGTCCAAGCCGTTATCGATGGACTACCAAACCTAGACAAACACTTGGCCAACATTCAAGAAGTCTATGGTCTACCAGTGGTCGTTGCCATTAACAAATTCCCACTGGATACAGAAGCAGAGCTAGAAGCTGTCTATGAATCTTGTAAGAAACGCCATGTAGATGTGGTCATTTCAGATGTCTGGGCACATGGTGGAGCTGGTGGTCGTGACTTGGCTGAAAAAGTCATTCAACTGGCTCAAGAAGAAAACCACTTCTCTTATGTCTATGACGAAGAAGACAGCATTGAAACAAAATTGACCAAGATCGTCACAAAAGTCTATGGTGGTAAAGGCATCAGCTTAACACCAGCGGCCAAACGCGAACTCAAAGAATTGGAAGCTCTTGGCTTCTCAAACTACCCAATCTGTATGGCCAAAACCCAATATTCCTTCTCAGACGATGCGAAGAAGATGGGAGCACCAAAAGATTTCACAGTTAAAATCAGTAACCTTAAGGTGGCTGCCGGAGCTGGCTTCATCGTAGCTCTCACTGGTACCATTATGACCATGCCTGGCCTACCTAAAGTTCCTGCCAGTGAAAAGATTGATATCGATGCCCACGGCAATATCACTGGTCTCTTTTAAGAAAGAAGGCGTCCTATGGTGACTCTCCTTCATCTTACCCCCGCAGATTATCAAATTTCTACCTGGTCCGGTGGCCAAACCACCCAACTCTTTCTCTCCCCAGAGGGAGGAAGCTATCCAGATCGGACCTTTGACTTCCGCCTCTCTACTGCAACGGTAGAGGTTGAAAAAAGTAACTTTACCGATCTCACGGGCTACCACCGAATCTTGATGCCCTTGAATGCCTCCATTCGACTCAACCATCAACAGAAAGAAGTGGTTTTGAACCCCTTTCAAAGCTACTTCTTTGATGGGGGAGATCCTGTATCTAGCCAAGGGACTTGTCAAGACTTTAATTTGATTTACAAACCTTCTTATCAGGGGCATATGAGTGCTATATCCCCAAAAGAGAGTGTCAAAAGTCAGAGTCGCTATCAATTGATCTACGCTCTCTGTCCACTAACACTCGAATGGGGAAACAATCATTCTCAAACTCTCCAAACTCACGAGCTCCTGGTGATCGAACAAGCATCTCCTCTTCAAGAGATGACAATCACGTTTTTACCCCATCAGTCTGGGGAGCAACCGATTGCTATCTGGACTGGACTACAATAATGTTCACAAAGGAGAAACATTATGAACGGAGCACATAAACAGTCGATTGAGGAACAAGAAAAAGCGAAATTCAGCTTTAGCGGTGCCACTCTTTACGGTATCAACGCCGTAATCGGATCTGGTATCTTCCTCCTTCCTCAAAAAATTTATTCTGGCCTCGGACCAGCTTCTCTAGCTGTCATGTTCGGGGTTGCCATTCTCGTCATGCTACTATCAGCCTGTCTGGCTGAAACAGCTGGCTACTTCGACAAAAACGGTGGAGCCATGCAATACTCAAAAGCCGCTTTCGGAGACTTCGTTGGCTTTAACGTTGGGATTCTCGGTTGGGCCGTTACTGTTATCGCTTGGGCTGCCATGTTAGCCGGATTTGCTAAGATCTTCATCATCACCTTCCCAGCATTTGAAGGCTACAACCTTCCGATCAGTATCGGTATGCTGATTCTCTTGAGTCTGATGAACATTGCCGGTCTGAAAACCTCTAAGATGTTTACTCTGACAGCTACTGTTGCAAAATTAATTCCAATTGTCCTCTTCTCACTCTTTGCCATCTTCTTCATTCCCGGTGGCGTGAGCAAGGGCAACTTCACACCTTTCCTTCAATTGGAAAGTGGAACAAACCTCTTCAGTTCTATTTCTAGTACAGCCGTCTACATCTTCTACGGTTTCATCGGATTTGAAACCATGTCTATCGTTGCAGGGGAAATGCGCAACCCTGAAAAGAACGTTCCCCGCGCTATTCTAGGTTCTATCAGTATTGTATCTGTTCTCTACATGTTGATCATCGCAGGAACAATCGCCATGCTTGGTGGTCGCATTATGCAAACTGGTGCACCAGTACAAGACGCATTTGTCGAAATGATTGGCCCTATCGGAGCTCCACTCGTTTCTTACGGAGCCCTCATTTCAATCGCCGGTCTAAACATCGGTGAATCCATCATGGTCCCTCGTTTTGGTGCCGCATTAGCAACTGAAAAACTCTTGCCAGAAGGGCTTGGAAAAACAAACTCTAAGAATGCCCCTGTCATTGCCATTATCATTTCTGGTATCTTCGCCTTCTTACTCTTGTTATCTGGCTCTTTCGAAACATTAGCAACCTTCAGTGTTGTCTTCCGTTTCTTCCAATACATTCCAACTGCTTTGGCAGCCATCAAACTCAGAAAAATGTACCCAGACAAAAAGGTTACCTTCCGAGTACCATTTGGTCCTGTTATCCCAGTTCTAGCTGTTGTGATCAGTATCTTGATGATTGCAGGGGACAACCTAATGAACTTTGTTTGGGGTGCCATCGGTCTCGTGATCGCAAGTGGACTCTACTTTGTTTTCCACGGCGATAAACTACATAAATCGAAAACCCTTCCTCACTAATTTTCTTTACACACTAGATGGGAACAGAGACGGGAGTGAAGCTCGGTTTTGCTCCCTAACCCATCTAGGACTCCACGAATGTCAAACCTGAGCCCTTTTCTCTATGACTCCTTTCAATTTTTTTAGATCAATAGACAATGGGCCCATGTTTGGTATTCAAACCGAAGTAAACAACACTACTTCCACAGAACAACTATTCATAATCGGAGGTTTTATATGACTCAATTGATTCATTTAGATGGTAATAGCTTAACACTCGAAGAAGTCATCGCTGTCGCTCGGCACGGTGCCCAATGTGAGCTTGATGAACAAGCCAAAGAAGCCGTTATCGCATCCCGTAAAATCGTTGATGACATTGTCCGGGAAAAACGAGTCGTCTATGGTGTAACCACTGGCTTTGGTTCCCTCTGTAATGTCAGCATCTCTCCAGAAGATACTGTTCAACTGCAAGAAAACCTGATCCGAACTCACTCATCTGGCTTCGGTGATCCACTTCCTGAAGATGCTGTTCGTGCCATCATGCTGATCCGTATCAACTCACTCTTGAAAGGTTATTCTGGCATTCGTCTGTCAACCGTTGAAAAACTGTTAGAATTGCTCAACAAAGGAGTCACTCCTTATATCCCTGAAAAAGGCTCTCTCGGAGCTTCTGGAGACCTTGCTCCTCTTTCTCATATGGTTTTACCAATGTTGGGCCTTGGACGTGCCTACTACAAAGGAGAACTTCTCAGTGGTCAAGAAGCCTTAGATCGTGCTGGAATTGAAAAGATCCAATTAGCTGCCAAAGAAGGGCTTGCCTTGATCAATGGTACGACTGTCCTAACCGGTATCGGTGCTCTTGCGACTTATGATGGTATCCAATTGCTCAAACTCTCTGATATCGCTGGTGCTCTCTCAATGGAAGTTCACAATGGAATTACCAGTCCATTCGAAGAAGACCTTCATTCCATCCGCCCACAAAGTGGACAATTGGCAACTGCTCGCAACATCCGTAACCTTCTTGAAGGAAGTAAGAATACCACTGTTGCGACTCAACAACGGGTACAAGATCCTTATACACTTCGCTGTATCCCTCAAATACATGGAGCCAGCAAGGATTCTATTGCTTACGTAAAAGAAAAAGTTGAAATCGAAATCAACTCTGTCACAGATAACCCAATCATTACCAAAGAAGGACACGTCATCTCAGGAGGTAACTTCCACGGTGAACCAATGGCGCAACCATTTGACTTCTTAGGCATTGCCCTTTCTGAAATTGGGAACGTATCTGAACGTCGGGTGGAACGCTTGGTCAACAGCCAACTCAGTAAATTACCATCCTTCTTAGTCAAACACCCTGGACTCAACTCAGGCTTCATGATTACCCAGTATGCTTGTGCATCCCTTGCATCGGAAAATAAAATTTTGGCTCACCCTGCTAGTGTCGATTCTATTCCATCTTGTGAAAACCAAGAAGATTTCGTCAGCATGGGAACGACTGCCGCTCGTAAAGCAGCAGAAATTCTTAAAAACTCACGTCGCATCGTTGCTACTGAAATCATGGCAGCTTGCCAAGCCTTGGATCTCAAGCCAGAAAATCATGAACTTGGTAAAGGTACAAAACCAGCTTATGAGCTGATTCGTCAAAAACTGAACTTCATTGAATTTGACAAAGATATCGAAATCTTTGAAGAACTTAATAAAGCATCTGCTGTTGTCGAAAGCGAAGAATTCTTAGCAACCATCGAAAAAGCAGTTGACTTAAGCATTCAATACTGATACAGTAAGAATAAAGCAAAAACAGAGGCTGGCGATCTTCTCAGCCTCTGCCTGCTTTCAGAAAAATAAGGGAGGCGACAAGCTTGCTCACAAACTACTATCCAATGACCTACAGCTACTACCAAGGTAGCATCGAGGACAATCCCTACACTGCCAAATGGGGAATGGTCACCAAATTTTTAGACCTGAACGACGAGACCCTCACTCCATTTGAGGGGATGACCTTTGGGATCATCGGCTTTAAGAGCGACAAAGGAGTCTATATCAACAACGGGCGTGTAGGAGCGGTTGAGGGTCCTACAGCCATCCGTTCTCAAATCGCTAAACTTCCATGGCACTGGGGAACCAATGTCACAGTGTATGATGTGGGAAATATTGACGGGCCCAACCATTCACTAGAAGAACTCCAAGAAAGTCTCTCACAAGCGATCCAGCGCATGTACCAATTAGGGATCCAACCTATTGTCCTAGGAGGCGGTCACGGAACTGCTTACGGCCACTATCTAGGGATTCAATCCAGTTTAGAAAAAGATGAACAACTGGCTGTGATCAATCTGGATGCCCACTTTGATTTGCGTCCTTACGACCAAACCGGGCCCAACTCTGGAACAGGTTTTCGTCAAATGGCTGATCATGCGAAAGAAAAAGGGCAGGACTTCCCTTACCTCATCCTTGGGATCCAAGAGCACAATAATAACCTCTTCCTCTTTAATTACGTTGCTAAAACACCAAGTATTGATTTTTTAACTGGCCAAGACCTCTTCCAGATGAGCCACCAAGCCATTCTGGATCGAATCGATCAATTTTTAGAAAACCAAACCGCGATCTATCTGTCTATTGATATGGATTGCTTTGCAGTCGGCTCTGCTCCCGGTGTTAGTGCCATCCAATCACTTGGTGTCGATCCTAAACTGGCCCTCCTGCTTCTCCAACACATTGCTGCCAGTGGCAAACTAATCGGATTTGATGTCGTGGAAGTTTCTCCTCCTCATGACATAGACAACCATACTTCAAACCTTGCTGCGACCTTTATCTTTTACTTGACCCAAATATTGGCGCAACAAAAACTGAACTAAGAAGATTTCTACACACATAAAAAGCATAGAAACACTCATTGCTAGGGTATTTCTATGCTTTTTCTTCGTTTTCAGACACAATGATCTTTGCCTGAAAGGAGGCATGGCCTCTTATCCTTCACTTATGATTTAGATAAGAGACACTACAGGTCTTTTAATTTCTTAAGAAACTGACGATCTCTGTAAGGATTCAAGTGTTGTTCTGCCACTTTCTTGTAGTAATTCTTATCTTCTTTCAAGAAGGTGCTCAGGGCAGGATCGAGCTCTTCCCCCTTCTCCTTTTGATCAGATAAGAAAGCTAATAGATAATGAACCATCCCCTTATCCCGTGAATTAGCAGATGGATTCATCGTCCTTTCTTTTCGAGCCAGATAATCCGCAACCTTCTCCTGATCCCCTTGCTGACAAGCAATCAAGGATTGGTAAAATTCGAGCAATTCTTCCTTCCAAGGGAAGCGAACACTGAACAAAATCTTCTGTGCTCTGTCAAAACAGCGGCGAGCTTGGATCAAATCTCCCTTCCAATAATAGGCGATCCCAAGATCAATATCAAAGACGACGCGGACGGAATCAACAGCTTGATCTCCCACTAAACGCAGAACCTCTTCTAAGTGGGTGACGGCTACTTGGAAATGGCCTCTCACTTGCTCGATTTCAGCGAGGTAGGCCAAAGAAGCCGCAATTTGAATGGCATACTTGGCCTGCATGCTATTGGTCAAACTAAAGCAATCAATGGAGCGATACAGATGCCGGGTCGCCTGCTCCTCATCCCCAACCATCAGGTGATACAAGCCCTTCAAACGCAACTGGATCGCGATGACCTCATGATTATTAGCTTGGATGGCATCTTCCAAAGCCAAATCTGTATAATAGGCCATCTCAGAGATATTTTCCGTTTGAATGCAATAATAAATGATTTGCCGATAACCCTCTAAGAGGAAGTCGGATTGCTTGAGTTCCCGCGCATAGGAGATGACTTTTTGGATATCATGAATCCCCTTTTGATACTCCCCACTTCGAATAAAATAGCGACCTTCTAGGTACAAGTAACGAAGTTGTAAATGCTTGTATTCTCTATCTCTTTGGTGCCTTGAAAAGAGGTTATCTAATTCTTGGTGTATGCGGGATAGCTCTCCAAAAATGTCCAAATGACTATTTGAACCATCTGATAGGAGCCCCTCATCTGCCTTGGAATAAATCGGAAACAGTTCATGTTCCAGCTGAAGGATTTCTTCTAAATAGGTCAACTCAAACGATAAGGAACGCAAAAGATTTTGCGATCGCTTATATTGGTAGGCAATTTCCTTATAAAGAAGAAGGTCCGTCGAATCTTCTAAGCTTTCTTCCAATTTTTGCGCAATTTGTTGGTGGAAGAGCCGCCGTCTAGCTGGCGAAAGAAGATGGTAAAAGTACATGGCTACCAATTGCTTGCAAAATTGAACCAAGAGAGCCTCGCCTTCTTCTACGATTGAGACGATCGCTCTTTCAGATAAAGGCTCGATTAATTCTGTCAAAACAGGAAGCTCTGTAGCCGTCAATTCTGCCAAGATAGACAGAGAAATTGGCTTATGAAAACAAGATAGGTAGTGTAGAAGAGCCTCTTCCTCACTGCTCATATCCCCAAGTTCCTGAGAAAGATAGGCTTGAATGATATCAGGCAAGGGTTCTAAATTTTCATTTTCTTTCCACTCTTCGATATAGCTGGACAGTAAGAATGGACTGCCTTCACTCCATTCGATCATCTGCTCCATCACTGCAGGCTCTATTGCTCCCAGTTCCCCTTTCAAGAGAGCACGACTTTCACTTGGATCAAAATTGGTCAACTCTAGTTGAGACAACCGTTTCTCTACCTTCAAGCTTCCCAAGAAGTTGACAAAGGAAGCTGGCAGAGGCTCTTCCGCTGTAAAAATCAGTTGCCATTTCTCCTGGTTTCTTCTCTCCTCTAGTTGTTTCACTTTTTCTAGAGACACTGCATCGATCCACTGGGCGTTTTCAAGCAGAATCAGGAGCGGTTTTTCTTTGCTAAGGCCTTGAAGCTGATTCCATACAGAAATGAGATCATCCTCCTCTTCCAGAAGGGAAATCCCCATCTCATCCCCCAGTTTCTCTAGCGCTTGTCTGAGATCATTCCAGCTGCTTTCTTCGTAGCGTTGACTAGTAGCTCTTCCTTCTACCTTAATAAAATTAAAACTGCGATTGGACATCAAGACCAACTGTCGCAACAGACGTTTCTTACCTGTTCCAGATTGCCCCATCACGAGAAAAGGACCTACCGCTTCACCTGTCTCGACTAAGGAAAGGTATTCCTCGAGTTGCGAGAGTTCTTGTTTCCGACCAAAGAAAGAAAGTTCACGAATATTCAAGCGATTGGTCAGTTTATGAGTTCGTTTGGCTTCCAAAACGGAGTGATAAAGTTCCTCAATCGCTCGACTGGGACGCACACTGAGCTCGCGATCCAATAAATCGACTAGCTTATAATAGGTCTCGAAAAATTTTCCTAGCTGATGATGGAAGCTATAATACTCCATCAAGAGTTGGTAGTTTTTCTCTTCAAATTCATCCAGTTCTACCAAATGATGGAGCAAGAGTTCTATACCAGGATCTCCGAAACCGACCTTTTCAATTTTTTGATAGCAGCTTTCGACATAGAGCTTCCTATAAGCATCTCGTTTGCGAGAAGCCCACTGATCAAAGTCTTCATCATCCTTGACATAGAAGCCCTCTAGAAAGTCTCCCCGATAAAGATCCAAGGAACTTAGTGGATCTCTTTCAAAGAGCTGAACATCCAAAGAAAGACTCAACTCAGGATTAAGAGCCAAACTACTTCGGCTTGGTGAGACAATGATATCTTCTTCAAAGATTTTATTGGCTTGGTAAACCGTATTCCGTAAGTTTTTGCGAGCTACTTGGTTTTCCTTATCTCCCCAAAGGATACCGGCTATTTCATCACGGTTGACTTGGCCCATGACCGCTAAATAATAAAGCAAGGCCTCCATCTTCGAAAAAGAAAACCGAATATCTTTCTGATTGAAAACAACCTTAGGGGGTCCAAATAACTTTAACGTGAGATCTTTCTTCATTGCAAGCGCCTCCAAAATCGTCTTAGTTATACTATAAAAAAAAAGTTGGCTTTTAGCAAGTGATTTATCCAAATAAAAAGAGATTGAGAACGATTCTTTCTCAATCTCTACACTCCCTACTAAAAGTGTTGATTAATTCACTTCAAAATTCGGTTGATGATCAAATAACGCCTTTGTTGCTTGGTAGACGTGGTAAGCGACATCTTCATTGTTCATGGTGTAAAGGTGGACACCTGCCACATCTTGAGTGACCAAATCAACGATTTGATCGACTGCATAAGCCAAGCCAGCTGCGCGAAGGGATTCTGGATCATGCTCGTACTTATCCAGAATGGCTTTAAACTTCCGTGGGATATGAACATTTTCACAAGTCTTAAGGAGACGAAGGGCCTGATTGCGATTGAGAATCGGCATCACTCCTGCATGAATAGGAACATTGATCCCAGCCAAGGTACACTTATCCTGAAAATCATAGAAACGCTCATTGTCAAAGAAAAGTTGAGTGACCAAGCTAGAGCACCCTGCATCTACCTTCTTTTTAAGATTTTGAATATCTGAAATTTGGTTTGGAGAATCTGGGTGTCCCTCAGGATAGCAAGCACCAATCACCTCAAAATGAGGGGCTTCTGTTTTAATAAATTCAATCAGATCCGTTGCATAACGAAAGTCTTTTAAAGGTTCCACACCAGGGATAATATCCCCACGCAGAGCCAAAATCCGATGCACCCCGACTTCATCTAACTCATGAAGAGTATCGGCCACTTTTTCCTTGCTCAAATAAACGGCTGGCAAGTGAGCAATCGTCGGAATAGACAATTCATTTTGAATGTAATTGGCTAAAGCAACCGTCGTCTCTTTGATATTGTATTTATTATTGCTAGCGGTCACACTAATAAAGTGGGGAGCTAGCTCCTGCATATTTGCCAAGGCACGTAAGAGTTTGGCATTGCCTACTTCAGGATTTGGAGGAAAAACTTCAAATGACAGAGACGGTGTGTGTTGTGACATATTCTATCCTTTTCTTTTGTTTCTTTGATCAAGAACTCTGAGCCACTATTTCTAGGATAAGGGAACGATTCGAAAACCCTCTACACGATGATAGAAGGTCCTCGAAACATTTCTTACAAGTGTTCACGCGCTTCTTTAGCAGCATTAACGAGTTTGATCAAGCTTTCTTTTGTTTCTTTAATTCCACGAGTCTTCAAACCACAGTCAGGGTTGATCCAAACTTTGCCACTTGGTACTTTAGCCAAGATTGCTTCGATGGTGTGATCAATTTCACCGTCTTGTGGGACACGTGGTGAGTGGATATCGTAAACCCCAGGTCCAACTTCTGTTTGGAAGTTTTTGGCTTTCAACTCATCCAAGATTTCAAGGTTTGAACGGCTTGCCTCAAATGAGATAACGTCAGCATCCAAGTTGTCGATAGCTGGGATGATATCTGTAAATTCTGAATAACACATGTGAGTGTGGATTTGGGTGTCTGGTGCGACAGTTGAGTGTACCAAACGGAAGGCTGGAATCGCCCAGTCAAGGTAGTCTTCATACCAGTCACTACGACGGAGTGGCAATTTTTCACGAAGAGCAGCTTCGTCGATTTGGATGATCTTCACGCCTGCAGCTTCAAGGTCAAGAACTTCATCCTTGATGGCAAGAGCGATTTGAAGAGTAGAATCCTTGATAGAGATATCTTCACGTGGGAATGACCAGTTAAGGATGGTCACAGGTCCAGTCAACATCCCTTTAACAGGTTTGTTCGTACGGCTTTGTGCGTAGCTAGACCATTTGACAGTGATTGGGTTAAGACGAGTCACATCACCCCAGATGATTGGTGGTTTCACTCCACGCATACCGTATGATTGTACCCAACCGTTTTTAGAGAAGAGGTAACCAGACAAGTTTTGACCGAAGTACTCAACCATATCGTTCCGCTCGAATTCACCGTGTACAAGCACGTCAAATCCAACTTCTTCTTGCCATTTGATCCATTCGTCGATGGTTTCAGCAAGGAAGGCATCGTATTCTTCTTGAGTCAATTCACCCTTACGGAAGGCCAAACGTTTGGCACGTACTTCCTTAGTTTGAGGGAATGAACCGATGGTAGTGGTTGGAAGAGCTGGAAGCTTGAAGGCTTCTTTTTGGATTTCTTCCCGTTCTGCGAAAGCTGGCAAACGAGTGTAGTCTGCTTCTGTCAAAGCTGCGATACGAGCATGAAGTTCAGCATTCGCTCCAACACGTTCTGTTGCAAAGAGTTCTTTGTTGGCAGCAAGAGCTTCCGCCCCTTGACCATTGCGGATGGCATCCAAGTCACGCAATTCACCCAATTTTTCAACTGCAAAGGCGAAGTGGTCCAAAATAGCTGGTTCAAAATCTTCGTTAGCCGTTGTAAATGGCACATGAAGCAGTGAGCAAGAAGTCGTCAAGACAACCTTTTCAGCTGGAACTTGATCCAAGATTTCTAAGCTCTTTTCATAGTTGTTGCGCCAGATATTCTTCCCGTTCACAATCCCTGCGTAAAGAGTCTTATCAGCTGGGAAGCCACCTTTCACCAATTCAAGTGTTTTCTTCCCTTCAACAAAGTCAAGACCGATACCATCTACTGGCAAGTTTACAAGGTCATTGTAGACATCACGAACATCACCAAAGTAAGTTTGGATCAAGACTTCAAGGCCTTTCTTGTCAGCCAAGAGTTTGTTGTAGAGGTTCAAGAAGAGAGCTTTTTCTTCAGCTGACAAATCTTTGACAAGAGCTGGCTCATCGAGTTGAATACGAGTCGCACCAAGCTCAGCCAATTTTGCAAAGACTTCTTGGTAAGCAGCAACCAAGCTGTCTACGAAGTCCTCAGCTTTCACACCATCTTCAAAGTCAGATAATTGAAGGAAAGTGAATGGTCCAACGACTACTGGACGAGTGTTGATCCCCAATTCTTTAGCTTCTTGGTACTCATCAAAAATCTTGTGACCAGCCAATTTCACTTCTGTTGTTTTTTCAAATTTAGGAACGATGTAATGGTAGTTGGTGTTGAACCATTTTTTCATTGGAAGGGCACGCACATCCCCTTTTTCACCTTGGTAACCACGCGCCAAAGCGAAGTATTGTTCAAGGTCTGTCAAATCCAAGTTTTGAACAGATGCAGGCACGACGTTGAAAAGGAAGGCTGCATCAAGGAAATTGTCGTAGTGTGAAAAGTCATTTGAAGGAATCTCTGAGATGCCTTGTTCTTTAACGATGTTCCAGTGTTTTGCACGCAAGTCTTTAGCAGCTGCCAAGAGCTCGTCTGCTGAGATTTCTTTTCTAAAGTATTTTTCAGTTGTAAATTTTAATTCACGGAATTCACCCAAACGTGGGAAACCGATAATTGTAGTTGACATGTTGTGTCCTCCAAAAATTCTAATTGACACTATCATATCAGAAGATAGCCGTCTTGTATAATTGCTTTTACACGAATTTTGATATAGCCAAAAACTATAACACAGATTTAATGGGCCTTGAGAGCAGAAATCAAAATCAAAAACTAGGACTTCTTATAAATATTTCCTATAACCCAAGCATCCCCAAAACCATTTTTGAGCGGATTTTGCTAGAAGAACAGCCCCTAAAAACAAAGCAGGCCTTCTCTATTGAGAAAGACCTGCTTCTACGAGGAAGTAATTTCCTCTATTTTTCTTACTTGTATTAGGCTAGTTTGATACAGAAGGCATCCCAAGGGGCCAACTTGCCTGATTCAAGGACTTGCTCCACCTTGGTATTGGCAATGAGAACCTCTTCAACCCCATTGACAAGTGGCAACTCTTGCTCTTGACTAGAGAGATTGACAACCACCAGATAGGCGTGCTCTCCTTCTACCCGCTTGTAGGCAAAAACCTTGTCTGCTGCGTCCACCAATTCATAATCAGCAGTCACAAGCCAAGGGTACTCTTTTCTCAAAGCAATGAGGACTTGGTAGGTATAGAAAATAGAGTCTGGATCTGCTAGGGCAGCCTCCACATTGATCTCTTTGTAGTTTGGGTTGACCGCAAGCCATGGACGACCTGTCGTAAAACCGGCTTCTGCTTCATCATTCCACTGCATCGGTGTCCGAGCATTGTCCCGACCAATATGGCGGATTTGATCCATGATCACTTCGAGTGGCACGCCTTTTTCTAAGGCTTCATGAGCATAGTTGATCGACTCGATATCTTCTACGTCCTCAAGGCTCTTAAATGGATAATTGGTCATCCCGATTTCTTCCCCTTGATAAATATAAGGAGTTCCCTTCATCAAGTGAAGCAGAATCGCTAAAGCCTTGGCAGATTTGACACGATAGTTCCCATCATCCCCCCAAGTTGACACAATCCGTGGCAAATCGTGGTTGTTCCAAAAGAGGGAATTCCAGCCTTCCTCTTCTCCTAATTCCGTCTGCCATTTGGTGAAAATTTCCTTCAATTTAGGCACATCCAATTCCTTGGCGTAGTGCCACTTTGGTTGACCCGGTTGGTATTGAAGACCGATGTGTTCAAATTGGAAAACCATGGACAATTCTTGATTTTTTGGATTGGAGTATTGCTTGGCAATCTCTGGAGTCGCCCCCCAAGTTTCCCCCACTGTGAGCAGATCTTTATCGCCAAAGGTCGCTTGATTCATTTCCTTCAAGTAAGGATGGAGCATGGGACCATTGTTGATGATTTCCTGATCTGGGATCTTACCGATCATATCGATGACATCCATACGGAAGCCACCAATTCCCTTGTCAATCCAGAAATTCATCATGTCATAGATCTGATGACGAAGCTCCTCGTTTTCCCAGTTGAGGTCTGGTTGCTTCTTACTAAAGTTGTGCAGGTAGTATTGACCTGAGGTCTCATCAAATTCCCAAGCAGAACCACTAAAAGCAGAAATGATGCCATTTGGCTCATCCCGCCAAATATAGAAATCACGCTTTGGACTATCCGGATTTTCACGCGCCTCGATAAACCAAGCATGCTCATCAGAGGTATGGTTGACCACCAAGTCCATGATGATTTTGATCTTGCGTTTCTGACCTTCTGCGATCAATTCTTCCATATCTTCCATGGTACCAAAGATGGAGGCAATATCCTCGTAATCCGAGATGTCATAGCCGTTATCATCCATAGGACTCTTGTAGACTGGTGAGAGCCAGATGGCTGTAATCCCAAGCTTTTCCAGATAGTCTAGCTTGCTCGTGATCCCCTTGAGATCCCCGATGCCATCGCCATTACTATCCTTGAAACTTTTTGGATAAACTTGGTAAATTACGGCATTATGCCACCATTTTTGTTCCATTTTTTCTTCTCCTTTATGATTGTGAAATCACTTTCATCATACAAAAATAGGGGTGAAATTGCAAGAATTTACAAGTCTTCATTCTCTTCACTGGAATAAATCACTTCAAAGAGACGTTGGCGCAAGCCTTCCTCCAAAGGTGTGATGACCTTCATCAACTGTTTCCAATCCTTGGCTCTTGAACAAGCCGCAAATAATTCGTTTTTCCTATCGTAGGCCAGGTTAGCAGATTTCAAGAGTTCAAACATCCGATCTTCTTTGGCAATCGGACGCGATTGCAGCTCACCCATCGCAATTTCCTGACTTTGATTGCCCACTATGATAGGGTCCGTCTCAAAGGTATGGAGCAAGAAACGGTGCTGTCTCTTTTCAGGAAGCAAGACTAGATCACCTGTCAAATCCAGCCTAATCTTTCTTTCATCCCAATCGACTGTTAGGCGGGTTTCAACCTTGCTAGCTCCTTCTCCTTCGACGAGTACGAAGGAACGATTGTCACCTGGGAAGAGATGCCAGTCTAGCATTTCTGGAAGGTCCACTCCTGTCTGTGGTTGTGCATCCATAGGGATGATGGCTCCCGCACGTGCAAAGACTGGAATATCCTGGCTGGTCCTAAAGACCGTGAGCTTGCCTCTTCCTTCATACTTCCAATCATGGAAGAAATCGTACCAAACGCCGTCTGGGAACCAAACGCTCACAGACGCACTATGAAAGACCGGATGCAGCACTTCTGTAATTGGTGCCACCATGAGTTCACTGCCAAAGAAATATTGATTTTTCGCTTCATAAGCCTCTTCTTCGTTTGGATAGTGGTAATAGAGGGGTTGAACCAAAGGTAGTCCTTCTTCGTGTGTCGCCACATTCATAGTGTAGAGATAAGGCAGTAAGCTATGGCGCAGGCGCAAATACTGCTTCATCAAGCGACAGGTCTCAGACGAGTAAAACCACGGTTCCTTACTGTTAAAGGCATTACAAGAACTATGAAGACGATTGATCGGGCTAAAAACCCCAAACTGCAACCAGCGAAGAGCCAAGTCTTCATCATAGTAGCCCCGCATATGGCCACCGATATCGTGACTCCACCAGGTGTAGCCGATATTGGAAGCTGTGCTAGTAAAATAGGGTTGAAAGGCTAGGGATTCCCAAGTCACAATAGTGTCCCCTGAAAAACCGATCGGATACCGGTGGCTGCCAGGACCCCCATATCGTGATAAAATGAGACCAGCTTGGCCTTTTCGACAATTGTCTAGATAATGATAGTGATTTAACAACCAAAGGGGATCCATCTTGCCATGACTTCCCTGTTGCCAATCAATCCACCAAAAGTCGACTCCTTGATCTTCCAAAGGATGGTGAACATCTTCGAAATAAGCTTCGCGAAAGGCTGGACTATAAAAGTCAAAGCTAGCTGCTTCTTCTTTTTCAGCATCCAGTCCCAAGCGTTTTGCGACCATGGGATAAGCATCTTCGAAGGCGCGAATTCCATCTGCCGGATGGACATTTAAGGTCACCTTTAAACCACGCTCATGTAGGCCATTTAAGAAGGTAGCTGGATCAGGAATCAAATCCCGGTTCCAACTATAGCCCGTCCAACCACTTCCAAAGCGAGCAGGGATCGCTGTCTTGTGCCAGTCCATATCGATCACACTGACCGCAAGAGGCACCCCTTCTGCTTTGAAGCGATCCATCAAATCTGTGTACTCCTGACTGGTATAAGGCCAATACCGGCTCCACCAGTTGCCCAGAGCATAACGTGGCAAGAGGGGTGGCTGTCCTGTCAGATGGTAAAAATCTTTCAAGGCGCCTAGATAATCGCGCCCATAACCGAAGAAATACAGATCCACTTCTGGATAGGGCCGTGCTCTAAACCCGCTTTCGTCATCATACAAGTAGGAAGCGGAATCGTCTAAAAGAGCATAACCGGCCTTGCTCAAGATCCCATCTTGCAACTCCATAGCCCCATCGACCTCGTCAAGCGTCCGACTGGTCCCCTTTAAGGTCTCAGGCTGATCTCCATAGTGCCACCGGCTACCATAGACTGCATACTGACCCTTGAGCTCGATAAAAAGCCGATCCGGTGCAAAAGGTCCCTTTTCAAAATGAAGGTGGAGATGCTCCGTATGCAGCTCGAGGACCTCTTCGGTCTCTGTGATCTCATAAGAAACTGGTCCAAAATCTCGATCTTGCACAACTTGCGTCTGACCATCTTCAAAAACACCATCTTCTGAGTATTCCAAGCGCACCAAAGATTCCGTTAATACGGAGATCCGATAGTTTTCTCCCTCTATCACTGGTCCTGCCATTTGTCTGTCCTCCTCTTTTTATAGGGCATCTGATTTGCCCTCTTTTCATCTGCTTCGCCTTACTAGGTAAGCGCTTACGATTTTACTATAGCACTCAAAAAAAGGCCTGTCAACACTTGACAGAGCCTTTCCTAAAATTTTATAAGATCAACTTCCCCAATTGATCAAGAGATACATAAGACTCGAGCCAAACATATCTGCCAAGGCATGCATGAGGAAAAATGGCAGGAGATTCTTGACGACTTTCTTGTACATGACGTAATAAAAGAGTCCATAAATGACGCCAATCACAAAGGCCCAGAGAAGCCCTTGATAGGTGTGGAAGGAAAAGCGGATCAGGGTTGAAAAGGCCAGCGCCTTCCACTTGTTCTTCTCACTTACCGAAGTCATTAAGCCCAAAAAGAAAAATTCTTCATAAAATCCATTGAGTAATCCATAAGCAATTGCCATGGGACTCAGAGCCATGAACTTATGGAGGATCTGCATAGGATCGATAAAAGGCCAAAGACTCGGACTTAGGTAATTGTATTCACCCGAAACTGTTGAGATTACATCCCCAAAAAGTCCCATCGCTGCAAAGAGCAGGGGTACCCAGATCAAGGTGGACCACTTGAAGCGGATCTGCAATTGTTTAAAGTCAAAGCGACGGAGCAGCAAGTAAAGAAGGGCCAGAGCCAGCAAGATCAACTGCAAGGTCATATTGCTGGAATAAGCAGCTCCTTCACTTGCAGTATTGCTACTGCTTGTGGCTACTGCAGTCTGCGCGACTGGCTGGAAACTGGCTAAAAACAGCTGGGTCGAGCGGATAATGAATTGCCCAAAAAGAATAGCCGTCACAATACCAATATCAAACCATTTGAGCTCTTTTAAGGGCTGTTTGGGTCGTATTCTGTTAAAAAAAGTCATCTTTCATCCTTCTATTCCCACAATGGAAGTATTTTTGTTTCTCTTACTTTAGCAATCAACGCTTAAAGAAGAGTTAACCTAGAGAAGAAAAAAACGACCTTTCGGCCGTTTCCATTACACTATTAGTCTAACAAATCTTGGATTCTATCTAAATATTGGTTGTCTGTCACTGCCATCACGCGCATGCCTTCTGGCCAGATAAAATCAGGACCAATCTGAATCTGAAGTGGCTGGTCTTCCGCATTTCGGTAACCAATAATATTGAGATGGTACTCCTCTCTGACAGCCAAGTCTTGAAGGCTTTTTCCTACCCAGCTAGCTGGAACCGTAAACTCAACCACTACCACTTCTTCGTCCAACTGGAAGACTTCAATCCCATGTTGGAAGAGGATCATCTTAGCTAGGGACATTCCCGCTTCTACCTCTGGTAGGATGACCAAATCAGCCCCAATTTTCTCAAGAACCTCCTTGGTCACTTCATTTTTGACCTTGGCAATGACGTGCTCAACACCAAGTGCCTTACAGTGCATGACAGCCAGCACACTGGACTCCAGGTTTTCACCCGTCGCGATAACGACCGTGTCACAATTCCCAATATCTACTGCATCCAAGAGGTCCAAGTCCGTAATATCTCCGACAATTCCAGTTGTAATCATGGATTCATACTGATTAATCACATCAGCGTGATCATCAATTGCAATAATATCCACATCCTGATCCTGCAGGGTTTTCAGGACACTCTGTCCAAAAATTCCTAATCCTAAAATTCCAATGGTTCGATTTGCCATAAGTCTCTCCTATCCGATAATGATGTCTGCTTTAGCATACTGCAAGGTATCTGCTTTCTTGGCTTGGTAATTGTTCAAGCTAACCATGAGGGTCAAAGGACCGATCCGTCCAATAAACATGAGGACCATGATAATGGCTAGTCCCGCTCCATTTAAGGTCGAGGTTACATTGGCGGTCACTCCCACTGTCGCTAGAGCGGATACCACCTCAAAGACCAAATAAATAAAGCGTTGGCCATCCGGCGTCACTAAACAGATTCCTAATAGCCCCATTAAGAAGGTCAACTGGAAAATCACCGCCGTCCCAAAGGAACGTTGAACCAAGTCTGGTGCAATGGTGCGCTTACCCAGATTGGTATGTGGCAAGCCGAGCAATTCTTTGCGTGCTAAGAGAATCAGCACTAAGAAAGTGGTGATCTTCATCCCTCCTGCTGTCCCGCCTGGTGCTCCACCTAGAAACATCTGCAAGAGATAGATGAAGAGCGTCACTGGCCGGACTGCTGTATAATCTAAGGAGGCAAAACCAGCTGTCCGCATGCTGACGGTTTGGAAGAAGCTGACTAAGATCTTGTCTCCCAATGGGAGAGACCCAATGGTTGCTGGATTATTAAACTCGGTCAAGAGACTGGTTACTGTCCCAAAGAGGAGGATCGCAGCGGTTAACCAGAGAACCACCTTGGTATGGAAGCGAAGAGTTCGCCGTCCTGATTGATTGCGGGCCTTGGTGGCCAGGTCAAACCAAACCATAAAGCCCAAGCCCCCCGTAATAATCAGGGCAGACAAGGTCAGGTTCACCAGCCAATCGGTCTGGAAGCTCATCATACTATCGCCCCCAAAATTATCAAAGCCCGCATTACAAAAGGCGGAAACCGCGACAAAGATGGAATTAAAAATCCCATGGCCCCAGCCAAAGCGAGGAATGAAGCGAATCATGAGGAGCAAGGCCCCCAGTCCTTCGATGGTAAAGGTGGTAATGAAAATAGAACGGACAAAACGGGCCAAGCTCTGGTTATTGCTAAAGCCAAAGCTGTCCCGGATGGTCTGCCGGTCCTTGTAGCCGAGCTTTTGACGACTTTCCATAAAGAAGAGACCGATAAAGGTCAAGATCCCCAGACCACCGATCTGAATCAAGAGCATACAAATCAATTGCCCCCAACCATTATAGGTCGAAGCCACCGACTGGGTAAAGAGCCCCGTCACACAGTCCATGGAGACCGCTGTAAAGAGGTGGTCGACATAGCCTGCTGTTGAGCTTGCTTGCTGGACAAAAGGCAGACTCAATAAGAGGGAGCCAAGCAAGATAACCAAGGCAAAACTAAGAAAAATCCGTCTTGCCGGAGACAGGCTTTTCATCTTGGACTTCCATTGTTTAAAAAATAATTTGACTAACATAGCTTCATTATATCACAAAAAGTGAATAGACCTACAAGTGATGAACCATTTCTAGGCACAATTCTAAGGCTTTCTCAAACGCTTCAGATCCCCAGTCACGCTGGTCATAATTTTCCAGATCTGCAAGAGAATCTGCGGTAAAGAGGAGCAAGCCCCAAACCGCTTCTCGAAGTTGGGCTACTGCTGCAAGTGAGGCGCACTCCATCTCCACAACACGACACCCTTCTTCAATACGGTAGGCCACCTTGTCGGGCGTTTCTCTATAGAAGCCGTCCGTCGACCAAGTCATGACCTCTTGATAGGGAATTTCTTTTCCTTTCAAGACAGTTTCAATGGCGGTCAGTGCACGACTGTCCACTTCGATATAACGAGAAGGCGCTACATAATGGTAACTGGCTCCCTCATCTCGCAAGGCCTTGGTCGGGATCAAAAAGGTATTTTCTTCCATGTCCACCAAGACGCCACAGCTTCCTGAGGAAATGATTTTCCTCACCCCATAGCCGATCAACCAATCCATGAATTGGGCAGCAGCTGCAGATCCAACTGGCGCTTGTGTCAAGCAGAGTTCCTCCCCTTGGTGCTCCAGAACATAGACTGGATAAGCCTTGGTAGCTGAGACAAAGCTAGCTACTTGCTCAGCTCCAGCAGCTTTGGCAAAGCGGTCAATCTCATCCCCTAAGAAAGCATAAACGCATTTTTCAGGTAGGTGCAGGTCTAACCCCTCATGAGTCGGCATAATGACTGCCTGTGGGTTATCGTCGAACTCTAAAATCGGAATTTCGTGTTTATGGATCATTGTTTCTCCTTTTTGACGGGTATTTCTTTGATGACACGGGCTGGGTTTCCTCCAAGGACCACATTGTCTCCAAAGGACTTGGTCACAACTGCCCCAGCTCCAGCGACCACATTGTCGCCCAGTGTCACACCAGGAAGAATGGTGACGCCTCCTCCTGCCCAGAAATTGTCCCCTATCCTAATCGGTGCGCCGTACTCCAGACCAGAATTGCGCTCGTCTGGATCCAGCGGGTGCAAGGGCGTCAAAAATTGACAATTGGGACCGATCATGGCATTCTTTCCAATGGTAATGGGACATACATCCAACATGGTCAAATTGTAATTGGCATAGAAATTTTCTCCCAGATGGATGTTGATTCCATAATCCACAAGAACGTGACGATTGAGATAGAGGTTTTCACCGCTAGAACCAAACCACTCTTTAATAATGCTTGCCCCTTTTTTAGGGTCCAACTCCTGGTTAAAGGCCTCTTGCTTCTCCCGAGAGACTTTTGCCAAAGCCCGTAATTCAGGGTCTCCGGGTCTATAAAAGTCGCCTGCAATCATTTTTTCATATTCACTGGCCATAGGAAACCTCCAATTGATTTTGACATATTATAGCAGAATTCCCCCTTTTAAACAAACGTCAGAAAGAAGGTTTTATAAGAAAAACAGCAAAAATACTTAAAATTACGCAAAAAACACTTGTATCCGCTTATAAAAGCAAGTATAATACAGATAAGAACAGAAAGAAGGAGCCAAGTGATGTACCAGGAACAACGACTCGAAAAAATCCTAAAACTCTTAGAGGAGAAAAAGCAATTATCTGCCAAAGAAATGGTCGACTACTTCAAGGTCTCCAAAGATACTATCCGCAGAGACTTTGCCCTTCTGAGCCAACGCCAGCTAGTCCGTAGGACCCATGGTGGACTTCTCCCCTTAAACAAAGAACCCGGCCCTTCTTACCTAGACCGTAGCCAGAGAGCCAACAAGGAAAAGACTGCCATGGCTCAAAAGGCCCTGCAATTGATCCAAGATGGACAAGTGATCTTTCTCGATGTTTCCACCTCGATGACCCTGCTTGCTGGCATGCTGAATAAGGAAGTCACGGTCTATTCGCATTCCCTTGACAATGCCATCCAGCTCAGTAGCCATTCCCAGATTGACGTTCATCTCTTAGGCGGGAAATTCTACCCTAAAAACCGCTTCTACTATGACGCGAATCAAGCACACATACTGGACAATCTTCGCTTTGATCTTGCTTTTTTTGGAGCGAGTAGCTTAGCCAATGGCGAGGTCACCTTCGAGGATGCTGAAGACGTTGCAGTCAAGTCTCTCGTTTTTGAGCGGACTCGTACCAAGGTGCTGGTAGCAGAAAGTGCCAAGTTCCACCAACATGCTAACTACTATCTCGCTCGTCTCCAGCAATTTGACTATTGGATAACCGATCAAAAACCTAGCCCCGACATCCTTAAACTGGTTGGGAGCGAGACCACTATTCTCTATTAGGAGGTAATCTTTATGTCTCACATTCGTCTCATCATCAGCGACATCGATGGTACTATTTTAAATGATCACCATCAGATCGATCCAGAGTTGGCATCATTGATCCCGGATTTAAAGCGCGAAACCATTCCTTTCGTGCTGGCCTCTGCTCGCTCTCCAAAAGGGATGGCTCCTATTGCCAAAGAGCTCGGCATAGAGGACTGTCCCATGGCCTGCTACAATGGAGCCTTAATCCAAAAAGGAGATCAGGTTCTGTTTGAGCATCCCCTAGACAAGATTGAAGCCCGTCAATTTATTGATTGGGCCAACCAACACTTCCCTCAAGTTTCGATCAACCTCTATAGTGGAAAAGACTGGATGACCGATCATCTCGACCAATGGAGCCAAGAGGAAGCCCGGATTACAGGGGAAAAACCTCTTATTCTTCCCCTATTGGATCCTTTGCTGGATATGACAAAGCCCCTCCACAAATTGCTCTTAATTGGAGAAGCAGAAGAGATCCAAGCCCTCTATCGTGCAATTCCCGCCGACGACTTTCCTTCTACCGCCTTTTATCTCTCCAAAGCCAACTACCTAGAAGTTACTGCTAAGCACGTCTCTAAAGAGGATGCTCTGGTTGAGCTCGCTAATCACTACCACTTGAGCTTAGAAGAAGTCCTCACCATGGGGGACAACTTCAATGACCTCCCTATGCTCAAAAAAGCAGGCATCGGGGTCGCTATGGGCAACGCTCCTCAAGATGTGAAAGAGGGAGCAGCAGTCGTGACAAAGACCAATAATGAAAACGGGGCTGGGCAAGCGGTTGAAACCTATGTGTTGATCTAGTCATCCGTTTAAAAAGGACGTCGAGTATAATACCCGACGTCCTTTTTAACGAATGTATAGCACTAAAACTACATCCTTTTCATATAAATGCTATCCCAACAATGTCTGCAGAATTGGAACCACAATCACAAATAAGACTGTGCTGAGAGTGACCACATTCGTTGAAAACTCAACATCGCCTTTACCTTGATTGGCAAGGATAGGAAGAACTGCCAAGGCTGGTGTTGCTGATTGAATCATAAAGGTTCTAAATTCTGGTGCCACCATATTTGGAGAGAAGAACTTCAGAACCAAGAGCATGATGACCGGTGCAAGAATAAAACGACCAACCAGTGTGATAATGGTATCTTTATCAAAGCGAATGGTGTTCAAACCTGCCTTAGCTAGGACGATACCGATATAGACAAGAGATAAGGGCGTTGTTAAACTACCAATATAAGTCAAGGTGCTTTCCGCAAAACTTGGAACAGGAATACGCAACACCAAAAAGACGAGGGCTACGAGAAAACCTAATAAAGGAGCTGGGAAAAGCTTCTTCCAATTAAATTTTTGAGCCTGTTTTGAAGCCCCTTCTTTACTATCAGAAGTCATTAGATAGACACCTAATGTCCAAGTAGATACTGTATTTGTAATATAATAAACCAAGAAGTAAGGAAGGGCTTGATTTCCAAACAAAGCGATATTTAAAGGCAAACCAATAAATATGGTATTGGCATTAACAAAGGTATTAATCATGGTTCCTCGACGACCCGGGCGCACTTTAAAAACTTTCACTGCGATAAAGGCCGCTAGGTAACCAAGAATGAAGGCGATAAAGGTATACAACAAACCGCCAGACAAGCTAATCAATTTATCTAAAGTTAAATATTTAAGAACAGAGGTAAAAATTGCAACAGGCATGGCCACGTTCATAATCAGTTTAGATAGGTCATTTCCGAAGCTCTCTTGAAACCAACCGCGGACTTGCAAGAAATAACCAAGAATGATGATGACGATAATGGGTACAATACTCTGAATTGAAGTTAAAAAGATTTCCATAGTCTCTCTTTCTATCTAACAGGACATACAAGAAAAGGTGTACGAGGCATCCAGTCGCACTCGTACACCTCCATTAAATCTACTTATTTATATTCTGGATACCATTTCAAATCACGAACTGCTTTAGCCATATCTGTTTCTTGAGCACGCGCAAGACCTTGTTCTTGCGCTTTTTTAGCAACTGCTTCTGCTACTTTGATAGAAACATCAGCTACATACTTGAATGGAGGCAAGACTGGTGCTCCTGGTTCGCCTGGATTGACAATACCACTCAATGAATGTGCGGCTGCTCCAATCATTTCATCCGTCAACAGACTCGCTTCAGAAGCTAGCATACCAAGTCCAAGACCTGGGTAAATCAGGGCATTATTCGCTTGACCAATCACGTAGTCCACCCCTTTATAGGAAATCGTACCAGCTGGAATTCCTGTTGCAACAAATGCTTTTCCGTCTGACCATTCGATCAAATCTTTGGCACTTGCTTCAGCTAGTTTGGTTGGGTTTGACAATGGGAAAATGATAGGACGTTCAGTGTTTTCACACATAGCTTCTACAATTTCTTTTGTGAAAGTATTTGGCTGAGTGGAAGTTCCCACAAGAATAGTTGGCTTAACCGTCTTCACTACTTCAAGAAGGTCCGTCAACTGATCTGCATTGGCAAAATCAGAACGTTTCTTAGCAAATGGTTTTTGTTGCGGAGTCAGGTCATCCATGTCATCAAAGAGCAGACCTTGTTTGTCGACCATAAAGAAGCGTTTATAGGCTTCTTCTTCAGAAAGGCCTTCACTGACCATTTCACGAAGGACACGAGAGGCAATCCCTGCACCAGCAGTCCCACCACCATAGCAGAGATAAACTTGATCCGTTAATTTTTCACCTGTAATATCCAATGAACCAAAGATACCTCCAAGGGTTACGATACCAGTTCCTTGGATATCATCGTTAAAGGTTGGAATTTGTTTTCGGTATTTTTCAAGGATGTTGGCAGCGTTTAAGCGACCGAAATCTTCCCAGTGAAGGTAGAGTTTAGGGAAGAGGCGTTCTGCAGTTTGAACAAATTGATCGATAAAATCATAGTAACGATCACCACGCACACGTTCGTGACGATTTCCTAAGTAATTAGGATTGTTACGCAATTCTTCACGGTTGGTACCTGCATCAATGACCAAAGGAAGTACCATTGAAGGATCAATTCCTGCAGCCCCAGTATAGACCATCAATTTCCCAACAGAAATATCGACACCATTTGTTCCCCAGTCGCCAATACCGAGAATACCTTCTGCATCTGTCACAACAATGAGACGAATTTCACGGTCCCCTGCTGCATTTTTCAAAGTTGCTTCGATATTTTCAGGATGATTGATATCAAGATATGCGGCATATTGTGGATCTACAAAGAGATCGCTATACCCTTCAATGGTATCAGCAATAGTTGGATCATAGACAATTGGATTAAACTCTTCCAAATGTTGAGCAAATAGGTAGTAAAATAGAGTACGATTAGTATTAAAGATTTCCATTAGGAACAAACGTTTTTCCAAATCGTTAACCTTCGTTTGCATTTGCGCATAAGTTTGCGCTGCTTGTTCTTCAATGGTTTGAACGTAAGGTGGTAGAAGGCCAATGAGACCTAGTTGCTTACGTTCCTCTATAGTAAAGGCAGTTCCTTTATTGAGGAAAGGGTTGTTTAAAATATCATGTGCAGTCATCATGTGACCTCCTTATTAGTTTATTCTATTATATCACTTATTTGCATTAAATGACACTTCGTTCTATATATGATACAATATGAATGAATCAGTTAATGAAAGTTCAGGCGATACAACCGAAAATGATGCGATTTCAAAAGATAACAAAATAATAGGTTCATCCATCACTTCCTAGATAGTCACGGTCATCTCTTAAAAAAGCCTGTTCCTTTCCACCTTTTAGAAGGTTATTCTCATCAAAAGATCCACTGTTTTCAGGTATTCTTTTTTCTACTTATGATGATCAATACCTATAAAAGCCATAGATAATAAATCCAAAATATGTTTGTTATAAGATACTTTGTTTTGTTTAAGGTGTTATTTTTGTCATTTAAAACTTGTATTCTGGTTACATGAAAACAAAACATTATTTACAACGGTATATAGCGCAAAAGGTCAAATATTTGCGAAAAAAACAAAACATGAGTCAAGAGGAGCTATCGGAACGGGCAGATCTTGGATTAAAATACATCAATCAATTGGAAAATCAAAACGTGAATCTGACCATTCACAGTCTTGAAAAAGTCATTTCTGCTCTTGAGTTAACGCCTGAAGAATTCTTCAATTTTAATTCACTTGAATCATCTTCAGATCCTAACGACAATCTTTCACTTAAGAGAGTAAATATGAAAATTAAGCAACTTCCAGTTGGAAAAAGGGAGAAGATCCTAACGATTTTCGAAGATCTTTTAGATAGCCTTTAATGATCCTCTGACTCACCTCAGATTGTAACAAACAAAAAATCATATAGTCAAATTAGCTATCACGGATAATTTTTGCTTATCCATGTCTGTCTATTTAGAAGAGGGAGCCCAATGAATCTTAAGGACTTTTATTATTTTCTTGATCTTAGTCAACAGCAATCCTTTACTGGGGTTGCCCAAAAACACGGGATCAGTCAACCATCCGTTTCCTATGCGATTAAACGACTAGAAAAGGAATTTCACTGTCCATTAATCGCGCACGATCCTTCTCATCGTACTTTCAAATTGACGCCCCAAGGAGAAATCTTGCTACGACATATTCAAAAGGTCTTACCTGAGATTCAAGGGGCCAAAAAAGAGATCCTCCGGAGTCTCTCTCAATTCAATACGGTTGGTTTCCCACCAATCATCATTGACTATCTTGTCCGAAAACAACCCGCCTTTATCAGTAATGTTGCAGCTCTTCAAAGTATCCATCCTGTCCAAGAAGGATCTGTCGAACTTTTAGAAATGCTTTCCAAAGGGGAACTAGATGCTAGTTTTTTAGGGAGTTTGGAACCGATTAAAGATCATCGCTTCCAGGTAAGAGAAATAGCCAAACGAGATCTCTTCTATATCCTTCATCATAACCATCCACTAGCCTCCAAAAAAGTATTACAATTTTCAGACGTCATCGATGAAGATTTTATCATTCCAGATGAGCACTTTGTTCATTTAAAAGCCTTTGAACAGTTGAATGAGCGCTATCACCATGAGGCTACACCCTTCTTTCAGACGGATGATATTCAGCTTCTAAAACAACTCCTTCGTAAACAAGTGGGGATCAGTTTACTAGCAGATCTTGCACTAACAGATGGTGAAGAAGAACTGATCGCGATTCCGATGGCAGAAAGTGAACGGATTAGTTTTTACGTTTCACTAGTTGAACCGAAGGAAAGTAATCTCAAACCAGAGGTCATCCAATTCTTTGAAAAATTACTAAACTAATCGTAGTCTTTGTTCTTAGTGCTAATGCAGAAACATAAAAAAAGTGACTAGCTAGTATTTTTTACGACTAAAAAATAGAGTAGAAATGCCGATAAAATAAGGATTCCTGCAAATTTGTGGGAATCCTATTTTCTTTTGCATGTTTTGTATATTTAAATTATTATGTGAATATTTTTCTTGTTCGGCTTTTTATCAATAACTAGAGATATAAAAGTCGGCAAAAGCCTTGATTATTATACCGTTGACAAGTTTTTCAAAAACCTGTATGATAGAAAAAAGTTTATTAAAAAGGGGACGTATTTTGAAAAAATATACTATTTCACGTAAACAAACTTTAACTTTAGCATCCGTTGTTTTAGGAACTGTCTTCACAGGAACGACTATTGCTTCAGCTGATGACGTTGCACCTAGCACAACCCAAGCTGCTCCTGCAGCTACTACAGCCACAAAATCACCTATCACGGCTGCAACAGAAGAAATCAACGCCAAAGCCAATACACCAGTTGTTCCTGCTGATAAAGCAAAAACTGGGGATATCATCGCTGTGGACGTCAAAAAAACTGGCCCATCTGCTAAAACAGACGGTGCAGACACCACCACTACTTCAACAGCAACCATCAAAACGACTAGCTTAGCAGATCCAAACACACCTGTTGGCACTTCAAAACCGGTCTCATCTACTAAGACAGCTACATCAACCAAGGAAACAGCGGACTACACTGAGACAACAACTGAAACAGTTAATAAAACAACTGTAGTCGAAGTGACAAAAGAAGCCGATGTGGTCAATAAAAAAGAAGTTCAAGCAACATCAGACATCGTCTTTGTCATTGACAAATCAACTTCAATGGATTCTCACATCAGGGATACGATGAAGAATGTCGAGACCTTCGTTCGTAATCTATCGGCAAAAAATATTCAAGCTCGTTTAGGATTGGTTGAATACGAAAGAGCTAGTGAAGTTAAATACCATGATTTCAATGGATCTAAGTTCACAAGTGATCCAGAAACTTTCATTTCTGCTTTGAAAACCATCAAAACTAAAGGCTACTATGAAAATGCTACTGTTCCATTGCATCATATCGCTACTTCAGGAGACTACAACTGGGGGACTGGGGCAAACAACCATCGCTTTGCTTTCTTGATTACAGATGAGGACATTGATCTTACAAAGGATACACCAACAAAAGAAGCGACACTGAAAGCCCTTCAAGATGCTGGTATCTCTTTGACAGTGGTTGGTGAAACACGTGAAAAAAAAGACTTTGATCCATTGGTCAATGGAACAAATGGTCTCTACCTAGATATCGACAAAAACTTTGCTAACTTGTTGAACGTTCAATTTGCCAATAAAGTCGTTGAAACTGTCCAAAAAGGTCGTGTCTTCAAAGTCCAAACAGACAAGTATGAGTTGATCTCAAAATCTCATCGTGTGGCGAAAGCAAAACCACAAACACCTAGTATCCAAACGCCTGCAACACCGACTCCTACTCCTCAAAAACCGGCTGTTGTAACCCCTGCGAAACCGACTGTATTCACACCTGCTAAAAACGAGCCTGCCAAAACAGCAGTCTATATCGCACCTGCAGCTCTTCCTCAAAAAGAAGCAAGTCTTCCAAATACAGGAAGCAAAAACTCCATTGCTTTGACGACTCTAGGTCTTGGTCTTCTTAGCATGGGTGCTGCCTTTGGACTCTCTCGTAAAACAAAGAAAGACTAACATGAAAAAGCCTAATCAAATGATTAGGCCTTTTTCAATCTCTATTCCAAAAACTCTACCATCCATTGCTCTAAACAGTCCATAAATCGTTGAACAGCTGGAGATACTTTTTCTTTTTTAGGGAGGGCCATCCCAAGAGAAACAAAGCGTTTCGGACTGAGCGGAACTTGCACCACTTCTTCTTTCCAGTCTCTTGCGATCATCGCTTGGTTAAAGCTGACTCCTAGACCAACCTTGACCATCTGATAGGTCGTAAAGCCGTCTTTTGTTGTGAATCGTGTCTGCAGATTAAGGCCTTCTTGCTTGATTAAACGGTCTTGGTCTGTATCTTGACCAGGTAAGGTATGGATAAAATCTTCTGTTTCCAGATCTTTAATTTTGTAAGTCTTTTGTTCGGCCTTGGGATGATTTTTCGGCAACCAAGCCACCAAGGGGTCTCGATACAATTCTTTCCAGCTGTACTCTCCACTATCCTGAGGCTCCGCGCACAGACAAATATCGACAGATTTCTCAGCTAGCCACTTGGCAATCTCCTTATTTCCACCTTCTAACAGAGTAATCTGAATGGATGGATAGGTTTCGGAAAATGCTTTTAAGAGGCTAGGCATCCACATGGAGGACACGCTAAAGTAGCAGCCAATTGTGATGGAACCTCTGACTAAGCCCTTGATTTCCTCACTGACTTCGACCGCCACCTGATTGGCATCGACAATCTCTCTAAAATAAGGCAACATCAATTGCCCATTTTCCGTTAAGCGAACGCCCTTTTTGTTGCGGATGAAAATTGGAAAGTCCAACTCTTCCTCTAAACTCGAGATCATCCTTGTAATCCCTGACTGGGTATAGTTCAGCTGTTCAGCTGCGGCTGAAAAAGAGCCGGTCTCACTCGCTACTAAAACAGCTTGGCATTTACTGGCATCCATAAACTTCTCCTCCTTATCTATTCCATTATATCATAGATAAGATGAGTTTTTGCCGTTTGTGTAATATCAAAAATTATTTTAAACTAATAGCATCAATAAAGAAAGAGAAGCAACCAAATGAAAACACAACTGAATTTCGCCAACGACTATTTACAAGGAGCACATCCTAACATCCTTAAGCGGATGATGGAAACCAACCAAGTGGAAATGACAGGTTACGGGACAGATCCGATTACTGAAAGTGCCATTGAACGGATTCGAGAGGCATGTGACTGTCCCCAAGCAGAAGTTCGCTTTCTTATGGGCGGGACCCAAACCAATCAAATCATGATCGATAGCCTCCTTCAATCTTATCAAGGAGTGATCGCAGCGAAAACTGGGCATGTCAGTGTGCACGAGGCTGGGGCTATCGAGTTTGGTGGCCACAAGGTTCTAGAACTCGATACAGCAGACGGAAAATTGAACGCCCAACAAATCAAAGAAACCATTGAAGATTACTGGGCAGATGGCAATCACGAACACATGGTCATGCCAGGCATGGTCTACATCTCACAACCGACTGAGCTTGGGACCCTCTATAGCAAATCTGAATTGGAAGCCATTGCTCACGTCTGCAAAGAGCACGAGGTCAAACTCTTTGTCGATGGAGCCCGTCTAGCCTATGCTCTGGCTTGTCCTGAAAATGATGTGACTCTAGCCGACCTCGCCCAGCTCTGTGATGCTTTTTACATCGGTGGCACCAAGTGCGGGGCCATGTTTGGAGAGGCGGTAGTCATTCCCAATCCTCGTCTTCTGCCTTATATGACCACCATCATCAAGCAACACGGTGCTCTCTTAGCTAAAGGCAGACTGTTAGGCATCCAATTTGACGAATTGTTCAAGGACCATTTATATGACACTATCGGTCAAGATGCGATTACTGATGCCAATCAAATCCGTCAAGCTTGTAAAAGAGCAGGACTCCCCCTCTATTTTGAAAATCCGACCAACCAGATCTTTTGCTTGGTGACCAAAGAGCAGATGGAAAAACTCTCTGAAAAAGTGGTCTTCTCCTTCTGGGAAAAGTATGATGATGAACTAACCGTTATTCGTTTTGCGACCTCCTGGTCCACTCGAAAGGAAGATGTAGAAGCCTTGTGTCAGGTGATTGAGTCACTCTAAGGCTTGAAGGGATCGGTCGCTCACCTCATTTATGATATAATAATCCTGATAGAGGGAGGAAACCAATGTTACAAGAACTAGCCTTTACAGGTCAATGGAGACACTATCAAAAACGAGTTCTCGATAAGAGTGACGCTTTTATGGCGGATGGCCACCTGCATTTGGTAGCAGCTCCTGGCTCTGGAAAAACAACCCTGGGAATCGAATTTATCAGACGCTTCGGCCAGCCAACCCTGATCTTGGCTCCTACGGTCACCATTCGTCAACAATGGGTGGACCGGATTATCCAGGCATTCTTGAGTGATGAAAGCCAAGCGGAGCAATTGATCTCTCAGGACCTCAAACATCCTAAGCTGATTACAGTGGCTACCTATCAAGCCCTACACAGCGCCATGAACCAAGTCGTCGGTCAATCACAAGCTGAGGATACCGATGATCAGGCAGAGATTGAAACATTTGATTTCAAAGACTTTGATATCTTTACTACTTTCAAAGCCATCTCACTCGGCACCCTTTGTTTAGACGAGTGCCACCACCTGCGCAATGAGTGGTGGAAGAGTTTGGAAGCCTTTCGTCAAGCCTTCCCTGACTTAAAGATGATCTCCCTTACCGCTACCCCTCCCTATGAAGGAGACCCTGCCCTTTGGGATCGCTATATCCGCATGTGTGGTGAGATCGATGAGGAAATTACGGTTCCCGAATTGGTCAAGGAAGACACCCTTTGTCCTCATCAAGACTATGTCTACTTTGCCTTTCCAACCAAGGAAGAGCAAGAGCAATTGGATGCTTTTAGCCAACAAAAGAATGCTCTCTTGCAACAACTGACTTCCGATCCCCTCTTTTGCCAATACCTCCAAAACTGCCAAGCTTTATCGGGTCAGATCAGTGATGATGAATTGCTCAATGATCCCAAGTATCTCTCTGCTACCCTGATCTTTCTTCGAAGCAAGGGAATTGACTTTCCCCAACGTTTCCAGGACCTTTTAGGAGCCAAAAAACTACCTGCTTTCACCCTGGACTGGCTTGAAATTCTCCTGCAAGGCCTACTCTTTCAGGTGCCTCACTGGTACAATCTACCTGAGGATTACGAAAAGCAAGTTCTCCATGAACTAAAAGCAGCCAGCTTGATCGATCGAAAACAAGTCAAACTGGTCCGCAACAAAAAACAAGACCTTCTGCTCAACCAATCCCTCGGAAAACTCAATGCGGTTCGAGAGATTTTCAAGGCCGAATACCAGACTCTTGGTAGCCGACTGCGCCAACTGGTCCTAACAGACTACATTCGCCAAGACTTTGAGGTTCATCTCGGGAATAGGGACGCCCAATTCACTCAGTTGGGAGTACTCTCTTATTTCGAATCCATTCGCAGGGAAAGCTTAGAGCAAGCAACTCCTCCCGCCATCGCTGTCTTGACTGGTAGCATCGTCATCATCCCGACGGTTGCTAAGCCAAGATTAGAAGAACTTCTAGGGGCGGACAGACTGACTTACCAAAGTGTCGGCCAATTATCTCCAGATGACTTTCTCAAGGTTCGCTTGGTTGGTTCTCAACATGAGTTGGTGACAGCTGTGACCCAGCTCTTTCAAGAAGGGCTTATCCAAGTCGTCATTGGAACCAAGTCACTTCTAGGGGAAGGCTGGGATGCTCCTTGCGTCAATTCCCTGATCCTAGCGAGCTTTGTCGGTAGCTTTATGCTCAGTAACCAAATGCGAGGTCGTGCCATCCGAGTGTGGCCCGAAGATCCAAATAAGACCAGCAACATCTGGCACCTGGTCTCCATTAATCTTTCCCTAAAAAAATGGTATGAAAAGTCCGATCTTGAAAAAGAAGAGATCGAAGCCATCACTGATCAGTTGAAAGAATACAGTCCTGATCTGGAGCTCTTAGAAAGACGGATGAAACAATTTTTAGGCCTCCATTACAAGGAGCCCTTCATCGAATCTGGCATCGAACGTCTAGCCTTTGACAATATCCGCTATACTAAAAAACAGTTGCAAAAACTCAATGAAGAGACCTTAGAGCGCTCTACCCATCGTCAAGAACTCCGAGACGGCTGGAAATCAGCCCTGCCGATTCTGGAGAATATGGAGATTGCTAACGAGGTACAAGTGGATAAACACTTCCTGCCCCTGGCCCTATTTTTTGACGCCAGAAAGCTAGCTCGTTGGCTGACGGCCGCAGCTTTGACCGATTCTGTCGCCAACCTTTTTTACTATTCACATAGAGGCGGAGGGAATAAAGCGTCTCTAATTCTTCTATTCGTTTTAGCTGTTCTCGCTCTCCTTGCTTGGCTGCGCTACTATCTCTATAAGAGCCCTTATAAACGGTTAGAAGTCTTCGGCCAGGCTATTCACCAAGCCCTACTCCTTTCTGGCCAGATCCAGACCCAAGAAACCCGCATCCAAGTCGTACGAGACAGAAAGGATGCCATCAACACGCTGATCTATTTGAAGGGCGGAACCATGCGGGAAAAGGAACTCTTCTCGCAAACCATGATCGAATTCTTCGCACCGATTGAAAATCAGCGCTATATCCTGAAAGCACAGGAAAAGGTATCCGATCAAACAGAATATTTCGCTGTACCAAGCCTCTTTGACAAACGGAAAGAGGATGCCCAAGCCTTTGTGGAGCAAATCCGAAAGAGCCTAGGTAAGTATGACCTCGTCTATACCCGAAGTGCCGAAGGTCGCGCTATTCTCCTTGATGCGCGCATTAAGGCCTTAGCTAATAAACAAGAGCGCACCTTCACCAAGAAACAAGTGATGTCGAATTTGAAATAAAAGTTGTAAAAAACCATATTCCCATTGAAATGGAATATGGTTTTTTGGTTTGTTTCTATCAGATCCCCCTATTTCCACAAGCCACCTAAGATTTGCTTTTCGACCAAGGAAAGATCTTCATCGGTCACTTGCCCATTAGTTCCAAGAATATAGAGCTGACCAAAATAGGCAAGCAGCGGGCCAATCAGAATACGCAGGAATTGGGAAATAGTCAGATCAGGATTGATGCGAGGGTCCGCTTTCAGTTCTTGAAGGAGGTCACCAATTCTACCCTGAATGAAACTCCAAATATGTTCTTGCTCCTGCTTGATCTTTTCATTCGAAAACATCTCCTGTAACACGATTTTTAAGAGAGCTTGATTGGTTTTGAGGTAGTTCATTCGGTCATAAACGAAATAGTGAATTTTTTCCTCTGTTGTTTGAAAATTTAAGAGTTGATCCAGAAAATTTCCCAGAAGACTAGGAAGGATCGGATGTAAAATAGCTGTCAGCAACTCATCTTTGGTCTGGAAATACTTGAAGAGAGTGGCTTGGCTAAGCCCGGCATGCTCCGCAATTTGAAGGGTTGAAGTCCCATTATAACCCTTGGTCGAGATCAAATCGACGGCTGCCTGCATAATTTTCTTCTTTCCTTTGGGATAGTCTGCCCCCTCTAAATAAGCTTCAAACGACTCAAAAATACTCTCGTTCATATCCATCCTCACATCCTTATTATTTTTATACCTTACGATACCGACGCAATCCGACAATATTCAGCATTGTCAAAGCAACAAGGAAAAGCAGTAAAACACCGATATTTGGCAAAATATCCCCAAGGTTACGTCCGTAAAGAATAATCTGACTCATGGCATCACCTGAGTAGGTCAAAGGCAAGAACTTCCCAATTGTTTTTGCCCATTCTCCCATTGAATCAAGAGGAATGATTCCTGAGAAAAAGAGCTGCGGCATAATCACAAGAGGAATAAATTGCATCATTTGGAATTCTGATTTTGCCAAGGTGGACAAGAGAATTCCGAAGGCGAGTGCTACAAGAGCCAATACTACATTAACTATTATAACATTTAATAAACTTCCGACAACTTCAATATTCAACAACCAGATAGCTGCTAAAACAACAACCGCTGTTTGAAGAATAGCGATGATCCCATAAGACATCATGTAACCATAGACGATTTCAGAGCGTTTAACTGGAGTGGCTAATAAGCGATCTAGGGTGCCGCTGGTGCGTTCTTTCAACAGCGCCATCCCTGAAATCAAGAAAACAAAGAAGAAAACGACAAATCCAATCAAGACTGGAATCATACTGGCAAAGAAGCCTGTATCTTCATTCCCATACTCATAAGATTCCTTAATTTCTGGTGATTTTGCATCCAGTTTCAATTGAGGAAGGGCCTGTTTAACACGAGTTAATAGTTGATTGGTGCCTTCACTGGCGATACTGGTCCGCAATACTTGACGGGTCATAGCAGTTTTCGAAGCATCTGTATTGGCATAATCTACCTGATACTCCCCGTCTTTATAAGAAATGACGGCGTCGACTTTCTCATCAGCCAAGTCTTCTTTGGCTTGCTCCATGTCTTTGTATGTTTTCACATTGACATGGTCCAGATCATCCATTTTCTTTACCAAACTAGTTGGTAGATCCTGCGTTGCTAGCTTGATGTTCACGGTTGTACTAGCCGAAAACATGAGGTTCATCAACCACATGATAAAGACTGGAGCCACAAACATCATGGCAAGGGTTCGTTTGTCACGAAGCAATTCTTTGATAACTTTTTTTGCAATGGCAAGGGTTCTCATCTTATTCTCCTTCCGCTTTCAAAAAGACTTCTTCAATACTTGAAACACCATAACTTTCCTTGAGATTTTTTGGTGTATCAAAGGCAATGATGTTTCCACCTAACAAGAGGCCAACCTTATCTGTCAGCTCTGCCTCATCCATGACATGGGTGGTAACCAAAATTCCTACACCCTTGTCTCTAAGAGTAATTAATTCCTTCCAGATTTTCTTTCGAAGAGAAGGGTCGATTCCAACTGTCGGTTCGTCCAAAATCAGGAGTTGAGGATTTCCTAAAAGCGCAATCGCCAGCGACAAGCGTCGTTTCATGCCTCCGGAATAACCAGACACAGCCTTATTTAAGTGCTCTGTTAAATCTACCACCTGAGCCACATGGGCAATTTCATCCTTTAAGTCTTTTTTGGAAAGGCCTTTTAGCTGACCGAAAAATTCCAAATTTTCTTGTCCTGACAAAGCCTCATATAAAGCATCAGACTGGGCCATATAGCCAATATCTCCCAGAATATGACGATTGGGCATGGTGTGGTCTAAGACTAAAGCGATACCGCTATCTGCCTTTTCCATTCCTAACATGGTTTTTATCATGGTTGATTTACCAGCACCAGAAGGACCGATTAGACCAATGATTTCCCCAGACTGTAATTCAAAACCAACGTGGTTTAACACAAGTTGTTGACCAAAAGATTTTTGTAAATCTTGTAAATGTAGCAATGTTTTCATCTACTTCCTCCCAGGTGAGTGTTCACTCACTTTTTAATGATAAATCTATTATAGTGAGTGAACACTCACTTGTCAAGTAGAAAATTTCATTTTTTTCAGAAAGATAAAAACACCAGATGAATACATCTGGTGTTGATAATGGAAATTTCTGCTGTTAAGCTTCTGTCTGCATCTACTCGCGATACTCTGAAATAGTCTGTCCGGTCCATTTTTTAAAGGCTCGTGAGAAGGAAGACACTTCGGAGTATCCTAGTAAATAGGCTACATCAACTGTTGTCATGTAATGACAATTTGCGTCACAATGAAATTGATTGGTCTACTCCCCTTCCTTCCATCATATACTGTCATTTTTCTGATATAATAAATTGTTCAAACATCGCAGAAAGGATAACCCATGTCAAATCTTATCAAACACAAACGGGTTGAGTATAGTGAACTCTTTTATGATCTGGTCTTTGTTTACGCTATTTCCAAAACCACTGCCCTTATCCATCATCTTCACCATGGAGTCTTATCATTAGATGCCATCTTTGGTTTCCTGATGACACTTCTGGTTTTGGTCAATTCTTGGATGATTCAGACCGTCTATACCAACCGCTATGGAAAGAATTCCCTTTTCAATATGACCGTCATGTTCATCAATATGGCAATGTTGCTCTTAATCTCAAACATGATTACCAATGACTGGCAGAGCTACTTTCATACCTTCTGCTGGACAGTGGGAACCCTGACCTTAACCCTATTTCTCCAATACTTAGTAGAGTATTTGCGTAAGTCTACTACTCCAGCCAATCGAAAAAGTATCAAGGGCTTTCTTTGGATGACAGGGCTCAGGACCTTGGCTATCTACATAGCTGCACTTCTTCCGATAGATTTTGGTATCTATGTCTATATGCTAGGGATTCTCTTGACCTTCGTCATGCCTATTATCTTAACTCGACATACAAGTCTTTTTCAGATTAATCTCCCCCACCTGATTGAACGCATCTCGCTTTTAGTTATCATCACTTTTGGTGAGATGATTATGGGCCTTGCAGATTTTTTTACACTTGAAAATTTCTCTATCCACTCTATCCTTTACTTTATCATCATGGTCAACCTCTTTATGAATTACTTTGGTAAGTTTGACCATGCCATTGATGAAGAAGGAAAGAATAAGGGAATCTTCCTAATTTATAGTCACTATCCAATTTTCATCGGCTTGATTATGGTGACTGTGTCTATGAGTTTCTTGGTCAATCCAGAAGTCCATCACCATTTTGCGACTGGCTTCTTCTATACGGGTATCGGCCTCTTTCAAGCTGCTATCCTTGCAAATGGCTATTTTAACAAGAGTCACCTCAAGTATGACAAGCTCTATTATGGTTTGCAAGCAGGGATGTTCCTTATCGGACTGGTTCTCTCCCTTCTTTTCTCAGCCAATCCAACCATTGTCATTACCATCGCAACCGTGATGACTTTAGCAATGGAAGTTCACTTTATCCATTTTTATATGACCCGAACCAAGAAATTTTCAAGTCCGGATTGGGAATTGTATTAAAAAATTCTAGTAGATATTTTCTACTAGAATTTTTTCGTTAGTCCAGTACAATCATAGCCTTAATCGTCTTACGTTCATCCATATCTTTATAGGCTTGATCAATCTCATCCAAGCTATAGCTATGAGTAAAGACGCGACCTGGGTTGATGTCGCCATCAAGTACAGCCTTGAGCAAGAACTGCTTGTCATAGGTAGTAACAGAGGCTGCCCCACCTGCCACCGAAATGTTTTGGGCAAAGGTCGAACCAAGGGCACGATTATTGTAATGAGGGACACCGACAAAACCTAAACGCCCACCATTATGAAGCACCCCAAGGGCTTGATCAACAGCTGCTGCGGTACCGACACATTCAAGGGCCGCATCTGCTCCGCCACCAAGGATTTCACGGACCTTGGCAATGCCTTCTTCACCACGCTCAGCCACAACAGCTGTCGCACCTGACTCCAAGGCCATTTGTTGACGGTCTTCGTGGCGACTCATAAGGACGATTTGCGATGCACCACGCATCTTAGCTGCAATGACAGCACATTGGCCAACAGCACCGTCACCAATGACCACGACTTTGTCACCTTTTTGCACATCTGCTACACGCGCCGCATGATAGCCCGTCGGCATGACATCTGCTAGCGTCAAGAAGGATTTAAGCATAGCTTCTGTATAATCAGAAGGTTGCCCTGGAATTTTGACAAGAGCCCAATTGGCAAAGTGGAAACGGATGTACTCTGCTTGAACCCCGTCAGACCAGTTAGTGCCGATATGGCGGTCACACGTCCCATCATAACCTGCACGACAGGCATCACACTCCCCACAGCCATGGGTGAAAGGCGCGATGACAAAGTCTCCTGGTTTGACCGTGGTAATGGCCTCACCGATTTCTTCGACGATCCCAATGGCTTCGTGGCCACTATTTTGATGACCTGCTTCAATATCTGGATTGCGGTAGCTCCATAGATCGGATCCACAAACACAGGTGCGGACGATACGGAGAATAACATCATCTGGTGCTTCAATCTGTGGACACTCCACTTCTACTAGACCCACTTGCCCAGCTTTTGTATAGACTGTTTTCTTCATAGGAACAACCTACTTTCTATTGCTTCCTTATCTATAGTATACACTTTTTCTTAGGCTTCTGCTCATACCAAGTCGTCATTAATGGTGGTGATGATCATGCCCATGATCTTGATCGGTTTCTAACTCCTCAATATTGCGCTTGTGGGCTCGATGAGTTGCTAAGTCTTCATCAACCTCTATAGTAACGTTTTGAAAGCCGCAATCTTTGAGCAAGGTACGAATCGCTTCTTTACAAACCTCCATGTGGTTAACATGCTCCAGACAAACATGGACAATAGCGTTTTTTTCTAAGCCATCCATGGTCCATAGGTTTAGCTGATTGATACTAGCCACATGGTCCAACTGCTCCAAATCACTCTTGACTTGCTGGATATCTACTCCTTCTGGCACGGCATCGAGGAAAATCCTGAGCGTGCTCCAAAAACGTGGAATGGCTTTTGACAGAATAAAGATGGAAATAGCAAGAGATAAGAGCGGATCCAGGATATACCAGTCGGTAAATCGGAGGACAATAGCCATCAGAATGACAGCCACCCAACCCAAGGTATCTTCAAGAAAGTGCAGGCTGAGAATGGATTCGTTCTTGGTTTGCCCTTTGCGAATGACGAGGCTCGCTAGCACATTGATGCTGACGGCTATGATTCCTAGCCAAAGGATGCCCTCATCGTTGACAGGTTGTGGATGAAAGATTTTCGTTATATTTTCCAAAATAACCAGAACGGACCCTGTCATGAGAATCACTGCCGTTACCATGGCCCCTAAAAGGCTAAAGCGCTTGTAGCCCAAGGTATAGCGGCTGTCTTCTTCACGATTGGAAATACTCTCTAGAAAGGCGGAGATCCCAATAGCGATCGCATCTCCCAAGTCATGGACCGAATCCGCAAGGACTGCGCTGGATCCAAAAATCCCTCCTGCAATAAACTCAACAATGGCATAACTCAAATTCAAGAAAAAAGCGATCCAGACCGCATGTTTTGTCTTCATAATCCTTAATCCTCTGTTATAATGGGAGTGGGACAGAATAAATTTTTATAAAAATTTATTCGTATTCCCACCCCCGCAAGGTTGATTAGGTACTCTTTGTAGTGGAGTTAAAGAGCGAAAAAGAGACCAATCAGCTACTGCGTCAAACATTTATTTCTATAGATTTTCTGAGAGATGAGACTACTATCTCTTCCCTTCATGATCTATTATCCACTACTATCAACAGAAAGGATAGGGGCAAACCGTTTAGGGTGTACGTTACTGAACAGTTTGTTCTAGGTGTCCATATGACAGAACAGGATCGTCGTATCACCAAAACTCGAAAAGCTATCTATCAAGCTTTTTTACAATTACTCAACCAAAAAGACTACGAGGCCATCACGGTTCAAGAAATCATTGACTTAGCCGATGTGGGGCGATCAACCTTTTACAGCCATTACGAAAGTAAGGAATTATTGCTAGATGAACTCTGTCAAAAGCTCTTTCACCATCTCTTTGAGCGTGCTGAACACCTCTCACCACAAGACTACCTGGCCCATATCTTCCAGCATTTCAAGAAAAATCAAGACCATGTGACCAGTCTCTTGCTCTCTAAAAACGATTATTTCATCCGGCAACTGCGAAAAGAGCTGGAACACGATGTCTATCCAATGGTAGCAGATGAACTCATCAAGTCCCATCCAACCATCCCTCACTCCTACCTCAAACACCTGGTCGTCAGCCATTTCATCGAAACCCTCAGCTGGTGGTTGAAAAAAGGCAAGTCCTACACCGAACAAGAAGTGACCCAGTTTTATTTGGAGATACTGAAAGTGGGCTCGAACTAGAAGGGAGTATTTTCAATGACCAGCGTGCAATTTTACTTTCTATTTCCATCACTCTTCATGCTTCACGAACTGGAAGAAATCGTTTGGATGCCATCCTTTGTCAAAAAAATATCAATCCAGTATCCAAACAATCGAATCCTATCTTATTACACTCCTTTTGCTTTCAATGCCATTGTCTTGGAGCAATTTCTGATCCTAATGACATCGCTATATCTTAGTTACCAGTTTAACAACTATAGCATTTACGCAAGCATCATAATCGCTTATATCTACCATGTTTTCGGACATCTGATTCAAACAATCGTTATACGAAAATATGTGCCTGGATTGTTGACGGGCATTTTAACGAGTTTGTTTGCTCTTTGCAATCTCAAAAATGAATTTCCAATTAAACTTTATGGTTACTCTCTTTTTACCTTATTGGTTATTATTTTAAATCTTGTAGTATCATTTATGATTCTTCATAAAATCAGTCATAAAAAATAGTACTCAGGCAATCATATCTTAGAAAGGAAACCCTATGTTCTTCCACATTCTTCTCGGCTTTTTTACAGCCTTCTTTGCCCTTGCTTTTGCTCTTCTTCACTTATTGGCTTCTCTTTCTGAAGTTAAAAAAGGGAATCACACTCTAGGAAATACATTTCTCCTCATCGGAAGTAGCCTTGCGACCTTATCTCTCATCCTCTACTTCTTTTTACCGATTGTCGCTCTAGTCCTTTGGCTGATCGGCTGTGGTTTGATTTGCTACGGGGCCTATTGGAATGGGAAACACAAAGGAAACTTCCATCCAGCCCACCATCTGATTCGGACGGGCATCGCTCTGGTCCTCACCATCTTGTTAGCCTTGTTATAAGAAAAGCTCAAGTTTTTTTAAAACTTGAGCTTTTGTAGTTTCTATTTGTTAAGCCATCAACAGCATAAGAATAGGGATCACCACCATGGTTGCAAGGGTCGTCTCTGTCACCATGACGGCTGCATAATCACTATCAGCTCCGTAGAGTCTGGCAACAACCGGCGCATTGGTCATCACAGGCATGGCGGACTGGATGATAAAGACTTGCTTCATCAAGCTTGGAAGAGGCAACCAGTAGACGATGGTCGCCATCAAGAGAGGGGCAACCAGGAAGCGACCTAGTAGAATCAATAGCTGATCTTTTCCCAGAACCAACTGCTTCACACCTACATGAGACACTGACAAACCGATGAATATCATGGATAAAGGGGTTGTTAAATTACCCAGATACTGCAAATCACTGGCTAGAAAGGCTGGCAACTTGATCTGCAGCATCACCAAGACTAGTCCCAAGAGAAAGCCCATGAGTGGCGGAGAAAAGACTTTTTTCAGACTCGTTTTGAGATCAAACCGAGCTTCTCCCTCACCATCCCGCTGGATGAGATAGGTCCCCAAGGTCCAGAAAAAGGTCGTATTACACATGTAATAGATCAAAACATAGGGAATGCTGTCATCCCCAAAGAGGGCCTGGTTGATGGGAAGACCCACAAAAATCGTATTGGAATTAAAAAACATGGAAATAAAGAGGCCACGGCGGTCCTGTCTCACTGCAAAAATTCTAGCTACTGCTGTCGCGATGCCAAGTAAAATAACCATAGACAGGGCAGGAAATCGCAAGGCTGGCAACATTTTTAGAAGGTCAGCTGCCGTGAAGCGCTGTGTGATGGTGTAGAGCATGTAGCAGGGCAGAGCAACTTGAGTGACCAATTTAGCGATCAAGCCACGTGACTTGTCATCGAACCAGCCTTTTTCACCAATGATAAAGCCCACTAAAATCATGCCCAGGATGACGAGAATCCCTGATATGCTCCTCAAAAAGATGTCCATGTTCTCCCCTTTTCTTTTTTAAATTTGAACTAAAAAAAACATTTTTTACAAGTCTCAAAAACTACTCTAGTATATCATAAAAAGAGGTGGGGCAACATGCCCAACCTCATGCATTTTATTAATTGTCACTAATACCCCTTCTTAGCTGCCTTACTCCATTGGTACCAACCAACGAGACTGTTGATAAAGTAAATCAAGAAAAACCAATAAAATGGTGGGGACTATGGCGAAAATAGATGATTCAGTTAAAAAGAAAGTTCCAGAATTGCGATTTAAAGGATTCACGGATGAATGGGAACAGCGTAAGTTGGGAGACAAAGTTCGAATAGTGATGGGACAGTCTCCTAATTCAGAAAATTATACTGATGATCCTAATGGGCGCTAAAAATGCGAAGACCTATGAAGACCTATTTTGTATTAGTCAAACAAAAGATCCAAAAGAAATGGTATATGATTATGACCATGAAATAAAGTAAAACCAAACCGAGTGATCTGAGGAAGCACCCGATGATCATGAAACGTTATTAAACACAAAAGTCACCCATGTGAGTTCTTGCCAGAAGCTGAAGTTAATCCTTCAACCTGGAAAACCCGCAGAGGTGACTTTTTCTATACATCTCGATTTTTCTGGCAATAATCATTAACCGATAAATATGTCTGTGAATCACCCAGCGACTTCGCTATGTCCATAATCCGCGGTGGTAGTAATCCCACTCGCTGGACAAGTTCGTGATCGCTGAACAATTCCCGTGGACTGCCGGCGAAGCCAAACTTCCCGTGTTCCATAACATACACCGACTCAAACTCGGCGGCGACCCAATCCATGTCATGGGTGATGGTCACAACTTGGTGGCCCGAATCAGCCAACTGATGGAAAATTGCGGTCAACTTGCGCCGGCTTTCCCAATCAAGCGACATCATCGGCTCATCAAATAAATAAATCGCCGGATCCACTGCCAAAACTGTGGCAACGCTCAACAGCTTGCGTTCCGACAATGACAGGTCATATGGACTTTCAGCTGTTTTATCATCCAAGCCAACTCTTTTTAGAGCCGCTAAAGCCCGCCTCGTAATCGTGTCGTGGTCATCCATGACCTGCGCGACACTCCACTCCACCTCTCGTTGAACGGTCGGGTTGAAAAGCTGATCGTCAGGATTCTGAAAAGTAATCCCAACCTTCAGTAACTTTTCGACTGGTTTAAGATCATTAAAATTTTCTCCATCGATCTTAATCACACCGGTTTGTGGTGTCAGCAAGCCCGTCAACAATTTGAAGAGCGTTGATTTGCCGGCACCATTTTGGCCGACAATCGCCACCATCGGATCGGCGAAGAGTTTGTCTTCAACATCCAAGCTAAAGGACCGTTCCGGATAAGTGAACGTCAGGTGGTTCAGTTCAATTGTGGACATAACAAACCTCCTTCAGTTCAGCGTCATTCACCGGACACCGGCCATCAGCCAAGCGCCAATCCATTTTTTGAGCAAGTTGCTGGATTGTCGGGGCTGGAATCTGCCAGTCAGCTTCCAAATGATTAAACACCTCACCCGGCCTGCCCTGGGCTACCATTTGACCCTCGTGCAGCACCCACACAACGTCGGCGACTTCGCACAAATCGTCAATTTCACTGGTGACAATGAAGACAGTCGTCTCTTTGACTTGGGCCAGCCATTGGAAAAATTGTCGGCGGCCAAGGGGATCCATCTGACTGGTCGGATCATCCATAATCAAAACAGCCGGGTTAGTCGCAATCGCCGTGGCAATTGCCAACCGCTGGCTCTGACCACCGGAAAGGCTCTCGGGACGCAAATTCAGCTGTTCAATCAGCCCCATTTGCGTGGCAACTTCTTCAACCCGTTTTTGAATCAGTCCTTCAGCCATTCCCTGATTAATCAAGTCAAAGGCGATTTCATCGGCAACCGTGTCTGCCAACCCGCTTAGTTGGCCAGCTGGATTTTGCAGTACAACTCCATTCATGGCATTATAAACGGGCCAATTGTCGGACACTCGCTGGCCAAACATGTGCCAGTCGCCCTCAATCTCAGCAGACACCATTTTGGGAATGACCCCTGCCAGCACACGGCACAATGTCGATTTGCCGGAGTGGCTATTCCCGATAATCCCAACCACCTGGCCGGTATGAACCTCCGCGTTAATCTGACGCAGTTGTGGTTGCTCAGTACCCGGATAACGGGTGGTCAAATTTTCAATTACAATCCGTTTATCATCGTCCATATCTTCCACCCAATCAATAAAATTGCCAATCCAGTCAGACCAATGTGCAGCGTCCGCGACAGGCGATACACGCGCTGGGAGGTTCTGACAGTCCGGTTGGGATTATCAAAACCTCTCAGTTGGAGAGAAATCGACCGCGCCATCGATTGATCCAAGGTCTTAATCACCAATGGAATTAGAACCGGCAGGATTGACTTTAATTTCTGAATCAACGTTTTTTGCGGATTGGTTCCGCGAACTTTTTGTGCCTGCTGGATTTTCCGCATATTGCGCATCATTTCCGGCAAAATATAACACACCGACATCAGAACGTAGACGGTTTTATAAGACAATCCGGACAGTTCCAAATAGGCCGCGTTTTCTGAAATACTCGTGGTCACCATAAAAAAGCCACTGGTCAAAATAATCACCAATACTCGACAACCCAGAGTGGTGGCGTAAATCAGGCCTTCTTTGTAGAACGACACCCCAAGCACAGAAAACAGCACAGTTTGATTCCGACTGTAAAATAACCCTTGGATGATCAGCATGGTGCAAATCATAAACAGGCTGAATCCCAGCGCCTTAAAGATGGTAGAACTCAATTTGGAAAATAACAGTAGCAGTGTTGCGACAAGAATTAATCCGGCCTGAAGCAATAAATTCATACTGGCAAAGCTCAACAACGTCATGTCCAAGATGAACAAGAGCTTAGTAATCGGATCGATCACCTGGTACCACTTGAACTTGACCCGTGGCGCTCCAGAAATCAATGTTTGATCAGTCATCATTTATCACCGCTAAAGAAGTGCACCATCCGCTTCGGCAGCTGACGATAGATGAAGAATGCCAGGTAGGCCACACAGACTTTATCCAAAATATCCAAGACAAACTCATCGGTAAATGATGCCAGCCACTTTGGTGCATGATTGGCAGACATTACCGCAAACAATGAGTCACCCCAAGCGATACCGGTCTGACCACCCCAAAAGATGACGTTGAGTGGCGTTGAAATGACAGCTGAAACGATGGCAATAATAATAGCAGAAACAAATACTCGTCGCGCTGACGAGAACCACCCATTGGCGTGCAAAACTCCGACAGCAATCCCAATTCCGATGCTGGTAATCGCATACACGGTTGAAATTGGCGATAAGGTCAGCCCATAGATCACGTTGTTGATGAAACCACTGATGGCACCGGCAACCGGCCCAGCCAACATGCTGGCAAGAAAGGTTCCCAAAGACCCCAGCCAAACGGGCAACTTTAACCCCTCCGCCAAGGCTTTGGCAACATAGTTAATCCCCACGGCAGCGGGAATCAAAGTCATGGTGGCAGCACTTAACTTAAATTTCCACATACTGGTACGATGAATCGGTTCTGTTTTCATAATCTTCTCCTTTTGTTTTTAAAGAGCCGTGTCTGTTTAGACTTTCGGACGCAACGCTCTATAGATTTTCGATTTGAACCGCTTCTCCTTTCACAGATCCCTTAGTCGACATCAGGGATTTTCTTGAAAATGATTGTTCAACAGTTCACAACTAATCATACTCCGATTTTCATAGAAGTCAAGAATTTTCTGAATTTTTTTTGAAAACGTTCGGGAATTAAAAAATAGAGCAAGCGCCCATGAGAATGATCGCAAGACAATTATAAGAGGCCACTATAAAAAAACAAACACCATCTCTGGTGTTTGTTTCATTTTATAAAGGAAGCACTAGCTTATTTTTTCTTTTTCTTCAAAATATAAGCTGCAATGCTTGCCAAGACAAAGGCTAAAACTAAGCTAATAATAGAGATGGTCGTACCTGTATTTGGTAAGAATCCTAAGATCTTGCCTGGTTTCTTCGGCTCTGGTTGGCTTGGTTTTTTAGGTTCAGGTTGACCCGGTTTCTTTGGTTCAGAAGAACTTGGAGGAGTTGGTTGTTTTGGAGTTTCTTTTGGAACATGCTTGTTAGTAATCACAACATTTCCTTTACGATCCTCGTCATTACGAGCTTCATAGCCCTTTGGAACACTGACTTCTCTCACTGTATAAGTGATGGTGTTTCCATTTGCTTTTTCATCTAAATCTGCAAAGGTATGGGTCCACTTGTTTTCAGCTGACAATTCTACTTCTTGACCGACTTTTTGATCATTGGCATAGAGTTGAACGCGAATACTCTTCGGACGAATTCCATCCTTGTCATTCTCATCATCCCACTTCTTAGTGACCGTGACGCTTGTCTTACCAGGTGCATGGGTATTGGTAATGGTATAAGCAGCCTGATCAATTGTAGTCGTATATTCAGCTACCTTCTCTTCTTGAAGAGTATAGACGATTTCTTTTCCATCCTTGAATTTTGGTAGACCTGTGAAGCTTTCTTTCCAATCTGTCGCATTCGTGAGTTCTTTTTGAGCAACTTTTTCACCATTGGCAAGAAGATTCACCACGATACTTGCTGGACGAAGACCATCTTGATTGTCTTGGTCATTCCAGATCTTGGTCACTGGAATATCGATCACCGCAGGCGTATGCGTATTGGTCAAGATCGTGTGAGCAGCATCAGAGGTATCAGCAGTGACTTGGTAGCCTTCAGGAACAGAGACTTCTTCCACACGGTAGCTGATAGCTTGACCGGCTTTCTTTTCAGCTAATTTACTAAAGGTATGAGTCCACTGATTGTCCGCTGACAACTCAACTGGATCTCCTACTTTTTCATCACCAGCATAGAGTTGAACCTTAATGGATTTTGGACGAAGACCATCTTGGTCATTGGCATCTTCCCATTTCTTCGTAACTTTCATCTCTGTCAAAGCTGGTTCATGCGTATTGGTCAAGACAACATTGGCCTTGTCCTTATCATTTACCGTCACCTTGTAACCATCTGGGACAGCGACTTCTTTCACCGTATAAGTGATTGCTTTTCCAGCTGCCTTGGCATCAAGGTTTTCAAAAGCACCTTTCCAATCATTCGCTGCTGAGAGTTCTACCACTTGATCCGTCGCAAGGCCATCTTTGTATAATTGAACTTGAATGCTGGCTGGACGAAGGCCGTCTTGGTTGTCTCCATCTTCCCACTTCTTGCTCACTTCTACTTTGGTCTTTTCTGGTTCGTGCGTGTTGGTCACGACTACTTGACCTGGGTTAGTTGCTTCGACAGCTTGTGTGTAGCCTTCTGGAACATCGATTTCTTTGACTGTATAGTTGATAAATTGGCCAGCTTTCTTCTCGTCTAGGTTTGAGAAGGTATGGGTCCATTTGTTATCTGCTGACAATTCAACCGCCTTACCAACCTTTTGATCACCAGCATACAATTGAACCTTGATTGTTTTTGGACGAAGGCCATCTTGGTTATTGGCATCCTTCCAGTTTTTCGTAACAGTAAGGCTTGTCTTACCTGGTTTGTAAGTATTGGTAATCGTAGTTCCATCAATCTTAGTAGTGTAATTGTCCACTTTGTCTTCTGTCACTGTGTAGACAACTTTTTGACCATCTTTATAGACGGGTAGGTCTGTGAAGGTATGAGTCCATTCATCTCCTTCACCAGTCAGATCAAGAGCTTGCACCTCTGTTCCATTTGCCAAGAGGTGAACTTTGATGGTAGATGGGCGAAGACCATCTTGGTTTTGTGCATCATCCCAGACTTTCTTGACTGTGATAGTCGTTGTCTCAGGAGTGCGCTTGTTGGTGATGGTGGCTTTTCCATCTGTGAAGCTGGCTTCTTCTGTATCGACCGTATAATGAGTCGGAACTTTCACTTCTTTAACAGTGTAGGTATTGAGCTTGCCATCACTGTCTTTATCTGGAAGATTCGTAAAGTGGGCTTTCCAGTCTGTTGCGGCTGAAACCGTGACTGGTTTTCCTTGAGCTTTGCCATTCTTGTAGAGTTGGAATTCCACACTTGCTGGGCGAAGCCCTTCTTGGTTGTCTTGGTCATCCCAAACTTTTGAAGCTTCAAGATCGAGATACTTGATATCTGCTTCATTAGCGATCTCGACTGGGACTGCTTTTGAGCCAACCGCTTTTCCATCCACCGTGACGTGGTAGATTTGTTTGTCCGCATCATAGGTGACAACCACAACATGTTCTGTTTCATCCAACTTGTAGTTTTCAGGTGCTTTGGTTTCTTTGAGCGTATAGGTTCCTTCTGTTAAGGTGTTAAAGGAAAGTTCCCCTTTTTTATCAGAAGTTGCCGTCGCAACAACCGCACCATTTGCATCAGTTAAGGTAAATTTAGCACCTTCAAGGACTTTCTTAGGATCATCCTTGTCCACCTTCTTGACTTGGAAAGCAGCCGAGAAGATTTGTGCAGTTACGGTGTTAGACTCACGATTTCCTTCGTGACCTTTGGCCTTGTAACCAAATTGGTTATGGGCTTGAACAAGACCGGAACGACCGCCGTTGTCTTCATTATCTTTGGTACGTTTTTGCATCAAAGCCTTGACTTCATCGGTCAATTCACTTGGATTTACAACCGGGACACCAAAACTTGCTTCACCACGCGCAGGAATCGTAGTACCAGCATTTGCAACTAACTTGATTCCTGTTACTTGACTGTAATCAGCCACAGCTGTCGTCCAGATATCCTTGTCAGCAGCTTGCGCCATGGTATCTGTCGTAACGCCTGTATCAGTTGTATAGTAGACCGTCCATCCTTCTGGAGCTGTCACTGGTCCACGAAGGCTGACCGTGTATTCTGTCATCCGACCAGATCCGTCTAGTGTGTTAACGTCTTTTACTTTTGGTAGGACATCATAGACGACTCCGTCTTCTACTGCCTTATCCGTATTATTTTTAATAGTGAGTTTGTAGTTAAAGGTCTCACCTGGTTTGAAGGTACGTGTCACAATCGAAGCGTCTGACAGGTCATCATTTTTAGCGATATATTTGCGTGCATAGATTCCTTCAGCCGCAACAATCGTATAGTTTGATTGAGCATATGGAATTTTATCCGTTGTTGAACCATTTCCGTTCAGATCATACACATCTTCCGTGACCCGATCAGGGTTGGCATTTTCAAGATCGTGGATCCCATTTCCAGCGACATAAACCTTATTGGTGAAGGTCCCACCATCGTCTTTCCCTTTCAGATCGGCCACGATAAATGGTAGACGCACGCGATTAAGATCTTGAAGAGAAGCTTTAATAAACTCTTTTTGATCCAAATGCATGATGAGAGCTGTCCGTCCAGAATTGTGGTAGTTTTCAATGACATCGTAGCTCTTTAAGAATTTCATACCTTTTTCATTAGAGGCAAGGTTTCTCTCAAAATCTTTATAGTCGACTTTAAGGGTATTTGGATCATAAAGATCAATGATTCGCAGGTCTCCATAATCCTTATCAGGATCTAAAACTACTTTGGTTGCCATCAAACCAAAACGAATATTTTCTCCATCAGTATAACGAACATCATTGTAATCCGTCGTTTTTGAAATCTCAAAGCTTTCCTTCAAAGGAATCAGCTTAAAGGTCCAATCTGATGTTTGGTCTTTAGCAAGGTTTGATTGCGTTTGATAAGTGACACGACCTGTATTCTTGAATTCATTCTTGGTCGCATCATTTTCATCGTAACGAGTCTTTTCTGGATCTTTGAAGCTTGTATAGGTATTGAGGCGAATTCCTTGACCAGATTTTAGGACAAAATCATCCTTCATTTCCATCCGCCAACCGACAACGGTTCCATACTTGGTTAAATCAATCAAGCCATTGCCATCTTTATCGGTTTCTGGCTGAATTTCTTTTTGGCTACCATCTTCTAAAGTAAGGGTCAAGCGTTTTACATATTTACTGATATGCTCACCAATACCGTAAATTCCTTCCATAAGACGAGCGTAATCAATCTTGGTGAATTTTAACCGAGAGTCCACTGTCTCATCATAGAAAACAAAATTCTTTTGTGTCGAAGGAGTTTTATTATCAAAAGCGATGATCCATTTATAGTTTGCTGCCTTGTATTCAGTTGAATCATAGACATCACCATCTGCTTTTTTGGCAAAACTTCCAGCCCCTTCCAGGTCACGAGAGGTCAAGCGGAAAATGAGGGAATCTTCAGCTGTAATATCCGGTTCTCCTTCTCCACGATTGGCAGGAATTCCCACAATACTTCCTGAGTTTGTCAAATCCTTACTAAGGACGTCTTTGAGAGTCTGGTCCTTTTCCAAAACTAAATCAGGAAACTTCAAGTAAAGGTAACTTGTATTCTTGATTTTTGCCATGAATTCTTGGTGATAAGCTGCTGGATTACCATTTGCATCTGCTGTAAACGTCTTAGAAACGGTGCCATCTCCATTATCTACCCAGCCTTCAGACTTAGCTGTATCTAAAACTGCTGTCCGGGTATTGCCATTTTTATCTGTATAGGTTGGCAACTTATCGGTAAGCGTTACTGATTCTAATTGACGATATTGTCCCCCATACTGTCCTTGCATTCCCTCCAATTGAAATGCAAATGGAACAGATGATGGGGTTTCAATATAATTTTTTCCGTCAGCCCCTTTGACAACACCAGGCATGGCTTCCGCATAGTCCTTGGACATGGCTTCGTTCAAGTTTTGGTTGATATACTTGGTTAAGCGATAGTCATTGTACTTGGGTTTCCAAATGATATCATTGAGTTTTGCTTCTTGACCATTGATATTCAAGGTACCCGTAATATCCAATGAATAATTGGTCGGTGCATAACCGACTTTAAATTTTCCAATAAATGGTAAAGTCAGGACCTCAGACTTTTGGTAATTGTTAAAGTGAAGTGTGACTTGATAATCATCTCCAACTTTTGTAACCGTTGGTTTGTCATGCTCTGAAGCACTATTGAAGTCAGGGAAACTAACTTCTCGTAAGTACTTTCCAGGAACCTTCAAGGTCACCGTTACTTCATTAATATCCGTTGTCAAATTCTTAGGGGTGATCTGGATATAACCAGACATGGTATCCCCTGTATAATAGGACATTCCACCTGGATGATCTTGTTTATCCCCATACATAAGGGCAACATCCAAGGCCCCATTATCCCCGACTGCTAGCTCATTGGCAAAGGCTGTGATCGCCCCTTGACCAAGCTGGCCTAGCATCATGAAAATTGTTAAAATGGCAAAACCTTTTTTCAAAAAGTCTTTCCATAATGAACGAAGCTTTTTCATGTCTTATCTCCTTTACTTTTGTTAGCCTTCCAAAAGGCCCTCCCTTTAATTTTATCACTTATTTTTTAAAATATCCTTTGCTTTTCAAATTAAATCATCACTATTCAATAATATAGACATTATTTGCAATGATGTCTATATTATAAATCACTATCTGGTACTGATTTCCCCTTTCTTCTATCCAAGGGCAAGAAAATAAAACATTTATAAACAAGGAGGAGCAGTCTGCCAATTCTTATTCTTCCTTGATTTTCTTCATACAAAAAAACTCAAACACATCTGCTTGAGTTTTGTACACCCTACTATTGGTTGGTTATTTTATCTAACTCTTCACCATTTGAAGGAATCTTTTGTTTTTCCCTTCTCTCTCGTACCCACAGCATGGCTAGTCCAAAGAGGTGGCTGCCAAACAAGGCAGTCACAAAAATCAGCTTGCCCCTGTCTGGATAAGAGAGAGGGAGGCTGCTAAAGCCATAGCGAGCCCACTCGATAAAGATCGGATGCGAGAAGTAAAGAGCTATACTCATTTGCTTTAAATACTGTAAATCATAGCTTTTCAAAAAGGACGATCGCAGGCAGGCATTGACAAAATAAACGGTCACAAAGGGAAGAAGAAAGAAAAAGTTCTTATCAATTCCTTCGTGTTGAAAAATGATGATGCCTTCGAGGCAGAGCAAACCAAAGGCAAGTGCTAGCTTTTGCCAACGGTGAATGCTAAAAGTTTGTGCATGAAAATGGTCATACAGATAATAACCCATATAGATAAAAATGGGCGTGTAAAAGAGACCATTTCGCGCTGTAAAAAATAAATTGCTGTAGAGCTGGTAACCCTTAAGAAGACTTGTGGTGTCCAGATAAGCCGAATAGGTCTCGATCAAGCCCCAGCAGTAAAGAAGAAAAGTGATCACCCCCGTCCAAACCATACCTAGGCGTTTGACCAATTGATTGACCAAAAACAAGCCCAGCAAAAAGGCCGGGATATACCAGAGTTGGTAGCACATTCCCAGATAGATCAGTGCGATGAGAACACCTGCTGGAAAAAGATAGATAGGAAGATGGAGACTAGAGAAAAAGAGCCAGGCATAAGGAAGGTAAACAAAACTCCAAAACAAATAGGTTTTTACGATTTTGACCAGATAGGCCTTCATTTTCTGAGAATTCCCTAGGGATTGCTTGAGGAAAAAGCTGGCACAGACGATAAAAAATGGCACCGCTAGCCGGCCGAGCATACTCTTAAGACCAAAATGCAGTGGCTCATAGGAGGTCAAGCGACCACTATGCACCAAAATCACTGCAATCGCAAAGAGGTATTGAAAAAAGCTGATACTAGAGGTGTTATAGAGGGGATTCTTTTGCATGGTCCTACTCCTTGCCCAAAGCAGTTTCTATGGTTATTTTAGCATGAAAGGAAAGGCCAAGCAAGGAATCTTACATCCTTATCTACCTTTTTTCCTCTATTTTTGATATACTCAAAGCATGCATAAACAAACCATCATTGATTTTAAAGAGCTTGGTTTGCGCCACCTTTTCACCAAGCCCATAAAGGAATTAAAAACTAGAAACCTCGACCAGGTAGAGGCTCTTCTTAGAGAAGTCGAAGCCTACCAGAAGCAAGGCTTTTATGCTGTTGGCTATGTCAGCTATGAGGCTGCTCCTGCTTTTGAGAAGAAGTTTGCTGTCCATCCAGCACCTCTTATGGGAGAGTATCTCCTCTATTTTACGATCCACGAGAAGGTCGAAACCCTTCCTTTTCCAGAGGACTATGAAGCTGTGGATCTTCCAGCCAATTGGAAGGAAGAGGTAGAGGCGCCTGCTTATCAAGAAGCCATCAAGACGATCCATCACCATATCCGCCAGGGAGATACCTACCAGGTCAACTACACTGTCCAGCTTTCTCAAGAGCTAAAAGCAGATCCTTTGGCTATATACAATCGCTTGGTGGTAGAGCAGAAAGCCCATTACAATGCCTTCATCCAGCACGATGATGTCTCCATCCTCTCCATCAGCCCTGAACTCTTTTTTGAGCAAGTCGACCGGCTACTGACCACGCGCCCTATGAAGGGAACGACGCGCCGTGGTCTCACTAACCAAAAGGATCTTCAGGAGGCTACTTGGCTAGAAGCCGATCCGAAAAATCGAGCAGAAAACATGATGATCGTCGACCTCCTCCGCAATGACATGAACCGGATTTCGGAGATTGGAAGTGAGCATGTGACCCATCTCTGCCAAGTCGAGCAATACTCCACTGTTTGGCAGATGACCTCGACCATTGAAAGTCGCTTACGAGCTGAAATCGACCTGATCCAAACCTTCCGAGCTCTCTTTCCTTGTGGCTCGATTACAGGAGCACCGAAGATCTCCACTATGGAAATCATCCAAAAGACGGAGAAGTCTCCTCGAGGTGTCTACTGTGGAACGATCGGCATCCTTTTTCCAAAAGGGAAACGGATTTTTAATGTAGCCATCCGGACCCTTCAAATGCAGGGAAATCAAGCCATCTATGGCGTGGGAGGAGGCATCACTTGGGACAGCAAATGGGAAAGTGAATACCAGGAAACCAAGCAAAAATCGGCGGTCCTTTACCGGCAAGAGCCTCGATTTGAGCTCCTGACGACTGGCCGCATCCACCAAGGAGAGTTGACTTTCCTGGAGCAACACCTAACCCGTTTGAGAGAGGCTAGTCGCTACTTTGCCTATCCTTATGATGAACCCAAACTCCTGAAAGAACTTCAAGAAGAACTCGCTCATTTAGATCTCAACCTTGACTATCGTTGTCGGATTGCCTTGCAAAAAAACGGAACCTTCCACATAGAGATCACAGAGCTGACCGACTTGCCCGCTAGCTATCTACAGGCCCAACTGACAGAACAGAAGCTTGATTTAGCGACGCCATTTACTTATTTCAAAACGAGTCAGAGAGACCATCTCAGCCAGTCAAATCACGAGCAAATTTTCCATCTGCCAGACGGAACCTTGCTAGAGACGACGATTGGCAATCTGGTGCTGGAGATAGAGGGACAACTCTATACCCCACCAGCTCACCTCCCCTTACTCGATGGCATTTATCGGCGCCATCTTCTTGAGACCCAGCAGGTGGAAGAAAAACTCTTAACTCTGAACGATTTAACAGACGCTGATCTTATTTATGCCTGCAATGCTCTTCGTGGTCTCTACGAACTCGATTTTCAAAGAAAGGATTCCTGATGAAACTAATTTTTTTACATGGACTAGGGCAAGATGTCCTCTCTTGGCAAGGAGTCCAATTTGCACTTTCACCCTTGCACTCCAAAACTTTTGATATTTTCTCCCATCCAAAAGAAAGCTATCAGGAAGTCAAAGAAAGGTTGATGGAGCGCCTCCAGCAAGAAAGCGAACCCTTTATTCTGGTAGGACTCTCACTAGGTGGCGTGCTCGCTCTTGATCTCTCCAGACAAGACTTCCCGCAACTCAAGGGCTTGGTCCTTGCAGGAACACAATACAAACTCAACACCAATCCCCTCTATCGGCTCCAGATCCTTCTCTTTCGTCTACTTCCCAAGCATGTCTTTGAAAAACAAGATGCCAATAAACAACAGATGCTTCAAATCTTGACCGAATTAAAAGGGCTCAATTTAACCGATACCGCTAAAGCTTGCCCTCTCCCTAGCTTGGTGATTTGTGGTAGCAAAGATTGGGCCAATCAATCTTCTTCAAAAAAATTGGCCAAGCTCCTGCCAAAAGGTCGCTATCAAGAAATCGCAGACGGAGGCCATCTACTCAATACCGAGAAACCCTATGAACTGGCCCAAGCCATCAAGGAGTTTGTCGCTGGATTTTAATCTGAACAAACCCAGAAATCAACGGTTTAAGACAAAACAAAAAGCCCACTGTAGTAGGCTTTTTGCAAGTTTTTTCTTGAAATTAAAGCATTTTGTTGTAGAATTCAACGACAAGTGCTTCGTTGATTTCTGGGTTGATTTCATCACGTTCTGGAAGACGTGTCAATGAACCTTCCAATTTGTCAGCATCGAATGATACGAATGCTGGACGTCCAACTGTAGCTTCAACAGCTTCAAGGATAGCTGGAACTTTAGCTGATTTTTCGCGAACTGAGATCACTTGACCTGGAGTTACGCGGTATGAAGGGATATCAACGCGTTTTCCGTCAACAAGGATGTGACCGTGGTTAACGAATTGACGAGCTTGACGACGAGTAGTCGCAAGTCCAAGACGGTAAACAACGTTATCCAAACGACGTTCCAAAAGAAGCATGAAGTTGAAACCGACAGTTCCTTCTTTAACTTTAGTAGCTTGTACGAACAAGTTACGGAATTGTTTCTCACCAAGTCCGTAAGAGAAACGAAGTTTTTGTTTTTCAGCTAATTGCAAACCGTATTCTGACAATTTTGAACGGTTGTTTGGTCCGTGTTGACCTGTACGTAGTTACGACGTGCCAATTCTTTACCTGTACCTGTAAGTGACAAGCCAAGACGGCGAGATTGTTTCCAAGATGGTCCTGTATAACGTGACATTTAAAATGTCCTCCTATAAAAATAATTTTTGTAGGAAATAACGTTTTAGACAAACCTGATTCGTTCAGAAAGCCTTCGCCCAAACAGCAAAGGTTACTTTTCTAGCTGACTTCCTGTTGACGAGCTTCATTTTGTCCTGCTGTCATTTCGCACAAAGGCTGTTGTACCATGAAAAGCTAGATTTGTAAAGGGATTTTACGGCTTTATTTCAAACTAAGGCTAAATGTAAACTTGCTTCCTAAGCCATACTGACTTTCTGCTGTAATTTCGCCACCAAGCTGATGGGCTAGTTCTCGTGCAATCGCAAGACCTAAGCCATGCCCACCTGTTTTCATATTACGCGAAGTTTCGACACGATAAAGACGTTTGAAAATATTTTCCAAATCCTCTGGGGCAATACCCTGCCCCTCATCGATCACACTGATTGAAAGCTGGCTATCCTCCAGCTTAGCTACCACCTCCAGCTTGGTTCCTGGAGCAGAGTATTTAAAAGCGTTATTAACCAGATTAACCAAGATACGAGAAAGTTTGGCATAATCTCCTTCAATCCGAGCAGACTCAGGAATCACTTGCAAGTGGACATCTCGCTCCTCCTGCTCAATCAAAAATTGAAACTCACTCATGCACTCAATCAAAAGTTGATCCAGAAAAACGCTGTCTTTACTAGTCGTCTCCTCCTGATTTCTAGCTGTATTAAGGGTTAAAAAATTCAACTCTTCAACCAGTTTATTAAGCCGTTCTGTCTGGCGTCCAATGGTTGCTAAATAATGGGCTTGTTCTCCTTCTTTGATAACTCCATCCAAAATTCCTTCTACCGTTGCTTGAATAGAGGTAATGGGGGTCTTGATATCATGCGACAACTGGGCAATCATCAAGCCCTTTTCTCGTTCGCTTTCTTCCAAGGAATCAAAGGTTGCTTGCAAATCATGTGACATTTCATTGAAAGCTTGCCCTAACTGCTGAAATTCTGCAGGCCCTTGAACCTCCAAATTTGCAGGGAAGTCCTTGTCCGCTACTCGCTTGGCGTGTTCCTTAAGTTTGGCCAATGATGTAAAGACAGGCGATAGGAGAAAGAGACTAATCCCAGCACCGACAAAACTTGCGATTAAAGTCATGCCAATCAGAAAATAAATCTCTCTTTCGTCAATTAACATTCGCTGGATGGCCCAAAAGACAACGATAATCGTTAGGAGTGTTGAAATGATATACCCCACTAAAATATAACTTTTTAATTTCATTGACTACCTCGTGCTTTCTCAATCTTGTAGCCCAAGCCCCAGACAGTTTTGATAGTAGGCGTTTCTGCACTGGCATGTTTAGCCAACTCCTGTCGAAGAGCATGAATATGAACATTCAAGGTATTGGTATCATCCACATAGTCTTCTTGCCAGACCTTTTCATAGAGATCTGTCTTAGAGAAAACTCGCTCTGGATTGCTGGCTAAAAGCCATAGAAGTTCGAAGGATTTGACTGTCAAATCAAGCACCACATCTCCGACTTGTACCTCATGGCTAGCATGATTCATCCGTAAATCTCCGAGACTGACGACCTCTGTCTCACCTCCACGATGAAGGCGACGCAAGATATTGTGGACACGCAAAACCAGCTCACGAGGGCTAAAAGGCTTGGCAATAAAGTCATCTGCCCCTAAGCTCAGGCCATAAATCTTGTCCTGCTCACTAGTCTTAGCCGTGATAAAGAGAAAAGGCTGATCTGGAGATTGATACTGAACTTCACTAATCAAATCATAGCCATCCATACGGGGCATCATGATATCTGTAATAATCAAATCAATCGGTTTTCGCTTGAATATTTCTAAGGCCTCTACTCCATCATGAGCTACCAAAACCTGATAACCTGCCTGAACCAGATAGCGTTGATGAATATCTGTGATTTCTACCTCGTCGTCAACGAGTAAAATTGTCTTTCCCATCTGTCTCTCCTTTGAAAAAAACAGTGCTATACCACAATAGTATAACACTATTTTAATCGCTTTACGAACATTCTAATCGCTATCTGGATTTTTCAAATCCTAGATAGAAAGCCTGTAGCTAGACTAGTCATTTTCCTCTTTTTTAGCTTTCAAACCGAGTCCACCTAGCAGTCCAGCCAAGGCGAGTCCAAAGAATCCAATAGTAGCCATTGATGTTTGAGCTTCACCAGTATATGGAAGCATGTCTTTTTGCTCTTTCATTTGACCAGCCATCATTGGACTTGACACCTTGTTATTAGATGCCATCTTGCCTTTATCAGACATTTTGCTTGAGGCTACTGAAGCTTGATCTTGTTTCATGCTTGGTGTTGCCATTTGCTGGCTAGCAGCTGGCATTTGAGATTTCATCTCATCTTGATGAGCACTTGGCATTTGAGCGTTCATATTAGACGCATCTTGATGACTATTCATCATTGGAGCCGGCATAGCTGAACCATTAGAAGATGGGACGAAGCCTGACTGCATCGGAGCAAGAGACTGATGTCCATTCAAGTTCACTGTCAAATCCTTAGTCGCTACGAGATTGCTCAAGTCTGCCTTGCCATCTTTTGCACCGTAGACTTTGATAGTAGCTTTATAGCTTTGCGTACCATTTTGTTTCAAAAGGTCTAGAAGCTCTTTATCTGATTTGCCTTGAGTACCGGCCAAATCTACTTCGTAGAAGTAGAGGCCTTTGCCCAATTTTTCTACTGGTGGAAGGGCAGGATTTTTAGCTGAACCATTGTCTGACCATGGAGCCTTGTCGGATGCTTTCAAGATAAGGCGAGTTAACATACCGTCACCAGCGAAGAATTCATATGGAATGACTTGGTTGACCCCAGCTGTGAATGGACCAGGGAAGTTGGCCTTGTCCAAGTAAGTGGCTGGGACATCCACTGTGTCTTTGGTATTGTCAGCCACACCTTTTTGCACTTCAGCTGGAGTGGTTAAGCCATTCAAATTGACATCCAAATCTTTTGTCGCTACGAGGTTGCTCAAATCCGCCTTGCCATTTTTTGCACCGTACACTTTGATAGTAGCTTTATAGCTTTGAGTGCCGTTTTGTTTCAAGAGGTCAAGAAGCTCTTTATCTGATTTACCTTGAGTACCTGCCAAATCCACTTCATAGAAGTAGAGACCTTTGCCCAATTTCTCTACTGGTGGGAGGGCGGGATTTTTAGCTGAACCATTGTCTGACCATGGAGCCTTGTCGGATGCTTTCAAGATAAGACGAGTTAACATACCGTCACCAGCGAAGAATTCATATGGAATGACTTGGTTGACCCCAGCTGTGAATGGACCAGGGAATTTGGCCTTATCCAAGTAAGTGGCTGGGACATCCACTGTGTCTTTGGTATTGTCAGCCACACCTTTTTGCACTTCAGCTGGAGTGGTTAAGCCATTCAAATTGACATCCAAATCCTTAGTCGCTACGAGGTTGCTCAAATCCGCCTTGCCATTTTTTGCACCGTACACTTTGATAGTAGCTTTATAGCTTTGAGTGCCGTTTTGTTTCAAGAGGTCAAGAAGCTCTTTATCTGATTTACCTTGAGTACCTGCCAAATCCACTTCATAGAAGTAGAGACCTTTGCCCAATTTCTCTACTGGTGGGAGGGCGAGATTTTTAGCTGAACCATTGTCTGACCATGGAGCCTTGTCGGATGCTTTCAAGATAAGACGAGTTAACATACCGTCACCAGCGAAGAATTCGTATGGAATGACTTGGTTAACACCAGCTGTGAATGGGCCTGGAAAGTTCGCTTTATCCAAGTAAGTGGCTGGAACATCTACTGTGTCTTTAGTATTGTCGGCTACGCCTTTTTGAACTTCAGCTGGGGTAGTCAAGCCGTTCAAATTGACATCCAAATTTTTAGTCGCTACGAGATTGCTCAAGTCTGCCTTGCCATTTTTTGCACCGTAGACTTTGATAGTAGCTTTATAACTTTGAGTTCCGTTTTGTTTCAAGAGGTCAAGAAGCTCTTTATCAGATTTGCCTTGAGTACCTGCCAAATCCACTTCATAGAAGTAGAGACCTTTGCCCAATTTCTCTACTGGTGGGAGAGCAGGATTTTTGGCTGATCCGTTATCGGACCATGGAGCCTGGTCTAAGGCTTTCAAGATAAGACGAGTCAACATACCGTCACCAGCGAAGAATTCGTATGGAATGACTTGGTTAACTCCGGCTGTGAATGGGCCAGGGAAATTAGCCTTGTCCAAGTAAGAAGCTGGAACATCTACTGTGTCTTTAGTATTATCGGCCACGCCCTTTTGCACTTCAGCTGGGGTGGTTGCTGGTTTAGTTTCATTTGCTTCACGCTCTTGTCCAGAAACTGTAGGCGCAGGATTTGTCACAGGTTTAAACGCATCTTCTGTTTCTTTCTCAGATTCTGGTTTTGCTTGCACTTCTTCTTTTGGCGGTACCACTTGGTCTTTATCAGCTACATTCACTTTTTCTGGAGAGCTTGTAGCATCCAGGCTTGCTTTAGGTGTTGAGTCTACCTGTTCTGAAGGAAGAGCTGTATCGACTGCTTCTTTGAGAAGTTCTACTGGTAAGTCACTCTTTTCACTCACCGAAGTAGCATCTGGCACAACTTGAGCAGGGGTCTGATCGACCACATCGGCACGTACAGAACTTGGCTGACCAACTAGGACAAAGAAGCCACTAGCCACAACAACTGAGGCAACACCGACACTAAGACGGCGAATAGACCAACGAGTATATCTTTGATTTGGATTGAATTTCATAGGATTCTCCTTAGAGCTTTTCTTTATTTGATGACTCTAGTATAATCTCCTATAATTAAAAAGGATTAAGAAAAAGTTAAAATTTTTCTTAAATCCCTCTTATAAAATACTTATATTGACTCAATAGTCACTAGAAAAAAGAATAGTCATTTCTCTTTTAATCATTGAGGCGTGCTAGATAATCCAAATATTGGTTGTTAATCACCTCCATGATATAGGTATCAGGTTTTAATAAGTCATTTGGACCAAACTGAACGTCTAGAGGAGCATTTTCATAGTCACGAAAACCAAGAATATTGAGATTGTATTGTCCTCGAAGATCAAGTTGACTTAGACTCTTGCCTGACCACGATTGTGGAATAAGGGAGTAGGTATGGCAGAAAGAAACGCGTGGAAAACAAGCTCTTTGTAGAGATTTGCATGAGAGAGCAAACAGTTATCCCGATTTTAAGACGGAATTCGGCCATCTAGAAGGGGATACAATTGTGGGAGAAAAACACAAAAGTGCCGTCATTACCTTAGTGAAACGCTGCTCAAAAGCCATCATCACACTGAAAACCATCTGGAAATTGAAGTTTATCGGTCATCTCTCTACCTCACTTGATTTGATAGTTCTATTATACCCTTCTCCAACCCGAAGATCTTACAACATCCTAGGAAAAACTGATACTATTCTAAGGTATCTACCACACTCATACAAGAAAACAGATCGGACGAATCCGATCTGTTAAAATGCATACTCTTTTGCCAAATATAATATTTGGCTTTCTTAAATCTAATAAATTCCGTTAAATATAGAAAAATTTTATTCGTTAGAATTATTCAATCATCTACTGAAACTTTCCGCCGTGAGAAAAGTGCTTGAAACACGATTGTTTCTAGCACTCGGGAGTTTTGAAACTTTAGGTTCAAAACTAAGTCATGGAACTTCTTTGAAGTTCGCTGACGTCCGTACTCACCTAAGGAAAGCCTCTAAGAAAACTTAGTCTTAAAGTCACGGCTAACTTTTTAAAAGTTAGTCGTTTTTTTAGAAATATTTGAGAATTGCTTGATAGTTATTTGAAAAGCAAGCTGTATACTAAGAGTGTAAAGAAAACAACTAGTCATTTGGACGAAGGAGAAAACCATGGAAAAAGTATTAGAAATTTCCCATTTGAGTAAAAAATTTGGTCATCAATATGCCTTAAATGATGTGAATCTCACCATTCGCAAAGGCGACGTCTACGGCCTGATCGGTAAAAATGGCGCAGGGAAAACCACCCTCATCAAGGTCATCACCCAGCTAATTCAAGAAACTGACGGAAGCGTCTCTCTCTTTTCTTCTACAAATCGTTCCCAGTGGACCCAAGACCTGAAACGGGTTGGTTCCGTCATTGAGAGTCCCGTGGCCCACAAGCATATGACCGCTTATCAAAATCTGGTCTACTATTGCAAGGCTCGCCATATCCCCAATCCCGACCAGGTCATCAAAGAAACCCTGAACTATGTTGGCCTGAATAATACGGGTAAGAAGAAATTCCGTGACTTTTCACTAGGAATGAAACAACGGTTGGGAATTGCGATTGCGCTCATTGCCAAGCCCGACTTCCTCATTTTGGATGAGCCCATCAATGGTCTCGATCCTGTCGGAATCAAGGAATTCCGTCAGATGATCAAGCGCCTCAACGATGAACTCGGCATGACCATCCTCATTTCCAGTCACATCCTGTCCGAACTTTATCTAGTTGCCAATCGTTTTGGTATTGTCGACCAAGGACGCCTGATTAAAGAAATTAGCAAGGCTGAATTCGAAGAACAAGGAGAAGATTACATCATCCTCAAGACTAGCCAGCTAGCCCTTGCCAGTCAACTGATCCAGGATCAACTCCATCACCGTATCAAAGTCATCGATAAGGATGGAGAAATCCATATCTTCGGCCAGACTCACGATATTAAAGTCATTGTCAAATCCCTCGTTCAAGAGGATATTGACGTGGATGAAATCTACTATGCCCGCCAAGATCTGGAAAAATTCTTTACGGACTTGGTAGACTAGTCAACCCACCGTCTTGCATTACTTATCCCACATATTTCATTTAGGAGATTTATCATGTTGCATACCATTCAAGCAGATTTTTATAGACTTTTTCGCTCCAAAGGCTTTTGGATTACAGAAGCCATTCTCGTTCTCAACATCCTGTCTGGAGTCATCTTTGGAGCTACCGGCCACGTCGGCGTCAATACGGAATCCAAATTACCCCAAGCAACCGAAGTTTGGACGGGCTTTAAAGCCTTGACCAACTACTCTTCCAGCATCAGTGTGACTATCCTCTTTACCATTATTGTCATCACCTTGGTTCTAGGAACAGACTTAACGCAAAACTTATACAAGAATAATCTGGCCTATGGGGTTTCGCGCACCAGCTACTACTTTGCCAAAAGCGCCGTTGTCCTGACCATTGCCCTCTTCCAATTTCTCGTTTCTTATGGTCTCGTCTTCTTGATCGCGACCCTCTACAATGGGCTTGGAACCATGCCAGAGCACTTCCTTGCTCATTTTGGACTGACCGTGCTGATTCAGTTCCTTTCCACCCTGGCTTGGGTCAGCATCATTTCCTTCCTTCTTTACGCTAGCCAATCCATCACCCTAGCCTTCGTTGGCTACTTCATTGGAAATATCCTCTTAAGCCTGCCTGCGCTCTTCTTTAAAGATATTGATATTCTCCACTATCTAAACTTGGAATTCCAATATTCCATGGTACAGAGCACAACAGCAACGAACAACACTCTCTCGATTGCTCTTGGATTCATCCTTGTTTTCGGCTTCCTAGGACTCGCTACTTTCAAACACAAAGATTTATAACAAAAAGGCTTGACGAGTGGTCAAGCCTTTTTTCTCAGTGTAATGGTCAAGATAAACCAATCTGCCTCTGTTGCCAGTTGCAAGTCGCCCCCTAAGATCTCTACAAAATTTTGAATGATATAGAGACCCAAGCCAGATGATTCTTCTGTATCCGATAGATTTTCTGAGTAGAAGCGACTAGCCAACTGGTCTAAGTGCTGGATCGGTTGTTGCACAATATTGCGCAGCTCGACCCGAATCGTGTCCTCATCCGACATCAAGGTCAAGCGGGCCTGATCCTTCCCATGCTTGAGGACATTGCTGAGCATATTTTGCAAGAGGCGCTCCCAGAGCTCAGGATCGGTAGCATAATGAAGATGCTCTTCTAGCTCTACCTCTAAGGCAATCCCCGCCTCAGACAGGCTGTCATAATACTGGAACAACTGCTGAGTCAGGACTTGGCTGAGATCGACGTCTGAAATCCGAGGCTGAATGGCTCCCTCCATCAAGCGTCTGTATTCCAAGAGAGATTCCAAACGTTTTGAGACGACTTGAAGATTGGAAGCAATTTTCTTCAGCTTTTCCTCTTCCTGCGTCCCACCCTTGATGATTTGTTGGGTATAGCCCGATGCAATGGTCAAAGGCGTCCGGATATCGTGGGCAATATTACTAATGGCCATATCCAAGGTCTTTTTCTCTTGAAAGGCAATCCGATTGGTCCGCTCGATCTGATCAAAGAGATCACTGACCTGCTTGGTCAAGGCGACCAATTCTTTTTTTGAAACACATGACGTTAACCGTACTCCACTCCCATTTTGGAGCTTCTGTTGAATCTGCTCCTGCAAATCTTTGAGAGCAGATAGTAGGCGAAGGTAGCCCAGTCCCAAGAGAAGGACAAGGACGACAAGAATTAGAACTAAAACCCACATTACTTGTCTCCTTTCAAGCGAACACCCAAGCCCCAGACCGTTTCAATATAGTCCTCATCTGGGTCAAGCTGGGCAATTTTCTTTCGAAGATTGCTTAATTGGGCATTGAGGGTATTGTCTCCAGGCAGATAGACTTCTTCCCAGACAGCTTCATACAATTCTTCTTTGGTGAAAATCTTCTTTGGATGCGCCAGCAAGGTCTCAAAAATTTGAAATTCTTTTTTGCCCAATCGAAGCGTCTGTTCGCCGGACTCCAGTTCAAAGGTTTCTGGATTTAAGACCAAATTCTTAAAGGATCGCTTTTGCGACGCTTGAGATTCCTGTGCTACCGTCGGTTGATTTCTCAACTGCACCGTCACCCGAGCCGCCACTTCGTCCAGATTAAAGGGCTTGACAATATAATCATTGGCACCTGCAAGGAGATACTGGCTAATGAGGTGTTTGTCTCCCAGAGCGGTCATCATGATAACCGGTGTCTGACTCTGCAAACGGATCTCCTCAAGGACCTGATCCCCATTTTTCCCTGGAAGCATGATATCCAGAAGGACCAAATCAACGGCTTCTTGCTGGAAGAGCCGCAGCCCTTCTGTACCTGAAAAAGCCTGAAGGACCTCATGATCTTCACTTAAGAGACTGTATAAAATTTCTTGGATATCATTATTATCCTCGATTAATAAAATCCGTGTCACTTGCCTCGCTCCTTTTTCCTTTGAACTCCAAATCATTTCTATTTCTCTAGCCTATCAAATAAAAGCTCCTTCGTCAATGAAAATCTGACTAAAAGCCTATAGTCCCCAGCTAGATCTGCATGTTAGGTCATCACAAGATGAACTTGACGATCCTTTCTTTCTAAGGGTATAATAGGACCAATGACACAATAGGGAGACTCATCTATGAAAAATAATGCTAAAACTAAAATCAGTCTTGTATCCATCCTTGTCATCCTGGGCGTTGCTGCAAGAATGATGCGAGTCATCCACCGCCAGCAAATCAGGGAGCAAAACAGACAAACCATTCAAACGACTAAAAAGGTTGCAGAGTTTCAGAAAACACTAGACGAGGAAGAAACGAAGAAACGCAACGAAACCTTCAACAAGATTTATAATGAATCCCTTGTTCGGAATAAGTTTGAGAATTGGCAAAAAGTCGATGAAGTCCATGGTTTGGGACAAAGAACTGGGCAATTTTATATCTATAACTTTGAAAAAAAGGAAGAAATCCTTTTAGAGAATACAGATCAAGCATTTGTTCTACCCATTCGAGACAAGAGCAATAACGTCACATTTGAGGCCATCTTTGCCCACAAGGACGGTCAGTGGCACATCATGAAGCCAGACGGAAGTTCACAGTTGCAACTAGGAGCAGCCAACATTTCCGCTGAATCTAAGTTTGTCATCGAGAACAATGTCTTAGATTACGACCAGTAAATCCGTAATGACTTGGCTAAACTACATACAAAAAGCTTAGGACCCCAGCTTGTGGTTGGGATTCTAAGCTTTTTCGTTGAGAGGAGAAAGTCGGCCAGCAAGTACCGAAAACTTTTATTCAACAGAAGCCCCATTGGTCGCAATGACTTCTTTGTACCAATAGAAGGATTTCTTACGTGAGCGGGCCAAGCTTCCCTTGCCTTCGTTGTCCCGGTCGACATAGATAAAACCGTAGCGCTTCTTCATTTCTCCTGTCCCGGCAGAGACGAGGTCAATACAGCCCAAAGTCGTATAGCCCCAGAGGACAACACCATCTTCATGGATGGCCTCCCGCATGGCCTTGATGTGGGCAGCCAGGTAATCAATCCGGTAGTCATCCTCAATCTCCCCGGCTTCATTTGGGGTATCAACGGCACCTAGTCCATTTTCTACGATAAAGAGAGGTTTTTGATAACGATCCCAGATGGTGTTCAGCGTAATGCGGAGACCAAGAGGGTCAATCTGCCAACCCCATTCTGAGCTTTCTAGGTAGGGATTCTTCAGAGAGGCAAAGATATTGCCCGCTGTTTTTTCCCTTTCAGCTGGATCCCCTGAAGCGACCCGACTGGCATAGTAGGAGAAGGAAATAAAGTCAACTGTATGGTCTTTCAACAATTGAAGGTCCTGTTCCGTCATCTCGACCGTGATCCCCTGACGCTCCCACTCTTTCTTGGCATAGTTAGGGTATTCCCCACGCGCCTGCACATCGATAAAGAAATAGTTCTTGCGGTCTTCTTCTAGACCAGCCCAGACATCTCGCGGAGCACAGGTATGCGGATAGTTTTGCCCAGCTGCCAACATACAGCCCACCTTATTGTTGGGATCAATCTCATGGGCTAGCTTGGTAGCAATGGCTGAAGCGACCAACTCATGGTGAGCCGCCTGGTATTTGACCTGCTCCTCATTCTCCCCTTCTTCAAAGCAGAGACCTGCTCCCATAAAAGGCGCATGAAGGATCATATTGATCTCATTAAAGGTTAGCCAGTATTTGACCAAGCCCTTGTAGCGAGTGAAGAGGGTCCGGCAGAGACGTTCATAACATTCCAACATCTTACGACTGCGCCAACCTCCATACTCGGTAATCAAATGCATGGGACAGTCAAAGTGGGTAATGGTCACCAAGGGTTCAATGCCATACTTATGGCACTCCTTAAAGAGGTTTTCATAGAACTGTAGACCTGCTTCGTTTGGCTCTAGTTCATCTCCTTTTGGGAAAATCCGAGACCAGGCAATGGACAAACGATAGGTTTTAAAGCCCATTTCCCCAAAGAGGGCAATGTCTTCCTTGTAGCGATGGTACATATCAATGCCATCCTTAGCCGGATAAAAATAGCCCTCTTCAAAATCGAACATCTTTTTCTGACCCGTAATAATGGCGTGACGATCAGGCCCAATCGGCACCACATCCACATTGGCCAAGCCACGGCCATCTTCAGTATAAGCTCCCTCACACTGGTTAGCAGCCGTCGCTCCACCCCAAAGGAAACCATCTGGAAATTGAAGTTTGTCGGTCATCTCCCCACCTCACTTGATTTGATAGTTCTATTATACCCTTCTCTTTCCAAAAAATCCTACAAGATCCTATGAAAAACTGAACCTATTCTAAGGTAACTCCTACACTTGGGAACATAAAAAGACCGGATAACTCCGATCTTTTTATGTTCCACTCCAAGAACGTTTAAATTTTTTGATAATAGAATTACCTACTTCATACGATAAAAATCAAGCACTAGGCCAGCTGGGCCTTCAACTAGCAAGCTTTCGGTTCCCCAATCGGTTACAACTGGACCGTTTAAAACCTGGATACCAAGCTCTTTCAATCGTTTGTAGTTCTGGTCTACATCTTCAACCTCGATATGAAGAATGATTCCTGACTGAAAGTTTTCCAAAGGAACCAAATGATTTTGAGACAACATGAGACAGTGACTGCCAATCGTGAACTGAGCAAAACTGTCGTCAACATAATCGGCTTTTTTATCCAAAATACGCTCCAAGCTAGCACAAACTTGGGTAACATCTGAAACGATAATATCTAATTGATTTAAATTCATTTACTATCCTCCATAAAAAGACCGGATGGCTCCGATCTTTTCAAGTTTATCTCCACAAAATCAAAGAAAATAATCTACAATATTTACATTTGATTTTCGACGAGCAGGATTATTTGATTGCGCGTGATTGCAACCCTTCTTCTTCCAAGAAGAGGCGGAATGGTACGAGTTCTTCTGCTTCGTATTTTTCCTTGAAGGCTTTGATCGCTTCTTCTGAGTGTTGTTTTGGATCCAACTCAAGTACTTCTACTGGAAGTGGACGATGTGGAGTGATGCGAGCATCGATAACAACAGTTTTACCTTCTTTGTTCAATTTAACAGCTTCTGCAACGACTGCGTCGATGTCTTCGATACGGTCAACTGTAAATCCAATAGCTCCTTGAGCTTCAGCGATTTTCGCATAGTCAGCATTAGGGAAGTCACAACCAAACAAGTGTTTGTTTGTGTCTTCGTATTTGTCCTTGATGAAGGCATATTTACCATTTGAGAAGACAACGTTGATAACTGGAAGGTCGTATTGAACGTTTGTGATAACGTCTGGGTAGCACATGTTGAATGCACCGTCACCCATGATGTTCCATACTTGGCGATCTGGATTGTCTTTCTTAGCAGCGATACCACCAGGAAGGGCAATACCCATTGTCGCAAAGAGTGGAGATGTACGCCACATGTTCTTAGGTGTCATGTGAAGGTGACGAGTAGATGTTTGAGTAGTGTCACCTACGTCGATTGAATAGATCGCATCTTGATCAGCATGTTTGTTGATTGCATTGTAAACTTGATACAATTGCAATTCACCCTCAGTTTTACCTTCGAGTTTGTTCATGTAATCACGCCAGTTTTGGTTATTCTTAACGTTTGCACGCCACCATGGAGTAGATTCAACTGGATTCACTTTGTCAAGGATTGCTTTGGCTGCTTGACCTGCATCCCCAAGGATTGAAGCGTCTAGGGCATGACGTTTACCAAGTTTGTAAGGGTCGATATCTACTTGGATGAATTTTTCAGTATTTTTGAATGCTTCGTATACTTCAGCAAATGGGAAGTTTGAACCAAGGAAAAGAACTGTGTCTGCTTCAAAGACAACTTCGTTGGCTGGTTTCCAACCAACACGGTAAGCAGAACCTGTCAAACCTTCGTAGTTCCATTCGAACGCTTCGAAGTTTTTACCAGTTGTGATGATTGGGGCTTTGATTTTACGTGACAATTCAGTAATCACTTCACCAGCTTTCACACCACCGTAACCAGCGTAGATCACTGGACGTTCCGCATTGTTCAAGATTTCAACCGCTTTGTCGATCTCCACTTCGTTCAAAGCAGGAGCGATGAATGAACGCTCGTAAGAACCTGAACCGTAGTAAGAGTTTTCGTCGATTTCTTGGAAACCAAAGTTTACTGGAATTTCAACAACGGCTGGACCTTTTTTAGAAACGGCAGCACGGCAAGCTTCGTCGATTACTTTTGGTAATTGTTCTGCGTAAGCTACACGTTTGTTGTAAACAGCGATACCGTTGTACATTGGGTTTTGGTTCAATTCTTGGAAGGCATCCAAGTTCAATTCGTTAACTGGACGTGATCCAAGGATAGCAAGGAATGGAGTGTTATCCATAGCTGCATCGTAAACACCATTGATCAAGTGAGTCGCACCAGGTCCACCTGAACCAACTGCAACCCCGATAGAGCCACCAAATTTAGCTTGCATAACCGCTGCAAGAGCACCAGTTTCTTCGTGACGAACTTGCAAGAAACGGATATCTTTGTCTTCAGCCAAAGCGTCCATAAGTGAGCTAAGTGTTCCAGATGGGATACCGTAGATCGTATCTACGCCCCATGTTTTCAATACATTAAGCATTGCTGCAGATGCAGTAATTTTCCCTTGAGTCATTCTAACTCTCCTTTAATTCTATTTTGATCCCTTAAAATGCAGCATAGCGCTTCTACTTCATCTTTGCGATCATCTCGCCTTGAAAATGAGTTTTTTCTGACTTTTCTCATGAAAACGATTTACAAAACGATTACAGTATTAATTTATCACAAAGAGATTCACATGTATAAGGATCTGCTCAGAGATGCTCAATCCCTATTCCATAACAGATGCTCTTTTTGAGAAATTTTCACAAACTATCCTACAATAGGGTATTTTACTATAATTTGATACCTCCTCTTTTCCTCGTCGCTCTAGGTAAAAGAGAAAAAGAGTGATACAGAATTCTGTACCACTTCTTATTTTCGTTAATCTATTTTCGCAACATTGAGAAGCAGAGAGCTAATCAAAACAGACAAAGAACTAAGGGCCATGGCAAGACCTGCTAGTTCTGGATTGAGGGTCAATCCCAGTCCTACAAAGACTCCAGCAGCAATTGGAAGCCCAAGGAGATTGTAGATAGAGGCCCAGAAGAGATTGAGTAAAATCCTGCGGAAGGTCTTTTGACTCATGTCAAAGGCGCGCACAACGCCAAGCAAATCATTTTGCGTGAGCACGATGCCACCGGACTCGATCGCAATATCCGTTCCAGATCCCATAGCAATTCCGACATCGGCGATCGAAAGAGCTGGAGCATCATTGATCCCATCTCCAACAAAGGCGACCTTGCTATCTTCTTGCAGTTTTTGGATGGCGCTAGCTTTTTCTTGAGGAAGGACATCAGCAATGACGGTGTCAATTCCCACTTGCTTAGCAATAGCTTGGGCCACCCGTTCATTATCACCCGTTAACATGACCGTTTTCAAGCCCCGTTCTTTGAGCTTTTTGATCGCTTCTTTTGAGCTGGCCTTCGGAGCATCTTGAATGGCAATCAAGCCAATCACTTGCCCATCCACAGACAAACTGATCACTGTTTTGGCCTGCTCTTGCAACTCTACCATCCGTTTTTCAAGCTCCGGATCCATCGCTGTCCCGTCATGAAGTTTGCCATTTCCCAAGGTCACCAACTGCTGGTCGATCTGACCTTGGACCCCTTTTCCTTCAATCGCTTGGAAGTTTTCCACAGGGGATAACACCAAACCTTTTTCTTCTGCTTGGGATAACACCGCTTGGGCTAGTGGATGTTCTGAAAAAGTTTCAAGACTAGCAGCCAGTGTCAAGACACGCGCTTCATCTCCTACAACATCGGTTACAAGTGGTTGGCCAATGGTAATAGTCCCTGTCTTATCAAATACAACGGTTTGAATCTTTTGCACTTCTTGAAGAACTGTTCCATTTTTAATCAGAACCCCCATCTTGGCACTACGGCCGGTTCCGACCATCAGGGCTGTTGGGGTTGCTAAACCAAGGGCACAAGGACAGGCAATAATGAGGACAGAGACTGCATAGAGCATGGCCTCTTGAAGCGACGCGCCCAGAAGCACGGACCAAACCCAGAAAGTCGCAATGGCCAAAATCGTCACCACTGGAACAAAGATACCTGAAATCTTATCCGTCAAATCTTGAATAGGAGCACGACTGGATTGGGCCATTTTGACAAAGTCCACAATTTGAGATAAGAGGGTCTCACTACCGACTTTTTCAGCCTTAAAGAGAATGGTCCCATTGCTGTTGATAGTGGAGCCGATCACTGCATCACCAACTGATTTTTCCACAGGCAAGCTTTCACCTGTCACCATCGACTCATCAATGGTCGTACTTCCTTCTACAATCGTCCCATCAACTGCGATCTTTTCCCCAGGACGGACCCGAATCAAGTCACCAATTTGGATATCTTCTGCCGCCACCTCGACATAGTTCCCATCACGGAGAACTTGAGCCGTTTTTGCCTGCAAATCCAACAATTTTTCCACAGCCTCGGAGGCATTGTTACGCATCCGTTCTTCAAAGATTTGCCCTAAGAGGATAAAGAAGATGATAAAACCCGCAGCCTCAAAGTATACTGGCTGACCAGTAAAAAGGGCAAATACACTATAGACATAGGCTACCAGGGTTCCAAGAGCTACCAAGGTATCCATATTGGAATGGTGCTTCTTAAATGAGGCCCAGGCACTCTTGATAAAAGGAACTCCTGCTACCAACATGATCGGCGTTGTCGCTAGAAAGTTTCCCCAGCGATTGACTGGATGGGAGACAAATCCTGCCCACATCCCGATCATCAAGATTAATAAAGGAAGGGTAAAGATACTAGTAATCCAAAAGCGATCCCGTAAACTTAAGACACGACGGCGTTTTTCCACAACCGTGTAGGAACCCTTTTGCATCTTCATTCCACATGAAAACTCAAAGTCCCCTGTTTCTGTCGGGGTAAAGGATATCACCTTATCCACACCGACTTCCAAAGGCTCTAAAATCCCCTGATCTTCAAACAAAATTTCCTTATAACAGCCGGAAGGATTGACCCGATGGAAGGTGATTTCAGCAGGGATCCCTTTTTGAAGTTGAAATTCTTTGGGACTATAGCCCTTTTCTGCTGTAATACGGATCTTTTGCACTCCGTTTTCCACAACTGCTTTTTGTTTTTCTACCATACCTACTCCTTTATTCCACAATCATTTGACCATGCATCATGTTCATTCCACATGAAAACCCATATTCGCCCGCTTTTTCTGGCGTAATTTCAATGACATGTTTTTCACCTAAAGGCAAATCTTCATGAACGCCAAAATCTGGAAAGATCACTTGAGCCAGACATGAAGATGGATCCTTGCGATTAAAGATAATCCGGGCAGGAACATTCTTTTTCAGGACAATGGTTTCAGGCGAATACCCCCCCATGACTTCGACTTCAATTTCTTGATAACCTGATTTCTGACGAGCGTGGCCGCTTACCTTTTCATGCTCTGCAAAGAACCACCAAGCAATAAAAGCAACCCCAAGTAAACAAACAATACTAATTAACAATCCAAACATGGAAATTCCTTCTTTCTATTACATACAATTGCAAGGGACTGTTTCGACAGCCTCAGCTTTCTTTTCTTCCAGGACCTGCTGCAGCTGATTAAGATCTGCAAGCGTAAAGTCACTCTCCTGAATCAAGTTTTCAAGCACCTGGACAATTCTTTTTGAGCAAACCTTGTCTTTCACATCCTCAACCACCAAGTCTAAACTTTGGTCCTGCTTCAACAAAGCCGAGTAGACAAAGGCTTTGCCAGATTTTTCTCTGGTCAGACAGCCTTTCTCCACCAAGCGCGTCAAGAGGGTCTTGATGGTCGACTTCGACCAGTCAAAGCGCTCGGACAAGACGGCGATCAAATCCCTGCTGGTCTGCTTGCCTTCCATCCAGATAATTTTCATGATGCGCCATTCCGCATTGGAAATTTGCATGGCTTCTCCTTTCTAAATCTACATTTGTAAATCTTATGATGCTATTCTACTCCTAAGATTTACATTTGTCAACCAAAAAGACAAAAAAATTTCCTCTTGGAAATAGAGGAAGGTAGACAATCTGTTTTTACAAAAAATCATCTAAAGAAATCTAAAAAGAAATAGAATTGATTTCAATTATAAGAACCATTCAAATATTTCCTGAAACTTTCCGCCGTGAGAAAAGTGCTAGAAACACTATTGTTTCTAGCACTCGGGAGTTTTGGAACCTTAGGTCCAAAACTAAGTCATGGAACTTCAAAGAAGTTCGCTGACGTCCGTACTCACCTAAGGAAAGTTTTTAAGAAGACTTTATCTTCAATCTGAAATTTTTCTTTGAAGATTTGTCTAGTTGGGCTTTTTCGCTCCCTATTTTGTCTCTACAATGTCTCCTGCAGAGCTTGGGCTAGAACTCGGTAACCAGCCACACTTAAATGGAGACCATCTGTCGTATAGGCTTCTGCTAACTGCCTCTTTTCATCCAATAAAGACGAATACACATCAATATAGCTGACCTGGTGGTAGGCTTGGGCCAATTCGCGATAGGCCTGGTTAAGGGATTGAATTTTTTCATTGGTCCGCACATAGACCTTTTGCTTGTAGCGCTCTTCTTGACTCACCGGTAGAACCGAGATCAGGTTGATGTGAGTTAGCGGAAAATCCCGCATAATTGCTTGTAAGACCGCTTCTACATTGTCTAGGGTTTCCTTTTGAGGAATTTCTTTTCCGATATCATTGGTCCCGATCAAGAGAAAGATCTGATCCACCGCCGTTCCAAAGACATGGGCGTCTAGATGTTCACGAAGGAGATCTGTCTTATAGCCTCGCACTCCCCGATTGACCATGTGCTTCGGACTTTGTAATAGTTCATGAATGGGGAAATACTCCACGATGGAATCTCCGATAAAGATCAAACCAGGCTCCTTCAGAGGGGCTTGATTGAGTTCCCGATAGGTTGTTACGATCTTCTCCTGCTCCTTTATGAGCCAGTCTTCTAACAGTTGTACCGCCATCTAATTCTTTTCTTTCACTTGTTCCCAGGGGGGCAATCCTAGATACTCTTCGATCACCTGGTAGACACCACCTTCCTGATGGCTCGGTGCTAGGTGTTTGGCAACAGCCTTGACTCCTGCTTCTGCATTGGCCACAGCATAGGAGTGACCTGCCATTTCAAGCATTTCGATGTCGTTTCCGCTATCCCCAAAGGCCATGACCTGGCTGGCATCAAGCTGCCACATCTCCATTAATTGAGCCAGACCCCAAGCCTTGTGAATGCCTGCTTGTAAGAGATCCATGCTGCCAAAACCGCTCGAAACCGCCATGAGCTGATCTCCAAAAGCCCGCTGGACTTCTTGGCTCACTTGATCGAGACGATCCAAGCCAACCACCAAGCTCATTTTAAGCACCTGATCAAATAGATCTGCTGTCAATTCCGGAACAAACTTCATCCGCTTGTACAAGTCTTCAATCACTTCCGGCTGCATGAATTTCTCAACCTCTGTAAAGACCGTTCCTTCCTTGACAAAGCCACCATTGACAGCTGACACAACCAGCTGGTCTGAGATTTCCCGCCCCTTAAAATAAGCAAGAACCGCCTCTACTAGCTCTCGATCCCAGAATTTCCCAAGAATCATCTGATCATCCTCAAAAATCCGAGCTCCATTGGCTACGACCAGGGTCACCCGCTTGACCAAAGGACCCAAGAGCTGGTGCATGCGATGGATTTCATTTCCCGTCGCAATGACAAAGCGAATCCCTTTTTGATCCAAGTGGTCCAACATCCTTTCCAGACGCGGAAGATCCACCTCTCCTCGCTCATCTAATAAGGTTCCATCCATATCTGTTGCAATCAACTTAATCATACAATCTAACCTTTTCCCTTTCATAGGGTGCAAACTATCTGTTCCCATTATACCACAGATCAAGCAAGTCAAAACCACCCGTGAAAACAGGTGGTTTACTTTTAGTCTGAAAGTTGCTACTAAAGACCAAGTGATATCATAAATATAATCCCTTTTCTACACTTTCCTGAACCAACTCTTCCGTCAGTTTCCATAACGCTTTGGACTCATTTTTTATAAATTTTTTCTTTTCTAATACCATCTCTGAACGGATATGATCGGGATTATAATTTACTTCTGACACTTCCAAGTGATTGATCAGTGGTACCAAAGCGTCAATCACTCTTGCATATCTTGCCTCAGGACTCTGTCCTTTTTCAAACTCCAACCACAAATTTTTCATATTCAAATAGGTTGCTTCTGGAAGGAGGCTCATTGTTTTTTCTATAGATGCTAGCTCTCTATCATGAGCATGAACCTTTTTTTCATCATCAAACACCCAAGTATCTCCGGCATAAATCTCACCTAAATCATGAATCAATAACAGAAACATGACCTTTTCCATATTCAATTTTTCAGGATAATAATCTTGCAAAACCATCGCAGCTATCGCACCCTGCCAGGAATGCTCGGCACTATTTTCAAACCGTCCATCAAGAGTTCTATTAAACCTTGTTACTGACTTTAATTTCTCGATTTCTTTAATAAATTCAACTGTCTGATTCAAATCACTCATGGCGACCCCAACCTCCCTATTCGAAATTACGACTATCATACCAAAAATCAGGTTTTACATAAATGAATTCCCATATTTGCAAAAAGAAAACTCCCTCCTTTTCGGAGCATCTTCATTTTTCTAATCGGAGCATCTTCATTTTTCTAACAAGACTACAAGGACAATCAAAAAAGCTAACCTATCCTTACCGGTTAGCTTCTCTTTTTTACCCAACAAAAGCCCAAATAATGGCAATCAACACTGCTGGAAGGAGGTTGGCGACCTTGATTCGTTTGCCCCAGATGAGGTTGATCCCAACACAGAGAATGAGACTGGAGCCAACCAGTGAGAGATTCGAAAGAGCTTGTGGGGTCATGATCGGTGCGATCAAATGGGCCAAAAGCGTGATCAAGCCCTGAAGGATCATGAGTGGGACTACCGCAAAGATCGCACCCTTTCCTTTCGAAACGGTCAAAACTAAAACGATGACCATATCCAGAATAGCCTTAGCCAACAAGGTCGAAGTGTCACCTGTCAAGCCATCCTGGATAGCTCCGACCACCGCCATAGCTCCGATACAGATGGTCAGGGCCGTGGTCATAAAGGCATCGACAAAGCTGGTATCACCTTGATTGCCCGTCTTTTCCTTCAGCCATGTCCCGAGGTGCTCCAAGCCCTCTTCAATCTTCAAAAGCTCTCCAAGCACCGTCCCAAGCACTAGACTCAGAATCAACATCATACTGCCGTGACTTTCCACATGACTTCCATGCACCACCAGCATCTTTTCCAAGGTCCCCGCGATGCCCAAGACAAAGACAGCAACTCCTGTCACTTTCAGAAGAGTCTCATGAAAATCTTCTGACAAACGTTGGCCGATGAGCAGTCCTAAAAGCCCACCAAATACAACTCCTAAGGCATTATAGAAGGTTCCTAAACCGATCATTTACAAATTCCTTCGTTCATTTTCATTCTTTTTCAATTTCTTTCAAAAACCAGTGTCCCGTCTCTTCATACTGGTCAATCAAGTCCTTGGCTGTTTGCGTAATCTCCTCTGGATAATGCAGGCTTTCTAGAGTATTGACCGCATTCTTGGTTACTGCTGATCCTGGCTTGATCTGGTAGTCAAAGACAATCTTGCCATCCACATAGCGACTGTCAAAATGGTAATTATCATTGACCTTACCAGAAGCTGCGACCAGCTCAATATCGTGACTGGAAATCATGTAGAGGCAGTTTTGGGCAGCCAACCAGCGGACAATCCCAAGACCTGATCCGATCCGCTCGATGGTATTGGTCCCCTTAAAGAGCTCGTCAATAAAGAAGTAGTGAAAGCCAGACTTCTTCAGATGCTGAATCATACGTAAAATAGCTTTACTTTCAGTGATGAAGTAACTATCTCCAACTTCAATGTCATCGCTCACATCCATAGCCGTTAGCACATGACCATAGGGAAGGGCTAATTTTTCTCCATAGGCAAAGCCTAATCCTTGAGCCAGAATAGCATTGATGGCGACAGTTTTAAGGTAGGTCGATTTCCCGGAGGCATTGTCCCCACTGATGACCATATTTTTCTGAAAATGCACATCATTCGCAATCGGATTGGACAGCAAAGGATGATAGAGCGTCTCGCCCTCAATGCCACCTGTCTCCATAAAGACCGGCTCACAGACCACTTCTAGATCCCGCTTATGGCGCAAGAGACTAATGGCGACTTCCATCTCTCCAAGGAGATCCAGAAGCTTCTGGGCCTCTTTTTGATGAGCCTTCACCTGATTGTAAATATAAACCTGAGCGATCTGCGGGAGTAAAAAGAGGACGTTGAGGTAGAGGAGAATAATTTCCATTTCCGAAGTCCCCGTTGGACTCTGCAAGACACTGGCAAGGATCCGCGTTTTCTTAAAGGGTTTGACCGCTTGCTTCAATTCTTCTTGTTGTGGCAAGGCTAGATGGCTCAAGCGTTCTGCCGAAGCAAAGATGCGGACCAAATAGCTAACATTGTCCAGACGGATTTTATTGGACCAATTGCGCAAACTCGAAAAGACAATATTAAAGACCACACTGATAACCAAGAGGGTAATGGCACCGACTGGCTCAAAGGGGATGGCAAAGAGACAGACAATAGGAAGACAGGCCAAGGCTAGATAGAGGGGTAAACCTGCATAATGCTTGCCGGGATTTGCGACAATGCTCCGCGCCATGTTGTGGTTCTTCTTGCCCAGTTGGTTGAAAATGACCTGGACCTTGAGGCGCAAATCAGGATGCTCTTCAAAGAAGGCTTCTAAGTCATGAAGCTGGTCCTGAGGCTGGAATTCCAGCAGGCGCATTTTTTGATAGAGAGCCTCTGCTCCAAGGCTCGATTGGGTATAGTTGAGCTGATCAAAGACCGCATCCAAAGCCAAATCATGCCAGGTCTGATCATCCACTTGGCTATCGATCGTCCTTCCCTTAGCTGGATAAGTCAGACTATCTATCAAACTTTCTTCTGTGTCTTTCTTGCGAAAGAAAGGCGCCCCATCCCAAGCCTTCTTCAGCTTTTGCTTGAGGCGGATGGCTGTAAGAAATTTGGTTGCCCAAATCACCACTATCAATCCTAGGATCCCAAGCGGGATACAGTTCACATTTCCTTCCATGCTCTATTCCTTTCCACTCTGAGGCCAGTCCAAGTGAACATGTTCCTTCATTTCTCGATAAGCCGTGTCCACTCTCTCCTTGGTCTCCTCATCTAGCTTATCGCGGTATTTGCCACCCTTGATAAAATCTTCCAAAATATAGGTTTGGTAGTTGTACAACTCATAACCTTCAGGAGAATAGGTTCCCTTTGGAGTCCGACTGACCCAGGTTGGATGAGCAGTAGCCGTCTTAATCCGTGTCTTGCGACCAACCTTTTCGATGGTCACATCCATCAAAACTCCACGCTCTGTCCATTGGGCAGTCTCTATACCTTCCATAGTTTCCAGACGTTGATTGGAGAGAAAATTCCCCATCGAGTAGATGATCAGCTTGTTTTGACCATCTTTATTGACCACTTCAGCAGGCTCTACAACATGGGGATGTCCGCCAAAAACGATATCAGCGCCCCAAGAAATCATTTTATGATAGAGCTCTTTTTGCTCTTCTGTCGGCTCTAACTGGTACTCAACTCCCATCTGGGGCATAACAATGGTGATATCAGCCTCTTGCTCCGCCTTTTGGATCTCTGCCTTCATCCGTTCTTCGTCTAGGTCAGACAAAACATTCGCCTGCTCTTCTGGAGTAAGGGTCGTTTCCATTCCATTAAAGCCGTAAGCGTAGGCTAGAATAGCAATCTTGATGCCATTCACTTCCTTGATCACTAAGGGGGCCTGGCCTCTCTTTTCATGCGTGTAAACACCGACAGGGGTGATGCCTGCATCTTCAAAGGCCTTGGCTGTCGAATAGACCCCTTCTAGGCCTGAATCCAGGATGTGGTTGTGTCCCAAATCCATGACATCATAACCAGCATCCTTGATGGCTGGTACGACTTCGCTTGGCGCATTAAAGAGGGGATAACCTGACAAATAGTAATTCGGGTCAATGGTTCCCTCAAAATCACCCAAGGCCAGATCCGCCTTTTGTAGCCAGGGTTTGACATACTCATAATTTTCATGAAAATCATAGGTCCCATCTTCTTTTTGTGCACTCATATAGACCAGATCATGATAGAGCTGATCTCCATTAGCCATGATCCGCGCTGTATGAGGAATCTGATCAGCCGGTGTTTTTGCCTTGTACACAACCTCTGGCCGTTCCGTTGCGGTGATCGGAAAGCCTTGAAACTTTTGTACCCACAAGATGGCATTAGCCACGATAAAAACGACTGACAAGAGCACATAGACAAACTGTTCATTAGTCAGCTGAATCCTTGAAAAGAGACGATCAAAAGCCCAATCAAAGGCCGCTGACAACTCTTTTCCCATCGTCTTGATGGTCTCTTTCACATTCTCCCATTTCTCTATCATTTCTACCTCTTCTTCATATCCAGTTTCTCCAATGATCCGCCAACAGATTGAGCTGTCATTGAAATACTTTCTCTTCATTGTATCACAATTTTTAAGAAGAGAAAAAAGAGAGCAGGACAGAAGCGCCATTGTTTAGAAACGCTTCATCGTCCTGCTCTTGCACAGTTGATTGATTCATATAAATGGTCGCTAATCACTTCTTATCGTTTGATTTGGACAAGCTAATCGCAACCATGACAAGACTTAGGAAAAAGGCCGAAAGCAACCCTTTTGTAGTCCGATTCATAAAAGGTTGATGAAATACAAAATGATTATAGGCAATAAATCCTAATCCAATTAGAGTCACCAAAGCCGAAAGCGCAAAAATCGTTCGCCATAAATTTCTATTTTTCATCATAAACTCCGTTTCTCTAAAATGAATGTTTGGGAAATGAATCAACTAAAAAATCGTCCTACAACATCCAAAATATACCGATTCAACAAACAGTTATATATCCTACTGTAGGAAACATAGATTTCTGACATCTTCACCTTTTTTATGATTTCAGTCTAACATAAAATAAAAAAAGCAACATGACTTAAATGTCGGGTTGCTAAAAATCGTTCTTTTTTTCTTCTATTAATCTTTGTACCAGCACTTCATCATCCAATAATTCAGCAAATGTAATTGCCTTTCCATACAACTCCTCAGATTTCTCCTTGCTCTTTTCCACATGGAGCATATATTTTGCTTTAAACATATAAATAAGAGGTTTGTAATAAACATGTCTCGTCTTATCAATTACATCTTCGAAAGTTTGAATATATTTAAGCGTACATTTTTCTTCCAACTGAGCTAGCAAAACAAGCAATATTTTTTCCAACTGTGTCAGGTATTCCTTGTCCCTATAATCTATGTCAAGCATTACTTTATCAGCCAACTCCTGAAAATACCTTTTATCTTCTAATCCTACAGCACAGCAAAAAAAGTAGAGTTCGATAATTAACAAGTCATTAACCGTATAAATTGTTTTCTTTAAGATTTGTTGAAAGTATTCTTCTAAAAGAGCAAGACCATATCTCACATCCGAACTATTATAAATATCTAGACGCGCTTGAATCACATCTATAAGTAATTGTTCATCCTCTGGAAGAAGATCGTAGTAACATTCCCCAATTTCTTCTAAAATCGCTTGTTTCCGCTCAATTCGTTCTTGATCCGCATAGGTCGGACTATCTACCAATTCTTTCTTTAACCTTAGATAATCTTTTGGTATTTCAATTTTGTCAATATCAACAAAATACTGAACTTCGACATTCAGTTTTTTCGCTAAATATATTAATTTGGGTACAGTGGGCATAGCCTGACCATTCTCAATTCGGGCTAATTGCCGAATAGTCAATTCAGATTCATCATCGCAAATATCTGCTTGTGTAGATTTTCTATCTAGTCGTGTAGATTTTATTTTTTTCCCAATCTCTTTTTTTAAATCTTTCATCATCAGTACATCTCTACAAATTAAATATTATACTAATTTTAACACATATTTTGGTAGAATAACGAAAACATTTTCATATTTTCCTTAAAAAGCATCCTAACTTGAAAATCATGCTCCTTATTTATAAAAGTGGCTTCTGTCTCTCAGAATGTGGATCTTTTTCTTACCTAAGGCAACCCAAGTGGTATTGCAGAAAACATCATCACGATTTTCAACTGATGCAAGCATCTACTGAAACTTTCCGCTGTGAGAAAAGTGCCTGAAACAATGATGTTTCAGGCACTCGGGAGTTTTGGAACCTTAGGTCCAAAACTAAGTCATGGAACTTCTATGAAGTTCGCTGACGTCCGTACTCACCTAAGGAAAGTTTCTAAGATGCTTTTTCTATTATTTCAAAGCTTTTAACAAATATCCATAACCTTCTCGCTCCATTTCCTCTTTTGGAATAAAGCGCAGAGAGGCCGAATTGATACAATAACGAAGACCTCCTTGGTCTTTGGGTCCATCGGTGAAGACATGACCGAGATGGGCATTGCCTGAGCGGGAACGAACTTCGATCCGCTCCATCCCGTGGCTATGATCCTGGTAATAGTGGACGACATCTTTGGCAATGGGACGGGAGAAACTTGGCCATCCACATCCAGACGCAAACTTATCCTTGGCAAAGAAGAGAGGCTCCCCAGTCGTAATATCCACATAGATGCCCTCTTCGAAGGTCTGATCATAGGCATTGTGGAACGGGCGTTCCGTCGCACTCTCCTGAGTGACTTGGTACTGTTCTGCCGTCAATTTCGCCTTTAAGGTTTCTTGATCTGGCTTCTGATAGGCTGCTGGATCAATCAAGGGTTGCTCAGCATCCGTCACATCAATATGGCAATAACCTCCAGGATTCTTCTTGAGGTAGTCTTGGTGGTAGTCCTCAGCTAGGATGTAGTGGCGCAAAGGTTCTAGCTCAACCGCTATTTTGCGGCCCAGTTGCTTCTCTTCTTCCGCAAACACTTGGGCGATCACTTCACGATCTGCCTCGTCTGTATAATAGACACCGGTCCGATATTGGCGGCCTCGATCATTTCCCTGCTTGTTAATGGACAAGGGATCGATCACCCGGAAATAGTAGAGCAGAATCGCTCGTAGGGTGATTTTATCTGGATCGTAAATGACCTGAACGGTCTCTGCGTGATCCGTTTCCTTGATCAGTTGGTAGTTGGTCGTTTCTACCTGGCCATTGGCATAGCCCACCGTCGTCTCTTCTACACCGGGGATTCGTGAAAAATATTCCTCTAAGCCCCAAAAACAGCCACCTGCTAGATAAATCTCTGCCATCTTTTCCCTCGCTTCCTGCATTCCCCACAAGGAACGCTTGACATCTATTAGCTCCATCATAATCCAAGAGCCTCAGATTTTCAAGGATTCTGCATCAAAAATCCCTTCTACTATATGTAAAAGGGATTCAATCCTTCTTATTTTTCAAATAAGAAAAAGAGCGAGTAATAAAAATTCCAAAACGATAGGGTTAACTGATGTAGAAAATCATGAAGGACTACCATGACCAACACATCCTCTGAATATCTGTGGACAAACTCAAGGCACATCAACTACAAAACCACCGTCGGTCCATAGACCTGTAAGTGAGGCTTCACAACCTCGAAATGCCAGTGATCATAAGCTCGCCAAGCTTGAAAGGCCTCTTCGTTCAAAGCTAGCCCACCCAGGCCAATCAATAGACTGGCGGTCTGATAAAACTTTTCTAACTCAATCAACAGACGATTGTCTACCCGCCTAGCCTTTCGTAAACCTTTCAACATCTGATCTAGATTTTCTCGAAATCGAAGGGCATCTAAACTGGGGGTGAATCCCTTAGAAAAGGCTGTTTGAAGAAGAATGATCGTCGTTCTTGCTTCTTGAATCACATCCCTTTCTTCCATATAAATCACCTTCCTTTTCACCTCCATTGTACACCTTTTTCTCTCTATAAAAATGGAAAATTCCTAAAACTAGGAACAGAATGAGGTTGGGTCAAAAGTCCTAGCCTCTCAATTATTTTTGGATTGTCGAGCAAGACGCAGTGGTTGAGTGGGCTCTACTACGCTGATTTCATCAGCTTTTACAGCCCTACTCAACTGTGCGGAGGTGGGACGACGAAATTGAATTCTAACGAATTACCGATTTCTGTCCCACTCTCATAAAAAACTTCCCCAAGTTTCCACTTGAGGAAGTTTTTTTTTCGAAAGATTAGTCAATGTAGTGCAATTTCCCACGGAAGTCTTCTAGACTTTGGTAGCCTTTTTCTTCCATGATGGCTTTGAGCTCCGCAGTGATGCGGTCAAAAGCTCCTACTCCTTCTTTATGCAGCGTCGTTCCGATTTGCACCATACTAGCCCCACAAAGGATATGTTCAAAGGCATCTCGACCAGTCAAGACACCCCCTGTCCCCACAATCTGAATTTCTGGGTTCAGACGTTGGTAAAAGGCATGGACATTGGCGAGAGCCGTTGGCTTGATGTATTCTCCACCAATCCCACCAAATCCGTTCTTCGGACGGATCACCACGGATTCATCCTCGATGTAGAGGCCATTTCCGATCGAATTGACGCAATTGACAAACTTGAGCGGGTATTTGTTAAAGATCGCTGCTGCTTGATCAAAATGAACGATATCAAAATAAGGTGGCAACTTGATGCCTAGAGGTTTGGTGAAATAGGCAAAGACCTCAGACAAGATCCGATCTGTCGTATCAAAATCATAGGCGATCTGAGGTTTCCCAGGGACATTGGGACAAGATAGGTTCAACTCTGTCAAGCCTTTAAAGTCGCTGTCTTGCACCTTTTTCAAGATGGTATGAGTTTCTTCAGGAGACATGCCGACGAGAGATAAGAAGAAGGTCCGGTCAGGATCCGTTTCTTGCAACTCCAACAAGTAATTCAAATAATAGTCCAACCCTTGGTTAGGTAGCCCCATCGAATTGATCGAACCAAGCGGCACATCTTGGTAGCGTGGCTCTGGATTACCAGCACGGAATTCTAAGGTTGCTGTCTTGGTCACAAAGGTCCCCGCAGCTGAGTTCTTCACTTCTTCTAATTCCTCAGTGGTCATACAGGCTACACCTGCCGCATTCATCAAGCAGTTGTCAAATTCAAAACCAGCAATTTGCGTCTTTGTCGATACCATCTTGTACTCCTTTTTTGAAACACCACCAACAGAATTGTTCGGGATGCTCTCTATTTTCTTCTTTCATTATACCATCACTTGGAAGCTTCTGGACAATCAAAGCTAAAAATTCTTCCAAACATTCGGACTTTCCTAGTCGCGATAAAATTTTCAGAAAATTCAACTTTTTTCTTTACAAGCCAAAAAAAGTCTGCTATAATGATCCATGTAATAAAACATGACATTGTTTGTCAACTGTCTCAAAACCACTCCCCTAGCGGGTTTACTGGTTTTCGTTTCATTCACAAAGGAGAATTAACATGACAACTGCTAAAGAATATATCCAAAGCACTTTCGAAACTGTAAAAGCTCGTAACGGCCACGAAGCTGAATTCCTTCAAGCTGTTGAAGAGTTCCTCAGCACTTTGGAACCCGTTTTTGAAAAACATCCTGAATACATCGAAGAAAACATCTTGGCTCGTATTACAGAACCTGAACGCGTAATTTCTTTCCGTGTTCCTTGGGTTGACCGTGAAGGAAACATCCAAGTAAACCGTGGTTACCGTGTTCAATTCAACTCTGCTGTAGGTCCTTACAAAGGTGGTCTTCGTTTCCACCCAACTGTTAACCAAGGGATCTTGAAATTCCTCGGTTTCGAACAAATCTTCAAAAACGTCTTGACTGGTCTTCCTATCGGTGGTGGTAAAGGTGGATCTGACTTCGATCCTAAAGGAAAAACAGACGCTGAAGTGATGCGTTTCTGCCAAAGCTTCATGACTGAATTGCAAAAACATATCGGGCCTTCTCTTGATGTCCCAGCTGGTGATATCGGGGTTGGTGGACGTGAAATCGGATACCTTTACGGTCAATACAAACGCCTTCGCCAATTTGATGCTGGTGTCTTGACTGGTAAACCTCTTGGTTTCGGTGGTAGCTTGATCCGTCCAGAAGCAACTGGTTACGGTTTGGTTTACTACACTGAAGAAATGCTCAAGGCCAACGGCGACAGCTTTGCTGGTAAGAAAGTCGTGATCTCAGGTTCTGGTAACGTTGCTCAATACGCTCTTCAAAAAGCAACTGAACTTGGTGCAACTGTTATCTCTGTATCTGACTCAAACGGTTACGTGATCGACGAAAACGGTATTGACTTCGACCTTCTTACAGACGTCAAAGAAAAACGTCGTGCTCGTTTGACTGAATACGCTGCAGAAAAACCAACTGCTACTTACTACGAAGGTTCTGTATGGACTTATGCTGGTAACTATGACATTGCTCTTCCATGTGCAACTCAAAATGAAATCGATGGCGATGCTGCAAAACGTTTGGTCGCTCAAGGTGTAAAAGTTGTCTCTGAAGGAGCAAACATGCCAAGTAACATCGATGCCATCAACGTATACAAAGAAAATGGTATCCTTTACGGACCTGCTAAAGCAGCTAATGCTGGTGGGGTTGCTGTATCTGCTCTTGAAATGAGCCAAAACAGCCAACGTCTTTCATGGACACGCGAAGAAGTGGACGGACGTTTGAAAGACATCATGACCAACATCTTCAACACTGCTAAAACAACTGCAGAAACTTACGGACTTGGTAAAGATTACCTTGCAGGTGCCAACATCGCTGCCTTTGAAAATGTCGCAAACGCGATGATTGCACAAGGTCTTGTATAATCAATCGATATTTTTCTTTAAGACCTTCGGGTCAAAGCCTCTCAACTCCTGAAACCAGTATGTTTCAGGAGTTTTTTTGTAGTCTCCGATCTCTGCGAGGGCAACTGACCCTAAATCATGAGAGTCATTTTTAAAGACAAGGGGCTCGACTGTCTGTAGTGGGGAGATTTGAGCCTTCTCTTTTTCTGTATCTTTTTCTAAAAAATTTTTATTTTTTTTACTTTACCCCCTTGCATTTTTAATAAATTAGTATTAAACTATAGCAAAAGGAGGTGTGCTTATGTTTCTTTTAGCTCAAGAAAAATCAGATACGATCGAATTCCTTAAGTCTGAATTGGTCCAATTACTCTCCAATATGCGACAAGAAATCGCAGCTAGCCGTCAATCACAGACCGGCGCAGCTTGCCATCATATTGAATATTGCATGGACAAGATCCAAAGGGCAAAAAGTTCCGTAGCCATTGCCCTCCCGATCGAATCCTTAAATCTTGAAATCACGACTATGTTGCGCCAGCAACTCATCGTCTTGCCACCAGAGGCTCGAAAAAATTGGGACCAGATTAAAAAGCTGGATTTCAAATACTGCCACTTAAAATAGACCAAAAAAGAGAGTGGGACAGAAATCGATAATTCGTTAGAATTCGATTTCGTCGTCCCACCTACTCAACCACTGCGTCTTGCTCGACAATCCAAAAATAATTGAGAGGCTAGGACTTTTGTCCCAGCCTCTTTTTTGTATTACATGATCCCGTTCTTTCCTGTCGGTAGGCTAATCCCTGCTTCCATCAAGGCATCATGGTAGAGTTTATAGTAGGTATGATAGACAGTCGTCTGGGTTCCATTTTGCGCAGTCATCGCAATTCGGAAGGAATAACGACCATTTTTTTCGATCTGTGGGCCTAAAATCGTAGGACCTGTCAACACCTCTGGGTGTTTATCTTGTTCAGACTGATTAACCTGAGCAATCATCTGATAGATCTTGTCGAGATCGGTATTTGCATCTAGCGGAATATCGATCAGCACGCGCATATCACCACGTGAGAGATTGCTGACGACGGTGATGTTGCGATTCGGAACAAAGTGGAGAGTCCCATCAAAGTCCCGCACCTGGGTCGTGCGAATCCCGACACTGCTGACGATGCCGGCAATATTAATAGACCCATTCGTGAGACGAACATTGTCTCCCACGTCCAACTGGCGTTCTAAAAGGATGAAGAAACCATTGACCAAATCGGAAAGAAAGCCTTGGGCTCCCATCCCAATCGCCACCCCAGCAATCCCAGCACCAGCCAAGAGACTAGAGACTGGAAGACCTAGAATCGACAAAATCCAGTAGATCAAGATGAAATACAAACAATAGTTTAAAAGGCTCTCAACCAAACGGAGAATCGTATTTTTACGGGCTTCATCCTGCACCGTATACTTAAAGGAAGGGGTTAATATCCGCTTAACCAGGCTATGGATGACCTTTTTAGCAATAAAAAATAAAAGAAAGACAAAAATCAGAGAGATACATTTTGATATCAGATCATCAAAAATCTTCGTCCAGTCTATTTTACTGAAATAACGTTGGAAAGCTTGACTCATTTATTCGGGCCTTTCTATCAAAGAATAGTATGATTATATCAAATATTCGGAAATAAGGCTATTTTTTGAAAATTTCATTGCTTTTCCCCCCTAACTATCGTATAATATTCCTTAATTATTTTTTAAGGAGGTCCTACATGATTCATCGATTGATTACCACTTGGAATAAAACCAACCTTATGAAAAGGATCGCAATCGGGATTGTACTTGGTGTTATCCTAGCCCTTATCTTCCCGAAAGCAACTGGCATTGGACTCTTAGGTCAGTTCTTTGTTGGAGGGCTCCGTGCGATCGCACCCCTTCTGGTCTTTGCGCTTGTCGCAAACGCTCTCTCCCAACACCAAAAAGGGACAGAGACCAATATGAAAAAGGTCATCGTCCTCTATCTCCTAGGAACCTTTGCAGCTGCCTTCGTCGCTGTTTTGGTCAATTACATCTTCCCAATCACCATTACCCTGACTGGAAAGGCCGCTGAAGGATCCTCTCCAAACGGGATTGGCGAAGTGATTAGTAACCTCTTGCTCAAGATCGTCGACAACCCGGTCAACGCCTTGCAGCAAGCCAACTACATTGGGATCCTTTCTTGGGCAACTGTCTTTGGGATTGCCATGAGAGAGGCGAGTGAACATAGTAAAGACCTCCTCCAAACTCTAGCAGACATCACTTCAAAAATTGTTGAGTGGATTATCAACCTAGCTCCATTTGGGATCTTAGGCTTGGTCTTCACGACCATCGCTGGCCAAGGACTCAGTGCCCTTAGTAACTACGGGATTCTCTTACTTGTTTTGGTTGGTACCATGGCATTTGTAGCCCTGGTCATCAATCCATTGATCGTCTTTTTCATGATCCGCAAGAACCCCTATCCCCTTGTTTTTAAATGCCTCCGTGTCAGTGGGGTAACAGCCTTTTTCACTAGAAGTTCTGCAGCTAACATCCCTGTCAATATGCGTCTCTGTGAAGAGTTGGGGCTGAATCCAGATACCTATTCTGTCTCCATTCCACTTGGTTCAACTGTAAACATGGCAGGCGCAGCCGTGACGATCAATATTTTGACGCTCGCTGCTGCCAATACCTTGCACATTCAGGTTGACTTTGGAACTGCTCTCATTCTGAGTGTGGTAGCGGCTATCTCTGCTTGTGGAGCATCTGGAGTTGCGGGAGGATCTCTCCTTCTCATCCCTGTTGCTTGTAGCCTCTTTGGTATCACCAATGATTTGGCCATGCAAGTCGTCAGCGTCGGCTTTATCATCGGGGTCATCCAAGACTCTTGCGAAACAGCCCTCAACTCTTCGACAGATGTGCTCTTCACCGCCATCGCCGAAATGAGTAGCTGGCCAAAAGAAAAACGCTATTAAATGCTCCTATCTCAAATAGATAAGAAAACCCAGATCCATCAATCTGGGTTTTCTTATTTCTTAAAGTATTGTTTGCTTTCTTTGATGATGACAGGGGAGAGAGCTAAAAGAGCAATCAGGTTAGGCAAAGCCATCAGCCCATTCACAATATCCGCGATCACCCAGACCAAATCCAGCTTAAGGAAGCCTCCCAGTCCAACCATAAAAACAAAGAAGGTCCGATAGAGGTTGATATGTTTAACACCAAATAGGAATTCAAAACACCGCTCTCCGTAATAAGACCATCCAAGAATGGTCGTGGTCGCAAAAAGCACTAAACATAGGGTCAGAATGATGCCTCCGACTGGGCCAAAGACGCCTGTAAACGTATCCTGAGTCAGGGTACTAGTACTGCCCTTAGCCGTCCACTCACCTGAAACCAAGAGCGAAAGTCCTGTCAAACTACAGATGATAATGGTGTCAATAAAGGTTCCTGTCATGGAGATCAAACCTTGCTCGACAGGTTCATTAGTCTTCGCCGCAGCTGCTGCAATGGGGGCAGATCCAAGACCCGATTCATTAGAGAAAACTCCACGCGCCACCCCTTTTTGGATAGCCATTTTGACCGTTGCTCCTGCGAAACCTCCCATAGCTGCAGTCCCTGTAAAAGCACCCGAAAAGACCGATTTCAAGGCTGGAAGCAATTGATCCAGATGCAAGGCAATGATCGTGACAGTCGCAAAGATATAGGCAGCAGCCATAAAAGGAACCACTTTTTCAGAGACTTTGGAAATCCAGTGAATCCCACCAAAAATGATAGTCGAAACCACTAACGCAATCACTACACTAGCCACTTCTGGAGCTGTTCCAAAACTAGCTTGAAGGGATCCCGTAATGGAATTAACCTGGGTCATGGTTCCGATCCCAAAGAGGGCTACCAGCACTCCTGCAACTGCAAAGAAAATAGCCAGTGGTCGCCACTTCTCTCCCATCCCGTGAAGAATGTAGTACATGGGACCACCCGAGATATGACCGTTGTCATCCTTGGTCCGATAACGAATGGCTAAGAGCCCTTCTGCATACTTGGTCGCCATTCCAAAGAAGGCTGCCATCCACATCCAAAAGAGGGCACCTGGGCCACCTGTCTGAATCGCTGTAGCCACCCCTACAATATTCCCTGTTCCTACAGTAGCCGCAAGGGCTGTCGCAAGGGCTCCGAAGCTTGAGATATCCCCGTGTCCCTCATCTTCTGTAAAGATCAAGCGAAAAGCTTTTGGAAGGTAGCGTATCTGAAGCAAACCCAAACGAAGGGTCAGGTAGATCCCTGTTCCTACCAAGAGCACCAACAGCGGGGCGCCCCACACTAGATTATCGAGCTGCTGAAAAAACTGCAATACATGATCCATTTTCTGTCTCCTTTTTCATCGACCGCTCGACAGAAAAGAGAAAAAGAAAGAGCACATGTCAAACATGTACTCTGGTCCTGCTTAAAATAGGGGCTTCCCCTATCTTTCGCTCTGTCCTTTTACCTGAGAGTTTGAGTAGATATATCCTCTACCTTGCCCCTTCGGTGCCATTTCTGGTCTCTCCAGAGTTCCGTCCATTCACAGTCACTCGCGCTCCTGCAAACTTCATTCGGTCGTATGTAATTTTCTCTATTTTAATTGATTTTCAAAAGTTTGTCAATCGTTTCTGAAAATATCTTGTAAACCACCTGAAAATGTACGGTTTTTAATCACTCAAGGAGAAGTGATTGGTCATGAGGTTGCTAGCATCGAGCAAAATCTTGTCCAAGAGTTGATCTGTTGCTTCCTGGATTTGATCACTCATAGCTTGGTTTTCCGCCTCAAAATCAACGGTTTCACCTGCTGCAAGTGCACGATCGACTTTATTGATGCGCGCATGTCCCCAGGCCATTGTCGTTTCTTGGTAATCGTCCAAATCACCAACATGGTGAGCATAGTGAGGATCTGCTAGTCCTGCAATAATCCGGTTGGCCCAGTAGAAGGAATCCGTTGTTACCTTAGCTGTCGTATTGGCAAAGTAGTCTGGTGTTGTATCCACTTGGGTAAAGAAAGGAACGGCTGTATTGTAAGGCATGGAGCCATAAGAAATCCATTGGATACCTGTCGTTTCTTGTGGTTTATTGGGACGCAATTGCAGAATCGCTGTCTGGCTGGTCCGGTTGATCCCGATCGTCCGGAAGGTCCGCTGACTCACGTGATCTCCTTCAGGGCCATAAGGATCGTAGATAGTGTCTTGGTAGTGGTTGCTCAAGACATATTTGACATCTTCAATCGTCACCTTGCGATAAGGTTTTTGACACCAAGGGATCTCGAAGCTCCGTGGATCCTGCTCGATTTCAGGATTGAGGAAACGCTGGATGGCCCAAGCCCGCGGTGTATTGTAGTGACGGTCCTTGTCTTTTTGGCTACCAAAGGCATAGCGTGGATTAAAGCCTTTCCCTTCTTGATCCAGAATCAAATGGTGCTCTGTGACAAAACGTTCAAGATCCGGGTCACAAAGAAACTCATCTGGATTGCCAAATTCAAAATAATCACTTCCCAGCTGGTTCGGGTTGGTCACATAGGCATCATCAGGGACACGGCGCGCCATCCAGTGGTGACCTCCGATGGTTTCCAACCACCAGATTTCATTCACATCTGAAATCGCAATCCCATTAGACTCATAAGTTCCATACTCTTCTAAGATCTTCCCGAGACGCAAGACCCCTTCGCGGGCTGTCTTGACATAAGGCAAGACCAAGGTCAGCATGTCTTCCTCACCGATGCCACTCTCTACAAGAGGATCTGCCCCTAGCACACGGCTATTGGTCGTAATGGTCTCTGTCTCACTCATGGCTACATTATAGACATTGATCCCAGCTTCTCCCCAGATCCCGTCTTTAGGAATGGCATCTGGAACCGCTGTATAGCGAACTGGATTATCTGGTAATTCGATTTCAAAAGTTGATAAAACCGACTTGTAATGACGCGGTTGATCTTCCGGTTTGACCACGATCAATTTCTTGGGCGTAAAAACGCCATTTTGAGAATCCTCTGTTCGTGCTACAATGGTCGAACCATCATAGCTAGCATTTTTTCCGACTAGAATTGTTGTACACGAATCTGCACTTTCACGTTTACGCATGCGTATCCTCCCAAATCATTCATTGCCTCTATTATAGCACTTTTAAAAGGGAGGACCTACTGAAAATCAGATTTAAAAGCAAATCCTTTTCAACAACTTTCAAATATTTTCATTATGTAAGATTTAAAAAAACCTAGCTGATAAACAGCTAGGTTTCGATTAGCCTTTAAACGTGACAATGGTCGCGCCGCTTCCACCTGCATTTTGGGGGGCATATTCAAAACTCTTGACGTGTTTGTTGCGACGGAGGTATTTGGTCACCCCTTCACGGATAACTCCCGTTCCAATCCCGTGGATGATATCGACTTGGGCCATATTGTTGAGCAGGGCCTGATCGATAAAGCCATCTAGCTCTTGCATGGCCTCTTCATAGCGTTTCCCACGTAGGTCCAGACGCGCTCTGGGTCCACTCGTGTTCGAGCGTTTAACGACATTGACCTGGCGTTTCTTAGGTTGAGCTGCTTCTTTTTCAACCTTGATGAGGTTGAATTCTTTTTCTTCCAAGGTCATCTTGATCAAGCCGACTTGCGCCTCCCAGCGGCCATCTTTGAGTTGCTTGACCAGGGTTCCGCGTTGGCCATAGCTGATAACTAAGATTTCATCTCCCACCTTAGGAGCACGCGCCTTTTTGGCTTTTTTCAAGACCTTGTTTTTAGAAAGATCGACGGTCTCAGGAGCTAGTTTTTTCAACTGAGCCTTGGCCTCAATAATTTCATGTGGTTTCAACTGGGATTTGGCGTGAAGGCCTTGAAGGATACGGTCACTCTCTGAGAGGGCCATGTCCACAATTTCCTTGGCCTCTTCTCTTGCCTTATTGAGCTCTGTTTCTCTCTCTCTGGTCAATTCGTTATAGAGCTTTCGAAGAGCGCGATTGAATTTGAGATTTTCTTGCTCGACCTCTTGAATGGTATCCAAGCGCTTGCGACTTTCTAAGGTCTGCGCCTCCAATTTTTCAATAATTTGATTGACATCATTATCCGTATTGGTCATCTTCATGGCATCCTGGATAATAGTCTCAGACAAGCCCAAACGACGGGCAATTTCAAAGGCATTGGAGCGGCCAGGAACTCCTTGCATGAAGCGATAGGTCGGACGCAGACTCGCTGTATCAAATTCCATGCTGGCATTTTGCACTCCTGCAGTCTCAATCCCGTAGGCCTTGAGCTCTGGATAGTGGGTTGTCGCCATGGTCTTAATCCCGCGTAAGCGCAGGTCTTCTAGAATGGCAATAGCAAGGCCAGCCCCCTCTTGAGGATCGGTTCCAGCCCCCAACTCATCCAGAAGGATCAAGGAGGCGGTATCCACTTGATGTAAGATAGATACGATATTGGTCATATGACTGGAGAAGGTCGACAAGCTCTGCTCGATCGATTGTTCATCTCCAATATCTGCAAAGACCTGTGAGAAGATCCCCACACGACTACCTGGATCCGCTAGGATGGGAAGACCAGACTGGGCCATAATTTGCGCTAGTCCCAGCGTTTTTAGCATGATGGTTTTCCCCCCTGTATTGGGACCGGTAATCACAATTTCTGTCAAGTCCTCGGTAAAATGCAGGTCATTCGCGACGGCATTTTCAATCAAGGGATGACGTAGTTGCAAGAGCTGAATGGAACGATTGCTACTAACCTCTGGTACCACTGCCTTACAATCGCGCATAAAGCGATACTTGGCCTTGATCAAGTCTAAGTGACCGATAATCCAAGCGTTATTTGCAATCTCTGCTGCATGAGGGCGCAGGGTGTCAGATAATTCCTCCAGAATCTGAATGATTTCATAGCGTTCATCTGCCCGGTGGTTGGCAATTTCTTCATTGAGATTGACGACTGCCCGAGGCTCTATATAAACGGTATTCCCGCTGGCTGAGATATCGTGGACCACCCCTGCAATCCGGTTGCGATAGGTGTTTTTTACGGGTAGAACATTGCGGCCATTCCGACTAGCAATCACAGCATCCGCCAACATATCGGCCTTGCTTTTCAGCAGATCTTGTAGAATCTCTCTGACCTGGTGTTCATTTTCTTGGATGCGACGACGGATTTTGGCCAATTTTTCACTGGCAAAAGACTCGACAAAGCCACCTTCGTTGATAGCTTGAAGCCCACCTTGTAGGCGAGGAAGATCCACCAAGTTGTCAAAGAGGCGATGGAGCCTTTCCAGACGGACATTTTCCAAGTTGTCGTAGAAATCCTTGAGCTCATGTGTCACCCGAAGAACAGCTTTTAGCGCTAGTAATTCATCGATATTGAGGGCCGCCTCCATCTCCAAACGCTTGGCCACTGGACGGACATCTTGAATCGTCGACACGGCAAAGCGAGGCTCTTCCAAGAGAATCTGCTCCATATCTTCTAGCTCCATAAAGGCCGTTTCGATACTTTCTTTTTTATCAGTTGGAGTAAGGGCTGCTAGCTCCATCTCCCCTTGTTCTGTCTGTAGATAGGGTTCAAAGAGTTGCTTGACCTTGTCAAACTCCAGAATATCTAAGATTTTTTTATTCATGTTTCTCCTACAAAAAAAGTGAGCGTCCTTCCTTGAATCGGACTTGTCTCACTCCTTTCTTCATTTTTGCTCCTTAAGCTCCGATAATCGCAGTCACCCACAAGTTGTGGAACAGACTGGAACTGATCGGGGTATGAAGGATAATAAAGCGGATCAATCCACTTGCATTGAGTCTATTTTGGATGGAAGCCATGGGAACCGTTGAGAGGACAGTCAAGCCCATCTGGATGACCAAGAGAGTTATCACGACGGCGATCACACCCGCTCCAATTTGATACTTGCGATCCTCCAGTTTTTCTGGCTGAGGTACCAAGTGCATAAAGATCCCAATCACACGACCAATCAGGTAGATCATCGCAAAAATCAATACATATGCCAAACCTGCATAAAAGATGTCATCTAATTGAAATAGGTAGCGGTTGGCATAAAAATAATTCACCGATTGCTGGGTGGGACTCGAAAAAGGAACCCATAGAGACAACACCTTGGCCAGTCCCTTGTAGCTGCCACCTGCAATCAAGAGGGCCACTAAGGTCACTAGAAAGTAATAGGACTGGAGGATAATCCCTCTTGCATAGCCAATATAAAAGCTCCATGCCAAAATCAATAAGATTAAGAAAGTTAACATGTATCTCCTCTTATTTGGATGATTTATCCTTTAAGTCGTCTAAAGCCTTGCGACGAAAATCATCTAATTCTTTTTCTTTGTCGTCAAACTCAATCTCGCGATTCAGTTGCATGGACAAACTGTTTACTGCCAATAAGATTGCGATGGTTTCGTCATCTGCCTCTGGCATTTGTTCCTTAATTGCTTGGTATTTTTCTTTCGCAACACGTTCGACTTCTTCCATAAACAAATTATCATGGTTGGTTGTTAAAGTGAGCGCTTTGTTTCCAAATGTAAATTTATATCTATTTAAGCTCGCCATAAAAATCACCTCACGGTATTATACCAAAAAAGGCTAGCTTTGTCAGTAGCAAAGCCCCTCTTCACAGGGATTTTCCAGTAGATTCTTTCTTTCTTTTTGCTCCCTCTCTCCCTGAATTTGTGGTACAATAGTGGTTATGGAAAGTATGACACTCACTCCAACACAGGAGCAAATCCTTGATTTTGTCCATACCTATCGCCGTTCTCTCTCTCAAAGCAAGAATCCTCATATGGATTATTTCTTTCGACTAGAGGGAGCGACCGTTTCGATCTACAAGTCTGGAAAAGTCTTGCTTCAGGGCAATGACCTTACTCCTTACCTGGCCTTTTTCGGGCAAGATGCTGGGAACCCTAAAGGTTCTACTACTTCATCTGCAGGACAAGATCTAGCCATGATCGGAACCGACGAGGTCGGAAACGGCTCTTATTTTGGTGGACTTACCGTCGTTGCATCCTTTGTCACACCTGACCAGCACGACTGGCTCAAAAAGCTCGGTGTTGGGGATTCAAAGACCTTGGATGATCGAAAAATTCAGCAATTGGCTCCTCTCCTTGAGGAAAACATCCAGCACCAAGCACTCTTATTATCTCCAAAGAAGTACAATGAAGTCATTGCTTCTGGCTACAATGCTGTTTCGGTCAAAGTGGCCCTGCACAACCAGGCTATCTATCTTCTATTAAATAAAGGAGTCCAAGCAGAGCGAATTGTGATCGATGCCTTTACGACGGCTAAAAACTACCAAAAATATGTGAAAGCTGAAAAAAATCAGGTCACCCAAGCCATTGAGTTGGAAGAAAAAGCAGAAGGTAAGTATTTAGCTGTTGCAGTTAGTTCCATCATCGCCCGCAATCTCTTCCTTCAAAATCTGGAAGATCTGGGTAAGGAACTTGGCTTTAATCTCCCTAGTGGAGCAGGGGCAAAGTCAGACCAAGTCGCTGCTAAATTGCTTCAGACCTACGGGATGAAAGCTCTGGATTATTGTGCCAAACTCCATTTTAAAAACACAGAAAAAGCAAAGAAATTACTAGAAAGATAAGTTATGTCAAAAAGAAGTTCAAAACAGTCATCTAGCTCACCAGTGGTGAGATTCCTTAAAGAATGGGGCCTCTTCAGTATTATTGTTGGTCTCATTATCGCCTCTCGCATCTACCTCTGGGCTCCGGTCAAGGTGGACGGCCATTCGATGGATCCAACCCTAGCAGATAGCGAGTATCTCCTTGTGGTCAACCACCTTTCGATTGATCGTTTCGACATTGTCGTTGCCAGTGAAAAAGACGACGACGGCAAGACCAAGGACATTGTCAAGCGGGTCATCGGTCTTCCTGGAGATACCATCCAATACGACAACGATACCCTCTACATCAATGGGAAAAAAACCAATGAGCCTTATTTGAAAGACTACATCGCTCGTTTCAAAAAAGATAAATTGCAATCGACCTACACTGGAAAAGGGTTCGAAGAAAACGGAGAACTCTTCCGCCAATTGGCCAATACAGCTCAAGCTTTTACTGTAGACAAGGATGGCAATCCTAAATTCACCTTGAAGTTGCTCGACGATGAATACCTCCTACTTGGAGATGACCGGATCGTTTCAAAAGATAGCCGTCAGGTCGGAGCTTTCAAGAAAGAACAAATCAAAGGGCAAGCCGTCTTTAGACTATGGCCGATCTACCCTTTCAAAACTTATTAGTATAGATTAACAGACTGAGGCTGAGACAAGTATGTCCCAGCCTCGCTTTATAAAAAGGAAAGAAATGATGGAATATTATTTTTCTGGTACTATTGAGCGCATTATTTTTGAAAATCCCAGCAGTTTTTTTCGAATCCTCTTGCTCGATATCAGCGATACCGATGCCGAAGACTTTGATGATTTTGAGATTATTGTGACGGGTACTATGGCAGATATCATGGAAGGCGAAGACTACACCTTCTGGGGGGAGCTGGTCCATCATCCTAAATACGGAGAGCAGCTCAAAATCAGTCGCTATGAACGTGCCAAACCCTCTAGCAAGGGCTTGGTGAAATATTTTTCCAGCGATCACTTCAAAGGAATTGGTCTCAAAACAGCCCAAAAAATCGTGGACCTCTATGGGGACGATACCATTGACAAAATTCTGGAAGCCCCTGAAAAATTAGAAGAAATCACAGGTCTCTCCAAGAAAAACCGCCTGGCTTTTGTAGAAAAACTCCGTCAGAATTACGGAACGGAGCGCATTCTCGCCCAACTAGCCAACTATGGCATTCCCAATAAATTGGCCTTTCAGATCCAAGACTTTTATAAAGAAGAAACCCTCCAGATCGTGGAGCAACAGCCCTACCGATTGGTGGAAGATATCCAAGGCATGGGCTTTAAAATCGCGGACCAACTAGCCGAAGAATTGGGGATTGCAAGTGACGCCCCTGAGCGTTTCCGAGCAGGTCTGATCCACAGCCTTTTTAGCTACTCTATCGAGACTGGAAATACCTATATCGAAGCCAAGGACCTCCTGCGCTATACCATTGACCTCCTAGAATCAGCTCGTCCAGTAGAATTGGATCCTTCCACTGTCGCCCAAGAATTAGGACGCCTCATCGAGGAAGACAAGGTCCAAAACGTGGATACCAAGATCTTTGACAACAGTCTTTTCTTTGCGGAGGAAGGGATTCGTAGTCATATCGGTCGATTATTGGAAAAAGGAAAGTCGACTTCATTTGACCCTGAGAAAATCAACCAGGCGATTGAGGAGGTTGAAAAAGATTTAGGGATTCGCTACGATGCGATTCAAAAAGAGGCGATTCACCAAGCTATCCAAAATAAGGTCTTTATCCTCACCGGGGGACCGGGGACAGGAAAGACTACCGTTATCAATGGGATGATCAGCGTCTATGCTCAACTCCACCATCTGGATCTTCGGAAGAAACAAGACCTGCCGATCCTCTTGGCTGCTCCAACGGGACGGGCAGCTAGACGCATGAATGAACTAACAGGACTTCCGAGCGCCACCATCCACCGCCATTTGGGGATGACAGGAGATGATGACACCAGCCACTTAGAGGACTATCTGGATGCAGACTTTATCATTGTGGACGAATTTTCCATGGTTGATACCTGGCTGGCTAATCAATTACTTAGCAACATTGCAACGGATACCAAACTCTTGATTGTGGGAGATGCTGACCAATTACCTTCCGTCAGCCCTGGTCAGGTCTTGGCTGATCTCTTGCAGATTCCAAGCATCCCTCAGACCAAACTGGAACATATTTTCCGACAGAGTGAGGACTCGACCATTGTCTCACTAGCAGGAGACATTCGCCAAGGCAAGCTTCCTCAAGATTTCACAGAACGAAAAGCTGACCGCTCTTATTTCGAAGCCGGAAGTGAACACATCCCTAAGATGATCGAACAAATCACTTCTGCTGCCCTTCGCAGTCAAATCCCTGCTCGAGATATCCAAGTCTTGGCACCCATGTACAAGGGCCAAGCCGGCATTGACAATATCAATACGCTCATGCAAGACCTTCTCAATCCAGCTGTCAAAGGCCAGGTCGTCTTTGACTCGCCAGACTGCCAATACCGCGATGGGGATAAGGTCATCCATCTGGTCAATGATGCGGAAAGCAATGTCTTTAATGGAGATATTGGCTACATCATCGACCTTCTCCCAGGAAAATATACGGAATCCAAGCAAGATGAATTGACCATCCAATTTGATGGCAATGAAATCGTCTACCCGCGCAATGATTGGTACAAAATTCGCTTAGCCTATGCGATGAGTATTCACAAATCGCAAGGAAGCGAATTTCCGGTAGTGATTTTACCCATTACCAATCAAAGCCACCGGATGTTGCAGCGCAATTTGATCTATACCGCCATCACGCGCTCTAAGAGCAAGCTGATTCTCTTAGGAGAATACAGCGCCTTTGATTACGCTACTAAAAATACCGGTACTGCGCGCAAGACCTACTTGGTGGAGCGCTTCAAGGACCTGGATGGAGGCGAGGCAACCAAAGCCTCTTCTTCAGCCGTTGCCACCTCTTCTGCTACAGTCGAGTCTACACGAAGCAAGGAAGAAACTGTTGAAAGGAAGGCTGAGCCTGATGAACCGACTGTCTATCGACTGACTGAAGAAAATCTCCACACCATCTCTCCTATGATCGGACTGACTGAAGAAGAAATTGCGGCCTTTTTTGACATCAAAAAATACGACTAGTGAACAAACTAGTCGTTTTCTTTTTCTTCCACCAAAGGCAACTCGGTATGATCGACGAAATTGGTCATGGTGACACCCAAGAGGCGGACTCCAGTATTTGTCGACTCAATTTCTTGAAAAATTTGGCGAGCAGAACGATTGATCCGTTCAGCCTCTCGTATTGGCTCCGTCAATGTCATTCGCTTGGTCAGGGTAGTAAAGTCTCCATAGCGCACTTTTAAAACCAAGGTCTTGCCTTGCTTGCCGTGTTTTTCCAGCGATTGGGCTACCTTACTGGACAGATTGGCAATTTCTTCTAAAATATCATCCTCAGCATAAAGGAGCTTGCGGTAGGTCCGCTCTTTTCCGATCGACTTGCGGATACGATGGCTCTTGACAGGGCTATTGTGAATCCCTCGCGCCTTACGAAAGAGATCATATCCAAAGCGCCCAAATCGATCGATCAAGGTCATCTCCGGAATGGCTAAAAGATCCGCGCCAGTATAGATCCCCATCTCATGCAGCCGCTCCACTGTCTTCTTTCCTACCCCGTGAAATTTGGCAATGTCCATCTGGCTCAGGAAATCCTCGGCATCCTCCGGCAAGACCACCGTTAGGCCACGGGGTTTTTGGTAGTCACTTGCCATCTTTGCCAAAAACTTATTATAAGAGACACCTGCTGAAGCTGTGAGATGCAGCTCTTCCCAGATCGCATGCTGAATCAAGCGAGCAATCTTGACAGCTGATTTGCTCTGAATTTTATTTTCCGTCACATCTAGATAGGCTTCATCAATACTCATGGGCTCGATCACATCTGTATAGTGCTTGAAAATCTCACGAACCTGCTCACCCACTTCTCGGTATTTCTCATAATTTCCAGAGATAAAAATCGCTTGGGGACAAAGATCCAGCGCTTCTTTGGAACTCATGGCCGAATGAATGCCATATTTCCGTGCTTCATAGTTACAGGTCGAGACCACACCTCTCCCTCCTGATTGACGAGGGTCCTGGCCAATTACGACAGGCTTACCCTTTAAACTAGGGTTGTCTCTTTCTTCGACGGCAGCAAAAAATGCATCCATATCAATATGAATAATCTTGCGACTGGTATCATTCACTAATGGAAATATCAGCATTTTTCACCCTCCTTTCTTTCTATTATAGGAAGAAAATTTCAGAATTGCAAAAATCGGCTCTCCAGAAAACATGAAAATTGTTGAAAAACTGTGTTTGTTTTCAAAAATATAGTACAGTATCGCAGAGGATTTGAAACTGTATTACAAAAGAATCTGCTGTTTTTCGCAATTCGCCTTTGTGTAACCGATTTCTGTATGGTATACTACTATTGTAAGTGCAACAGATATAGTTGCTAGAAAGACAATAGAGGAAAATAAAAATGGTTGTTAAAACAGTCGTTGAAGCACAAGATATTTTTGACAAAGCCTGGGAAGGCTTCAAAGGTGAAGATTGGAAAGAAAAAGCAAGCGTTTCTCGCTTCGTTCAAGCTAACTACACACCATATGATGGAGATGAAAGCTTCCTAGCTGGTCCAACTGAACGTTCTCTTCACATCAAAAAAATTGTTGAAGAAACGAAAGCTCATTATGAAGAAACTCGTTTCCCATACGATAACCGTCCAACATCTATCGGTGATATCGCAGCTGGATATATCGATAAAGAAAACGAAGTGATCTTCGGTATCCAAAATGATGAATTGTTCAAATTGAACTTTATGCCTCGTGGTGGTATCCGTATGGCAGAAACTACTTTGAAAGAAAATGGATACGAACCAGATCCTGCAGTTCATGAAATCTTCACAAAATACGTTACAACTGTAAACGACGGTATCTTCCGCGCTTACACTTCTAACATCCGTCGTGCTCGTCACGCTCACACTGTAACTGGTCTTCCAGATGCTTACTCTCGTGGACGTATCATCGGGGTTTATGCTCGTTTGGCTCTTTACGGTGCTGACTACTTGATGGCTGAAAAAGCAAACGACTGGAACTCTATTACTGAAATTGATGAAGAATCAATCCGTCTTCGTGAAGAAGTAAACCTTCAATACCAAGCACTTCAAGAAGTTGTTAAATTGGGTGACCTTTATGGTGTAGATGTGCGTCGTCCTGCCTTCAATACAAAAGAAGCAATCCAATGGACAAACATCGCCTTCATGGCTGTCTGCCGTGTGATCAACGGTGCTGCTACTTCTCTTGGACGTGTGCCAATCGTTTTGGATATCTACGCTGAACGTGACTTGGCTCGTGGTACATTTACTGAATCAGAAATCCAAGAATTCGTTGACGATTTCGTTATGAAATTGCGTACTGTTAAATTTGCTCGTACAAAAGCTTACGACCAATTGTACTCAGGTGACCCAACCTTCATCACAACTTCTATGGCTGGTATGGGTAACGACGGACGTCACCGTGTTACTAAGATGGACTACCGTTTCTTGAACACTTTGGACAACATCGGTAACTCTCCAGAACCAAACTTGACAGTTCTTTGGACTGACAAATTGCCATATAGCTTCCGTCGCTACTGTATGCACATGAGCCACAAACACTCTTCTATCCAATACGAAGGTGTAACAACAATGGCCAAAGACGGATACGGTGAAATGAGCTGTATCTCATGTTGTGTATCTCCACTTGACCCAGAAAACGAAGAACAACGCCACAACATCCAATACTTCGGTGCTCGTGTTAACGTGCTTAAAGCTCTTCTTACTGGTTTGAACGGTGGTTACGACGATGTTCATAAAGACTATAAAGTATTTGACATCGATCCAATCCGTGACGAAGTTCTTGAATTCGAATCCGTTAAAGCAAACTTCGAAAAATCTCTTGACTGGTTGACAGACACTTACGTAGATGCTTTGAACATCATCCACTACATGACTGATAAGTACAACTACGAAGCTGTTCAAATGGCCTTCTTGCCAACTCACCAACGCGCTAACATGGGATTCGGTATCTGTGGATTCGCTAACACTGTTGATACTTTGTCAGCAATCAAATACGCTACTGTTAAACCAATCCGTGACGAAGATGGCTACATCTACGATTACGAAACAATCGGTGAATACCCACGTTGGGGTGAAGATGACCCACGTTCTAACGAATTGGCAGAATGGTTGATCGAAGCTTACACTACTCGTCTTCGCAGCCACAAACTTTACAAGAACGCTGAAGCAACTGTTTCACTTCTTACCATCACTTCTAACGTTGCTTACTCTAAACAAACTGGTAACTCACCAGTCCACAAAGGGGTATACCTCAACGAAGATGGTTCTGTGAACTTGTCTAAATTGGAATTCTTCTCACCAGGTGCTAACCCATCTAACAAAGCTAAAGGTGGATGGTTGCAAAACTTGAACTCACTTGCTAGCCTTGACTTTGGTTACGCAGCTGATGGTATCTCACTCACTACTCAAGTATCACCACGTGCTCTTGGTAAAACTCGTGACGAACAAGTTGATAACTTGGTAACCATCCTTGATGGATACTTCGAAAACGGTGGACAACACTGTAACTTGAACGTTATGGACTTGAACGATGTTTACGAAAAGATCATGTCAGGTGAAGACGTTATCGTTCGTATCTCTGGATACTGTGTAAACACTAAATACCTCACTCCAGAACAAAAAACTGAATTGACACAACGTGTCTTCCACGAAGTTCTTTCAATGGATGATGCCTTGAACTAAGATTCAAATAGGTCTTAAAAACCAGTCGGAAACGGCTGGTTTTTTCATCCCCATCGCAAGAGTATTCTGAATTTTGAAAGAGTTTAAGAGCCTACTATATAGAGTTTGACAGCGCTTTCTCCAAGTGTTATAGTAGAGCTGTAAATAAGATAGAAGGGGTGATCCTATGTTTTTAACATTTATTTTCGCTATTATTTGGCTCTTTATCCTGATTGCACTGATCTTTTTAGCAACCCTTCTCGTCCAGGACAGCACCGTGCAGCACCACCACCCGAGTTAGCGAATGATAAGCCTAAACAATAGCTATTTTAAACGAATTCAGAAAGGATAAGAAACAAACTAGAATTGTCAAATTTTAGTTCTGTCTCTCGTCCTTTTTTGCTATAATAGAAACAGATTATTTAGTAAGAAGGAAATTATGGAAGAGTCAAAACAGATCAACCAAGTGATCGACGTCCTGATGTTAGCTGGAACCCTCCTGATCGAGAGCGGTTCTGAGATTCACCGGGTCGAAGATACCATGATCCGGATCGCCCATTCACAGGGAATCGTCGATTGCAATGTTTTAGCGATGCCAGTCGCTATTTTCTTTTCAATCGAGAATGCCAATGTCACGCGCATGAAACGGATCTTGCGGACCAATTACAATATCGAAAAGGTCTGTGACGTCAATCAGATCTCCCGTCAACTCGTCTCTGGAGAGATAGATCTCGAGCAAGCCTACAAAGCCCTGAGCGAGTTGAAAATGAAGCGCGTTCCTTATACCAATCTCCAGTTGACCATTGCGGCAACTCTTAGTGCGCCTTTCTTCTCCATCATGTTTGGAGGAAATTTCTATGATGCGATTGGAGCGGGTATTGCGACTGTCTTTGCCTTTGCTTTTTCTCTTGTCGTTGAGAAATACGTTCGCATTCCTTTTGTCACTGCCTTTGCGGCCGCCTTTGTCTTTGGTTTTTTGGCCCATATCTGGACGCGCTATAGTGGTTTTCCTTCCAATACCGATCTCATTATCGCAGGCTGTGTCATGCCCTTCGTTCCTGGAATCGCTATGACCAATGCCGTCCGCGATCTGATGAATTACCACCTCAACTCTGGGATGAGCAAACTCTTTGAGACTCTCCTCATTACTCTTGCACTTGGTGCCGGTACAACGGTCGCCCTCGTCCTTATGAAATAAAATGATGAACCTAACTGAATTTTTAATCCAAGCGGTGGCCAGCTTGATTGCCATCATCACCTTTTTAATTGTCCTAAATGTGCAGCGCTCCATGTTGATTCCTGGAGGAATCCTCGGTATGGGCATCTGGCTACTCTACTATATCCTGAAAGGGCCTACCAATGTTATCGTTGCAACCTTTATCGCAGCCATTGTCGGCTCCTGTATCAGTCAGATTTTAAGTATCATTCTCAAGACGCCTGTCGTGGTCTTTATGTTGTCCATTCTCGCACCCTTGGTACCTGGATATATTTCCTATCGAACCACTTCCTTCTTTGTCAGTGGCCAATATCGCCAAGCAGTGACCAGCGTGACCCTGGTGGTTATTCTAGCCTTGGTGATCTCCATCGGGATGGCTAGTGGATCTGTCGTTTTGAAACTCTACCATTCTTACCAACGCCATCAAAAAAGAAAAATGACCAATGCCAACTAGCATTGGTTTTTCAAAACTTATCTATGTAATCGCTTGTATTTTTGTTTAAAAGGAGTACAATGATAGTGAAAAAACAAATCCTTTAAAGTATGTGAGGTACTGTACGATGGTAAACAAGTATATCAAGTATCTTCCTTGGGTGATTCTAGGAGCCTTCTCCTCCTATCTATCAGCGACTTACTATGCCCGTAATTCATTTGACTTGTTCTATCTGACCTTGATCTTTCTGATTGCGGACATCGCTATACTCGTCTTCTACGAAAAAGTTCTAAGAGACAAATGCAAAGAACTCTTCATACGGGTTATGAGTAACCCTAAGAAAGATAAGCAAGCATAAGAGTTGAAAAGCCATCTAAAGATGGCTTTTTTTATAGATTTTCTATTTTTTCTTTGAAACATTGCAAAATCGGTCCCGAGAATGATTTCCTTGCTGATCTAGCTTTTTCAAGGGAGTTTTACCCTTAAATATGGTAAAATAGTAACGAAATATACTAGTAGATATCAAATAAAAAAGAGGTTAAGAATGACAATTGGGATTGATAAGATTGGTTTTGCGACGAGCCCTTATGTCTTGCGTTTAGAAGATTTGGCCGCTGCTCGTGATACCGATCCCGAAAAACTGAGCAAGGGTCTTCTCTTAAAAGAACAAAGTGTTGCACCGATCACAGAAGACATCGTCACATTGGCTGCTACTGCAGCAGATGATATTTTAACAGACGAAGATAAAGAAGCGATCGACATGGTGATTCTTGCGACAGAATCTGGAATTGACCAGAGTAAGGCTGCTGCTGTGTTTGTCCATGGCTTACTAGATATCCAGCCTTTCGCCCGCTCTTTTGAGATGAAAGAAGCCTGCTATGCTGCGACTGCTGCCTTGGATTATGCTAAACTCCATGTTGAAAAATTCCCACAGAGTAAGGTTTTGGTCATTGCCAGTGACATTGCTAAATACGGAATTGGAACTCCTGGAGAACCAACACAGGGGGCTGGAGCGGTTGCTATGCTGATCAGCCAAAATCCTCGTGTTCTATCTTTTAACGATGATAATGTTGCCCAAACACGCGATGTCATGGATTTTTGGCGTCCAAATTACGCGACAACTCCCTTCGTGAATGGGATTTATTCAACGCAACAATATCTAGATTCTCTGAAAACAACCTGGGCGGAATACCAGAAACGGACTGGCCTTGCCTTGACAGACTTTGCGGCTGTCTGCTTCCACTTGCCTTATCCGAAATTAGCTCTCAAGGGCTTGAAAAAAATCCTGGATAAGTCAGTGTCAGAAGAGAAAAAAGATCAATTACAATACAACTTTGATCAATCGATTCTATACAGCCAACGCGTGGGAAATATCTACACTGGATCTCTTTTCCTAGGCTTGCTGTCACTATTGGAAAATGACCCCCAACTCAAAGCTGGGGACCAAATCGCCCTCTTTAGCTATGGAAGTGGAGCGGTTTCTGAGATCTTTAGCGCCAATCTCGTTCCTGGTTTTGAGCAACTCTTAGATCACAAACGCATGGAAAAACTGGACCAACGTACGGTTCTTAGTGTTGCTGACTACGAACGACTCTTTTATGAGGAAGTAGATCTAGATCCTAGTGGCAATCAAGTGTTTGAGCCTGCTACGAATCAAACTTTTGCTTTGACAGAGATCAAGGAACACCAACGCACTTACCAGAAAGTAGAAAAATAATGGCACGATTACCAGGTTTTGCAAAACTTTCTCCCACAGAACGCATAGAGGCCTTACTGAAGGAAGGCCTCTTAACTTGGGATGAAGCACAGATCTTAAAAGAACAAAAGGGACTTCCCCTTTCTATTGCAGATCAATTGACAGAAAATGTCTTGTCGACTTTTGACTTGCCTTTTAGCCTTGCTCCTTATTTCCTGATCAATGGTCGTGACTATGTCCTTCCCATGGTCACAGAAGAGCCATCCGTGGTCGCGGCTGCCAGCTTTGCAGCCAAGCTAATCCAACGTTCGGGCGGTTTCACCACCCAGGTGCACCAACGCCAAATGATCGGTGAGATCGCTCTGACGGATGTTGAAGACATAGAAGTTGCTAGCAGGCGCATCCTCGAAGACAAGGAAACCCTTCTTCAGCTGGCTAATGAAGCCTATCCTTCTATCGTTAAGCGTGGAGGTGGAGCGAGAGATCTTTGGGTCGAAAACAAGGGGGACTTTCTTATTGTCTACTTGGCTGTCGATCCCAAAGAAGCCATGGGAGCCAATATGCTCAACACGATGCTGGAAGCTCTGACCGATCGCATCCAGGAACTCTCTGACGGTCAGGCTTTGATGGCAATTTTATCCAACTTGGCCACTCGCTCTTTGGTGAGTGCACGGTGTGCCATCGATTTTAAAGCACTGAGTCGAAATCCTGAGGAAGCCATTGAGATTGCCCACCGGATGGAGCTAGCTAGCCAATTGGCTCAAGTGGATCCTTACCGTGCGGCTACTCATAACAAGGGAATTTTTAATGGGATTGATGCCCTGGTCCTTGCAACAGGCAATGACTGGCGGGCCATCGAAGCAGGAGCCCATGCCTATGCTGCACAAAGTGGTTCTTACAAGGGTTTGAGTCACTGGACAAGTCAGCCGGAAGAGAAAAAACTCTATGGTGAGATCACCCTACCAATGCCGGTTGCGACAAAAGGAGGCTCGATTGGCCTCAACCCAACGGTTCAAGTCAGCCACCGTTTGCTAGGAGTGCCTTCTGCTATTGAATTAGCAGGTATCATCGCTTCTCTCGGTTTAGCACAGAATTTCGCTGCCTTGAAAGCCTTAGTGACTACAGGGATCCAAGCAGGACATATGAAACTCCAAGCACGCTCCCTAGCCCTTCTAGCAGGAGCTAAGGAAGAGGAAGTTCCCCGATTGGTCAGCCAACTCCTTGAAAACAAACCCTTTAATTTAGAAAAGGCACAAACACTCTTACAAGAATTGAGAAAATAAAAGAACTAAGACCCACGTCTTAGTTCTTTTGTGTTTGAAAAAATTTTCTTATTGTTTTAAAAATGGCAACTCGGGATGTTTCTTGGTATAGAGCACCACTTCGATAAAGGTCCCTACTTGGACGGCAAAGAGCAGTCCGACGAGAAGATTAATCCGATGGTCTGTTTCATAAAACGGAGAGTTCCATAAGAAGTGATTGGCTACTGTTGAGAGAACACACCAGAGCCCAAAAAGTTTTTCCTTTTGCTGGGTCACTTGAGACAACAAGAGGAAGACACCAACTGATACAACAGCTGTATAGAGGGCATGTGAAGCTAATCCACCAGAGATCCGGTTAATGGCCTCAGTAACCGCGGCTAATTGGCTGGTTTTGGTTTGGCGGGCAACGTACCCTAAATCCTCAATGATTTGAAAACCAAAGCCAGAGCCCAAGCCTGCAATTAGAATCGCTTTTAGATCTTTCTTGCCAACCATCAAGACAACCCAAAAGGCAACTAGGGCCTTAAAGAATTCCTCTGAAAATGGGGCCGTCAAGGCATCGGTCCACTTGTTAAAGACAGTGGCATCCTTGATCACATGGCTATTCATAATATCAATCAAGCTATTGCCTGAAAAGCTCAACCAGCCTGCTACGAAGGCTCCTCCAAACATGGCAATCCATAAGAGATAGGTTGGGACAGTCAACTGCTTGGCCAATCGTTTTGAAAAGAGATAGAGCGGGATAATAATAGCAGCTAAGACAGACAAGTTTAAGACCAAATCTCTGCCTGCAGACTGGCTAAATTCTTGTTGAGAAAGATGACCGAGTTCAAACTCCAAGCCAATTCCTGCCAACAGTAGAAAAAGATAGATCGAGGCTCTTTGAATTTTAGTCATCTTGTTTTCCTCCCTTTTGTTTCTTTGAGCGAATCAGGTAGATCACAATCGCTAGAAGGGTTGCCCCGAATAAGCCTGCTGCTAGAATGTAATCATAGTCAAATTCAACGAGATCAATCTTTTCTTCATAAGCAGCATCTTCTTCGTCATCTAAATCCTGCAGAGCACTTTTTCCGTGTTCATCTGCTACCTTTTGTTCTGCTTCTTTTCTGATTTCTTGCAAGCGTTCGAAGGTTTTCTCAGCTCTTGCCAAGCTTTCCTCTGTTGCCTTCTCACTCGCTTCTTCAGGCTGAGAAGCAAGGGCAATTTGCTCCTTATCACTCAGATCTTGTTCGACCATCCACTGAGACTCCAATCGTTCCATTTCAGTACGAATCGCCCCATCTTCGAATAAATCTGGATACTTGGCCACAAGGTCATTGATTCTTGAAATGGTCCAATACCAAGAGCGATCATTGTAATGATCCCCTAATTCTTGGTAGGCTTGATAGGTGTTGAGAATATTGCCATAGTAGGGTAGGTATGGAGCATTTCGTGGACTGCCCATCGACAGCCACATGGTGCCTCCACCTGCACTCGCTGGGACATCATCTTTCAGTTGGAAAATATGGGCCTCCATGACATTTGGATTGGAAATAGGATATTTATAAACCTCATCAAACTCTCCTTTTTTCGGAATGCCTTTTCCATCTAGCTCCATTTGATCCTGTGGTTTATATTTGGTTCCTTCCAAACGATTGCGTTGGAGATTCATGGCATCGCGGAGGGTTAATTTTCGATCGGTTGTATGAAGAAGGTCAAAGGACGCATCGTCATATTTAACAGGAGAGCTTGGGTCTAGCGATTTGATTCCCGACCAAACCCGTGAGCGATCTGCTTCTTGCAAAGGCGGATTATAGGATTGAGAAACGTGGAATTTTCCGTCCACTTCCTTATAGCTATTGGCTTCTTTGGCGACTTTTTCAAGATCTTTTGAGGCGATCGTGCGTTCGGTATCTGACAGATCGACATGCCCTAAGAAGAAAGTATTTGGAAAGACCGCAAATCGATCCTCTGGGAAGAGAATCGCCGCATATTGATGGCCAGATAGGATTTCCATATACCAGACGCCTTCTTTATCGGCAATAGTCACAATACTTCCTTCTGCAGCGCCTTTTTCTTCGACGATTTTAGCAATGAGTTCAACCCCTTCTCTTGCGGTTTTCACACTTGGGAGAACGATACTGGTCAAGCCCGATTCTGCGAGGCCATCCTTGACATAGGGATCCACCTTTTGGATCTTGTCATTTGCTGAAGCAGATACAGTGGCAGAAATGGAAACTCCATATTCATTGAATCCTGCTTCGTCAAAAATCCCTTGATCAGGGGTGACATCCGGGACCGCTGTATACTTATAGCTAATCTCTGGCAAGGGATATTGAAAACCGTTGGCAGCATCTTCAAAAATGGCTCCTTTTTTATTGTAGACACGCTCTCTGACCACAAAATTTTTATTATGGTTGGGTTCTAAATCTTCGGTACGCCCTACCAAGGTCGAACCATCGGCAGTCAGTTTCTTCCCGATGATGAACCCTGTACAAGCCTCAACAGGTTGAGCAATCAACAAAAGCGGAAGCAAGGCTGCTACAGCTGATCGAAAATAGTGCTTCTTCATCCTAAACTCCTTTTAAAAATGTTTTTCCTTATTTAGTATACTCTTTTACAAGCCTATTTTGCAAGCGATTCCATCAACCGTAAACGATTCGTAAACTATCAGAATTTTTGAGGAGAACACTTTTTCAAAAAAAAGAAAGAATTGGCTTATTTTGCCAATCCTAAACGAATAGGAACTAATTTTTAAGTAAAATAAGTTAAGTGATTCTTCAAAGAACTATAAAAGAGTTCTAATTTTCAAAATGAATAATAATATACGAAAACTTTCCGCCGTGAGAAAAGTGCCTGAAACGTTTTTGTTTCAGGCACTCGGGAGTTTTGAAACCTTAGGTTCAAAACTAAGTCATGGAACTTCGTAGAAGTTCGCTGACGTCCGTACTCACCTAAGGAAAGTTTCTAAAATGATTTTTCTTCATTTTTTCTGTTGCTGAGCTTGCCACAACTTTCCATAGAGGAGATAGTCGACTTCACGGAGCTCTTTCAGGTTCTGACAACCGAGCGCACAAAGGAGCAATCTTAGGTCTTCTTTCCATCCTTGGACAAGGACGATTACTTCTTCAATGCTCTTAGTCTCTACCATCTCAAGAAAAACACGGGAAAGTCCTACGCCACGCGCTCCAAGGACTAAGGCCTTGACCATATCAAGGGGATGACGGATGCCCCCACTTGCGAGGATCTCAATCTGATCCATCTGATCCTGTAACTGTATGAGACACTGCGCCGTTGACTGTCCCCAATCATCCAGATAAGCGCGATTGCCACCACGACGATTCTCAATATAGGCAAAACTAGTGCCACCACGACCAGAAATATCGACGGTTTTGATCCCAGCATCTAGCGCTGCCTGAACTGTTTTAGGATCCATGCCAAAACCGACTTCCTTCAGGACTACAGGTACAGGAAAGCCCTGCCCATAGCTCTTGAGATGGTCTTTCCAAGTGTGGAAACTCCGCTCCCCTTCGGGCATGAGCAACTCTTGCATCAGATTCACATGGACTTGAAGAAAGAGAGGTTGTAGCTCTTCCACTGTTCGCAAGCCCAGATCTGGCTCTTTATCGATGCCAATGTTGGTTGCTAAAAGAAGATGAGGATGGTCTTTTTGGACCGCATACGATTGATCGTTCGGATCCTTCAGCCCTGCACTGTAAGAGCCAGTAACAAAGAGAATCCCACAGGCTTCGGCTACTGCTGCCAACTTTTGATTGATCTCTTTGGCCCGTTTACTCCCGCCTGTCATGGCATTGATATAAAAAGGGACCTCCCAATCACGCCCTGCGAAATGGGTTGTTAGATCAATCTCCGCTAGATCCACAAGGGGGAGGGATCGGTGAATCAGCTCGATTTCATCAAAGCTATTATAGCAGGAGCTTTGCTCTAAGGCATAGCGAATATGCTGGTCTTTTCGATTTTCGCTCACGAATCTCCCATCCTTTCTTGGTAAATGACTTCAATATTCTTTTTCTTCCAGCGCTTTATCAAGATCTGAGTCTCAACTGGGTCAAAACTAAGGGCGATCCCACAGTCGCCTCCTCCAGCACCACTGGATTTGGCACAGGCAGAAAGCCCCTCTGTCGCTTCTTGCAGCTCTTTTAGAGCTGGGGTATAGATCAAAGGGTTCAAAGACTTTAGGTTCTTATCGGCGCGTTTGATACTGGTCTCAATGTCCTTTTGGTTCCCTTCACGGAGGCTTTTTTCAAGATTCTTCACTGCGCTCTGGCTCTCCTGAAGAAATTCTTCCTTGATCGCTCCCTTGACCTGACGAATCAAATCACTTGAAATCGCTGGTTCCTTGGTCCAACCAACCAGAAAATCATAAGAGATGGCTGGCTGGATCGAGCAGATCTGGTAGTCCCAATCCAGGTCTAAAACTTGTGACAGGGGCTGAGAATTCAAGACTTCATGCAACCAAGTCCGATCAAAGGATTGGTAATAAATCAAGTCCTCGTAGGCAATACAAGCCAAATCGCCCATGGAACCATTGTCCCCTCTTTGCACCAAGACCACTGCTGCTAGTCGAAAAAGCAGGTCCGGATTTAGGTCTAGTTCATACAGAGCAGCCATGGCCTTGATCACGAGCAAGACCACACTTCCGCTGGAACCAATCCCATACTTTTTCCCCTCTTCGCCCAGTGTTCCTCTAAGGTGAAGATCAAACGGTTTAGGGGCTATTCCCTGATCTTTCAGCCACTCTTCCATGAGCTGAATGGTCTCTTGAATCAAGGCGTAGTCCTTATTTGGGGTCAAATCCACCTGGTAACCAAAGAGATCTGAGGCTAGCTGATAGCTTCTAGATTCTTGGATGGTAGCTGATAGATAAATAGGAATAAACTGAATCACAGCTCCATAACCAGGTGTTAGCACCGCGTATTCTCCAGCTAGATAGAGCTTGCCTCCAGTCTGTACCTGATACTTAGTCTTCATCTTGAGGGTCCTTTGTCTTAGATACGATGGTCCGATAGCGGGCATCAAATAAAGGCACCAGCTGATCCAAGTCTTCTTCTAAACAGAGGACTTTAACATTTGGCCCTGCATCCATGGTAAAGTAACAAGCATGGCCTGCTGCGCGAAGCTCACGGACAAAGTCCATAGCTTTGTGGCTTTCTTCTGTCAAGTAGCTAAAGGCTGGAGTGGCTGTTCTAGTCGTCGCATGCATAGCAAGGGCATTGCGCTCTGTCAGCTGACCGACCCGTTCAAAATCATTGCCAGCTAGATAGTCCAGCATGTCCTTGTAATCTTGTCGAGACTCTTCAATCCATTCTTTGAAATTAGTCGAAGTCTCCATGCAGCGTTTCATCCCTTCCCGGCTGGAAACGGGCTTTTGCTTGTCATTTAGGACCAGCATGATCATCGCGAGTTTCAGGTCTGTTTGGACCTTATAAATTTCTCCACTTTCTTTGTCCCAGGCTGCTAAGGGACCAAAGAAAGACCGTGAAGAAGAACCCGAAGCAAACTTGGCTTTTTGAGCTAATTCCTCCTGGCTCAAGCCCAAATCATAATACCGATTGCAAGCCTTAACGAGAGCAGAGAGCCCGCTCGAGCTAGAGGACAAGCCTGCTGCGGTTGGCATGTTGTTGCTGGTATCCACCCGAACAAATCCTACTTCATCTGCTGGCTTCAAGCCATCAATCACAGCTCCAATTTTGGCTTGCTCAGCTGGATGTTGGAATTCCCCATCGATGTAAAATTCATGCGCAGTCGCATCTGCTGGCAAGGGAGATAGACTGGTCTCTGTATACATATTCTCTAAGGTCAACGAAATCGAACTGGTCGAAGGGACCATCTGTTTGGCATCTTCTTTTCCCCAGTATTTGATAATCGCGATATTGGCATAGGACTTAGCCTTTACAGGTTTTCGATCCATGTATGGTGCGCTCCTTCTTTTTCTAATGCATGGGCAATGGTTGCTGCTTCACGAGAATCCTTGACGAGGGCAATCACACAGCCTCCAAGACCACCCCCGCTCATTTTAGCGCCTAAGGCCCCGTTTTCAAGGGCAACAGCGACCAAATGGTCTGCTTCAACACAGCTGACACCGACGGCTCTCAAGTGGTCATGACAAGTAGTCAGAGCCTGTCCTAGGCTCGTTAGATCATTCATTTTCAGAGCCTCTTCCACCTGCTGGGTCAACTGACCAATCTCATGGAAATGGGACAAAACTTCCTGCCCTTTGGCTTCAACCTTTTGGATCGCCTCACGGGTATTGCCGTGAATTCCCGTATCCGCAATCACCAAGCTCGCTTTTATACCCAGCTCCAGCGGGTAAAAGCCGACATTTCGGATAAATTTAATGGCTTGATCGCTCAAACAAGTCTTGGCATCAAGCCCACTTGGATTCATATGGGCAATGGTTTCTGCTCGATTGACCAGGATTTCTAAGGTCTCATCATTCAGCTTCTCTTGATAATAGTCAAAAACGGCACGAATAGCTGCGATACTCACTGCTGCAGATGATCCCATCCCCCGTTTTTCCGGTACCATGGACTGAATTCGACAGCGAATCCGGGCCTCGCGAATCCCGAGGTGCTCAAGAGACGCAAAAACTGCCATGGACAAGGTGTCATCTTCAAACAAAATCCATGGACTGTCTGCCGGGATGATCTGGCAGATCACTTCGATATGATGGAGTGGCAAAGCAATAGCCGGATAACCATAAACCACCGCATGCTCTCCAATTAAGATAATTTTACTATGCGCCCTTCCGACGCCTATCTCTTTGTTCATATTCATCTCGCTCTATTAAGGTCATTACTATTTTAATATAAATCAGCCAAAAAAGCGATGCTTTTGAAGGAAATCCAACCTAAGACGGAGTTCAAAAATGAATCTCCTACCAGTTTCTTTCTCACGGACAGACCGTAAAAGGCCAGGATCCATCATCCTAGCCTTCCATTTCTATTTCTCAAATTCTTGTTTGATCAAGTCCATCAAAGAGTTGCGGTCCAGGATCCATTGGGCCCGTTCGTCCTTCTCATAGGTCCGGTTGGACAAAAAGATCACAGCTTCCTGTCTCTTGCGATTGTACATGATGAAGGTTCCTGTATAGCCCGTATGATCCAACCAGTCCCCCTCTAGATTCCATCCAAGAGCGCGGTTCTTGCCCTCTTCACGCGCAAAATTCTGAGACAAGTCACGCGCAAAATCATCCTTCAGATAATGCTCTAAGAAGCGCTCTAGATCAGCAACAGTTGAAAAAAGTCCAGCACTTCCCGCATGACAGCCCAGAACTCTCGCTTTGGGATCATGAACACTTCCAGAAGCCACTCCACGGACCGTTGGCACCGCCTTTTCGACCGGTCCAAACCGTGTTTCTGTCATCTTCCAAGGCGTAAAAATCAGCTCTTCAAATAAACGATCCAAGGGCTGGTGAAACCTGTCTTCTAACCAAAAGCCCAACAGAAGAAAATTGACGTCAGTGTAATGAAAACTCTTGTCTTCTTTTAACTGCAAATTTTCAAGGGCTGTTTTCAACTGTCTCGCATCCAATTGATCCCGGTTGGGGATAAAAGGATCAAGTCCTGACGTATGGGTCAAGAGTTCCCGGATGGTTGTCTTCTCATGAGCAAAACACGGGTAAAGCTCTTTAAAGGGGCGATCGAGCGGAAGCTCCCCTTTCGCATACAAAAAGGCACAGATGGTAGCGACTCCGACGACCTTACTGACACTGGCCAAATCATAGACCAGGTCAGCCACTACTGGATCTTCTTTTTCAGGGTCCGCAAGTCCTAGATAGTGCTCACTCCACTGACCATTGCGGTAAAGCGTAAGAGAGGCACCTGGATAGATGCCTTCTTGGATTTGTTCGGTAATTTTTTCGATGATTGCATTCACGCTCATCACTCCATTCTTATTCTTCATAAGAAATATGGACCTGATCTTGATTGGCTTCAAACCAGAGTTCGATCTGGCTTGGATCCTTGGCAATCAAGAAAGTTCCCTTACGGTGCACAAAATCGACAGCTTCTCCCAAGCGTTCTTTCAAGACTTCCACATCAAAAGATGCCAATTCAATCTTGATCATGCTCAAATCCCAGGTCACCTTGTTCTCCACTTGGAGATCTTCTCCTTGAGCTTCCTGCAAATGGATAAAGTGGGCCAAAGCTGGCAAGTTGCTATAGAACTTCTCAGCCTCAGCAAAATCGGCCACATTGACCTCAAGAAAGTCCACATCAAAGCTGGTCAAACCTTTGAAATCTTCTGGCACGTCAACAAGAGGCGCTTTCTCCAACGGTTCTAGGCTTTCAAGATTTTCTTCAGCATGCACGAAAATGGTATCTCCTTGAGGAGACACAACTTCAAAGGCGCGACCATTAGCTCCTTGGTAAAGGGCGCTTGTTTCTGGCTGGCGGGCCAACAAATAATCAATTTCTTGAGCTTGTGCCACTTTCACCACGATGCGACCCAATTTCTTTGGACCTTCGACCTTACGCGAACGCATACTCGGTGACTCTTCTAAGACAATTTTCTCTACTTTTGAGGCATCTCCTAAAGATAGGAGAGCTCCTTCTTCCACTAATACTTTCATTCCCAATGTCTCTTCATAAAAGCGTTGATTGACATTTCGGTTATTCACTTTCAAGACTGGGATCACTCTTACGATCTGATTTGCTGTCATACTTTCCTCCAAGCACTTTTTATTGTAAAAGATTTTCTGGCTTTTTACAAGAAATCTTGTGCAAAAAAGACAGATTTTTCAAAAATAAAAATCTGTCTTTCTTTTTTTAGTATACTGTTCGTGTATGGACCCGCCCGTTTGGAGCTTCAAATTCGTATTCTAAGTAATCCTGATAGGTCCCTGGTGCAATCACTCCACGCACATCTAATACAGCCGTTCCTGCCTGTCCCACAATGGAATCTGCTAACAGGCAGCAATTAGTAGACAGAACAAAGTAAGATTTAAAACGCGAAGAAGTAAATTTATATAGCTCAGCCCCTAAATCATATTTCAATTTGTAAGCGTAGGTCGGCTGACCGTCTTCCAGTAACCTCCTAGGTGGATCCCAAGGTTCTAACAACTGATCAATTTCAGCTAGACGCTTCTCTACTGCCTGATTCTCTTCTTCGGTAAGGGATAGGCTGTAGCCAAACAGCGTCTTTTGACTCTCTTTTTTACATAGTTCGATGTATGGTTCCTTATCCACTTTAAACAGTACGCCATCCCCAATCGTCCCAAATAGACGCTCTGAAAAGGGATCGTAACTTCCGTAAGAAATGACCTTCCCCTGATAACAAATATCTACATGCCCAATCGCTCCAAATAAGTTGCTGTCAGAAGTATGAACCAAAATTTCTAATTCCCTTGCCTCTTCTTCTTTTTTCACCAATCGATAAGGGCCTGTGTGTCCCGCCGAGCTCCCTTTTTGAAGAAACTGGTTAAACCGTTTTAACTCCTTAGCAGGGATAAAGGCTGCAAAGATAACCGGTAGGCTAATACGAAAGCGACGTTTTAACTCTTGGCCTTGTTGGTCTTTGTCAAATAAAATACCATCTCGAATATTAGAAATCCCCAACAAGACCAGATAAGCCCCCAAGAGGATAAATTGGAAGTGCCCATCTGAACCAGGTTCCAAGACAGTTGCTAGACCAAGCCCACCGTTTAAAAGCGCATCCCATAAATAGAGCCAGCCTCCTTTTACCCGATTGGCCTTATAAAGCCAAAATGTGATCCCATAGACAATGGCACTCCCCAACTGATATGCCCCTAAACAAATCACAACTAAGTTTACGGGCAGACTACTCAGTCGATTCAACCAGATCAACGCAAGTGAAAGAAAAATAAACCAAATAGAGTGGCTATAGGAAATAGACTTGCTACGTAACAAAAAGCGAAGAAGAAAGCTTCCTAGTCCATCAACTAAAAAGTAAATGGCTAATAGATCCAAGGAAAATTTGGTGAAACCAACGCCGTTTCGAAAAATGAGAATCCCAAAAATGACGGCAAGAACCCCAAACAATAAGGTCCGTCTTCTTGCAACTTGTTCAAAAGATATTTTTTTCAATATTCCTTCTCCTTATAGACGAAAGGTCTTTAGACAAATACTATTTTATCAAGTATAATATAAGAAGTAAAGAAAAAAGAAACTGATAAAAGGAGCAGTCTATGAAATACAATCAATATAGCTATCTATCTGTTGACCAAAAAGACATTCTTAAGGAACTAAAAGAAATTGGGTTTGACCTTCCCACCCACCTCCCAGAAAAAGAACTGTTTGAATGGTTTGTCCGCAAGGTTTACTTCACCTATAAAGATACAGATTATCCCCTCTCTAACCTAGTGGTGGATTCTAAAACAGACTTTTTAACGTATATCCAATCTGACTGCGAATGGTCTCCGAACATTTTTTACACAGTAGCCCTCCAATTACTCGGTTTCCGCTATTTTATTGATTTTGAAGATACGGATAGCTTCTTGAAAGAAGTCCAATTTCCGATTGAGTATGGAAACTTGGTAGAAAACCTCTATCACCTTCTCAATACTCGAACAGTAAAAGGAAATTTACTCATCGATCAGTTGGTCAGCGATGGCTTGATTCCTGAAGATAACCAGTATCACTATTTTAACGGCAAGAGCCTCGCAACCTTTACGAGCCATGATGCCATCCGCGAGGTCGTCTATGTGGAAAGTCGGGTCGATACCGACAAAGATGGTCTGCCAGACTTGGTCAAGGTCAGCATTATCCGTCCTCGCTATGAAGGCAAGATTCCAGCTGTTATGACCGCAAGTCCTTATCACCAAGGGACCAACGATAAGGCCAGCGACAAGGCCCTCTACAATATGAATGTCGACCTCGAGGTCAAAGAACCTCATACCATTCAAGTAGAAGTACCTCAATTAGAATTGGTGGATCCTGTCGGTTCAGCTGAGCTAGTCGATGAAGCTGAAGAAACTCTCACCCATATCAATTCCAGCTATACCCTCAACGACTACCTCCTTCCACGCGGCTACGCTAATCTCTACGTATCTGGAGTGGGGACAAAAGATTCGCAAGGCTTGATGACCAATGGAAATTACCAACAAATCGAAGCCTACAAGAACGTTATCGACTGGCTCAATGGCCGTTGCCGGGCCTTTACAGATCACACACGCAAACGCCAAGTCAAAGCTGATTGGTCTAATGGAAAGGTCGCAACCACCGGGATCTCTTACCTTGGAACCATGTCTAACGGCCTTGCGACCACAGGTGTGGACGGTCTTGAAGTCATCATTGCAGAGGCTGGGATCTCTTCTTGGTACAACTACTACCGCGAAAACGGCCTCGTGACAAGTCCTGGTGGCTATCCAGGTGAAGATTTCGATTCCCTTGCCGAATTGACCTACTCGCGCAACCTTCTAGGTGGAGACTATTTGCACCATAATGCAGCCCACCAAGCCGATCTAGACATCGTGAAAAAAGAGCTGGACCGCGCTTCTGGAGACTACAATCAATTCTGGCACGACCGCAATTATCTCTTACATGCTGATCAGGTGAAGGCTGAGGTGGTCTTCACTCATGGTTCGCAAGACTGGAACGTGAAACCTCTTCACGTCTTTAATATGTTCCAGGCTCTTCCAACAAGCATCAAGAAACACCTCTTCTATCACAATGGTGCCCATGTCTATCTCAACAACTGGCAATCCATTGACTTCCGCGAAAGCATGAACGCCCTCCTCTCTAAAAAATTGCTGGGCTACGATTCAAGCTATGAATTGCCTACTGTCATCTGGCAGGACAATACAGGAGAACAAAGTTGGACTTCCTTGGATGATTTTGGCAACCAAACAAATCAGCGGACCTTCTCCCTGGGAGACGACGAAAAAGTCATCCAAAACCGCTACGAGACAAAAGATTACGAGCGCTATGGCAAGGCTTATCCGACCTTCTTAAGCGATCTTTACCAAGACAAGGCCCAACAGGTGACAATTGATCTTCCAATCGAAGAAGACCTGCACCTCAACGGGAAAGCTCGCCTTCACCTGCGACTTCACTCCAGCACCAATAAAGGTCTTCTCTCAGCCCAACTCTTAGAGCTTGGAAGCAAGAAATACCTCCAACCCTATCCTGCAGTCTTATCGGTCCGTACGCTGGATAACGGTCGCTACCATATGCTAGACAACTTGACCGAGTTGCCATTCAAGGAAGCCGGCCAGCGAGTGATTTCGAAAGGTTATCTCAACCTCCAAAACCGGCATGACCTCTTAGAGGTTGAGGCCGTAACACCAGGCGAGTGGATGGAATTTGACTTTGATCTCCAACCAACCATCTACAAGCTCGAAAAAGGTGCAACTCTTCGCTTGGTCCTTTACACGACGGACTTTGAAATCACTGTGCGTGATCAAACCGATTACCAACTCACCATTGACTTAGCACAATCAAGCCTCCATCTTCCTGAAATGACAGAGGCCCACTAATCGTGGTATCAAGGCTTAGCCTTTCTTTGCTTCATTTGACAGCTTAGCCTACTTATGTTACTATCTAATAGAGTATTTCATAGAAAAAGATATTAGAGGAAGTTATGGCGATTGAAAAAACTGTCAGCGAAATTGCTGAAATTTTAGGAGTCAGCCGCCAGGCGGTCAATAACCGTGTCAAGGCGCTGGCTCCAGAAGATACCCAAAAAAACGAAAAAGGGGTTACCGTTGTAACCCGTAGTGGCTTGATCAAGCTCGAAGAAATCTACAAAAAAACTATTTTTGAAGATGAGCCAGTCAGCGATGATGTGAAGCAACGCGAATTGATGGAAATTTTGGTGGATGAAAAAAATGCTGAAATTGTCCGTCTCTACGAGCAACTCAAAGCCAAAGACGAGCAACTCGCTAAGAAAGATGAACAGTTGCGCGTGAAAGACGTTCAAATTGCTGAAAAAGACAAGCAATTGGACCAACAACAACAATTGACGTTACAAGCAATGAACGACCGCGATACCTTGAAACTTGAACTCGAACAAGCCAATGAAAAAGTTCAAGAGCAAGAAAGCAAAGGATTCTGGGCACGCGTTTTCCGTCGATAATCTGGGGCTGGATCCTACCAGTCCCTTTTCTTTTCTACCACAGGAGATTTCCCATGAAAACATTAGAAGATTATATTGCCTTCGATCTCGAATTTAACCAATACGAAGGTGCCTATCAGATCATCCAGGTGTCTGCCGTGCGTTTTACGGACGGTAAAGAAGTCGACCACTACGACTCCTACGTCTACACCGATAAGCCTCTAAAAAGCTTTATTAACGGCCTCACTGGCATAACCCAGGACAAGATCCAAAATGCTCCACAACTAGAGCAGGTCCTCGGCGAATTCAAGGCCTTCGTTGGAGACCGCCCCTTGATTGGATACAATGCCAAAAAGAGCGACCTTCCCATCCTACTTGAAAATGGCTTGGATTTAGAAGACCAGTACGCTGTCGATGTCTTTGACCAAGCTTTCGAACGCCGTCCATCTGACCTCCATGGTATTAAAAATCTTCAACTCCACACCGTTGCAGCATTTCTAGGAGTCGCAGGAAAATCACACGATAGCTTAGAAGACGCCCGCATGACAGCTCTTGTCTACCAACAATTCCTCGAATTTGATCAAGGCCGTACCCTCCTTGAAGAGCAAGAGAACTTCTCCACCAACCCCTTTGGAGGCTTGGACTTATCCGGATTTTTTGATGAATAAAAAAAGAGAGTGGAACAGAAATCGGTCATTCGTTAGAATTCGATTTCGTCGTCCCACCTCCACACAGTTGAGTAGGGCTGTAAAAGCTGATGAAATCAGCGTAGTAGAGCCCACTCAACCACTGCGTCTTGCTCGACAATCCAAAAATAATTAAGAGGCTAGGACTTTTGTCCCAGCCTCTTTTTAGTTGATGAAAACTTTCTTTGCTTAAAATGGCAATTTCCCTGCGAACGCACCGAGTTTTTTCTTGGTTGCAGCATCAATTTCTTCAATGGCGGCATTGATGGCTTGCACCGTCATATCAGAAAGCGTTTCTGTATCTTCTGGGTCAACCACTGCGACGTTGAAATCGATGGAAACGACCTTCTTATCGCCTGTCAGGGTTGCAACAACCAAGTCCTGAGCGGATTTCCCTACAAATTGAGTTGCAGCTAGTTCTGCTTGGCTTTGCTCCATTTGCTTTTGCAATTTTTGAGCTTGCTTCATCATATTTTGCATATTCATCATAGCAATAACATTCCTTCCAACTTCTGAAATTTACAGTTCATTATACCATTTTTTAGACGCTTGGAAAAGCCTTGAGCTGGGGAAGTACTGATTCTTCTTTGATATCCGTCTCAATCTATAGTATAATGTTCAAGAAATACCATGAAATAGAAAAAGAGGTCACCGTGTTATATAAGACCATCCAACAATACTGGGATAAACGCTACTCAGGTTATTCCCAGAAAAACAAAAAAGAAATCGAAAGTGTTCAGATTGAAAAATGGAAGTATGAACTCATCCGTTGGCTACCTAAAGAGCGTACCAGTTCTATTTTAGACATCGGTACAGGACCTGGATTTTTCCCAATCGTCTTAACACAAATGGGCTATACTAATGTCACTGCGATTGATGCTTCAAAAAATATGTTGCAAATTGCGCAAGAAAACCTTATCAAATATGGTGAAAAATCAAGTACAGTCCGCTACCTACAAATGAATGGGCAGGAGTTGGAGTTTGAGCCAGAATCTTTTGACGTCATTATGATGCGCAATGTTACGTGGAATTTGGAAGAGCCTGAGAAGGCTTATGAGTCCTGGCTACGTGCTCTTAAACCTGGCGGACAACTTCTCGTTTATGACGCCAACTGGTACTCTTATCTCAACGATCCTGCTATTCGTTCACAATTTGAGAACAATCTAAAGATCGTTTCCAGCGAACAGTTAGAAGATTACTGGCACGGCGAAGGGGTCGATGAGGCCTTGATTGAAGAAATCGCTCGCCAATTGCCACTAACCAAGCGCCTTCGTCCTGGATGGGATCTGGAATTTTTGAATCAATTTAAAGAGGTCGAAGCAACAGTTGACACCGAATTTGGACCAAAAATTTGGAGCCGAGAAGAAGAACTCAATTACGCAGCAACACCCATGTTTGCTCTTTATATCACAAAAAGAAGCTGATTCCTGTATGGATCAGCTTCTTATTTGTATTCTTGTTGGATGGCAAAGTACTGTTTGAGGAGTCTTCCTAACACCATTACGCCTCCAATAAAGAGGATGAGAAAAAGGCTTGGAAAGGCCACGATCCATGGCGCTGTCTGCAAATAGCTTCTGCCATTATTGATCATCGCGCCCCACTCTGCATCGGGCATTTGGGCACCCAAACCAATAAAACTCATCCCTGCAATTTCCATGACAATGGTATTCAGGTCATACACCATGGTCGTTACGACTTGGGGAAAGACACTAGGAAAATAGTAAAGTTTGATCTTACTCCAGAAGGTATTGCCAAACATATCTGCATAGCGGAAATACGGTTCTTCTTTGATATCTAGGAGAAGCGAGCGCACCAGGTAGGCATACTTGGTCCAGCTGGTCAAACAGATAGCCAGTAAAGTCTGCTCCATTCCAAGACCTAAAAAACCAACGATCCCAATCACAAAGATAATGGGAGGAAAGGCTTGAAAAAGCGTAATGACTACTTGAACTAAGCGATCCACGATCCCACCAAACTTGACACTAAATACTCCCATTAAGCAACCAAAAAGGACGACCAAAAAGAGAGCGAGAAGGGATGGAAAGAGGGTATGGGCCCCTCCGACAAACACTCGGACCAAGAGATCACGGCCCAACTCATCTCTCCCAAAGAGAGCTTGATGAGAGGGGGGTGCCAAAACATGACCCAAATTGACCTGGTTAGCGCGGTCAGCTCCCAACCACTGCGCAAAGGCCAGAAAGACTAGAAAGGCGAGTAAGCCAAGGGATACCCACCGAATGTTCCGTTTGATCTGATCAGATGACATGGTTGGCTCCCTCCTTGCGATAACGTTTTGGATTGATGAAGAGCTGGATAAATTCAGCAAAGGTATTGACTAGAAGAACACCAGCTGTAATGACCAGAACCGATCCCTGAATCAAAGGAAAATCCCGGTTGTGAACAGCTGTGATCAACATTTTCCCAATTCCTGGCCAAGAAAAGAGATACTCGATCACGGCCACACCTCCTAATAAGGAGGTTAAAGATAGAGTGATCAAGGTCAAGAGCAACGGAAATAATTGTGGAAAAATGGTTGTCCTAAGGATCTGCCCCCATCTCAAACCGCGCCCCATAGCCCCCATCACTGCATCTGACTCAAGAATCTCTGTTAAGCCTTCTTGTAGCTGCGGGATGTAGCGGCTCGACATGGTCAAGGCCAAGGTCAAAGAAGGCAGTACTGCTCCTTGTAGATTCACCGTTGATTGGATTGGAAACAGATGCAAATATAGTGAAAACACCAGCATCAGGCCAATCCCTAGAACGAAATTAGGAATGGTATTGGCGAGAGCCGTAGCAAACGAGATGAGCTTAGAAATCGGGCTCTTCTTATAAAAGACTGCCATAAAACTCAGCGGAATCGAGATCAAGAGGGTCAAGAAGAGGGTAGAGCCCGCTAGCACTAATGTATTAGGAAAATAAAAGGCCAATTCTTTTGCGACGGACGATCCGGAATGGTAGGTCATTCCCAGATTTCCATGGAAAACTCCTAATAGCCACCGTCCATACTGCACCCAGAAGGGATCCTGAAAACCAAATTCTAGACGCTTGGCCTCAAGCAGTTCTTTTGTAAAAGGAATCCCCTGGGCAGCCAACATATTTTTAGCTGGATCTCCTGGCGCTAGATACATGAGTAAAAAGGAGATCAAACTGACACCAAGTAAGATCAGTAGGAAACGGACCAGTAATTTACAGCTTATTCGAAACATCCATTCACCCACCTTTCTTGCTGCCGATAAGTGGCCAATAATTCCTGAGTATAGGGATCTCGTGGGGTGTTCAAGCACTCACTGGTCCTTCCTAGCTCTCTGATCTGTCCTTCTTTTAGGACCATTAGCTGTTGACAAAATTGGCTGACCAAGGCTAGGTCATGGGAGATAAAGACAAAACTCATCTGAAACTGCTCCCTCAACTGCTGTAGCAAGCGCATCAACTCTGCTTGAATGGTCATATCGAGGGCACTAGTCATCTCGTCGCAAACGAGGATTCTCGGTTTGATGAGTAAGGCACGCGCAATAGCTGCTCTCTGGCACTCCCCCCCACTTAAAAATTGAGGTCTTTGTTGGACTAGCTGGCGATTTAGGTGAACTGCCTCTAACACAGCCTCGATCACTTTTTCTTTTTCAGCTTTTGTTGACGCCCGATCAAAATGATCACAAACTTCCATCAAGCTTGAATAAACCGAGCGAGCTGGATGAAAACTAGCATGTGGGTGTTGATCAATATACTGGATCGTTTGATAGAATTCTTTAGTTGAAAAGTCTTCATAGGGACGGCCCTGTAAATAGAGTTTCCCCTGATGAGGTTTGATAAAGCAACACAGCAGATGACTAAGACTGGTCTTTCCAGATCCAGATTCGCCTACAATGCCAAAGCTTTCACCTTCTTCTAACTCAAATGAAATCGGACCTACTTGCATCCCCGATGCAGAATGACGGTAGGTGAAAATCAGATCTTTACAGGTCAAAATGGTCCCCATCTGTAGCTCCTTTCTGTAAACGAGGGGTTGCAGCAAGCAACTCTTTTGTATAGTCCTCTTTTGCGGACTCCAACAATTGGACCGTAGCTCCTTGCTCGATGACCTGTCCCCCACAAATCACAAGCATGTGATCACTCAAGGCCGCAGCGACTGCCATATCATGTGTCACTAATAGAAGAGACAAGCCTTCTTCTTTTTTTAAGCGGGTCAATAAGGCCACGATTTCTAGCTTTGTAACCACATCAAGCGCACTGGTTGGCTCATCGGCTAGCAAAACCTTCGGATAAGATACTAATGACAAAGCAATTGCAACCCGTTGCATCATGCCCCCACTTAGTTCAAAGGGATAAGCAGGCGCAATCTTTTTTGCTTCTAAACCAACCAGGTCCATACATTCTTTGAAAGAACGAATGTTAGGAGTCCGCCCTTTTAGACTTTTGACTAGGTCCTTGTAATGGTTTTCGATAGTTCGTCGATCATAAAAAAAGCGCCCAGCCTGCTGGCTGACCCAAGCTATCTCACTTCCCACAAAGGGGTAGGGAGAGGACTGTTGGAGTTGTTCCTCCCCTTGCCAACGATACTGGCCTTTTGCGATCCACAAATCTCTCAAAGGGAGCCCGAGCAAGACCTTTAGTAGGGTAGACTTTCCACTGCCACTTTCTCCGACAACAGCCAGGCTCTGAGATTCTCCTACTTGCATCGATACATCTTCAAGAATGATCCGATCCTTGGATTGGACCGTTAGGTGTTGAAGTTCAAGCATACTTATTCCTTTGTTAATTGATTGGTAATATGGTAATAGTCCGAGGCACTTGATTTGAGTCCTGACACGCGATCATTCATAATAACCGCCACCTTAAACGTCACCAAAAAGCTGATCGGCAGGTCTTCTTGGATCTCCCTTTGAAGATCCTTACTCAGCTCTTGACGTTTCTCTTGATCGCCTTCTGTCCCAAGAATTTTAATGAGTTGATCTACCTTGTTGCTCTTGTATTTTCCAAGATTAACCGAACCGTCTGAAGCCAGCGAACTCTTAAAGAAGGGATAGGGATCGCCCACAGGCGTCGCCACCATGGTATACGGTGTAAATGAATAGTCTTCTGCTGCAGCAATCGATCCCACTTCAACGGTCCGAATCTTCACATCGATCCCAATCTTTTTCAAGGCAGCTTCTGTCGCCTGAACTGCTAAAGGAATCTCTGGCAAACGCTCATAAGAGAGGGCTGTCAATGTAACCTTCTTACCATCTTTATAGCGAAACCCATCTGCTTTTTTCAGATAACCTGCTTGGTCTAAGATCTTCTCTGCTTCCGTGGCATTCGCATTTGGAACAGGCTCTTCTAAAGCAAAAGGAAAGCGACTTGGAAACGGACCACTTGTAGCTTGGGAACCCTTTTGAAAGAGCGATTGACTATAGTTCTTCCGATCAATCACCAAATCAATAGCTTTTCGTAGCGTCTTATCCTGCATCCAAGGATCTCGGAAATTATAGACATAAGAAAGATAGCGCGAGCCATCAACTTCTGAAATCCGATAGCCTTTTTTCTGGCGATAAGAAGCTAGATTGAGAGCAGGCATTCCATAAGCCGCATCGATCTCACCAGCATCTAAGGCAAGACTCATCGAGGTCGCATCTGAAAAGGAGCGGATCTCCACCTTTGCTACCTTCGCTGCCCCATTCCAATAATTGCCAAAGGCCTTTAGACTAGCCCCATTTTCTGGACGAAAAGCCGTCAACTGGTAGGGACCTGTCGCAACGACCGATTTCCCAGTCGACTCCTTGGCTCCAACATGGAGAATGGTCGAATAAGGATCCGCCAAGAGGTTCAAGAGAATCGGTTGAGGCTCTTTGGTTTTGATCCGAAGGGTATGATCCGTCGCGGTTATTTGCTCGATCATTAATTCACCTGACGCCCGCTGATTGGAAGACAAAAGATGTTCCAAAGACTCCTTGACCGTCTGAGGAGTCATGAGACTCCCATCATGAAATCGCACCCCTTGACGGATCGTGATCTCCCACTCCAGAGGGGACAACTGCTCACCTTTAGTGGCCAGCCAGGGCTGGATCTGTAGCTGATCATCCATTTTAAACAGCGTCTCTCCGACTCCATAGCGCACTGTAAACCAGCCATTGTACTCTTTGACTGGATCAATATTGGCCGGAAATTGGGTATAGCCCATCGTAACCGTGTCACTGGAAGAGACCGTTTTATTCTGTCTTCCCTGGAAAGCCTTCAAGGCTAGCAAGAAAATTCCAGCTAACAGGAGCGCCCAGCAGAGCTTGGCCCAAGATCCTTTTTTTCCTTTAAAAACCAGCATGTTCTGCTAGATACTCCTCTTCTTCTTTGGTCGAAGGCCGTCCTAAAATGGCATTGCGATGCGGATAGCGTCCAAATTGTCGGAGAATCTCCGCATGCATCTTCTCATACTTCAAGCGTTTTTCGAGCCCCGGTTGATCAAACAAGCGCAGGGCTTCTTCATGAATGACTAAGGACTCAGAATGCATAAAAGGCATGTAGAAAAATCCTCTTTGTACAACTGGTAGATCCAAGGCTTGCTCTAAGCCTTCTTGGGCCAAGACCAATGCCAGGGAATCTGTCGCAAAAGCTTGGGCAGTCCCTCGAAAAATATTGCGAGGAATTTGGTCCAAGAGCAAAATCTCTGCTAAACGCCCTTCTGCCGTAGCCCGCCAGTGAAACAATTCCCCACGACTGGCTTTCCAATAGAGGTCCTTAAAGCGCTCCCGCATTTCTTGGTCCAAAGCATCCGATTTTTTAAACCAATCCTCTGGCTGCAACTCTTCAAACCAAAACTTTACTACTTCATTCATGCTTTATTCCGCCATAATTTTTTCTTTAGTTTTTTCATCCAAAGAGTCATTCATTCGACCATACTTGTAACCAGCCAAATCCAAGGCTACATAAGTAAAGCCAATTTCCTTCATGAAGTCATTAATCTTGTCATGCATTTGAATCGCTTCAAGAAGGTGGTCTTCTGCTACTTCAATACGGGCCAAATCCCCATGGACGCGCACACGGGCTTGCTCAAAACCAAGACCTACAAGGAACTCTTCGCCCTTAAAGACGCGTTGAACATTTTCTGGTGTAATTTTAACGCCGTATGGGAAACGAGAAGCTACACTACAAGAAGGCACCTTGTTCCAATTAGAGACGCCTCTTTCCTTGGCCAATTGACGAATTTCTGTCTTATAGAGACCAGCTTCTTGCAAGACACTGCGTACTCCTGCTTCATTGCGGGCCTTGATCCCCGGACGAAAATCTCCCATATCATCCATAATCATCCCATCTACCAACTGCTCAAAGCCAAGATCTGTAACAGATTCTTTAATGGTTTGGTACATCAATTGCTTGCTGTAGTACCAGATATTTGGCGTGTTAGCAGCGATGCGCGGATCACTCAATTCTCTCATCTCAAGCCCCAGTACAGGTGCGGCCAGCTGATCCGCCAAATCAAGCGCCAAGTTAAATTCCTCCTCTGAAAAGAGTTCTGAATTGACCACTGCCGCAATCACATTGTCAGGACCTAAAGTATCTAAAGCGACCTTTAAGAGGTAAGAACTGTCAATCCCACCAGAATAAGTGATGGCTACTTTCCCGATTTCCCGCAAAATATCTTGTAATTTTTCTTCTTTTTCTTTTCTGATTTGTGCTTCTGTTGCCATGTTAGAATGTTTCCCTTCCAATAAATTCTTCAATTCGTTCGATGTCCAAAATAACGATCTTTTGCTGTCGAATGTCTAAAACACCCTCCCGCTTTAATTCGTTCAGGATGCGGTTGACACTGTTTCGGGTTGAGATCCCACAAAAACCAGCAATATCTTCGTTGGTAATATTAAAATCAATCAAAATACCATCGTCCTGCTCTACCCCAAACAAGCTGCACAGCTTTTGTAGATGAAAACAAACCGCGCCTTTTTTCCCATTCATCATCATATACTGCTGGGATTCCATACTCTCAGACAGTTTATTGCGATAATAATCCCGTACGTAATCTTGCAGTTCCTTTTTCTCTTTGACAAAGGTCCAGAACTTGACCCGAGGAATCCGGTAAAAACTAGCCTCAGCTGTCTCGACGCGCACGTTAAAAGGCGAGTCCGTATAATTGGATACCTCATCCCGTAACAAGGAGACAATATCGGTCGCTTTTAAATAGGAAAAGTTAAATTCTCGACCATCACGCATGATGACACTGGTCTTGACAACTCCTTCTTTTAAAATATAGATATAGTCCTCTTTAATCCCGCGATAAGAGAGGTAGCTGTGGTATTTTTTCTTGATAATGGGCGTTCGCCTTTCTTCCAAGAATTTCACTAAAAATGCTGAATCCACGCGCGTTTTTCCTCCTGTTTTGGCTCTTCATAGAAGTCACACTAATGATACACCTGTTCAAAACGAACGACGTTAACATTTGTTGACATCAATTGGTGCACACCTCTTTTTAAAAAGAATTATACTATAAGTATCAGTATTAATAAAGGAGATCGCAAATAATGGTAGAAATTAAATTACCGTACGACAAAAAATCGATTGTTGCAAAGATTCCAGATGAAAACTTTGCAGGATTGTTAGAGTCTAAGGCGGAAAACTTCCATAACCCACTGTCTGAAGAAGAAACTGTTGAACGTTCAATGGACAACCCTATCGGCAGCCCTACTTTGGAAGAACTTGCTAAAGGCAAAAAAGACATCGTGTTGATCAGTTCTGACCACACTCGTCCCGTTCCTTCTCACATCATCACTCCAATCATTTTGCGTCGTATTCGCTCAGTTAACCCTGATGCACGCGTGCGTATCTTGGTTGCTACTGGTTTCCACCGTCCTTCAACTCGTGAAGAATTGATCAATAAATACGGCCAAGAAATCGTTGACAATGAAGAAATCGTTATGCACATTTCAACAAACGACGATGACATGGTGAAAATCGGTCAACTTCCTTCAGGTGGTGATTGTATCATCAATAAGATCGCTGCTGAAGCTGACTTGTTGATAGCAGAAGGATTCATCGAATCTCACTTCTTTGCTGGTTTCTCAGGTGGACGTAAATCAGTCCTTCCAGGTATCGCATCATACAAAACTATCATGGCGAACCACTCAGGTGACTTCATCAATTCTGATAAGGCACGTACTGGTAACCTTGACCACAACCCAATCCACGAAGATATGCTTTACGCTGCTCGTACTGCAAACTTGGCCTTCATCGTCAACGTTGTATTGGACGGCGAAAAACACATCATCGGATCTTTCGCTGGGGACATGGTTGAAGCCCACAAAGTTGGTTGTGACTTCGTTGCAGACTTGGCACGTGTGTCTAAGATCGAAAGCGACATCACAATTTCAACAAACGGTGGTTTCCCACTTGACCAAAACATCTACCAAGCTGTTAAAGGGATGACTGCAGCCGAAGCTTCTAACAAAGAAGGCGGAACAATCATCATGGTAGCTGGATGTGCAGACGGTCACGGTGGAGAAGGTTTCTATCGCAACCTTGCTGACGTAGAAGATCCAAAAGAATTCTTGGAACAAGCCATCAATACACCTCGTTTAGAGACTGTCCCAGACCAATGGACTTCTCAAATCTTGGCACGTATTTTGGTACACCACCATGTTATCTTTGTATCTGACCTTGTAGATCCTGAATTGATCAAAGGTATGCATATGGAACTTGCAACTTCATTTGACGAAGCGCTTGAAAAAGCCTTTGCTCGTGAAGGAAAAGATGCTAAAGTAACTGTTATCCGCGACGGACTTTCTGTCGTTGTTGAATAGAATCAAACATGGATTTTCAACCCAATCTAGAACAGACACTCCGTTCTTTGCAAGCAGGTCATCTCTCCGTTGAGGATGCGCTTGAGCAAATCAATGGAGTTAAAGAACTAGGGTATGCAGCAATTGATACTGACCGGCAACGTCGCAACGGCTTCCCTGAGGTCGTATACGGCGAAGGAAAGACAGTTGAGCAAATTGAAGGGATCCTGCAATTTCTTTCAGAAAAAGAATTGCCGATCCTCACAACAAGAGTCTCTCTCCAAAAGGGAGAGGCTCTTTCTCAGCGCTTTCCGACTGGCCACTATTATCCAGAAGCCCGCTGCTTCGTTCTCAACTCTAAAAAGGAAGAAGCCGATCCTGAACACTACATTGCGGTCGTCACAGCAGGGACAAGTGATGTTCCTGTTGCAGAAGAAGCTGCAGTCACTGCAGAAACCTTTGGCCATTCGGTTCGCCGAATCTATGATGTGGGAGTCGCCGGTATCCATCGCCTCTTCAATCGCTTAGAAGAGATCCAAAAAGCCAGTGTGATCATCGTGATTGCCGGTATGGAAGGAGCTCTTGTCAGTGTCGTAGGAGGCCTTGTGGATGTTCCCGTTATTGCCGTTCCGACTAGCATTGGATACGGAAGCAACCTTCAAGGGCTAACAACCTTGATGAGTATGTTGACCTCTTGCGCTTCTGGCGTAACGGTCGTCAACATTGATAACGGATTTGGTGCAGCTTATTCAGCATGTATGATCAATCGACTCAACCACAATCGAAAGGAAAACTGATGACCAGTCTATTTTTAGAACCTTTTTCTGGAATAAGTGGCGATATGCTCAATGGTCTTCTTGTGGACCTTGGGGCAGATGTCGAACTTCTTCACACAGAACTCGAGAAACTGGGAGTGGATGGTTTCCACCTCCACGTTCATCGCCTCGCAAAAAGCGCAATTTGGGGAACTGATTTCGATGTTCACCTTCACCACGGGGAGAAAGATACGGGGATTGAAGGTGATTTTGATCACGATCATGAACATCATCACGATCATGAACATCATCACGATCACGAACATGATCACGAACATCATCATGATCACGAACATCATCACGATCATGAACATCATCACGATCATGAACATCATCACGATCATGAACATCATCATCACCATTCCCACGCGGATGCTCGCAGTTATGCGGATATCCACGATCTGATTGCCGCTTCACAGTTGAGTCCTTTTGTGAAAGAAAAGAGTCTTGAAGTCTTTCTTGATATCGCAAAGGCCGAAGCAGCTGTGCATAACATGCCTGTCGAACAGATTCATTTCCATGAAATTGGTGCAATTGACTCCATCGTCGATATCGTTAGCTTTTTCATCCTAGTGGAATCGCTCGGTATCGATACAGTTTACTCTACTCCTCTCACTGAGGGAAGTGGGACTATTTCAGTTGCCCATGGAGAAATGCCTGTTCCGGTTCCCGCTGTGATGCAGTTGAGAAAAGGAACGACTATTCCGATTACTCAAGACTTCACAGTTAAAACGGAGTTGATTACTCCGACAGGGTTAGCCCTCCTTAAAGCATTGTCCCCAATCTTTGAACCAATCCCCTCTCACCTTTCCATCGAAAGTGTGGGCTATGGATTTGGTAAAAGAGAGACTGGAAAATTCAATGCTTTACGCGGTTCGCTATTGAAAGAAGACACCTCTCACAGCACCACTGTTGTTCATCGCACGGAAGATCAAATTATTGAGATCACCACTACGATCGATGATCAAACACCAGAGCAACTCGGTTATATTATCCACCGTTTCCTGGACGCTGGAGCTTTAGATGTCTACTATCGTAGCGTCGTTATGAAAAAGAATCGCCCTGGCTTTGAATTGATTCTCTTGATTCAAGGAAGTCAGTTGGAAGATTTTTCAGCCCTCTTGTTCAAAGAAACCAGTACCATTGGTTTTCGATATCAACAAGTCGACCGAAAGGTCATGCAACGTCGATTTGAACAAATCGATACGGAATTTGGACCTGTTACGGTAAAAATTAACCAGTACGGATCTACCACTAAAAAAACACTTGAATACGAAGACTGTCAGCGTATTGCTACGGAGATGCAGTTGCCGATTCAAGAAGTTTATCACCAATTACAAAAATACATTTATTAATTTAGGAGACATTAATTAACATGACACATCAATTACTTGCAGAAGTTATGAGTACAGCTTTGATGATTATCTTCGGGGTTGGCGTACACTGTGACGACGTTTTGAAGAAAACAAAATATGCTGGAACTGGACACTTATTCGCGATCACTACATGGGCATTCGGTATCACTGTCTGCTTGTTCGTCTTTGGTGGCGTTTCAATGAACCCTGCTATGGCTTTGCTGAAAGTCCTTCTTGGTAAATTGACAATCGCTCAATTCTTCCCAATTGCAATCGCTGAAATGATCGGTGCCTTCCTTGGTGCAGTCATTGCTTACTTTATGTACGCAGACCACTTCAAGATTTCTGAAGGTCAAATTGATGGTGTTGCTATCCGTAACATCTTCTCAACTAACCCTAACTGCCGTAACCTTCCACGTAACTACTTCGTCGAAGCGTTCGCAACATTTATCTTCTTGACATCTATCATGGCTGCTGAACATGCCAACGAAGCAATGCTTCCATTCACTGTTGGTTTGATCGTTTGGGCTATCGGTATGGGTCTTGGTGGTACTACAGGTTTCGCGATGAACCAAGCGCGTGACCTTGGACCTCGTTTCGCTTACCAAATCTTGCCAATCAAAGATAAAGTAAACAACGACTGGCAATATGGTCTTCTTGTACCAGGTACTGCTCCATTTGTTGGTGCTGTCCTTGCCTTCTTCTTCATCCGTTACTTCCTTGGAATCATGTAATGAGTTGATCAAAGAATCATTCAAAAGCAAGCATCGAAAGGTGCTTGTTTTTTGATTCCTTCATTTCCGAAGCCGTCCATAAAATGATATAATGGACAAAGCAAATCATGAAAAAACAAGAGAAGGAAGAACGACATGACTCACTATCAAACTATTGTTATTGGAGGCGGACCCGCTGGGATGATGGCGACCATTGCTAGTGCCTCTTATGGCCAATCCACCCTGCTCATCGAAAAGAATAAAAAACTGGGCAAGAAACTCGCAGGTACCGGAGGGGGTCGCTGTAATGTCACAAACAACGGGACCTTAGACGATTTGATGGCCGGTATCCCTGGAAATGGCCGTTTCCTTTACAGTGTGTTTTCCCAATTTGATAATCATGATATCATCCAATTTTTCACCGATAATGGCGTCAAGCTAAAAGTCGAAGACCATGGTCGGGTCTTTCCTGTTAGTGATCAATCCCGCACCATTATTCAAGCCTTAGAAAATAAGATCCTTGAGCTTGGTGCTAGTATTGCCACCAACTGTGAAGTGGTCTCTGTCACCAAGCCAGAAGACGTCTTCATCGTCAAATCAGCTGAAAACACTTGGACAGCCGATAAGCTGATCGTCACAACTGGAGGCAAATCCTACCCTTCTACCGGCTCTACTGGCTACGGACACGAAATTGCCCGCCACTTCAAACATAGCATAACGGATCTCGAAGCTGCAGAAAGTCCTCTTTTAACAGATTTTCCACACAAGGCCCTCCAAGGCATTTCTCTGACAGATGTGACCCTCAGCTACGGCAAACACATCATCACACACGACCTTCTCTTTACACATTTCGGTCTTTCTGGCCCTGCAGCCCTTCGGATGTCCAGCTTTGTTAAAGGCGGGGAAATATTATCTCTGGACCTCCTTCCGACTACTTCTTCTCAAGACTTAAAAGACTTTCTAGAAGAGCATCGAGAAAAGGCGATTAAAAATAGCCTCAAAGCCCTTCTTCCTGAACGATTAGCCGATTTCTTGGCGCAAGGATTCCCTGAAAAAGCCAAGCAACTCACTCCTCCTCAGATAGAAGAGCTCATTAAAAAAATCAAAGAGATGCCTATTCCTGTCACTGGGAAGATGTCTCTAGCTAAGTCCTTTGTAACCAAGGGCGGCGTCAGCCTCAAAGAAATCAATCCCAAAACCCTAGAAAGTAAGCTAGTTCCTGGGCTCCACTTTGCAGGAGAAGTCCTCGATATCAATGCCCATACAGGCGGTTTTAATATCACATCCGCCCTCTGTACCGGTTGGGTAGCAGGAAGCCCTCATTACTAAAAAAACGAACTCGATTTTCCATCGAGTTCGTCTTTTTATTGTTCTTTGGTTAATGAAAAACGGAAATCATTGTATTTGGTGTAGTCAAATTCTGTATTGATAGGCGCTGTGAAAACAATCGGGGTATAATGGCCTTCTTCTAAGACAAAACCTGGCTCCAGTCGGAAGTTGGCTACACCTAACCCTGTGATCCCTGGAAGCAAGGCATCAGCTCCATCCAATCCTTCTGACTCCCAATAGTAGATATTGCCTGTTGCTTTTACTGCTCTTGCTGTATAGGTCGCTGTCCGAGTCGGTTCGCTATCATTTTTGAAGCTAACCACTGTTGTCACATCTCCATTGGCATCCACTGTCATTTTAATCGCATCCGCTTGTGGACTAGATCCTACCCAAGTTCCCACCAATTCTGCAGGGACAGGAGCTTGCATCGTAGTAGACGCATTCTCTGTCTTACCAGAGTCTTTTGAAGCTGTCGCGCTACTTGCTTGAGTCGAAGAGCTAGCTGTATCGTTTGCCTGAGAGGAAGATGCCGCACTCTTTTTGCTATTACTTTTGGCTTTTTTCTCTACCTTGCTGGTAGATGCTTTTTCGGATGAGGAAGCTGTTTTTTTATCCCTTGCACCACAACCACCGAGAGCTAGACCAAGTGAAGCAGCCACCAGAACAGCGGCACTCCAACGGAAGATTGATTTTTTCATAAGATCACCTCTTTATCTTTCTGACTTCCATTATACTCCGATTATTACAAAAATCAAGTTTATTTGTAACAATTGTAATTTTTTTGTAACATATTTTTCCATTTAAAATGCCAATCGTAATAGGGCGATCAAGACAATCCCAAACAAAACGGTTCCCATAAGGTTTTTGTAACGAAAGGCTACAAAGAGACTGGGAATGGTCACTACTAGGTCCAACCAGTGGAGCTGCGGGAGACTTCCAATTTTTCCATCTACTAAGCTTGACAAAACCAAGGCAAAGATAATGGAAATGGGCAAGTATTTGAGAAAGCGGGTTACAGGAGCCGGCAGTCCCTTGTATTTGACCAAGAGGAAGGGCAAGATCCGAGGAATCCAGGTAACGAGGGCTGAGGCCAGAATGGCCATGAAGATATAACTATTCACGCGCATCACAGACCACCCCCACAAAACAGCCGATCAAGGTCGCAGCTAGCACAGCTAGCGGTTGCGAAACAAAAAAGAGTAAGAGAAAGAAACTCACTGCTACTGCTAACAGCACCATGAGCATGGTCTTGGTCTTTTCTGTCAGTTGCATTCCTTGAAACTGGGCTGCAAAAATCCCAATAAACATAGCCACCAAAGCAAAATCAAGCCCAAAAGCCTTTGGATCAGGTAGGAGAGATCCCAGAGCTGTTCCGATAACCGTCGCACTGATCCAGGCCACATAGCCTACTAGATTATTCCCATGCATCCAAGGGACTGTAATGGTATCCGTCTTTAACTTCTCGCTCAAGTAGACCCCATAACTCTCATCAGTCAGGAGGCTTCCAATCCCGATGGTATGAGCGAGACTAGCATCCTTAAAGTCAGACGACGTATGCAGACTCATCAACATATTACGGAGATTGATCAAACACACCGTCAAGGCCATATTCAATATAGAAGAATGAGCCGCAATCAGAGAGATCATCGCAAACTGGGCCGCCCCAGCATAGACCAAGATACTCATCAAGGCCATCTCCAAAGGAGAAAGATAGGGAGACGCCACCACACCGCAAGCCAGGCCAATACTGATATAGCCCAAAGCCGTCGGTAGCGCGTCCCTCACCCCCTGCCAAAAATCTTTTTCCACTCTCTCACTCCTTTCTGAATCATTGACCTCTATTATAACACAAGAAAAAAGGTTGAAAAAGGACCAATGAGAGACTCAATCCATTTCTACTGCCCTTATATTTTAAAATCTTAATTAGCCTTCCAATCGTATATTATAGATAAAATTGTAAGGGTTACAAAAACGATCATAAAAATGATGTAGAGAATAAGAAAGAAAAGAGCCAACCTTTTATACAGTTTATCTTTATTACAAAAACGTTCAACATAAGACTCTTTTGGATTTTGAGGATTATACCAGACGGTCATAGTAGATCCTTTGGGAAAGGCTTCTTCTAAAACGTTTGTATAGGAGACCATTGAGTTTCTAGAAATCACTAAATTTTCACTTAAAAGATCCGGTGTATCAGCTACAGCCTTCCGACTCATCCAAGGGGCCGATTTCACCACGGTCCAACGATATTCCAGTTGTCTCTTATATGCCATTCCATCAACAATGTATTCGACAATTGGTGGATTTACCTGTTGTGCATATGCATACCCAACAACAATACCATCAAGCCGTTCTGTTGCTAGATTTTTCCTTCTTGCAAAACTCTTAGAAATGCAGGAGTAGATGAAAAAAACAGTTAGGAAAAAGATAGACCCGCCCCCTATTGCAAAAAGAAATATAATATATACTGGCATTTTTCTACCTCCTATTTTTAAGAATATTAAAAGCTATCAAATCTTTCTTACTCACCGTTTTCCACTTCTTGAGATATGCTCTCCATCATATCGGGCCATTTGGATAATTGGTAATCAAATTTGAACATAAATATCACTATAAAACTAATCATCAAAAAGAGTGCTGCAATAGTTTCATTTCCGATGGCAAACAAAAGAATTGCGGCTACAGTTAGGAACCTAAAAAGATTGACCAGAAATGTAAAGTACACCTTCCGTCTCTTTAATGCCTTAATTAACTTCTTGCACTGATCCTCATCCAACTTGGATGGCTGTAATTTCAGGCTTGCATGGTAATATCGAATGATCCACGCAGCTAGGAAGTAGGAGATAACACCTAAAATCGGAATCGTTCCAAGTCGTACCAACTGATTGTCAAATATTCCAGCTTCCGCTAATCCATCCGAAATTTTGTTGATAATAAATAATGTAATAGGGAGCAATACATAAGACCAGTAGTTAGGAGAAGATGTCTCTTCTAGTAAGATTTTTTCCTCCCAATCAAAATGGTAATTCTTGTTCTCCCATATCCCTAAATTAATCATTGTTTGCATAACAACCTCTTTTTCACTCTCCTTGTATGTTTCCTATTTTATTGTAGAATTGTTTAAACTCATCATAGGAATGAATCTCATGTTCTTGGCCATCTATAGAATATTCTGCTGGTATTGTAACATTTTTAAATAAATTCGTTTTTTGATTCACTAAAAGTTTAAGTATAGGAATGTTCGTATCCACACTAGGTCTATCTACCAAAATCCCTATCATAGAATGATTTTCGGAAAATAAATCTTTAGTATTTGGGTACTTATCAAACATTACAGCATCGGGTTCAGGAAATTTTTTGGTTTTATCTAATGAGATTCTACGATCAGCCATTGTTAGCTGTTCATGAATAGGTAAAAATGAAATATAGTTGGTTGAATCATTCACAACTTCTTTTTCCGTTGTATCACCTTGATCAATTACCTTCCCTGATTGTAAATCAATGGATTTAATAATGTCCTTCTTATAATGATCCTTAGGACTTTTTAAGTATATATCCAACAATTCTTTGCCATTACTAATATAGATAACATTGTCAATTCTATCTGGTACATATGATTTGTTGTATTCACGAGTCATTTTAAAAAGATCATAATCCTTAGGAGTTAATTTCTTATTTTTTATATTGTATATAGTAATACCCCAATACTCTTTCCCATCCGGAATATTATGTTTCATATCATTAATATCCTTTAGTTTGTGGTATTCTTTAACAATTTTCGTTTTCCCAACAATTGGATAAGATCGTAACACACCCCCATTATTCTTTGTCATATAATAATCGAGTTTATTTTCATAATCCCATTTTGTAATGATAACTTTCCCATTTTCAATAAAATCATAATCAACAATTTTTTCTTTCAAATCAATAAACGTATATGGTTTTATATAAATAGAGATATAAGTCCTATAAGACAAAATCAATAAAAAGCCAATACCAATCATTACAAAGATTAGTTTTTTGACTCTATTCGGTACCTTTACCATTTTCTCTTTCTCTCCCTCACCAATCTTTCATTCCTTCTATCATACCGAATTTTCTTTCGACTCGCAAATCCGCTACTAGTTGGTCAGATCCCAGCAAAAAAGCCATTGGACCTTGCACATCCAATTGGCTCCTTTATCTTATTCAATTCCTTCAAAGGCTAGGCTTGGTTTGGCATTGAGGTCCCAGCCTGCGAAGTTTTCTTTGTTCCACTCACTGACACTGGCATAGGCAATCATCCCCGCATTGTCCCCACAGAGGCGCAGAGGAGGAATGATGACCTTAACATCTGTGATGTCAGAAGCCAGGCGTTCACGAAGACCTTGGTTGGCTGCGACCCCACCAGCGACTACTAGGGTCTTGACCGGATATTTCTCCAAAGCCTTCTTGGTCTTGGCCATGAGAATGTCTAGTACAGCTGCCTGAAAACTTGCAGACAAGTCTGTATTGGAGAGGTTTTCTCCTTTTTGCTCGGCATTATGGTGCAGATTGATAAAGGCTGATTTGAGCCCTGAAAAAGAGAATTCCAGATTGTCTTCCTTGATCATGGCCCGAGGGAAATCGTAGATATCAGATCCTTGGTGGGCCAGCTGATCAATTTCACGTCCTGCTGGATAGGTCAAGCCCATGACGCGCCCGACCTTGTCATAAGCCTCTCCGACAGCATCATCACGGGTCTCTCCGACGATCTTATAATCACCCGCTTCACTGACGTAGACTAGTTCTGTATGTCCTCCACTCACCAGCAAGGCCAAAAGTGGAAATTCTAAGGGCTCGACGCTTTGAGCGGCCATCAAGTGCCCCGCCATATGATTGACAGGAATCAAAGGAAGTCCATGCGCCCAGGCAAAGGCCTTGGCTGCAGCTAGGCCGACTAAAAGAGCTCCAACTAGGCCTGGACCGTAGGTGACAGCCACAGCTGTGACATCGGCTTCAGTGATGCCAGCTTCTTCCAGGGCTTCTTCAATACAAGCAGTGATGACTTCCACATGGTGACGAGAGGCTACCTCAGGCACCACCCCTCCAAAACGCTTGTGACTTTCGATTTGACTGGCAATGACATTGGACAAGAGTTGGTCGTCATTTTTCAAGACAGCCACACTGGTCTCATCGCAAGATGTCTCAAAAGCCAAAATATATCTATCTTTCATTTGGGTTCCTCTTCATGATCACAGCATCCTCTATGGGATCGTGATAGTAGTTTTTCCTCCGTGCAATTTCTTCAAAGTGCATTTTTTTGTATAGGCCTTGGGCCGGTTGATTGGACACGCGCACTTCTAAGAAAATTTCTTTTTGGTCCGGCAACTGCGCGAGTAACTGCTGAGCTAGGCCTTGGCCTTGAAAGGCGCGCTTGACCGCAATCTGTAAGACTTCTGCTTCATAGAGAGTTTCTTGAATGGCGACAAATCCAAGGACTTGCCCCTCATCCACAGCTAGGAAATAGAAGATCGATTCCTGCTCTAAATCGGCTTCAATCTGCTCCAACTTCCAGGGACTAGCTTCATAGACATCTTCCATGACAGCGAGAATGGCAACCGCATCCTGGACGCTCCCTTTCCTGATTGTTCCTTTCATCATAGGCGCTTGATGTAAGAGGTCGTTGTTTCCGTGTGGTCTTTGAGCCAATTTTCCTCCGCTTCGACCCGTTTGAGATAATGAGGGACAAAATCATGGAGGCTAGCAGGCGCTTGTTTGAGACCGAGACGTCCGATTTTCACTGCATCTGGCAAGGTTTCATAGTAAGTAGCCCTTGGCATGCTAGAGGCAATCTGCTCCTTAAAGGCAGTGACTTCTCCGACAAAGGTGACCTGCTCACTTGTCGCTGCACGCTCTAGGACTTCCTCAAATGGAAAATGCCCTTCTGGTGCGACCAGCTGATCATCTTGGTAAAAACCTGCATAAACGTTGTTCCGACGGGCATCCATGACGGGCACTACCAAACCTTCTAGATCATCTGGCACTAGGGCTAAGAGGCTCGAAACCCCGACCAATTCAATTCCTAAGGTATGAGCCAAGGTCTTTGCCGTTGCGACCGCAATGCGCAGTCCAGTGTAGCTCCCAGGACCTTCTGCCACCACGATGCGGTCCAAGTCCTTGGGTGTCAAGTCGATTTGTTGCATCAAAAAATCGATGACCGGCATCAAGGTAATACTATGATTCTTTTTAATGGTGAATGTTGTTTCTGCAAGTAGAGTCTCATCTTCTAAAATCGCTACAGAAAGAGCCTTACTCGAGGTATCAAATGCTAATAATTTCATTTCCTACTCCTCTTGAACTGGATTATATTATACTACAAATTCCCTTTAAATCCCAGCGAAACTCTCCTCTAGAGCGCAGGATTTTCATATGCAAAACCGCTCAAAAGCTTCTCTATTATAGGTCTTTGCCTCTCTGACTTTTCCAGTCTATCTTTTACTTACGGGCGAATTTATGATATAATGATAATTAATTGTATCGAATCAGGTCCACTAGTTGCGAGTAGGAAACTCTAGTGATTGCACTCCTTCGCAGCTAACAAATAGACCGAAATAATGAAAGGAAAATTACTTCATGATTTACAAAGTTTTTTATCAGGAAACAAAAGACCGCAACCCTCGTCGTGAAACCACGCATGCACTTTATCTCGATATTGATGCACCGAATGAACGCGAAGGACGCATCCAAGCTCGTCAATTGGTTGAAGCAAACACAGATTTCAACATTGAATTTATCACACCACTTTCTGAGCAACACCTTGCTTACGAGAAAGAGTCAGGTGCTTTTGAACTAACGGAGTACTAATCCATGGCTTATACCTTAAAACCTGAAGAAGTTGGTGTATTTGCCATTGGTGGACTTGGAGAGATCGGGAAAAATACCTACGGGATCGAATACCAAGATGAAATCATCATTGTCGATGCCGGGATCAAATTTCCAGAAGATGACCTCCTTGGGATCGACTATGTAATCCCGGATTACTCTTATATCGTTGACAATATCGATCGCGTCAAAGCGGTCCTCATTACCCACGGACACGAAGACCACATCGGTGGGATTCCTTTCCTTTTGAAGCAAGCCAATGTCCCTATCTACGCTGGACCTTTGGCGCTTGCCTTGATCCGTGGAAAATTAGAAGAGCACGGTCTTCTTCGTGATGCCAAACTCTACGAAATCAACCAAAACACTGAGCTTCAATTTAAAAATCTTAAAGCAACCTTCTTCCGTACGACTCACTCGATTCCAGAACCTTTAGGGATTGTGATTCACACCCCTCAAGGAAAGATTGTTTGTACCGGAGACTTCAAATTCGACTTCACACCTGTTGGGGAACCGGCTGACCTCCATCGGATGGCGGCCCTTGGGGAAGAAGGCGTTCTCTGCCTGCTCTCAGACTCAACCAACGCAGAAGTCCCAACCTTTACCAACTCTGAAAAAGTAGTTGGCCAATCCATCATGAAGATCATCGAAGGCATTCACGGGCGCATCATTTTTGCTTCCTTTGCTTCGAATATCTTCCGTCTCCAACAAGCAGCTGAGGCAGCTGTCAAGACAGGTCGCAAGATCGTCGTCTTTGGACGCTCGATGGAAAAAGCCATCGTCAACGGAATCGAGCTTGGCTACATCAAGGTCCCTGCTGGAACTATTATCGAGCCAAATGAGATCAAAGACTATGCAGCCAATGAAATCCTGATCATGTGTACAGGAAGCCAAGGAGAGCCAATGGCAGCCCTCTCTCGGATTGCCAACGGAACGCATCGCCAAGTGCAACTCCAACCAGGAGATACCGTGATCTTCTCTTCTAGTCCGATTCCTGGAAATACAACCAGTGTGAATAAATTGATCAATACGATTTCCGAAGCGGGTGTCGATGTCATTCACGGGAAGATCAACAAGATTCATACTTCTGGACACGGGGGGCAACAAGAACAAAAACTCATGCTCCGCTTGATCAAACCAAAATACTTCATGCCTGTCCATGGTGAATACCGGATGCAGAAGATCCACGCAGGACTTGCGCGTGATTGCGGAGTGGAAAAAGACAATATCTTCATCATGAGTAATGGTGATGTCCTTGCTCTTACAGCCAACTCTGCTCGGATCGCAGGAAGCTTCAATGCTCAAGATATCTATGTCGATGGAAATCGCATCGGTGAAATCGGGGCTGCTGTCCTTCGTGACCGGAGAGACCTTTCCGAAGACGGTGTCGTTCTTGCTGTTGCGAATGTTGACTTCAAATCGAAGATGATCCTGGCTGGACCAGACATCTTGAGCCGTGGTTTTATCTACATGCGTGAATCAGGAGATCTGATTCGTGAAAGCCAACGCATTCTCTTCAATGCTATTCGTATCGCCTTGAAGAACAAAGATGCCAATATCCAAACCGTCAATGGTGCGATTGTCAATGCCCTTCGCCCATTCTTATACGAGAGCACGGAACGTGAACCTATCATTATCCCAATGATTCTCACACCAGATGACGAAAATTAACAAAACAACCAGTTGAAACCACTGTTTCAACTGGTTTTATAGTAACCTTTTGAGGATCAAAAAGAGAGTGGGACAGAAATCGGTAATTCGTTAGAATTCGATTTCGTCGTCCCACCTCCGCACAGTTGAGTAGGGCTGTAAAAGCTGATGAAATCAGCGTAGTAGAGCCCACTCAACCACTGCGTCTTGCTCGACAATCCAAAAATAATTGAGAGGCTAGGACTTTTGTCCTAGCCTCTTTACTCTTGTTTCTTAATAAAGATCTAAATAGTTGTCTACTTCCCATTGATATACGAAGGTCGCATAGCTTGCCCATTCGATTCGTTTGGCTTCAAGGAAGCTGGTGTAGATGTGCTCACCCAAGGCAGCTTTCACCACTTCGTCTTCTGTCAAGGCTTTCAAGGCATTGTGAAGGGTAGAAGGGAGATCTGTAATTCCAGCTGCTCTACGTTCTTCCGGTGTCATCACATAGATATTTTCTTCGATCGGAGCAGGTGCTTCGATTTTATTTTCAATCCCGTGAAGGCCGACTTCAAGCAAGACTGCCAAGGCTACATAAGGATTGGCCATTGGGTCTACGGAACGCAATTCCAAACGAGTTCCCATACCACGTGAGGCTGGCACACGTACCAATGGAGAACGGTTGCGACCTGCCCAAGCGATATAAACAGGTGCTTCATATCCAGGAACCAAACGTTTATAAGAGTTGACGGTTGGGTTGGTCACCGCTGTAAAGTTATATGCATGCTTGATCAAGCCACCCAAGAAGTGATAAGCTGTTTCTGACAATTGCATGCCCTTTGGATCTTCTGGATCAAAGAAGGCATTGTTGCCATCTTGGTCAAAGAGAGACATATTACAGTGCATACCTGATCCGGCAATTCCAAATTTTGGTTTGGCCATAAAGGTTGCATACAAGCCGTGTTTACGAGCGATGGTCTTCACAACGAGTTTAAAGATTTGGATCTTGTCACAAGCGCGAAGCACTTCGTCGTATTTAAAGTCGATTTCATGTTGACCAACGGCTACTTCGTGGTGACTAGCTTCTACTTCAAAGCCCATCTTGGTCAAGACATTGACGATTTCACGACGAGTGTTATCTGCAAGGTCTGTTGGAGCCAAGTCAAAATAGCCACCTTTGTCGTTTACTTCAAGAGTTGGGTCTCCATTTTCGTCCAACTTGAAGAGGAAGAATTCTGGTTCTGGACCAAGGTTAAAGGATTTGAATCCAAGTTTTTCCATATGACGAAGAGCACGTTTCAAGTTGCCACGTGGATCTCCTGCAAATGGTTCCCCTTCTGTCGTATAGACATCACAGATCAAGCCAGCTACGCTACCATTTTCATCTCCCCAAGGGAAGACTGTCCATGTATCCAAATCTGGGTAAAGATACATATCTGACTCGTTGATACGGACAAATCCTTCGATAGAAGAACCATCAAACATGGCTTTGTTTGAAAGAACCTTGTCCAGTTGCTCATCGGTAGCTGGAATTTCGACGTTCTTCATGGTTCCCAAAATATCAGAGAACATCAAGCGAATAAAAGTAACATTTTTTTCTTTTACTTCACGGCGAATATCTGCAGCAGTAATTGACATTTTTGTCTCCTTAAAATAGATTACAAGCTTATGAAATGATCAACGAAATTGACCATATGGCGATGGGGAAGATGTGAAGCGACTTTGCTGAAGAATGTCACGATGAAGAGCCTTACGGATCTCTTCTTGACTGACAACCTTGGTTTGCTCTTGCTCTTTTTCCGCATATTTCTTCTTAATATCCGCAATATTGAAGCCATCTGAGATATAATCTTTGATCTCAAGCAGGCGGTCCATATCGTCCAACGAATACATGCGGCGATTGCCTTCTGTCCGATCAGGAGAAATCAAGCCCTGATCTTCATAATAACGAATCTGGCGAGCTGTCAAGTCGGTCAGCTTCATAACACTTCCAATCGGAAAGACTGCCAGCGAGCGTCGTAATTCCTTTTCCTTCATACCATTCCTCTTTCTATTCTATTATATCGAAAAAAAAATCTATGTCAAGATTAAATGTTATATAATCTTACATAGGTTTTTTGTGTTTCTTGAGAAAATCGCGAATGCGATCCACATCCGAATTGACCAAAATCGCAACGAAAACGCCAATAAAGGTCTCAAATATTCGGGCAAAAACATACAAGAAGGTTTCTCCGTTAGGAATCGAGAGGGTAATGATCAGCATTGCCGAAACTCCTCCGATAATTCCTGCTTTGTTATTCATAGCGACATTTGTCATAATGGTTAACATGGTCGCAATGGGTACAAAAATCAGAGTCACCCAATACGCCCCATGAAAGAGCGTTTTTAAAAGGAAGAACAATACGGCATAAAAACCTCCGATACTGTTACCCATGACACGCGAAGCCCCGAAATGGACACTCTTATCAAAGTCTTCCCTCAAACTAAAAACAGCTGTCAAAGTCCCGATCTGAAGGCCTCGCCAGCCAAATATTCCAAAAATAAGTAGTACAATAAAAACGGCAATCCCTGTTTTAAAGGTTCTCATCCCCAAACGGAATTTGGACCAATCAAATTTGTGTCGTTTAAAGTAATCCATGGTCACCTATCTTTCTATTTCTATTATTCTACCATATTTTCAGAAAGGAGAGAACAGTTATCAATAGAAAGAAAAAAGAGAGTGGGACAGAAATCGGTAATTCGTTAGAATTCGATTTCGTCGTCCCACCTCCGCACAATTGAGTAGGGCTGTAAAAGCTGATGAAATCAGCGTAGTAGAGCCCACCCAACCACTGCGTCTTGCTCGACAATCCAAAAATAATTGAGAGGCTAGGACTTTTGTCCCAGCCTCTTTCATTTTATTTAGATTATTTGTCTGTAAGTGCAGCCAATCCTGGAAGTTCTTTACCTTCAAGAAGTTCCATAGAAGCACCACCACCAGTAGAGATCCATGAGAATTTATCTGCACGTCCAAGGTTGATTGCTGCAGCAGCTGAGTCACCACCACCGATGATTGATTTAACGCCTGGTTGTTTCACGATAGCGTCCATCACACCGATTGTACCAGCTTGGAAGTCAGGGTTTTCAAATACACCCATAGGTCCGTTCCATACAACTGTTTTCGCACCAGTCAATTCTTGGTCGAATTTAGCGATTGATTTAGGACCGATATCCAAACCAAGGAATCCTGGATCTACTGCTTCACCTTCAGTGTCTTTCACTTCAGTGTAGTCAGCAAATGCGTTCGCTTCTTTTGAGTCAACTGGCAAGATCAATTTGCCGTTTGATTTTTCAAGAAGAGCTTTCGCCACATCCAATTTGTCTTCTTCTACAAGTGAGTTACCGATTTCGATACCTTGTGCTTTGTAGAATGTGTAAGTCATCCCACCACCGATAAGAACTTTATCAGCTTTTTCAAGCAAGTTTTCGATAACACCGATCTTGTCAGATACTTTAGATCCACCAAGGATGGCTACGAATGGACGTTCTGGAGCTTCAACTGCTTCTTTGATGTAAGCAATTTCGTTTTCAAGAAGGAATCCAGCAACAGCTTTATCAACGTTTGCAGAGATACCAACGTTAGATGCGTGTGCACGGTGAGCAGTACCAAATGCATCGTTTACGAAAATACCATCTCCAAGTGATGCCCAGTATTTACCAAGTTCAGGATCGTTTTTAGATTCTTTCTTGCCATCAACATCTTCGAAACGAGTGTTTTCAACCAAGAGAACTTGTCCATCTTCAAGAGCGTTAACAGCTGCTTCCAATTCAGCACCACGTGTAACACCTGGGATAAATTGAACTTCTTGACCCAATTTTGCAGCCAAGTCAGCAGCTACAGGAGCAAGTGATTTACCTTCTTTATCTGCTTCTTCTTTTACACGTCCAAGGTGAGAGAAGAGGATTGCACGTCCACCTTGTTCAAGGATGTACTTGATAGTTGGAAGAGCTGCAGTGATACGGTTATCGTTAGTGATCACGCCATCTTTTACAGGAACGTTGAAGTCAACACGAACGAGAACTTTTTTCCCTTTCAAGTCAACGTCTTTAACAGTCAATTTTGCCATTAGATATGACTCCTTCTTTTTTTAATACATGATAATTATATCACAAAAGCTGTAAAAGAGGTAGAAAAATCCAATGCTTTTCCCTTCTAATTCGTAGGATCCGAACGACACTTCTAGATACAAGATCAAACCTCTCTAGTTTTCACCAGAGAGGTTTTTTTGAGAGTGACTTTTTAAGTGAATAAAAGAATCTTTTAGAAGACTTACTCTTCCTTCTTCTTACCAGCCAAGAGGAAGCCGCCTAAGGCTGCTAGGAGAACAGCTTCAGCTGCAAAGGAAGCTTCTAGGCTTGCCGTATTTGGCAAGTGTTCCGATTGACTTTCTTTACTTGCATCTTTTGTTTCTTGCTGAACCGTTGGCTGTAAGTTCACTCCTTGGTGGGCACTTAACAACTGATGGATATCTTGGTCAACCATATCCTTGTGTTCTTCCTCCTGATGACCCGCTTGAGTAGAAGTCGTTGGGGCCAACTGATCCACTTGAGAAGGCTCTGTAGGCTTCAATGGATTAGCTGGATCCGGAGTCACTGGGGTAGCTGGTTGAACAGGTTGATTTGGTTGAGCCGGTTGAACTGGCTGATCTGGTTTAGCCGGTTCTTCTGGTTGGATCGGTTGATCTGGTTCTTCCGTTTGTGCTGGCTTATAGACAATCGCATAGTGAGTAAAGTGAGGAGCTGTAAAAATGACCACATCTCCAACTCTCTCAAAGGCCAAGGATTGAGGTGCTTGACCTTCTGGGAAGAAGAGGACTTGCTCCACTTCTTTATCCTTATCCACAGGGATTTTCACAAGTGATGGATGCTGGGTATCGACATCCTGACCGCTTGCATCGACTCCTTCGATATCAAAGATAGTCGCTTCTCGTCCCTTCAGCTCTTCTTTTTCTGCCTGATTGGCTTCAACTTTTGCGACTTTTAGTCCTTTGACAACGGTTGGCTCTAAGTTGGAGAATTGAACTTCGACTCCAGTCGCAGGGTCTACAAAGACCGCTGGCTTGTCTTCTTTCAGGAGCGCAATCAAGGTCTCTAGACCTGTCTTAGCCGTTTCAAGCGCTTCAGGAGTGAGCTCTGAAGAAGCTAGGAGCTCTTTATTTTTCTCCAGGAGTGCCTGTAAAGCTTCACCAGAAGGGTGATTTGGCTTGCTTGCTAATAGAGCAGTCGCTTCTGTTGTTAGGGCAGAGAGAGCTTCTTTCTCTTTGACTAGATTAGCTTGACCATCCAAGGCTTTCAAGAGAGCGGTCAATTGGTTCAACTGCTCATTGACTTGATCTTGTGTGCTGGTATCATGCTCTTTCAAGACTTTTTCAGAAGCAGCCATTCCAGCTAGCAAGGCTTCTTTGACTTCTGGAGTGGCAAATGTAAAGTCTACTTTGGCTTTTGCAGCTTCAGCTTCAGCCAATTTTTGCTTGAGGTATTCATCGTTGAGAGCTGGTTTTGGATTGACGAGGACATCAAAGCTTGTGCTAGCTCCTTTGTAATGGACAGTGATGGTTTGGCGACCTTCCTTAGTCGTATCAAAGCCAGTCACTTCCACACCTTCATCGGTCAAGGCGTGCGTTTCGGTCGTTTCATCTTCAAAGACGACTGTAAAGCGTCCGCCTTCTTTCTCCAATGCTTCTCCGACAATATATTCCACTTTTGGTTTGTCGGTCAATTCTAGACCAGCAACTGCTTTTTCACCTGCTTCCTCTGCACTGACCACAAAAACAGTGAGAGTCTTACCTAATTTCTGACCAAGGTAAGAAACCTCTAGGTGTTGTTCTCCCAGCTTGCTACTGTCAAATCCATGAATCTCTACACCTGAGTTGGTGAGGTTGACCAGTTGATCTGCTTGGCCATCTTTATAATGAACGCGGAGAGTCGCCCCTTTCAAGGAAAGGGCATCGCCTTCCCGGTAGACCTTCTTGGTCAATCCATCTTCAAATTGAAGTCCCGCAATTTCTTTATCATTCTTTGGAACTTCGATCGCCAAAACATTACTGATATCTTTACCAGGTTCTTGCGCACGATAGTAGAGAAGAGATGGGGTTGATTCAAAAGCGAGCGGTTTAAAGATCAGATTTCCAGCTTGATCGGCTGTCATGGTCGCAATTGGATTAGTGGCTTCTTTATCGGCATAAAGAGTCAGAGTAGTATTAGCCGGAACATCTTTGAAACCGACTTGGACAAAATGATTGCCCAGGTTTTGCGCTGCAGCATGTTTCATCGGGATGTTGACCGTTTCAGTATCTAGACTTTCATACATCTTCCAGTTGTAAATCCGGATGGCTTGCCATGGGGTGCCGTTATCGGCTGTAATGACATGGAGACGCCAGTCTTGAGCCTTGATCGGATGATCAAGTGTAATGTCAGACACATGGGCTTTATTGCCACGAACTTCCTTGGCCAATTTCCACTCACCGGCTTCGTCCTTGTAGTAAAGGTCGAAGTCACGGGTATTCATCTTGCCATCATCGACAGATTCCCCACCAGCACCGGCATGGTCCATGACCCAACGAACAATGGTCCGAGGTTGTGTCAAGCGGATATCGACGGTTCCACTCAATTGAGCAGAAGACCATTTATCTGAAAGACTGGTAATGGTCCCATTTAACATGCCTTCAATGCCTTCACTACCATCCGCATCTGGGAAGCTCGAACCGATCACTTTGGCTCCAATGACCACGTTTGGTGCTAAAGCTTTTGGTAGACTGGTATCTGACACGGTCATACCCCAATCAAAGGCTACAGTTCCCGCATCTGAACGTTGACCGTTCTTCCCAACTGCCACAACCTTGAGTTCCTGAGTGGTTCCTTCAGCACTTGCTGAACGGCTAACTTTTGGTAGATAGACGGTTGTCGCAGAAGACCCTGTTAAGAGACGCCAGTTATCGCCATCTTTTTCATAGACTTCATAATAATCCGCATCTGCTACCCCTTTAAAATTGAGGACTGCTTCTGCTTCTTGCGCATTTTGTAGGCGTTTTACCCGAACGGATACTTCTGCTGGAGTCGCTGGTTTCTCTTGGTTCGACGTAATCGACAATTGGCCGAGATTAAATTTGTAGTCTTTAACATCCGTATCATGGTCAAAGAACATCTTCACAGCATAAATGGTCTTGCCAGCCAAACTTCCCAAATCAAAGGTTTGAGTAGACCAATCCGCACTCGGTGTCAATTCTTTCCATTCGTATTCAGAGTAGTCTTCTTTGGTGGCAACAGCTACCCAGGCAGCTGCTCCGATCCCACCTTTATGACTGACGCTCAATTTTGTCGTTTCTGTCACAGGAATCTTGGTCGAATAGAGCATGACATTTTGACTGCTATTGGCTTTTAAATCTCCTTCAAAGGCTAGAGAATTTCCTCCATTGTAGGCTTGATCAAAATCATAGCGACCTTTCAATGGTGTACTATCTTCACTATGCTCTACCCACCAACGCCATGTTGGAAGGTAGCCAGAAACAGAACGGTAGTTCCACTCCCCTTCTTTAGAAATCTTGCCATCCACAAACCAGTGTTTTCCGTGTCCAGTATTGAAGGAAGTATTGAAATTTTCACTTGTAATAGGAGTTTTGTCCACTACTAGATTGGACATACCGTACCAAGATTGGTCTGCTGGTTTTCCTTTAGTCGGATCTCCTTGGAAACCTGTCCAGAATAGATCTTCATGGGTATGGTAACCTTCACCAGTCTTTCCTAGACCTGTAATGGTATCTGGCGCATAAAGACCAAGAGATAGACGCAACTTGCCATGTTCATCTAAAATGGCATTCCAGTCTACATTAGTCTTATAAGAGCCTCCTTTTTGGAGTTCGAGTCCAGCTAGAACATCATAAGGATTCCGATGAATCCATTTAGCTGTACTGATGGAATAATCAACTTCTGATTTACCCCAGTTAAAGTTGGCAAAGAAGGTATCAACTGGATTTTCCCCATTTTCTGGCTGCATGAAATTGTAGTTGTATTCTCCCAACGCATTCTCATGGTAACGGCCATATTCATAGGTCATAGCATCATACCAGGAATACTTAATCGGATAGTTCAGACTTTTCGCATATTCCTTGGTATAAAGAAGGAAATCTCTCAATTTTGGACCCAATGGTTCTACAAGATTTCCAGTCGTTTCTTGGTTGATAAAGTAACCATCAAAGCCATAGTACTTAGCAAGTTCGACTAATTTACGAGCGATCGGGAAAGTTTTAGAGCCTTCACTATCTTCTTTCAAGGTTTCTGCAAAATGTTCTTGATCCTTGATGCTGCTAGACCAGTTATAAAAGAGTGTTCCATAAATAGGAACCCCATTTCGGTGGGCAGCATCAATCACATCTGCTGATGGAACCAGCCCTTCCCAAAAGACCATGGAATCCAAATATTGCCAGTAATCAAAAGCATAGGCTTTAAACTCTTCCCCGCCGACAGACGCATGATCCTTTGCTTTGGAGTTCATATTTGACAGTGCTTGGATCTTCGCTTCAGGGTTGGCTTGTTCATTAATTTGTTTTCCTTGGAAACGACTCGCAAGTGGGACGCTTGCTCTGTTCATATCGTCATCCACTCGTTTTCCTGATTCCCACTTCAAGAGATCATCCCAGGTATCGAACTTAACTTCTTTGGGTCTTAATTGTTTTTCTTCATTGGTTGGTAAATCAGCCACTTTTTCTGCAGCAGCTTTCGGTTTTTCAGTCTCTGAAACGGCTGGATGATCTGTAGTTGTCGAGCTAGCTTCTGTACCTGTAGGACTAGCCTCCGGAGTGACCGCTTCTGCGGCTGGTTTTTCCGTTTCTGCAGCAGGTAAGGCCGCATCTGCAGTATAGACGCCAGCTTCTCTCACTAGATGATTAACATCTTCAGTCGCTACTGAAGAGGTTTCCAAGGGTTGTTCACTAGTAGAAACCGTCTCATCTGCAGAGACAGCGCCTGTTCCCAAAAATGCTAACCCAATCAATGCGGAGCAAACTCCCATACTGAATTTTCGTATACTAAATCGTTCTTTCTTTTCAAATAGATGACCTTTCATCTTGACCTCCTTGTATGGTTTTTTTCTTTTTCTTGAGCGATTTCCATTGGCTCCTTCCTCCACGATCTGTAATCGCTTTCATTTTCTTGTATTAGAAATCTCCAATCAAGGATAGGATACCCTAATCTATTTAGCACTGTCAATCAATTTTAGCAATTCCTATAATATGATGAGAAAGCCCTAAAAAAAGTACAAAAAAAGAGGAGGTTTCCCTCCTCTCATCATACGCATGAATTATTTAGCAATTTTTGCGAAGTATTCAAGAGTACGAACAAGTTGTGCAGTGTAAGACATTTCGTTGTCATACCATGAAACAACTTTAACCAATTGTTTACCGTCAACGTCAATAACTTTAGTTTGAGTTGCGTCAAACAATGATCCGTAAGACATACCTACAACGTCTGAAGAAACGATTGGATCTTCAGTGTAACCGTATGATTCGTTTGAAGCTGCTTTCATAGCTGCGTTCACTTCATCAACAGTAACGTTCTTGTCAAGAACAACTACCAATTCAGTAACTGATCCAGTTGGAACAGGAACACGTTGTGCAGCTCCGTCCAATTTACCGTTCAATTCAGGGATAACCAAACCGATTGCTTTAGCAGCACCAGTTGAGTTAGGAACGATGTTAGCAGCACCAGCGCGTGCACGACGAAGGTCACCTTTACGGTGTGGACCGTCAAGGATCATTTGGTCACCAGTGTAAGCGTGGATAGTAGTCATCAATCCTTCAACAACACCGAAGTTATCTTGAAGAGCTTTAGCCATTGGAGCCAAGCAGTTTGTAGTACATGAAGCAACTGAGATAACTGTTTCAGTACCATCAAGAATATCGTGGTTAGTGTTAAATACGACTGTTTTAACATCTGATCCACCAGGAGCAGTGATAACAACTTTCTTAGCACCACCAGCATGCAAGTGTTTTTCAGCAGCTGCTTTAGTAGCAAAGAAACCAGTTGCTTCAAGAACGATTTCTACACCGTCGTTAGCCCAGTCGATTTGTTCTGGATCACGTTCAGCGGAAACTTTAACGAATTTACCGTTAACTTCGAATCCACCTTCTTTAACTTCCACAGTACCGTCGAAACGACCTTGAGTTGTATCGTATTTCAACAAGTGTGCAAGCATAACTGGATCTGTAAGGTCGTTGATGCGTGTAACTTCAACACCTTCTACGTTTTGGATACGACGGAAAGCAAGACGTCCGATACGACCGAAACCGTTAATACCAACTTTAACTACCATTCGTGATTTCCTCCTTATGAAAATCAAAAAAATTTTTTGTGAAAAGAGTAACTTGACACAGCGCCAAACATCTTTTAACAGTCTCTATTATATACTTTATTGCATTAAAAAGCAACTATTTCCCAACGAAAAGCAAGATTTATCATAGATCACCACCTCTTTTATTAAAGTTTTTCACAAAGTCTTGATCGATAGGAAAAGCGCTATTTTACTTGTACTCACTTTTGGAACAAAGAAAAACTCTTCCCAAAGTGGGAAGAGTTTTTAAGCATTGGTAAATTAAGCTTCACCTTTAGCTTTTTTAATGATTTCTTCTTGTACTGATTTTGGTACATCTTCGTAGTGGTCAAATACCATCATGAAAGTACCACGTCCTTGAGTTGCAGAACGAAGGACAGTAGCGTAACCGAACATTTCAGCAAGTGGTACATAAGCACGAACGATTTGGCTTGCACCGTGTGCTTCCATACCATCTACACGTCCACGACGAGCAGTTACGTGACCCATAACATCCCCAAGGTTTTCTTCAGGAACTGTGATGGTTACAAGCATCATTGGTTCAAGGATAGCTGGTTGTGCAGTCTTAGCAGCTTCTTTAAGCGCAAGAGATGCAGCGATCTTGAAGGCAGTTTCAGATGAGTCGACATCGTGGTATGAACCATCGTAAAGCTTAGCTTTCACGTCAACCATTGGGTAACCAGCAAGAACACCGTTTGCCATAGATTCTTGAAGTCCTTTTTCTACTGCAGGGATGAATTCACGTGGAACCACACCACCGACGATAGCATTTTCGAACTCGAATCCTTTACCTTCTTCGTTTGGAGTAAATTCGATCCAAACATCACCAAACTGACCTTTACCACCAGATTGACGTTTGAAGAATCCACGTGCTTGTGTAGAAGCGCGGAATGTTTCACGGTAAGATACTTGAGGAGCACCAACGTTAGCTTCAACCTTGAATTCACGTTTCATACGGTCAACAAGGACATCCAAGTGCAACTCACCCATACCAGAGATAACTGTTTCACCAGTTTCAGGGTTTGTTTCAACGCGGAATGTTGGATCTTCTTCAGCCAATTTTTGAAGGGCGATACCCATCTTGTCTTGGTCTGCTTTAGATTTAGGCTCAACCATCAATTGGATAACTGGTTCTGGAACTTCGATTGATTCAAGGATGATTTTTGCTTTTTCATCTGTCAATGAGTCACCAGTTGTAGTATCTTTCAAACCAACGGCAGCAGCGATATCCCCAGAGTAAACTGTTTCGATTTCTTTACGAGTGTTGGCATGCATTTGAAGGATACGTCCGATACGTTCACGTTTACCTTTAGAAGTGTTCAATACATATGAACCTGAGTTCAAGACACCTGAGTAAACACGGAAGAATGTCAAACGACCTACGAATGGGTCAGTCATGATCTTGAAGGCAAGAGCTGCAAATGGCTCTTCATCAGATGCTGGACGTTCTTCTTCTTCGTCTGTATCTGGGTTTACACCCTTGATTGCAGGGATATCAAGTGGGCTTGGAAGGTAGTCAAGGACCGCATCCAACATCAATTGAACCCCTTTGTTCTTGAAGGCAGAACCACAAAGTACTGGGTAGAACTCAACGTTGATTGTAGCTTTACGGATACCAGCTTTCAATTCTTCGTTAGTGATTTCTTCCCCTTCAAGGTATTTCATCATCAAGTCTTCATCAGTTTCAGCAACTGCTTCAACCAATTTTTCACGGTATTCTTGAGCTTGTTCAAGGTATTCAGCTGGAATATCTTCTTCAAGGATATCTGTACCAAGGTCGTTAGTATAGATTTCAGCTTTCATCTTAATCAAGTCAATGATTCCGCGGAAGTCATCTTCAGCACCGATTGGCAATTGAATTGGGTGAGCGTTTGCTTGAAGACGGTCATGAAGTGTGCTTACTGAGTAAAGGAAGTCAGCACCGATTTTATCCATCTTGTTAGCGAATACGATACGTGGAACTCCGTATTCAGTTGCTTGACGCCAAACTGTTTCAGTTTGAGGCTCAACACCTGATTGTGAGTCAAGAACGGTTACAGCACCGTCCAAAACGCGGAGTGAACGTTGAACTTCGATAGTGAAGTCCACGTGTCCTGGTGTGTCGATGATGTTTACACGAGTGTCTTTCCATTGAGCTGTTGTAGCGGCAGATGTGATAGTGATACCACGTTCTTGTTCTTGCTCCATCCAGTCCATTTGTGACGCACCTTCGTGAGTTTCACCGATTTTGTGAATCTTACCAGTGTAGTAAAGGATACGCTCAGTTGTAGTTGTTTTACCAGCATCGACGTGAGCCATGATACCGATATTACGAGTTTTTTCAAGTGAAAATTCGCGTGCCATGAGGTTTGTTTCTCCTATATTTTTTATTTCTATATTCTATTATAACATGATTTAATAAAAACGGATAGGCAGGACCTACCCGTTCTCAGTGTTTTCATGCTAAGTTTTGGTTCCAACTTGTAAGAAGAGTTGAATTGGGTTCAAGAGCTGACGAAGCTTAATTGAACTCGGGCTAAAGTTAGTTAGCCGATTTGAGCCGGAACGGGATGCTGTGTGAAAAAGATAAACTTCCTTGTATTCATCGAATACTGCGTCAGTTTCCTATTTTCACTTTGCATCCTTACCGTTCCTAGCATCATGATCTTACCAGCGGAAGTGTGCGAATGCACGGTTAGCTTCAGCCATACGGTGAGTATCTTCACGTTTCTTAACAGCTGCACCAGTGTTGTTCGCTGCATCCAAGATTTCTTTTGCAAGACGATCAACCATTGTGTGTTCACCACGTTGACGAGCGATTGTTACCAACCAACGAAGTCCAAGGGTTGTACGACGTTCTGGACGAACTTCAACTGGGACTTGGTAGTTAGAACCACCGACACGGCGAGCACGTACTTCAAGTACAGGCATGATGTTTTCCATAGCTGTTTCGAATACTTCAAGAGCATCGTTTCCAGTAGCTTCTTTAATTTGTTCGAAAGCTCCATAAACGATTGAAGCAGCTGTACCACGTTTACCATCAAGCATAACGCGGTTGATAAGACGAGTAACTAATTGTGAATTGTAAAGCGGATCTGGCAATACATCGCGTTTAGGCGCACGGTTTTTACGACTCATTTTTCTTTATCCCCTTTCCTTATGCTTTTGGTTTTTTAGTACCGTATTTAGAACGGCCTTGTTTACGATCGTTTACACCTGCAGTATCAAGTGCTCCACGGACGATATGGTAACGTACCCCTGGAAGGTCTTTTACACGTCCACCACGAAGAAGAACCACGCTGTGTTCTTGCAAGTTGTGTCCGATACCTGGGATATAAGCAGTTACTTCGATCAAGTTGCTCAAACGTACACGGGCAAATTTACGAAGGGCAGAGTTAGGTTTTTTAGGTGTCATTGTTCCAACACGAGTTGCAACACCACGTTTTTGTGGTGAAGAAACGTTTGTTTGAACTTTTTTATGACTGTTGTAACCAACGTTCAAAGCTGGTGATTTAGATTTTTCTACTTTTGATTTACGCGGTTTGCGAACCAATTGGTTAATTGTAGGCATCTACATTCTCCTGTGAAATTTTTTATTTTTGGTGATGGTACACTTGGTGACAGCTACCATCTGTGTGTACTTTTGCAACATTTGTCAGCACGTCCCTGTACACTCTTGAGAGACCAAAAGTAAAAAGTACCGTCTATTATTATAACATGACGGCACTTTGATTGCAAGATGTTTTTTTATTTTTTAAAGAAGTCGAAAAAGTTCATTATTGTCCAGCTTCAGCAGGTTCTTCTGCCCCTGCATCTGCAGCCGGAGCATACTGCTGTTGCTGTTGTGGTTGAACTGTCGCATTGGCTCCAGCTACTCCAGCATTGGCATTGGCATTGGCATTAGTATTTGCGTTCGCGTTCGTGTTGGCATTAGCGTCTGTTTGAGTCTGCTGTGTTGCCGCTGTGTCGCTCTCATAGGTCAGTCCATAATAGTTAGCGATGTATTGGATACGGGCCTCAAGCGATTGCTTTTGAGTCGCATCTTTGACTTTCTTCACAGCAGCTTGGGCAGCGTTCACAGAATCTTGACTTGGGGTTGTTTCCATTTGAACGACTGCTTTTTCAGCAGCTTCTGTATTTTTCTTTTCTTCCTTCTTTTCTTTTTCTTCCTTTGTTTCCTTTTTCACTGGAAGGGAACCTGTTTTTTTAGCAGGTTGAATTTCTGTCGTTACCTGGGCAGCCGTATTCTTTTTAACGGTATACAAACCAGCTACCAATATAAAGGATAGAGACAGAACTGTCACCAAGCGAATCCACAAAGGGCTATTATCAAATCGATCTAAAATTCTTTTCACTTTTTGATCCTCCTTTGCTGCTCTTAATCAAAGATATTCCCAACTTCGACACTCAATTTATTTTCTTTTACATCGATGTTGGTAACGCGCAATAAGGATTTGTGTTCAAAGAATTCACGGTCGGTTGCAGCATTATCCGCAAAGACAGCTACCCCTGCTAATTCAGAATCAAATTCAGACAAGAGGCTGACCATCCCGTTAATCGTTCCGCCACCTTTAAGGAAGTCATCGACAATCAAGACCCGGCTTCCTGCTTTTAGGCTCCGTTTTGAAAGGAACATTTTCTCAATGCGATCCCCACTTGAGCCTGAAACATAGTTGACACTAACGGTTGACCCTTCTGTGATTTTCAAATCACGACGGACAATGACGAATGGAACATTCAAGACATTAGCTACTGCATTGGCTAGTGGAACTCCCTTGGTCGCTACGGTCATGACAGCATCAATCTTCTTATCTCGGAAGGCTTTGGCAATGATGCGTCCGATCCGATTCAAAATCTTCGGATTGCTCAAAAGATCAGACAAGTAAATGTAGCCACCAGGAAGGATACGATCACTTTCAGACAGTTGCTTGCAAAGATCCTCAACGATTTCTTTGGATTCTTGATCTGAGATAGACGGTGTAAAGATCACGCCTCCACCAGCTCCTGTAATGGTCTCAATATTTCCGATTTCCATCTCTTCAAAAGCCCGCTTAATAATCACGATATCTTCTGAGATGGAAGACTTGGCAGACTCATACTTTTCCGCAAACGTATTGAGGCTAGTCAATTCATAGGGATGGTTGATCAAGTAATTAGAAATTACGACCATCCGTTCACTTCTTCTTAATTTCATTTTCTCACCATGTAGTTTTTTCTATCATTATACCATAAGAAGCGAAAAAAACGAACATTCTGATTTACAGAAGGCCGTTTTTTCCTGATTATTTTATTTTTGGCAGAATCATTCCCGTATTTATCTCTGTTTTTACTAGTCGAGATTCGGTTTATAGAAGGAACGATTTTCCATAGCGAAGATTTTATTGGTCATCTCGCCAGGACCAATTAAGCCAAGTGCTGTTGTCATCATCATCATTTCCGCATCCAAATTATCGATCATATGAATAATCTCTGCTTCCATGATTTTTGGACGAACGGGACTACCGTATTCCAGCAAGCCATGGTGACTCAAGATCACATGGCGAAGGACGATCACTTCTTCTTTTTGATCATCAATCTTCAAGTCTTGCAAGACCTTGGTGATTTCTTCATCGATCAGTGCAATGTGGCCGATGAGGTTGCCTCGAACAGTGTATTCTGTATTTTCAGGTCCCGTCAACTCAATCACTTTGGCCAAATCGTGTAACATAATCCCTGCAAAGAGCAAGCTCTTATTCAACTGAGGATAGATATCGCCGATACTATCTGCCAAGCGGACCATGGTCGCTGTATGATAAGCGAGACCTGCTTCAAAGGCATGATGGTTGGTTTTAGCAGCTGGATAGCTATAAAACTCTTTCTCATATTTCCCATAGAGGGCACGGACAATCCGTTGCCAAACTGGATTTTCAATTTTGAAAATCATGTTTGACAGGTATTCATGCAATTCCTTGGGATCTACTGGTGGTTTTTCCTTGAAGTCTGCTGGATTGTTGGGCTCTCCTGCTTGTGGCAAGCGCATATTCAATTGATTAACTTGCGGAGTATTATTGTAGACCTCCCGACGACCAGCCATATGGACCACGCGCCCAGCTGTAAAGCTCTCTACATTGTGAGGTTGGGCATCCCATAGTTTACCTTCGATTGTACCGGTCTCATCCTGGAAGACAAAGGCGAGGTAGTTTTTCCCGGCCCGCGTTTGACGCACTTCTGCTGACTTGATCAAATAGAATCCTTCGAACAATTCATCTTTTTTCATTTGGTTAATTTTGACCATCATCTTCTCCATCTTCTATATATACATCTAGTCCCAGCAAGTCCTCATCGCTTTCGATTTGGCGGAGTGTCCGCTCGATGGCACTGGTCCGTCTGGTTAGCAAATCATCAATATTATTGGAAGCATTCTTTAAATGGCGCTGAGTCTTGGCCAGAATCCCTCCAAACTTATGGAATTCTGATTTGACCGATCCCAACACCTTGCTAATGTCATCTGCACTCTTTTGGATGTTGAGCGTTTTAAAGCCAACAGACAAGGAGTTCAAGAGGGCTGATAGCGTACTTGGACCAGCCACTAAAATTTGTTCGTCCCGACGCAAGCGATCGAAGAATTCTGGATTGCGAACCACTTCGGAATAGAGGCCTTCAGTTGGCAAAAAGAGAATTCCGAAATTCGTCGTCGCTGGTGGAAAGAGGTATTTTTGTTGGATATCCTTAGCAAAACGCTTGATACTAGCAAGAAGGGCCTTGCGGTAACGCTCGATCTCCTCTTTCTCTCCTGATTCATAAGCTTCTTCCAGACGATAGTAGTCTTCCAGTGGGAATTTAGAGTCAATCGGCAGATAGACTGGCTCCTCTCCTTGTCCTGGAAGCTTAATAGCATACTCCACGCGCTCACTAGATTGGGGAACGGTGACAAACTCCCGCTCATACTGGGCTGGGGTCAAGATATCTTCAATGATTTGACCCAGCTGCAATTCGCCCATAATCCCACGCGTCTTAGTATTGGAGAGAACTTTATTAAGAGTTCCGACATCCCGCGCCACTGTCTGCATTTCTCCCAACCCTTTGTTGACCGACTCCAATTGTTTTGAAACCGTCTCAAAGGAGGTCTGCAAGCGGTGCTGCAAGGTTTTCTCCAATTTTTCTTCTACCGTTTGGCGCATCTGTTCTAGCCGCACTTCATTGGACTCTTGGATCTGGCGCATGCGCTCATCTGTTTTGTCCCGATTTTTAGTAAAATGCTCATTCATATCAGCGCGCAGAGCCGTCGTCTGCTGGTGGATCTCCACTCTCATCTCGGTTAAGCGATCTGTCAGGGCGATCTCTAACTGCTGATTGGCAATCTGGCTTGCTTGTCTTTCTTTTTCAAAACGATAGTCCAACTGGTCTGTCAAATGATCCTCGTGGTCTTCCAGCATCTCTCGTAAAGCCGGTCTGGTGTCATCTGACCGTTGCAAGAGATAGATGAGGAGGCCCAGATTGAGCAGGCCAATCAGAAGCAGAATGATATTCATATTAACCTCTGTCTTTACTATAAACAATGACAAGATAGCCACGATCAAGACTCACTTGAATCGGTTGATCCAAAAATTCATTGGAGCCATACATGGCCTTCAAAAAATAATTCTCCTGATGGAGCGGATACTTGGCTCCTGTGATCTCTAGGTGGCCTTGTCCGACAGGCGTAAAACCAACATAAGACATGGCTGGATCTGGCTGAATCTCATGGCAACCTGCTGGTCTGTAGATCAAGCGATTTTGACCATCGACTAATTGGATCTGCTCCATGTAGGGAGCTAGGTCTGGATCGGTCGGCAAAAAGATATTGGACAAAAAGTGATCCAAGCGACCACCAAAGGCACCGTAAACAGTGACCGCAGCCTCTGGATAGGCCTCAAAGGCTGCTTTCAAGGCCAATTCCAAATCCGTATCGTTCTTTTCAGGGACGGATTGAACAACTTGCTTGGCTTGGGTTTGGATCTTGCGCAAATCGGTCTCAGAGACGGAATCGAAATCCCCCACAGCTATATCTAAAGGCAGACCTTGTTCCAGTAGCTTCAAACAGCCACCATCAACGCCTACATAAGCGTCATGATCTTTTGGCAAGAGCGTGCTGTCACCTCCCGCCAGTATTGCGATGTTACCCATTTACTGCATCTCGGAGCGTTTGAACGCGCTCATTAACATCTCCATTAAAGACATAAGAGCCTGCTACAAAGACATTGGCCCCAGCTTCTTTGGCTTGGGAAATAGTTTGGCCATCAATTCCACCATCCACTTCGATATCAAAGTCGAAACCTTTTTCTTCACGAAGAGCGGCTAATTCGCGCACCTTGTCCATGGTTTCCGGCAAGAAGGCTTGGCCACCGAATCCTGGATTAACAGTCATAACCAAGACTTGATCCACCAAGTTCAAGACATGTTTGATACTGTCTACAGGAGTTCCTGGATTGATCACAACACTCGCCTTCACACCCGCTTGACGAATTTTTTGAAGAGCTCCGTGAATATGGGGAGTCGCTTCTACGTGGATGCTGATGATATCTGCTCCTGCACGGGCAAATTCTTCGATATGGTGTTCGGGATTGGTGACCATCAAGTGGCAATCAAAGACCAACTTGCTATGTGGACGCATGCTCTCTACGACACCAGCTCCAAAGCTGATATTAGGCACAAAATGGCCATCCATGACATCGATATGGGCATAGTCAGCTCCTGCTGCTTCTAAGCGTTTCAATTCACTTTCAAAATTGGCATAATCGGCACTCAAAATTGAGGGGGCTAATTTCATTGTTTTCATCGTTGTAGTGTCTCCTATTTTGGCATTTTTTTCGAAACTTTTTTATAGGTTTCGCGACGGTTTTCAATCTCACTTAGAAATTGCAAGTAATCCTCATAACGGAAAGATGCAATTTCCTCTCTTTCAACGGCTGGTTTCACCGCACAAGCGGGCTCATGCGTGTGGGTACAGGTACGAAATTTACAAGAGTGGCTCACATCGGCGATCTCTGGGAAGGCTTGATTTAAGTCTTCACTGGTTGTCACTTCATAATCGAGAGAGGAGAAGCCAGGCGTATCTGCGATCTTTCCTCCATTTAAATGGTAAAAGCTGACAGCTCGGGTCGTGTGTCGACCGCGCCCCAGACTATCTGAAATCTCACCCGTTTCAAGCTCCAGATCCGGAGCGATTTTATTGAGCAAGGTCGATTTTCCTACACCGGTCTGTCCCATAAAGACCGTGGTTTGATTGGTCAAAAGGGGCAAGAGTTCCTCAATCGACAAGACAAAATCATAGCCAATAGCCTGGTAGATTCCTTGGTAGTAGTGGATGTCTTCCATATCTTCTAATAAGTCCAGTTTTGAAATATAGACAATGGGATGAATCCCCTTATGCTCCAAAAGAACCAGAAAACGGTCTAAAAGATTGGCATTGAAATCCGGTTCCTTAGCTGACATGATCACTACCGCCTGATCAATATTGACAATAGGAGGGCGCACGAGGCTATTTTTTCGAGGCGCAATGCTCAAAATGTAGCCTTCTGAATTCTCTTCAGCAGAGAACTCCACCTGATCCCCCACATAAGGAGTCTGTCCTTTTTTTCTAAAATTTCCACGAGCCCGTGTCTGGTAAATGTGACCATCTGACTCCACGTAGTAAAAGCCAGCCAAGGCCTTGACGATTGTTCCTTGCAAATCGCACTCCTTTGAGATTAATACTATCTATTATACCAAAAAATGAGAAATAAGGCTGGTTTGCTTGATAAGAAAAAACGAAAAGTGAACCTCTCCGGACGCTTTTAGAAACGAATAGGTTCGTTTTTTAAATGGATAGAAACAGAAGACGGAGTATCCGTTATGACTTGTCTTTTAGCAGAATTCGGGAAAGGGCACCTTCCTTTTTTTCCTTGGCATTTTTCCTAAAAAGTGTATAATAGAACTATGCGGAGGTGGTGGAACGGCAGACACGCATGCTTCAGGCGCATGTGCCCCTTCGGGCGTGAGGGTTCAAATCCCTTTCTCCGCATCTTGGAAAGGTGGCCCAGCTCGGTACGGCACCGGACTCGAAATCCGGCAAGTGGATTTTTATTCACGCGCGGGTTCAAATCCCGTCCTTTCCTTCTACAAAAACAAGACATGAGCTACGAAGCTCATGTCTTTTCTGTTATTTTATTCCTACTTCTAGAAGGCTATCTGCTAGGCGGGCGAAGTCTTCTAAGCTGAGAGCTTCTCCTCGTACAGAAGGTTGCAGGCCTGCAGCTTGGATTCCTGCTTCCAGCTTGGCTTTGATTTCTTCGGTCTTGCCAAAGCGACTGGTCAAGTTGTTCCAAAGCGTTTTGCGTCGGTGGACAAAGCTAGCCTTGCTGACAGAGAAGAAGAAATCTTCATCCTTGACTGCTACTGCTGGTTCTTCGCGACGGACCATCTTCAAAATGGCAGAGTCGACGTTTGGTGCTGGCACAAAGACGGTGCGAGGCACGATAAAGGCTACCTTGGCAGTCATATAGTATTGGACTGCAATGGATAAAGAACCATAAGCCTTGGTGTTGGGCTCAGCCGAGATGCGGTCTGCCACCTCTTTTTGCATCATGACCACAAATTCTTGGAAAGGAATCTTGGATTCGATCAAGTGCATGAGGATAGGAGTTGTGATGTAATACGGAAGGTTAGCCACCACCTTGATCGGAAGGTCTGGATTTTTAAACTCTGCGATGTACTGGTTGAGGTCTACCTTGAGGATGTCTTGGTTGACAACCGTGACATTGTCAAAATCCCGTAAGGTATCCGCCAAAATGGGAACCAGGCGGTCATCGATCTCAAAGGCCATGACTTCTGCCGCATTTTCCGCCAAGAACTCAGTCAAAGCTCCAATTCCAGGACCGATTTCGATGACATTGACCTGCTTATCGATCTCTGCCGTATCCACAATTTTTTGAAGGATGTTGGTATCGGTCAAAAAGTTTTGACCGAAGGATTTTTTAAAGGTAAATCCGTGACGCTCCAGCACTGCCTTGGTCACGCTATAATCTGCAATTCTCATGTATTCTCTTTTCTATTTATTAGCTAAAAACAATATATAAAACCCACATAATTCCTAGTGCCAACAAAATCCAAAACACTAAAAGAACACGAGACTTGTTCCCTTGTGAATCGGCTCCAGTCATATCGATCGCTTTCTTATCTTCTTGGGGGTTCATTTTCTTCAGTTCATCCTGATAGGCAACCGAATCTAGAATATTGTCTTCTGGCAATAATTCTGAAGCATAATAATCAGGAAAGCCCATAGCAAGACCAATTAAGTTCTTTTCTGTCAAAGAAAAATCTAAATCTTTGGGTTGATTTTCCCGAATAGCTCGTATATTTTTTAACAGTTTATCAGAAACAACAGACACTTGGTCCATAAAAACAACATCTAAGACATCAAATCCGAGCACATCACCATCTTTTACGTTTGCAAGAATATAACGAACAAAGGCATCATATAATTGTAAGGTCTGAGAAGCATTTTCTTCTAAAAAAGACCGATTTTGGAGGGCGTTTTGCTGGAATTTTTCAATAGGAAGCAAGATATCTACATTCTGCTCTTGGTAAAATCTTTCTGCTTGTTCTTCATCTTCTTCAAGTTCTTCTGCTGTTTCCCAGAGAGCAATAGGAGCTTTTAAATCTTCTTCATCCCAAAACAATTGCCAAAAATAAGGTATCGTGTAAATTCCCTCTGTTAAGATACGAGCTTCATCTCCGTTTTTTAAGTAAATATAACTTCTATTCGCCATTCCATTTCCTTTCAAAATCTTTGAAAAAGGGTAGTGGTTCAGGTAAGATGTAGATAAAACTATATAGTTTCCCAATGAAAGAAACTCTCTAATCTTTATCTCTGCCTTCTAGTTCCTCACTAAACTTTTGCATTTCCTTAAAAGCTGTTAGGCTAACATAGGCACCCGCTTCATAATACTCCGTTGGATTTATGGCATAGTCAAAGCCTTCAATCATGCCACCAGCTTCTTCAATCATGCCATTCCACTTTTCATCAAAGACCATTCGCAGACGTTTCCAATCAGTAAATACTGGCACAGAATTGCGCCCATCTTTTCCTTCTCTGACTGGGATGCTGAACTTAGCGTCTTCTTTCAATACAAAGGAGTTGGCTCCCTGACTCTTATCGGGGAATCCCGAAGTAGCATTTAAAGGAATGAGGAGTTTGGCTTTTGGCATGGCTGCTGAGAAGAATTTATAATAGAGCTTATATATTACTTCTTCGTCATCTGTTGTAGGCTTATCCATCTGCCCCATCAACAGCATCCATCTTACAATATCAGGATTCATAACAGGAACTTGTATCTCTGGTAGGTTCGAAAAATCTGGTTTCTGAACCAAAACAGAAGCACTAATGCTGACTTCCTTGGTATTAAAGGCTGCTCCCAAAGCTCCATTTAAGTAAAAGGCTGTCCCAAGAAAATTCTCAATTCCTTTTTTATCTGCTGTATTTTCAATCAGTTTCACAACTGAATTTGGTCGACGATCAATGGTTTCCTTAAATTGGTGATACCAACGCGGCGTATATAGCATGATCATCGGGTCTGAACAGAGATAGCCCTCTTCACCTTTATCATAGGTCGTTGAGAAAAGATACGCTTCCCCCGTTTTTTCTGAAAAGACCGCGTAAATCGAATCTGCTGCTAACAACTTGTCCTTGACGATTTCTGCTAGGCGTTCTAGCTTTCGAGTGTTAGCTTGATAGCTTTCTTCACTTCCAGTTTTCTGATTTTGACGGCACTCCCATAAAAAGAGGCGCAATATTTCTATGCTATCATCAAGACTAGCGGCTTGATAGTCTTCATTGGACATTTGACCTTTTTGGACAATTACAAACGCGTTATAAAGAGCATCTGTATAGCTTGATAGCCGTTGTTCCTCATCGACACCATAACTATAGAGAACACTTCCCTTTTTAAGATTAACCAAGGAAGTTTCCATATCGATGACCAAATGAGCTAGAGATTCATCCGTGAGAACATCTACATCCTTATTTTGATTAATGAGTTTTTTCACGACTACAGAACCAAGAGCGTCCATACCTTGATCGGGATTGCAAAATTGCAGACAATCCCCAACCTTGAGTCCGCCCTCTAAGCTCCCAATAATCAATAACTCATTCGTCTCCTTTATCGGAAATAGTTCTAGAACTCCCAAGCATGTTTTGTCAATTGACTCTACTGTTTTGTTTGTTGCTTCAGTTGTTTCTGTCTTTTTTAAAAAATCGAAGATTCCCATAAATTATCCTCATTATCTACACTCATAACAAATCCTATGGAGTCACTTTTCTAATGCTTGCAACCAAGCCTGATTAAACCGTATATACTTACTTCTATTGCGTCATCTTCCCCTTGCTTTTGGGGGAGTTTCTCAATTCTCATAACTTTTCATGGTAGCTTCAACCTCAGCCAAACTAATTCCAAACAACTCCAAGCGTTTGAGTAATTGCTTGCCATTGCAGTAGCCGATGCGCAAGGCTTCTCCTAGATATTCCCGCCGTTTGCGACTATCGCTTCCCATCAACAGTCCAAGCCGCATCAAGTCGGTCTTTGTGATATCAAAGAAATTTTCATCTTCGTAAGACCCGACCAGTCCAGCTAGGGCTTTTTCTAAATCTTCAAAGTTCGCATGCTCCACTCCAAGAGAACGCCCCTTGGTCTTGGATTTGGGGACTGCTTCACCACGATTTAAAAAGGCATGTTTGGCTTGGGGCACCTCTTGCATAATGATCTTGCGAATGCGCTCGCCATTATAGTCTGGATCGGTAAAGACAATGACCCTACGCAACTCTTGCAAGGTAGCAATTCGTTCCAAGTCATCTTGATCGATCGCAGAGCCTCGCGTTTCATAGGTATCCACCTCATAAAAACGACGGAGATTGGCTGTGTCATCCTTGCCCTCCACGATAATCACTTCCGGTATTTTTCTTTTCTCAGTCAAGGCCAAATACCTTTCTTGCATTGTCATAGGTTGCCTGAGCCACTTCTTCTGTTGTTAAGCCACGTAGTTCTGCAATAAAATCTACCACATAACGAGTGTAGGCTGTTTTATTTTCTCGACCACGTTTGGGAACTGGTGCCAGGTAAGGGGCATCTGTTTCAACCAAGATCTTGTCTAACGGAAGGCCAGCTGCCGCTTCTTGGACATCTGTGGCTTTCTTAAAGGTCACCACTCCAGAAAAGGAAATCATCATTCCCAAATCCATGAAGCGTTTCGCTTCTTCTAAACTTCCTGAGAAAGAATGCATGATCCCACCGCGAGGACCAACTCCTTCACTCTTGATGATGCCATAAGTATCTTCTAAAGCATCGCGTGTATGCACCACAAAGGGGAGGTCCAAGTCCTTAGACAATTGAATCTGACGACGAAAAACCTTTTCTTGGACATCTTTTGGTGCCGTCATCCAGTGGTAATCCAGACCGATTTCTCCGAGTGCGACAACTTTGGGATGTTTTAGCTGTTCAAGTAAATAGGCCTCCACTTCAGGAGTATAATCGCCTGCCTCAGTGGGGTGCCAACCAAGCGTGAGATAGAGTTCTGGATGCTGGTCTGCCAACTCCATGGCACGCTCAATCGTCGGTTTGTCAAAACCAACGATATTGTGGGCTACAACACCCATTTCCTTGGCCAAGTCGAGCTCTTCTTGTTCTTTTCCTGCGAATTCTTCCACATTGAGATGGGTGTGGGTATCAAAAATCTGCATGATCTTCCTTTTCTTCCGAGTTTTTCTTCTTTCTATTATAGCAGAAAGCGCCTCTAAATTCACTTTCGGACAAAACAAAAACCAGTAGTCTCGAGTTTCTACTGGTTTTTAGGTTTTTATCTGAATTAGGCAGCCAAAACTTTGCGTCCTTTACGACGACGAGCTGCCAATACGCGACGACCATTTTTAGTTGCCATACGGTGACGGAAACCATGTTTGCGCGCACGACGAAGTTTACTTGGTTGATAAGTACGTTTCACGATGAATACCTCCTCATAGATTTTGTATTCGTTTAGCCGGCTAGTTGTGATCAGTTACTAAACATACCTTACTATTCTATCGGATTCGACTCTATTTGTCAATAGCTATGGCAAAATTGTTGCAAATACAGGTCGGAGAACACCTTTCTACACCTGACGGGTTGCCAAGTAATAGGGTTCCAGAGCCACCAGCGCCTCTTGCAACTGATCCAGGATATTCTCTAGGGAACTCTCCTCAACTAGAGAAACATCGTATTTGACGAGGACCTTACGAACCGTCCCTTCTGCTACTCCTTGCAACAGATCATGGCGATTCTTTTCTGTTCCTTCTACCCTTTGACTCTCTCCATTTTTCTGGGCGAAATAATAAACTGGCTGAGTGATGGGTATGGTGAGAACCATTTGTTGTTTTTGAAGGCTCTCCTCATCTTTTTTTCGCTCGATAAAGCTCACCTCTAAGGAAACTCCAAAATCAGCTGCATCCCCATAAAGCCTCAAGGCAAACATGGGCTCTGCCATCGTCCCTTCTCCTTTTAGATAGGCCCAAAAATGAGGCCGCAAGACCTGGGCCTGGTTCATCCATTGGCTAGTCCGATCCTGCTCCAAGTAAGGGTGACGCTGCTGAAAGGCTGAGACTAAATCGGTGAATTCCTTACGAGCTGCTTGAGCTAGGGCACGATACTGCTCCATCTCTGGGGCTAGCACCCCAGCCTTTGCTGGGGCCTGGTAGTGAATTCCTTGAAGCTTTAAAAACTCTCGAATCGCTGCAAATGCCATTTGCTTCCTTTCTAAACCTAAAAAAGGAGAGATCGGCTCAATCCCGTCTCTCCCTTATGGGAAATAATAGCTAGATTATCCTTCAATGTCGACAACTACATAACGGTTTGGTTCTTCCCCTTCAGAGTAGCTAGTGACTCCTTCCATCTTAGAGACGATCCGGTGAATGATTTTGCGTTCACTGTTTGACATCGGATCTGTCTGTTGGGCTTGCCCATCTTCGAGGGCACGTGTTGCCAACTTCTGAGCATAGCTTTGAAGAACTTCTGCCCGGTGTTCTACATAGTCATTAACATTAATGGTAATGTAAAAATTCTTTGAGTAGCGGTTATAGAGGTAATTTTGCGCCAAAAGTTGAAGAGCCTTCAAGACTTTTCCGTGGTAACCAATGACACGTCCTGGCTCATTGGTATCAATTTGCATATTGACCGTACGGCGGTTGTGACTGCTTGAGATAGTCGCATCCACATCCATTTCATCGACCACTGTTTGAACATAGGCTGTCACATCAGCTACGACTTCTTCGATGTTGTAGTTTTCCTCTACCTCGATACCAAGGTTTGAGAAATCAGACTCGCTTGATTCTTTTGCCGCTGGTTCTTTGACTTTTTCAAGGATATGTTCATGCCCTTTTTCTTCAAGAACGGTATCTGCTTCTTTGTCATGTTTCAGGATTTCGGTCTTGATTTCTTCAGAGACAACTTCTCCTTCTTCTTCGACCTTTTTGATCGCTGCAACGACGCGTCCGAGATCAACCGTTGCTTCGCTCACCGTCTTAACCGGTTCGTTTTGTGCATTGATCTCATCTGGGACACCTTTGACAGCTTTTTGATTGGCTTTTACAACAGTTGTTTCTGCAATGGGCTCAATCTCTACTTGGGCTGGTTTTTTCCCAAACAAGCCAAGAAAACCTTTCTTTTCACGCGCTACAACCGTAATATGTGCCTTCATACGAGGAATATCTAAATCGTTCAGACCTTTTTGAATCGCTTCTTCAACAGTTGCTCCAGTATATAGGACCATATGTCCACCTCTTTCTTATTTTTTCTTTTTCTGTGCTTTGTTTAGGGCACGGCGTTTTTGTTTTTCCATGTCGCGCGAAGCTTGTTCTTTTGCTTCACGCTCTGCGATAATCTTGAAGGGGTTGTTCAAAAGATAGGTTTGCCCGACTTGGTAAGCATTGGAAGTCACCCAGTATAGTGCGACCCCGCTGGCTGAGAACAAGGCAAAGAAGAAGATCATCACAGGCATCACATACATCATGGTTGTCGCACTACCATTGCGCTCTGGCATGGCTTTATTGGTCAACCAACTGCTGAAAAATGTGAAGAGTGCGGCAAGAACCGGCAAGATATAAGTCGGGTCGATCGCGCCAAGGTCCAACCAGAGGAAGTGACCGACTTTAAGGAATTCGACACGGCTCAACGCTTGGAACAAGGCCATCAAGACCGGCATCTGGATCAAGAGAGGAAGGAAGGCTGAAGACGTTTTGACGCCTTTTTCCTTGTAAAGGGCCCGCATCTCTTCAGAAAGCTTGGTCCGACTATCAAGATCCTTCCCAGGATACTTAGCTTGCAATTCCTTGAGGAGAGGTTGAATTTCCTGCATTTTGCGGGTTGAATTCATTTGATATTGGAAGAGAGGCAAGAGGACCGTCCGTATGACAATGGTAAAGACGATAATCCCTACACCGATACTTCCGCCAAAGGACAAGAAGCGGATGGCTTCTGCAAAGAAGTAGACGAAACGTTCCCAACCACCTGTCGACTGAGCTGTCACTTGAGAGGTTCCACAAGCTGTCAAGACCAATAAGGCCGCTCCTAATAATCCAGTTAACTTCAGTTTCTTTTTCACATTATTCCCTTTCTTGGTAGACATGCGCTAATTTTAAGACATGTACAAGATTTTTCTCTACTTGATGAAAGTCGAGCTCCTCCACTCCTTTACGAGCAATGACAACAAAATCATCGGTCGTAAGGAAGGCTTGGTGTTTGATCAAAACATGGCGAATCAAACGTTTGATACGATTTCTAGTCACAGCATTTCCCAGTTTCTTACTAACAGACAGGCCGACTCGAAAATGCGGTTGGTCCTTGCGCAAGCGGTAAACAACGAATTTCCGATTGGCAACATTTTGACCACTTTTAAAAATAGCATTAAAATCTTTGTCACGTTTGACGCGGTAGCTTTTTTTCAAACCTCAACTCCCTCTATTAAATTTATTCTATTATACCATATTTTCAAAAAAAACCAATCTCACTCAGGAAATCGGTTGCTACTTAAATACAGATAAAAGTAAAGGCAAGGTGTAGTAGAGATTGAGCAAGATATGAGCCAAAATAGGAGAAAGGAGCGTCTTACTCCGATAATACAGGATCCCAAAAATCACACTCGGCAGGAGATAGATAATAGAAGCTCCTAGCGAAAAAGGATTGTGGAGAAAATGTAAGCCACTGTAGATGAGGGCTGGAAGCCAAATCTCAGCATAGAGTTTCCAGTCTTTAAAGTAGGCATTCACCAAGGCTCCACGAAAGATCAGCTCTTCTGTCACTGGCCGGATGATAACCATTGCGATCACTAGGATAAGTACCCCTGTGGGGCTAATTTCCCGTGGAAACAAACTCAAAACGGCTGCTCGTCCTTGAACAAAACCACTGATGAAGTAGTCCAACCAGTAAACTAAACAGGCCGCAAAAACGGCTTCTATCAGGGCTTGAAGAGGATTCTTCCCCAGCTTAAACTGCGCTTTTTTAGAAAAACGATAGACCAAAAATCCTGTAAAGACTGCATAGAGGCCTTCTAGGCCAAATAAGGTCCAATAATAGCTATTGGCGCTTGCTACACTATTGGAGACATACTGGGCCAAGGGGCGAAATTGAGGCCGAACATAAAAATAAAACAAGAGCAGAAAGAGGGGATAAAGCAGTGAGAGCTTTCCTTTGATGAATTTCATAGATACCTTTCCTATAAAGTATGACAAATCGTATAGTGCATCTTACCATAATCGTGACAAGGTTTCAATGAAAAAGGATGACTTCCTACTCTCTGAGATAGGCCACATAACCACCTAAGACAGCGACTAGAATCAAGAGACAAAGAAAAGTTTCCATCCATACAAGAGCTGTCAAGAAAGGTAGTTGCAACAAGCCTTGGGCCATTTTTAAAGAGGTCGCTGTAATGACCGTTGGAAAGGTAAGAGCTGAAAAAGCAGGTTGAAAACCTTCTTTGACCATTCTTGGCAGGCGCGTCAAAACAAAGAAATAAAAACCTTGCGAGGCCACCACCATGATCAGTAAGAACCAGGTAGGAAGGCTTGCTCCACCGACACGAATCAGAGCTGCTAAAAGAAGGGAAAATGGAGCGCAATAGATACCTTCTTGCCCCAACAGATGACTGGGTAAGGGCTGCTTTTTCCCATCAAAATAAATGACTGGGTAGAGAAGAAAGGTCAAACCAAAACCAATCACTAAAGCGAGATAAGCAATCTCCCTGATTCCTACAACAGGGTAGGTCAAGGCTGCTACTGCAATGCCCACATAGAGAACGGTCCAACTCGGAGTGGCATTGGCTCTTGGACGCACCATGACATGGGTCTTGGTAAAATAAAGAATCAAGCAAAGATCCAAGAGAAAGGCTGACCACCAAACCAACTGAGATAGACTTCCAAAGGCGGGAAAGAGGCGAAAAAGATAGGTGGATAGAATCATCCCTGCCATGGGAAAGGTCGCCAGCCCAGATAACAGGGATGGCTGTTGGAGTTCTATCTTGGTTTCTTGCCAGCGAATCGCATGATAGACTAAAAAGAAAAACCAGAAGAACAAACCTGTCAGACTAAAGGCATGGGCAAGAACAGGCAGAGAGTCTGCAAGAAGGTTTCCAGCGCCAACTAGTCCTAACAGACAACCTGAAAATACTAAGGGAATCTTTTTCATCGGAAGCTCCAATCATTTTATCGCTTTCAGTATACCATAAAATCAAAGGGAACATCATCAAAAAAAGAAGTTGGTTTACCAACTTCTTTTAGAATGTAATACACCTGTTTCTTACATAATACATCCTAAATGATACTTAAAAAATTAAAAAGATATCAACTATTAGGCTCACTTAGACATCTACTGAAACTTTCCGCCGTGAGATAAGTGCCTGAAATAATTATGTTTCAGGCACTCGGGATTATTGAGACCTTAGGCTCAATAATTAGTCATGGAACTTCCTCGAAGTTCGCTGACGTCCGTACTCACCTAAGGAAAGTTTCTAAGATGACTCTATCTACAATTTGAAAGAAGTTGGAGAATACCAACTTCTTTTTATCCATTCTATTAGAAATTAGGCCTGTACGACCATCATATAAAGAAATAAGGATACGAGAAAGACAATACTAACAACAAGGGTCGCTAGCTTGAGTCCACGGTGGGACCGCCAGTAACTTGGTTTTCCTAGGTTACTGGTCGCATCTGTTGAAAGCGATTGTTGTTGGCGAGGCTGCAGGGTGATCAGAACCACAAGAGCGAGGGATAAGATCGAGATCCCGATTGCAAATACCATTTCCATCTTAGGATCCTCCTAACACTCTGAAGAGGGTAAAAATAACTCCCAGCAGAATCACCAAACCAATGATCACATTAAAAGTAACATTGATCTTTTCAGAACGTGTCGTCTTTTCTTTTTCGGCAGGACGGCGTTTGAGAGACTCCATCCGTCCTTCTACTTCTTTGTAAAATAAATCTTTCTTACGATCACTCACTGTGTCCACCTATCCCTTCTTGCAAGCGAGCTTTGAAAACAGCTGGCTCAACGCTACTTGATTGGGCAATTTGTTGTGCGACGGCTTCTCTGTAGTTATCCACAGATTGGTAGATTTCCTGGATACGGGCCACCACATCTGCTTCTTTTCCTTGATCAAAGATATTGGCTTGTGCGAGGAAGTGGCGGTCATGCAGGGTATGGCTAAAGGTAAGGATGACTTGCTGGTGTTCGAAGGCCTTGCGAACAATGCCTTGTACCTCTGCATAGTGGTTGATATCCAGATAAATACTAGAGACCTTAAGCAACTCTTTGATCCGCTCTTGACTGATATTTTGGTACAAGACCACATTTGGGTAGCGGACCATAGACAAGAGGCTCGCAGACATCTCCGTCAAAGCTGCTACACGGAAGGTCACATTTGGCAAGTTCTCTACTAGGTAGGTCAAGGCTTCGATCTGATCCGAATTGGTCAAGACAAAGGCGTCTTTACGGATATCGTCTTTCACCTTGAAATCATACAGGTAGCCAAGGGGACCAAAATAGCTATGCTGATCTTGCGAGGTCAACTGCAAAGCACGATGATAGGTCGCGTTTTGCGGAATCAAGATCTTCTTGGTCCGGATTTCTGGGCTCTTTAGAATCAACTGCATGTTGCCCGGAAGGCTGTCGTGAAGAGGCTCTTGCCACACCAGGACGTCGCGTCCTTTGATGCCTTTATTGCCCAGCTGGAGACTAATGCTAAAGGAGGTAGCCAGCGTATTGTAGACCAAACCATCTAGATCAAAACCACGATACTCTAGATAAAAGACAAAGTAATCTAAGCGATTCTTGAAAATTCGCATGGGTTGATGGTCCAAGGTCAAGATCAAATCCCCTGTTTGGTGATTTTCTGTCAAGCGCTCGGTATCCCCTTCAAAATAAGTAGTCACCAAATACTGTCCCTGATCGCCACAAGTCGTTACGGCAATCTTACGACCGTATTGGTCGTAGTGCTCAATCATGACCACTTGTCCCTTGTCATCTAACCACTCTAAGCGCTCGACGATGCGTTTGTAGGAAGCAGCGTGGTACACAATTCGAGCCTTTTCTTGACCATAGTAGGTCACTTTTCCCGAACTATTATCCCCAGAAACTTCCCAGAAATCAGGAACTGGAACTTCATTAAAGTAGCGTCCCCGCTTCTCTCCTTTTGCTTGTCCTAAGAAATAGATAAATGGAGACTCGACACCGTCTGGTAAGAAACCATTTGGCTCCAAAACAACGGTCGGGTGGTCAAAGCCAGACTCTTTCATAGAGTGGAGCAAGTCTTGGCTTTCACGAGAATAACTATCAAATACGTTCAGCATGTGTCACCTCTTCTATCAATTGTGCCCAAGCTTCTTCTACTCGGCTGGTCAAAAAGTCTTCTGCACGCGCATAAGATGCTTGACGCATGCTGGCTAGATCATCCTTTTTGTATAGCTGGATGATTTTCTCCGCAAAGGCAGAAGCAATCTGGTCGACCACTTGATCTGCTGAAGGCGGAATGAGATAGCCATTTTTACCTTCTGTGACAAAGGTTTGGTTGCCATAAGGAACATCAAAACCGATGATCGGAAGTCCAGAACCAATCGCCTCCATCAAGGTCAACCCAAAGCCTTCGCTGGTCGACGCGGACAGGTAAACTTCATAGTTCTTATAAATTTCTTCCAGATTGGCATGTCCTTTGAGATGGATATAGTCTGCCGCTCCCAATTCATCAATCAGAGAACGCAGCTTGCCTTCTTCTCCACCTTTTCCATAGATGTCAAAAGACAGTTCTGGCAATTCTTTTTTGGCGCGAACCACTGCTCGCACCAACCAGTCAATATGCTTTTCTGTCGCCAAACGTGAGGCAGTAATCATAGAAAATGGGGTGCGATTTTCGTTTTGTGGCAAGCTTGCAAGACTCCCAACCGGAATGGTATAGATGGCCGGCTGATGGTTGGTGTATTTAGCAAACTGCTCAGCCAAGATTTCTTTTTGGCGATCAGTCGCGACAATAAAGAAGTCTACCTTGTCTGCATTGGTAAATTGGTACTCGTAGTAGTTGTTCCACAGGATATACTGATCATCAACATTATTGGCACTGAAGTGCTCGGCGTGAACGACCACACCCAGACGGGCTTTTTGCGCTTCTTCAAAGATAGGCTGCCCGATATTAGTTTCCCGATCCAAAATCACCAGATCTTGTTTGGTCAATTGAAGAGTTTGCATGAAGTAGCGGATCAATTCTTGGCGACCAACTAGGTAGCGATCTGGGAAACGATAAATTTCGCGGCCATCTGCCATCTGCATGCTGTAGGCAACCGTCCCGTCTTCATTGTAAAAACGGCGCTCAATCAAGTTGGCTTGATTGTTTTTGGGAATAAAGTACTCAGTACAATAGCGGGTATAGGAGAAATAATCCTTTCTCACCAAAATTCCTCTAGACACGTACTCGCAACGTTCAACATAGGGACTGTTTTCTGCGCGCAGGTAGCAGGTCAAAAAGTTGTCCTGGTCCTCATAAAAGAAGCGCTTGATCTTACCATCGACTTCTTCACGAGTCGGTTTTCCGGCAAATCCTGCTAAGACCTGATCAATGGTATAGGTCGTTGGCGCAATTTTTATATCTGTAAAATGGCTATAGAGCCAGATGATTTCATCATTTTTAAAACCGATATTTTCTGTTAAATGTTGGATATTATCGGCTAGAATCATATCCATAAAGACAAACTTGGCTGGTTGATGGATATTGCGTAACAACTGGGCACGGTAGGCCTGGGCATACTCAACACCACTGCTGGCCCAACCGATTCCAAGGTTGATATTGTATACTGTCATAATGTCCTCTTTTATGGGAAATGCAAGACAATTTCCCCTTTTTTATTGATTTCTACTCGACTCAGTAAGAGATTGCGGACCATTTGTTCTTTGGCCGCCTCTTTCATTCGTTCAAAGGATTGGTAGGCTTCTTGGAAAAATTCTACCAAAGGGTTTTTCTGACTGGTGTACTGACCAGAGAGCGCCATGCGCAATTGTTGCAGATAGTCTACCTGCTCGACCCAGTTTTCATCGATAGCTTTTAGAATGGCCATGCGCTGGAATTGGGCGATCACCTCATCGGTGCCTAGGATCTCATACTTAGCTTCTAACTCACTTTTAGCAATCTCCCATAAGAAATTTTCTTTGGTTTTCTTGCTACGGAAGGTTTGGTGGGCCTTTTCTGGATCCACTTGGTAGCTCACATTGTCTAACATATAGCGATAAAAAGCTACCGGTTCCTTGTATTCTTTTTTATGGGCTACACTTGAAAAGACGGAACGAAGCACTTTTTCAACGATATCATCCAAGCGTCCTTCTTGTTTGATCAAGCGGTCGCGCTCTTCGTAGACGATGGCACGCTGAATGTTCATGCTTTCCGCAAATTCTAACGTCATCCGACGACTGGCCTGACCAGAACTTTCACTAGCATTTTGGGCCCGTTCCACCAAGTTTCTATACTTGCGCTTGGTCAGAGCTTTGGCTGAACCAATCCGCTCATCCACATCATAGTCTTGATAGGTATCCTGGATCCAGTCTGGCCCCCAGTTTTTCATCAAATCGTCTTCCAAAGAGACGAAGAACTTGGTCAAACCGGGATCTCCTTGGCGACCTGAACGTCCCCGAATTTGAAGGTCAATCCGCTGGTTCATCATCCGCTCAGTCCCAACAACCACCAAGCCACCTAACTCAGCGACTCCTGGTCCCAACTTGATATCGGTTCCCCGACCGGCCATTGAGGTCGCAACCGTCACAGCTCCTTTTCGACCTGATTCCTTAATGATCTGGGCCTCTCGAGGAGCATTGTTGGCATTAAGAAGATTGTGTGGAATCCCTTCCCGCAAAAGAAGATTCGAGTAAAGAATCGACATCTCAACGGATCCGGCAAAGACCAGAATCGGATTGCCCTTTTCGTGGATCTTCTTCACATAATCCAAGGAAGCCACGATTTTCTCTGGCAAGGTCTGATAGATTTCATCTGGCAAATCCTTGCGGATCTTCTTGCGATTGGTTGGGATCTTGATCACTGACATGGCATAGGTATCAAGAAACTCTGCCTCAGCGACCTTCCCAGTCCCAGTCATGCCACCCAACTTCCGAAACATCTTAAAGAGGTTTTGGTAAGTAATAGAAGCCATGGCCCGTGTTTCTTGGGTCAGCTTGAGACCCTCTTTGGCTTCAATCGCCTGGTGGAGTCCTCCTTGCAAACGGGTCATTTCCATCAAGCGCCCCGTCGCCTGGTCTAGTAAGACAATCTCCGGTTGCCCTTCGACATTGGGATGGATGACATAATCCTTATCCTTAATAAAGTTTTTATTGGCCTGCAGGGCTAAGCTGATATGGCGGACCAAGTCACGGTATTGGGGATCATAGAGGTTGGGAATGGCTAGAAAGGCTTCTGCTGCATGAGCTCCTTTTCGAGTCAACCAAACTCGTTTCTTTTCTTCATCAAACTTGAAGTCTTCCCCTTCTTTGAAGGTTTGGATCAGGGTATCAATAATCCCATAAAGGTTGGACTGAACCCGAGGAGAACCAGAAATAATCAAGGGAGTCTGAGCACTATCAAGGAGCACCGAATCAATCTCATCAACAATGGCGTAATTGAAGTCTGCCAAAAATTGGCCATCTGCAGAAGCCGTCAAGTTCTCTGTTAAATAGTCAAAGCCCAGACTAGTATTAGTCGTATAAATGACATCTGACCGGTAAATCTCCCGTTTGACTTCTGGATCTAATTCTTCGTCTTCTGATTGTTTCAAGGGAACTCCAACAGTCAAGCCCAAAAAGCGGTAGACCTGTCCCATCTCTTCTGCATCCCGAGTTGCCAGATAGGTATTGGTCGTAATAACCATGACCCCTTTGCCCTCTAAGGCATTGAGATAAACCGGCATAGTTGCCGTCAAGGTCTTTCCTTCACCGGTATTCATTTCAGCGACATTGCCTTGGTGGAGGACAATCCCTCCCATGACTTGCACGTCATAAGGAAACATGCCCAAGACCCGTTTATCAGCTTCCCGCGCAACTGCAAATGCTTCCGGTAAGAGATCATCCAAGGTCTCACCCTCTGCTAGACGTTCCCGAAATTCCACAGTCTTCTCCTGTAGTTGTTGATCCGTCAAGCGGGCCATGTCATCCTTCCAGCTATTGACTTCTTTTAAGATTTTTTTGATGTTTCTTAATTTAACGTAATCCAATGTAATCCTCTTTTTTTGCAGTGATGTTCGTCTATTCGAGAACTTCTGCTCCCTCAGACGATATTGGTTGAATCGTGAAATAGTGGAAGGTAAACTCTTGCAAACCTGCACTGAGCAAGCGTACTTCATAGGCGTATGCTTGATCTGGATAGGTAAACGGCAAGCGACCTTCTGCGGTTACTCGACGGCCAACGACCTCTCCAAAGCGATCTTTGAAGACGATTTCTACCATAACGGTATGAGCCGGAGTCGCTTCCATCGTGATAACCAGTTCATAATCTTGCTCTCTTTTGAGCAGAGGCAGACTAGGAATTTGACGAGTTGCGCCAAAATTTGTCTGCGAATGCCAAGTTTTCAGCACTTGACCAGATGGCATGAGGGGGTTCTGAAACTGAACGCTTCCTTGGGCAGTCGCCTGAATGGTCGACCCCCAAAGATAATCTGCTAGAACAGTATCGCCCCAGTAGATTCGTCTGCTTTCATTTTCTTTTATTTTTATCATTGGTTTCTTCCAAAGTCTCTTTCCATGATTTCTTTGTACTGGGTCACAAACCACTCAATGATCGGACCACTCGCATCGTTGTGTCGACCAGCACGACTAGTGCTGATAATACGAACCGGCAATTCATACAAGGTCTCTAAAATATCTGGATAAGCCTGCTGGTCGTAGTCATCATCTCTCATATAGGCAAGGGCTAAAATCGTATCCTTGAAATCTGCCTGGTTAAACCGGTCCCAGAAGCGTTGATTGAGCTGACCGATCCCTTCTTGCGACACTTGACCAATGATCAACTGCATCATATCCAAGGACGTTCCAAACTCATCTGGGCGTTTAAATTTCAGGTTGGCAGCGACATCTCCCAGGTTGACAATGGGTTTTCCGACCAAGATCGCATGAGGAGAATAAAGAGCCCCATAGTAAAGGGCACCAAAGGTCCCCATGGACAAGCCAGAGAAATTCATATCTTTTGGCTCAAAGCCGAGCAAGTCCAAGTGCTGATCAATAAAAGCAGTGATTTGACTTTCCAATTCTTCTGAGCCCATATAGAAGGATCCACCTTCCAGTCTTGGGTCAGAAAAGAGAATAAAGGGACTCCCCATCGCACGCATCATCCCAAACCCTTCAAATCCTTCAGCCGGACGATACCCAGAAAAGTAAATGTTTAAAGGTGGCTTCATATCGCCAGGATGGAAATAAGCAAAAATTTCTTGGCGTTTGTGGTCCCGTAGCGTCTTAGCTCCTACGGTCATCTCTCCTAAAGGACCATGTGACAAGCGCTTATGTAAGGCTCCGATCGTAAGCGTCCCTTCTCCTTTTGCTTCCAGCGAAAAGGCTAAGTAATAAGGTTCTGCTCCGTCCAATTCTAGTGGTTGCTCCATCTCTTCTTCTGAAAAGACTGCATCTTTGACCCACTCTCCCAGAGCACCAAAGCGGTAAAATTGAATCCGCAATTGCAGCTGACAGCTTGGATCTTTTTCATATTCCAACCAAAAATTGATGGGACGACTCGCATCATACACGTAGTTGTAGACCCACTGAGCAATCGGTGTAAACTCTTCACCGTATGATCCATCTAGCTTCAGAAAATGTTGCCCCAGCACCGTTTGCTGGCCAGCAAAATCCGGTCTCACTAGCAGGTCACGAACCGTAAAGGCATCTCCATATTGATTGTCGTATAAAAAGCGCTCTAAGACATAGAGAAATTGATGCTTATTTGAGAAATCCCAGGGTCTTGCTTGCTTGAGTCTTAAGAGGTGGGCCAATTCGTCAGAAGGCGCCTCTAGTTCATGGCTTTGATCATAAAAAACAGTATAAGGCTGGAAATAAGCCAGGTCTTCTCCTAAAGCTAATAAATCTTCTGGCTTTTCCAGAATCAAGGCTTTGAATTTGGAGATTTCCTCTTCTTCCATATACTCTTTGAGCGATGGAAGAGTGGTAGCTTGAAAAAAGTGCCAGCCTAGTCCAGCAGGAAGCTCCACTTGATCCTGCCAACTGCTTGAGCCGATTTGGAGAATATGGGGTATTTGTTGTTTTTTATCCATGACGTTCTTTCATCCATCCTTCCCATTTCTCGATCAAGCGTTGACCGGTGTATTCTTGAATTTTTTCGATCGAGTAGACCAAGGCTTCGTTCCAAGGCTTCAATTCCAATAAAAAGTGAGTAATCGCCTTTTCTAATTCCTTGTCTCCCTTTGATAAGACATAACCATTTTTCAAATGATCGACATATTCTGTCTGGACGCGGTTGACCTGTGGAATCCCAGCAGAGATCCCTGCAATCTGCGTATAGAGGTTGGGTTCCTCGCTTAAATCTACGATCAAGCGTGTTTTTTCCAACTCTTGAATAATGTCATTTTCATTTGAAAAATTCTTAACTACAAAGCGATAGTCCGGTGCATCTTGTACGGACTCTTCATCGATGATCTGGTTTTCCCCAAGCCCTTCTATTTGGGCTGGTGATTGAACCAGATGCAAATCCTGCTCGCTAGCGATCAATTCCTCGAGTTGCCCTTCTAATTCCTTAACACGCTCCGGCGAGCCATTGTAAAATGCAAAAACAACTTCAAATAAAGGATGTTGCACCAACACTTCCAGAACCTTCTTGAGCTGGCTCTTACTTGGAAGCTCGGCTTCGTTGACATAAAAGTAAATCTTTGATTCCTTACGTTCCTGACTAGATCCCAAACGGAGGCGGGAATCAAAAGAGGTAATCCGGTGTGTCTTTTGAGCCAAGCTAGGAGAAAAGACTCCAATCGCTTCTTTGGTTTTTTCACTATCTGTGATCAAGAGCTGGGCATCAATCATATCAAAATAGAGGGCAAAGTTTTCGGCAGACAAGGGCTGACGATCCCCATAGAAAGACAAGACTTTCTTGACGCTACTTGCCGTATCTTGTAAAAAGGCCAAATTTGCTGGATGAGCTGCCAAAACCAACTGATCTCGTCCTGGAACCAAGGTTGCTAGCTGCTCTTTCATTTTTTCAGCGACAACGTCTCCCATATTGGCATAGCTTTCTTTTTTGAAGGCATGAAAGAAAGCTTCATTGACCATGACGGAGTGGTTCTCTTCGATCAGCATCTCTCTCAAAACCCATTGCCCATCAAAACTCAGATACTCTTGGAAATAGGGTTTTCCCTCATTGTAGTAGATTCTACTAGAGATAAAGCCACGATCATCTAAGTACTCGATGTAGCTGATCTCGTCATTCTTATAACGGGTCAAAGAGAGAAGGTTTCCATCCACTCCCATATCAAGTTTCGCTAGGTGGTGGCCCTTTCGAAATGCCATCACCAAAAAGGGAGTATAGGAAAAAGTGGTCTCACTCGGCCATTCGATGTCCTGAAGCTGAACTGGGCGCATAGCCAAATCAGACGGAACCTGTTGGATCTTATCAAAAATCGAAAGCACATCTGTCTCTAACAAATCTTGGCGGTGCAAAAAATAGCGCAGTTGTGGACTATATTGAGGCAACAATAAGATCCGATCCATTTCTGCTTCTTGAAAAATACGAACTTGATTAATGGTATCGTCAAATTCAATGGACTCTCGCATCCAGTACCAAGGGGTAGCTGTTTGCTGCCAGATGCGGTCCGTTCCATACCAGGCTGGTACAAAATAATACATGGTTACTCCTAGAATATTCTTGTATAACGTTGATTCACACGAAGGGCACGAATTTCTTCTCGGATATTGTAAATCATCCCGACAAACATGAGGAAGGTTCCTGGAATCATGGTCAAGCGCAAGAGATCCTTATCCCATAACAGGAGAGAAAAAGGAAGCGCCGTGAAGAGGATCAGATACAAGGTCCCAAAAACCGTCAAGCGTAGCACAATTTTATTGATATAGCGACGTGTATCTGCTCCAGGATAGACATGATCGATATACTCGGAAGCCTTCATCATCTTATCTGCAATTTCTTCTCCGTTTACATTGACAAAGGCAAAAGCAAAAGAGAGAAGGGCGATCATCAGAATGTAAAGAAGGATCCAAATCGGATCTCCCATCACCAAGTGTTTGGCTAAACGAGCAGCCCACTTGGCATTGGAATCCATAGACAAGATCAAGAGCATGGCATACTGAGGAATGGACACCAAGGTCATGGCGTACATAAAGGGCATCCCTCCTGCTGGGTTGAGCTTGATATCCAAAAAAGTATAACTTTTCAAGTTGTTGTGGATCCCTAATTTATTGACAGGAATCTGGTACTTGGAATATTCCACCAAGACTGCCACATAGACAAAAATCAAGATAAAAATCACGCCCAGAACATAAGCGATCTCTGGGATATTATTGACACTTGAAAGGGTCTGCATCACATCTTCTGGCAGGTACATAACCATCCCAGCCATCATGATCACAACAGAACTTCCAAGGCCCAAAGCGGCATTTAGATCGGAGAGCCAAACTAAAAAGAAGGCTCCGGCTACCATAATCATGGTATTGACCGCAATGACAAGTCCGGGGTTCAACCCTGTCTTCAAGGGGAGATACATGGCCACTGCCAAAGACTGGACGATGGCGAGCGCCAAGGTCACGTACATCTTTCGCCGCTCCACTATCTCCGTGCTGGTTTTTTCGAGGTTAAAGCGTTTTGAAACGGTAAACATCCGCCACAAAATCATGGAAGACATCCATGGGGATAGACCGATCGAAAAGATCGACATCCCGCGGAGATTTCCCCCCATCACAGCGCTTGAGAGCTGCAAGCCCGTTGTCGTTCCCTCATTGAGTCTCAAGGCCTTTGATAAGTCAACAAAAGGCAGGGAAATTTTACTTCCCAAAACATAAATAAAGACGAAAAATATCGTCCAACAAAATCTCTTTCCTACTTCAGATCGTTTTAACATTTCTTTTAAACTTTCTCTTACTCATTTTGACTCTTCCACCAGGGAAACAGCCTTTAAATATGTGCCTTTAGAGCATTTTATCTCAACTTATTTTACCATAATTTGCGACTTTTCCAAACTCATTTGTCACTAATATTTGATAATATTTCAAATTCCCCATTTGGTACCGTATTCAACAAAAAATCCTTCAGATGTTTATCTGAAGAATCTGGTTTACTTGGACATTATTCTCCTAAAGCCATGATGGTATCGACGAATAATTTCTTTGTAAAATAGCCATTGCGGATCAAATAAGAAGTATAGTGAGCCTTTTGGACCATTTGGGCATACGCTTCTTCTGTGCAGTCTTGAACCAGACGATTAGCTTCTTCAAGACTGGATGCTACAAAGCCAAGCCCTTTTTCTCGAATATAGTCTGCATTTGACAAATAGTCTGGCACGACTACCGGAAGACCTGCGGATAAGTAAGTCGATAATTTGTAGGAAATATTTTCTTTGTAGTAATCTCGCTCATCCTCGGGGTTCTCTGAATTTCCCCAGACCAGCCCAAACCCCCCCTTAGAAAGCTCCAAAAGCAACTCTTGCTTAGTTCGCCACCCTTCAATATGGACCTTGGAATAATCAACTCCTTCAACTGGTTCGGTATAAACATGAAGGGGTGTATCATATTTCCAGTCGATGATATGTGGGAAACGTGAAGGATTTCCTGAGAAGATCAGTTTTTTCTCAAATTGCGGAGTATAGAGGTCCAAACTATGGGTCAAATCCCACAACTTTTGGACCACATATTTTTTCACTGTGAGTCCTTCTGATACTAGACGATGGTACATTTGCTCTGACGGAACAACGACCAGATCACTCTGATTGTACATGTCGATATAGTTGGGCATTAGGTAATAATTGCTCTCAAACATGAGTGGTGGAACATCATGGATAAACATGACCAGCTTGGTTTGAAGGAGTTTTAACTTATCAACCAAACGGCGGTCCCACTCAATTCCATTCCAAGAAGGAGATTGAACGAAGACAATATCCCCAAAAGCAACGCCTGCTAAAATCCCATCCATTCGCGAGTTCAATTCGCTAGCTGGTTCATTGCTATGATCATAAAAGTAGATCCCTAATTCATTAACCCCAAGTTCACGAACGACATTCATAATATCGTTTTGTGCCATCAGGGCAACACTTTTCGAAGATTGCCCAAATAGATTTGTAAAATGGATTTTCATCTCTTTCCTCTGACTCTTCTTTTTTAATCCCATATTTTCTGAAGATATGAAGGCAAACAGAGCTTTTCACAAAGTAACCTTTTTCATATCCCTCAACGAAAACTTCCTCATTCATTATAACATATTTCCCAACTTCTTAGACATTCTAGATCAATAAAAGACCGGTTCATTCCGGTCTTTTAAGGTTTTATTTGCCATCTTTTTTCCGAATTCCTAAAAGGGCTAATCCAGACAGAAGAATGGAAGCTCCTGTAGCAAGAATATTAGATGAAGGATGGGCACCTGTCTCTGGAAGAGCAGGTCCTGAAGAACGTGTCGCACTTAGCGAGCTTGCATCTGATGGAGATTCTGAGTAAGAGGTGTCTAACGAAGACACGACAGACTCCGAAGAACTTGTCACAGCAGAGAAACTTGACGCATAAGACACACTGATCCATTCAGAAATTTCCTGCGATAAGGATTGACTCTCTGTTGATGATGCGCTTATAGAATCTGAAACACTCGTCAAAGGAAATTCAGATACTGGCATGGACGTTGAAGCCGATTCGCTTGCTGAAAGGAGCGAAGTTGATTGGCTATAGGAGTCTGATTTTGAAACAGATGTTGATGCTAGAGATTCTGAATGGGATGTCCATTGTGAAGCAGATAGACTCTCAGAAACGGATCGAGAGAACGATCCAGACTCTGAAACCTGCGATGCAGCTACGACATGAGAAGTTGAAGCCGATTCGCTTGTCGAAGCAGAAGCTTGAACTAATGAATCTGATTGACTTGCTGAGACTGATTCTTGTACCAGCGAGTCGGATTGGCTAGCTGAAACCGACGCTTGTACCAGTGAATCGGATTGACTCGCTGAAACGGATTCCTGAACCAAGGATTCTGATTGGCTTGCTGAGATCGATTCTTGAGACAATGAATTCGATTCACTTGTTGAAACTGATTCCTGAACCAACGAGTCTGATTGACTCAATGATGTTGATTGCAAATCAGTCGATACTTGCGATTCCGACTGACTCATTGAATCAGAACGAGAAAAGGACATAGATTCTGTAATTTGAGACTTAGATCCGACATCAGAAGTAGATTGTGATTGACTGGCAGATACAGATTCCTGAACCAAGGACTCGGATTGGCTAGCCGATACTAAGGCTTGAACCAACGACTCTGACTGGCTGGCAGATACAGATGCTTGAACCAGCGAATCGGATTGGCTGGCTGAAATCGACTCTTGTACCAGCGAATCGGATTGGCTTGAAGAAACTGATTCTTGAACCAAGGATTCCGATTCACTCGCAGAAACTGACTCTCGCACCAACGATTCTGATTGACTCAATGATGTTGATTGCAAATCAGTCGATACTTGCGATTCCGACTGACTCATTGAATCAGAACGAGAAAAGGACATAGATTCTGTAATTTGAGACTTGGATTCGACATCAGAAGTAGATTGTGATTGACTTACTGAAACTGATTCTTGTACTAACGACTCAGACTGGCTAGCTGAGACTGATTCTTTAACCAAGGATTCGGATTGGCTAGCTGATACAGACTCCTGAACCAAGGAATCGGATTGACTGGCCGATACAGATTCCTGAATCAATGACTCTGATTGACTCGCTGATACCGATGCCTGAACCAACGACTCGGATTGGCTAGCCGATACTGAGGCTTGAACCAACGACTCGGACTGACTGGCTGAAACAGACGATTGAGCCAAAGAATCTGATTGGCTTGCTGAGATCGATTCTTGAGCCAATGAATTCGATTCACTTGCCGAAACGGACTCTTGAACCAACGACTCTGATTGACTTGCTGAGATCGATTCTTGAGTCAATGAATTTGATTCACTTGCCGAAACGGACTCTTGAACCAAGGATTCTGATTGACTTGCGGATACAGATTCTTTAATCAAGGACTCGGACTGGCTGGCCGATACAGATGCCTGAACCAGCGAGTCTGATTGACTGTCGGATACAGATTCTTTAATCAAGGACTCTGACTGACTTGCGGAAACCGATTCCTGAACCAACGATTCAGACTGACTGGCCGATACCGATGTTTGAACCAACGAGTCGGATTGGCTTGCAGAAACTGACGCTTGAACCAGGGATTCTGATTGGCTAGACGATACAGATGCCTGAATCAAGGAATCTGACTGGCTTGCCGATACGGATTCCTGAAGCAAAGACTCTGACTGACTCAACGAAACGGATTCTGACAGCTTTTTGCTCATCGAAATAGATTGTGACAAGGAAATCAGTTGAGAAACCACTTCCTCCGATCCAACCGCCGATGTTGACTGCGATTGAGACACAGAAATTGATCTAGATACTAAATTAGATAAGGATACCGACTGACTCAACGAAACAGATTTCGAGGCTTTTTCAGACTCACTCTTAGATGCTGATGCTGCTTTTGATTGTGAGTCGGATTGACTCGCTGAAATCGACTCTTGAACCAGCGACTCAGATTGGCTTGAAGAAACTGATTCTTGAACCAACGAATCAGACTGGCTGGCCGAAACGGATTCCTGAAGCAAAGACTCTGACTGACTTACTGAAACCGACGATTGAACCAAGGATTCTGATTGGCTAGACGATACAGATGCCTGAACCAGCGAGTCTGATTGACTCGCAGAAACTGATTCTTTAACCAGCGAATCGGACTGGCTGGCCGATACAGATGTCTGAACCAAGGAATCTGACTGACTGGCGGATACAGATTCCTGAACCAACGACTCCGACTGGCTGGCTGAAACTGATGCCTGAACCAACGAGTCTGATTGACTGACGGATACTGATTCTTTAACCAGCGACTCTGATTGACTTGCAGATACGGAGGCTTGTACCAGTGACTCTGACTGACTAGCTGAAACTGATTCTTTAATCAATGAATCTGACTGACTGGCAGATACGGAGGCTTGTACCAGTGACTCTGACTGACTAGCTGAAACTGACTCTCGAACCAAGGATTCTGATTGACTGACAGAAACTGATTCTTTAACCAGTGACTCTGATTGGCTAGCGGAGACTGAGGCTTGAATCAACGAGTCTGATTGACTGGCTGAAATCGACTCTTGAACTAGCGAATCTGATTGACTCGCTGAAACGGACTCTTGAATCAACGACTCTGACTGACTTGTGGAGATCGATTCTTGAACCAACGAGTTGGATTCACTTGTCGATACAGATTGAGACGATGAAATTGAATCTGAAACTAGAGATGCTGACGTTGAAGCTGAGAAACTTTGAGACTGCGATGCAGATTCTGACGACGTCATTTTCCGATAATAATAGTTCACGCTCGTCAGTGGATTTGAAACCACCATTTTTTGAATGGTTTGTTTAAAGTTAGAAAAGCCTTCTGCTCCTTGAGGTGTCGCATCTTTCCCAACGATCATAGTCTGATTGTTACTTAGGAAAGCTGATTTTGGAAGATCTGTGAATGGTTTTGGAACTGTATATTCTGTTCCTGTATTTTCATCAGTATAGGTGACAGTTTCCTTAGCCGAAAACCATCCGGTGATCTCCAACTCAAAATGACGATCATCCACTCGTTTTGGCGTAACATTCAAGAAATAATCTTTGTTCTTACTTTCAACTTTACTCGTTCCACCTAAATCAGAAAGGGCATCTAAAGCATCTTGTTTAATCTCTTTTTCATAAACAAGGGTATACTTGTCAAATATCGGCTCATTCCCGACATCGAGATTCGAAACGTTATAGACTTTGGAAGGATCCAGAACGTAGTAACGAAGGATGTAGTCACCGTTTTGACTGGTTGTAACAACTTCACTTCTTATGAAATGCTCACGCGTATTCCCGTATAATTCCACTCGGCGTGTGCCAACCGTACTATTGTCAAAGATCCCCGTTGTTGCTTTTTGAGCCGAGTTCACTACCGGAACCTGGACATATCCTGCAATATCACGAGCATTGGAGGCCGTATAATGCTGACCTTCAATCCCGTATTGGGTATACTCTGCTAAGACTGCTTCTTTCCCAGTTGGCGTGTATTCCCCATCGACCCATTTGCCTGCTGGATCTACCACTTTGTAGAAAGTCGACTGTTGCCCCCACATAGATGGAACTTTGATTTCAGCTCTCGAAGTCAATAGTTCCCCTTGTTTCGAAGGGTTCATCACATCGTATACATCTCGTACAAGGAAACTTGTCTCAGGACTAGCGTAGGTACCTAGATAAACATTCCCAGGTTTCCCATCATCAGCCTTGCTATAGGCAAACATATTCCCCAAAGGAGCTTTCTTAATCAATACTTCGTTAGGTAGTTGGAACTGCGTGCCCCCAATGACATTTGCAGAGAAGGTTTGAGAGAAAATCTCAGAACCATCTGATTTTTTTACAATACGGAAATATACATCATTTCCCACATGGGTATTCGGATCGGTATCGGTACGATTGACAGACAAGGTCGCATAATAGCCGAGTGATTCTCCTGTTTTATTAACAAAATCCCAAATCCCAAAGGTATAGCGAGTCGCATCCGTATCCTTCTTATAAGCAGCAATTTCTTCAGGTGTTTGGTTAACATAGCGCTTATCGATATGAGGATCTTTGGCAACATCTGTAGCTGTTAGAGGGGCATCTTCAACACTAGCACCGTTGCGATCATCCATGTTTGGTGTAATCTCTAGATCTTTGCTACTACTCTTAGCCACCTCAGCAATGGGAGCCAACTGAGCAGAGATCGCAGGTTTCCCATCTACATTTGTATTTCCCACAAAACCTGCAGCTGTCAAGGTCGTCATCATCTCATCGACAGCTTTCTCCAAACGATCGCGCTGGTCAGCATAAGCTTGCGCACTGGCATTGGTATGGATCAAGTTATTGCTTGCAGCCACTTCAGCCTGCACTCTGTTAATGACCGCTTCGACCACTGCTCGACGCTCAGTGTCCGTCATTTTAGATGCATAGTTTCCTGCAATTTCTTGGAGCAATTCAGCTTCAGAAGTATTTTGTTCCAAAACAACAGCTTCTTCTAAACTAGTCGGCTGCTCAATAACCATTTCTGACTCTTGAGCTTGGGCAGACTCGCTAAGTGCCGTTGATAATGCAGTTGATCCAACTTCGCTCAAGGACAAAGAGGTGGATTCACTGATCGAAGCAGACGCACTCACAGATGTAGAAAGGCTGGTTGATCCTGAAACAGAGCTGGATTCTGAAGACTGGGTAGAGGTATTTCCTAAGACCACACTATCCACTTCTGCCAAGGTTTCCTCTTTTGTCTCAGAAACCGTTGGTGCAAGTGATGTTGCATCCTCCGCCTTAGCAGTCGTAGCAATCACAGCACCACCAAAAACAGCCCCTACCGTAATCAAACCCTTTAAGAAGGCTTGGTTATGCTTTTGACTTTCTATTTGATCTTGCTGTACGTTGGCAATGATGGTCTCCTCCACTTGCCCACGCACCACGCGAAAGAGGCCTAGAGCAGCTGTTGATGCTCGAAGCCAATTTTTTCCTGATTTAATTAATTTGAAGCGTACGACACGATCTGTTTCACGAAAGTTTCCTTTTGAACGCTTAAATTGCATGATATTCCCCTTACATTGTAGTCATTATTCATTATACAGCAATACTACGTAGATTCAAGTAATTTGCTACAAAAAACTTATATATTATCGTTTAATTTTCAAATTTTTTTGTAACACATTAAAAACACCTCATTCTACTAGAAAAAAAGTGAATCTCCTATGAGATTCACTCGAAAAAAATGATATTTCCTACTAGATCAGTTCCCCTTCTTTTTACGTCGGGTAAGTCCAGCAATTCCAGCTAACCCTGTAACTACCCCAAGAAGAGCTGATGTTACAGATCCTGTTTCACCAGTATTCGGAAGCGCCACAGATTGGCTGTGTTTTTGTGAACCACTTGCTGATTCTGATGCAGACAATGCCTCTGAATGAGAAATTGATTGGCTCATTGAGTTAGAGTATGAACCGCTACCAGATGTTGATCCTGATTGTGATTGTCTCACTGAAACTGAAGTACTTACTGATGTTGAAGTTGATTCAGATGCAGAGGTACTCAATGATGCTGACTCAGATGCAGAGACTGATGTCGAAACTGAAAGCGAAGTAGAGACTGACTGGCTTTCTGATACTGAACTGCTCAACGAGGCTGACAATGATTCAGATGTCGAGATTGATTCAGACGTAGACACTGATTCTGAAGTTAACGCTGATTCTGAAGTTGAAACTGATTCTGATGTAGACACCGATTCAGAGGTAGACACTGATTCGGACGTTGAGACAGATTCTGATGTAGATACTGACTCTGAAGTCGAAACTGACTGACTTTCTGATACTGAGGTGCTCAACGATGCTGACAATGATTCAGATATCGAGATTGATTCAGACGTTGATGCTGATTCAGACGTTGATGCTGATTCTGATGTTGATACTGATTCTGATGTAGAAACCGATACCGACGTTGATACTGATTCAGAAGCAGATACTGATTCCGAGGTTGATGCTGACTCGGATGTCGACACTGATTCAGATGTAGATACTGATTCTGAGGCTGAGACTGACTCGGAATCTGATGCTGACTCAGAGGTTGATGCTGATTCAGAAGTTGACGCTGACTCGGACGCAGAGGCTGATTCTGACATTGAAACCGACTCTGAAGTCGAAACTGACACCGAAGCAGAGACTGACTGACTTTCAGATACTGAGGTGCTCAACGATGCTGACAATGATTCAGAGGTCGAGATTGATTCAGACGTAGATACTGACTCAGAGGTAGAAACTGATTCAGAAGTAGACACTGATTCAGACGCTGATACTGACTCAGACGCAGAAGCTGATTCGGATGTTGATACTGACTCGGATGTTGACACTGACTCGGATGTTGATACTGACTCTGACGTCGAGACTGATTCAGAAATAGACACTGACTCAGATTTCGAGATTGATTCTGACGCTGAAACCGACTCAGACGTAGATGCTGACTCAGACGATGAAACTGACTCTGATGCCGAGACTGATTCAGAGGTTGAAACTGACTCAGACGCAGATACTGATTCAGAAGTAGACACTGATTTGGATGTTGAAACCGACTCAGAAGCTGAAATTGACTCAGATGTTGAGACAGACTCGGATGTAGAAACTGACTCAGAGGTTGAAACTGATTCTGAGGTAGATGCTGACTCTGATGTCGAGACTGATTCGGATGTTGATACTGATTCAGATACAGAAACCGATTCAGACGCTGACAATGATTCAGATGTCGAGATTGATTCAGACGTAGAGACTGATCCGGATGTTGATACTGATTCAGATGTTGATACTGATTCGGATGTAGATGCAGATTCGGACGTTGAAACCCACTCGGAAGCTGACGCTGACTCGGATGCTGAAACTGATTCTGAGGTTGAAACTGATTCTGATGCTGAAACTGACTCGGATGTCGATACCGACTCAGACGTTGATGCTGACTCGGATGCTGAAACTGATTCAGAGGTTGAGACTGATTCTGAAGCAGAGGCTGATTCGGACGTTGAGACTGACTCGGATGTCGACACCGATTCAGACGTAGACACTGATTCAGAAGTTGACACTGATTCAGAAGCTGACGCTGACTCAGACGCAGAAGCTGATTCAGAAGCTGACGCTGACTCAGACGCAGAAGCTGATTCAGAGGCTGACGCTGACTCAGATGCAGAAACTGATTCGGACGTTGATACTGACTCAGACGCTGAAACTGATTCGGATGTTGATACTGATTCGGACGCTGAGACTGACTCAGAGGTTGAGACTGATTCGGATGTTGATACTGATTCAGATACAGAAACCGATTCGGACGTTGATACTGATTCAGACGCCGACAATGATTCAGATGTCGAGATTGATTCAGACGTAGAGACTGATTCGGATGTTGATGCAGATTCGGACGTTGAGACCGACTCAGACGTCGATACCGATTCAGAGGCTGAAACTGACTCAGAGACTGATGCTGACTCAGAGACTGATGCTGACTCAGAGACTGATGCTGACTCAGAGACTGATGCTGACTCAGAGGCTGACACTGATTCTGATACAGAAACCGATTCAGACGTTGATACTGACTCGGACGCAGATGCTGACTCAGACGTTGATACAGATTCTGATGTAGATGCTGACTCGGATGTTGAGACTGATTCAGATGTTGAAACTGATTCAGATGTTGAAACTGATTCAGACGCTGACAATGACTCTGAAGTCGACACCGATTCAGACGTTGATACTGACTCAGATGCTGACAATGACTCAGACACCGATACTGATTCTGATACAGAAACCGATTCAGAAGTCGAAACGGACTCGGATGTTGAAACTGATTCAGACGTAGACACTGATTCAGACGTAGACACTGATTCAGATACAGAAACCGACTCGGATGTTGACACCGATTCAGACGTAGACACTGATTCAGACGCTGAGACTGACTCTGAGGTTGATGCCGATTCTGATGTCGATGCCGATTCAGAGGTTGAGACTGACTCAGAGGTTGAAACTGATTCTGATGAAGATGCTGACTCTGATGTCGAAACTGATTCAGAAGCAGAAGCTGATTCGGATGTCGACACCGATTCAGAGGTAGAAACCGATACCGAAGTAGAGGCAGATTGGCTCTCCAATACGGAAGTGCTCAACGATGCTGATTTTCTAGCGGACTCACTCAAAGATACTGATGCAGACTCAGACTGCGATTGACTCACTGATTTTGAAGCCGACTCGCGAGTCGATTGACTTAGTGACTCTGATACCGACTGTGAAAGCGATGCTGATGCTGACTGACTCACTGAAACAGAGGCGCTCGTTGAAGCGGATGTCGAACTTGAGACAGACTGGCTAACCACTTTGGATACACTTGCTGATACCGAAGCAGACTGCAAGCCACTGACACTTGCGGATGCTGATTCCGAAACTTTCACAGATTCAGATTTTCTTGTCGATACAGATTGACTCGTTGAAGCGGATTGAGATTGAGAAACCTCCTTGCTCAACGATTGACTGCGAGATAAACTAGCTTGAGCTGAGACACTTGCAGAAGCTGATTGGCTTAGTGAAGCTGACAAACTTTGTGAGCGAACCGAGCTCAGTGACTGGCTCAATGAAACGCTCTGCTGAGCCGATACGCTCTGTGATTGCTTCGCACTTAAGGACTGACTGATCGATTGCGAAGTCTTCGTAGATGCACTCTGACTGTTTGATACAGACTGGCTGTGATCACTATCTGACAATTTCACAGCTACAACATTGGTCGTACTATCTTTATAAGTAATGGTGACTGTACCATCACTATTAACCGTATAGGACTTAATCCGGTTGGCCACCTCTGGGTTGACTGCCGATACAGCTGCAATCACCTTGCTCTTATCTGCATCTGTCAATGCAGTTAGACTCGTCACCTGAATAGTGCTTGTCGGCGCCACACCTGGCGTACGATCAGCGAGACGCCCTTGGGTAATCCGAATCTCACCCAAACCGTTTGGACGGTTCATATTGGAGGCATTGTCAATAGCCGCGACGTTGCGTTGCCATGTATTTCGGTAGGTATGGTAAAGGTCATCCTTCAAATGAATGGTCGTTGTGATGGTTGCAGGGTTCGCACTGGTAGCCGTAATATCTCCCGTGATAGGAGCAATATCACCTGTCCCATACTGGCTGCCACCAAAGAAATTCCCGTTCAAGGCATTGTCGTTCAGATCCGCTCGTGCAACGACTTTCATTTCTTTCAACTTGCCACTATCGTCCGTCGCTGTAAAGGTCACAACCGCATCATCACCAGCGTAAATAGTATAATTCTTCCCACCACCTTCAAGAGGGGTTGATTTCGGTTCCACACCATTGACGGTCAACTTAGCCGTCACTTCAGGACGTGTGGCATCTGTTACAGCAACCATGTTACTGGCATCGGAATAAACTGCATGGTCCCCATACAGAATGCGAGCCTTAGCCGTTACGCCACCCGTTTGCAAGGGAGCATTCGGTGTTACGATCGCTTGTCCAGAAGCATCTGCCACAGCTGTTCCCACTTCGTCGTCATTATTGTATAGAACGACTGTAGAACCTGGCTCAGCTCCCGTCACCGTTACAGGCGTCTGTGTGTAAGCCTTATCCAATAATCTCGTTTCAACAGTTGGTGCTGCAAGTCGCTTCACTGGAGCCGTCACATCATTTGTAGTGTTATCTTTATAGGTAATGGTCACCACACCAGATGATGAAACGGAATAAGATTTAAAGTCCTTTGAAGTGGCAATATTGGGGTTAGCAGTCTTAAACGCTTCCCAAATCTTCTCTTTTTCAGCCTGGGCCAAGTTAGTAGTATCATTGACAAAAGTCGCTGTCGTCACAGCCGTAATCGGATTACGAATGCCATCATTTTGCGGCAAAACCTGAATGCGTAGCGTTCGTGTCACTGACTGCCTAGCCGTATTGGTCACTACAAAAGAAACATTATAAATTTTCCCAGGCGTTACGACCTCTGTCTGCCCAACAGTTCCCATGATATTAAAGGCCACTGCACTATTTTTCAAGGCCGACGTCTGAGGCACATTGATGCCATTCACACGATCACTACCAGAAGCGTAGCCAATGCTCTTAATACTATTTCGTGTAGGAATGGTTTCCACAACATTATAAGCCTGATTAATGTAATCAGAGTTATAAACAGAAATCAAGGCATTGTTGGCTGGCCCTAAATTATACTGGGGTGCACGGAGACTGGTATCAGCATCTATACGATTCCCGTTACGTGGATCCCGTTGGCCAGATGTCGCACGAAGCACCGCATTGGCCAAGCGATTGCGAGCACTCTTTGCTTGACTTTCTACAGCATCCATTTGAATTGCGGGATTGGACAAACCAGTACGAATAGCTTCTAAAGCCAGATCTCCACTTTCAATAGCAGATTCCGTCCCAGGGATTTCCAAAGCCTGCGCACGATAGGTGTATAAATCCAAAGCCAAAACTTGCAGACGCTTCACCTGGTCTTCCGAGCGAGTGTTTTGAGCCTCTGCTACTTTCTCACTCGTTTCAGGAGTAGCTACATGAATAGCATCATTCTCCGAGAGAGTGCTACTAGCAAATTCTGATGTGGACTGACTCGCTGAATTACTAACAACATGTGATTCGCTCAAAGAAACCGACTGAGACAAAGAAAGGCTGTCACTAGCTGACTCTGAAAATGAGATGGATTCACTCATGGAGTGATTCGCTGACACAGAGTCTGTGGTAGACGTCGTTCCCAAGACAAAGCTATCTTGTCCAACCACACCGGTCGATGGGCTGATTTCAGACCCAACAGTCGCATTCATTTCATTTTCCTCGGCAAATACTGGATTGGCAACCGTTGTCGCCCCAGCCAGAGCCCCTAGCACAACCATCCCTTTGACCAGATCCGCAGGCATAGAGTGTGATGATGCTTCGTATTGAACCACGATGTTTTCATCCACACCACCTCGCATGACACGAAATAGGCCTAACCGCGAGACAGATGCCCGTACCCAATTCTTTCCTGATTTGATTAATTTATAACGTGTGATTCGTTCCGTTTCGCGAAAATCACCCTTCGAACGTTTAAAAAACATGTCCGCTCCTTAAAAATAAGATATCGAGTTATTATACACTAATTTTCCCCAAAAGTAACTAATTAAGACTAGTTTTTAACATAAAAAACAGCACACAAAAAGAGAACCCGGAGGTTCTCTTTTTGGATCCTTTTTCATTTCCCACATACCTGAAATGACCGAATCAAATTAGGGTAGAAGATTATTTTTCATCTTCTTTTTTGCGGCTTCCAAGTGCTGCAACCCCTGCAACCCCTGCAACTGCTCCAAGAAGAGCTGAAGCTACAGATCCTGTTTCACCAGTATTTGGAAGTTGTTCAAGAGCTGGAGCTGGTTTAGCTGGTTGCTCAGGAACTGGGTTCACTGGTGTATTAGGTGTTGGATCTACCGGTGTGTTTGGTGTTGGATCCATTGGTTTATTAGGTGTTGGATCTACCGGTGTGTTCGGTGTTGGAGTTGGTGGCACTGGAGTATTTGGTGTTGGAGTTGGTGGCACCGGAGTATTTGGTGTTGGAGTTGGTGGCACTGGAGTGTTTGGTGTTGGAACGTTTGGAGTCTTCACAAGTTTGTAAACATAAGTAACGTTCTTATCACCTTCGATAACTTTACCAGTTGTTGGGTCAGTTGTTGTCAAGTGACCTTCACCGTCAACGTTACCTACTGGGTAGTTACCTTGTGGTACCAATTCATAGACTTTACCATCTGCAGTTGTGATTGTCTTAGGACGGTTATCCACAACTGTATCGTAGTCTTTACCTACTGGTTGGTCTTTTTCATCCACTACTGAAGTCTTGATAGTGTTACCATTTTCATCTACATAGTGAACGTATACATTACCCTTAGGTTGTACAGGTTCTTCGACAAGTTTGTAGATGTAAGTAACGTCTTTACGTCCTTCAACCACTTTACCAGTTGTTGGGTCTGTTGATTCAAGGTGACCTTGAGTATCTACTTTACCAACTGTGTAGTTTCCGACTGGTACGATTTCGTAAGTTTTACCTTCGAATCTAATGTACTGTGGACGGTTGTCTTCAACAGTGTTGTAGTCTTTACCTACTGGTTGGTCTAACTCATCTGTTACTGATTCTTTAATGGTATTACCTTCAGTATCTTTGTAGTGTACGTATACGCTACCCTTAGGTTGAGTTGGTTCTTCCTTCACTTATTTGTAAACGTAAGTGATGATTGAACGTGGTTTATCAACTTTACCTTTAATTGGATCAGATGATTCCAAGTGTCCATCGCCATCAACTTTACCTACTGGGTAGTCACCTTTCGGTACGATCTTGTATGTCTTACCGTCTGGAGTCTTGATAGTATTAGGTTTTTCACCTTCCTCAGTTGTGTTATATGGTGTGTCATATGGTGAGTTTGGTGTGTCTTGACGAGGTTTTTGAATTTCTTTACCATTTTCGTCTACGTAAGTGATGATTACGTCACCTTCTTTAGGTTTCGTTGGATCTTCTTTCACTTCTTTGTAAACGTAAGTGATGATTGAACGTGGTTTATCAACTTTGCCTTTAATTGGATCAGATGATTCCAAGTGTCCATCGCCATCAACTTTACCTACTGGGTAGTCACCTTTCGGTACGATCTTGTATGTCTTACCGTCTGGAGTCTTGATAGTATTAGGTTTTTCACCTTCCTCAGTTGTGTTATATGGTGTGTCATATGGTGAGTTTGGTGTGTCTTGACGAGGTTTTTGAATTTCTTTACCATTTTCGTCTACGTAAGTGATGATTACGTCACCTTCTTTAGGTTTCGTTGGATCTTCTTTAACCTCTTTATAAACATAAGTAATCTTAGAAACTGGTTTTTCTACTTTACCTTTGATTGGATCAGAAGTTTCAAGATGTCCTTCACTATCAACTTTACCTACCGGATAATCACCAGCCGGTACACGTTCGTATTTCTTACCTTCAAACTCAATGTACTTAGGTTGTTCATCGTTCTCAGTAGTGTCATAAGGCGTGTTGTAGTCTGACTTAGGAGTATCTTGACGTTGGACTTTAATTTCCTTACCATCATTCTCACGGATATAAGTAATAATAACTTCACCTTGAGGTTTTTCACTTTCAGAATTTGATGAAGAGTTAGATGCTGATTGTGATACAGATGTAGAAAGTGATGTTGAAGCTGATGTGCTCAATGATGCTGATTGACTAGCTGATACAGAAGCTGATGCTGAAGCCGATGTACTCAATGACGCTGATTGACTAGCTGATACAGAAGCTGACTCAGACGCTGATGTACTCAATGATGCTGATTGACTAGCTGATACAGAAGCTGACTCAGACGCTGATGTACTCAATGACGCTGATTGGCTTGCTGAAGTAGATGCTGATGCTGAAGCCGATGTGCTCAATGATGCTGATTGGCTCGCAGATACGCTTGCTGATTCAGACGCTGATGTACTCAATGACGCTGATTGGCTCGCAGATACGCTTGCTGATTCAGACGCTGATGTGCTCAATGATGCTGATTGGCTCGCTGATACTGATGCTGATTCAGATGCTGATGTGCTCAATGACGCTGATTGGCTTGCTGATACGCTTGCTGACTCAGATGCTGATGTGCTCAATGATGCTGATTGGCTTGCTGAAGTAGATGCTGATGCTGAAGCCGATGTGCTCAATGATGCTGATTGGCTCGCAGATACTGATGCTGACTCAGATGCTGATGCGCTCAATGATGCTGATTGGCTTGCTGAAGTAGATGCTGATGCTGAAGCCGATGTGCTCAATGACGCTGACGCTGACTCAGATGCTGAAACAGATTCAGACGTTGATGTTGAAGCTGATACTGATGCTGACTCAGACGCAGATGTTGATTCAGAAACTGATTGGCTTGTTGAAGCTGATTGTGATTCTGAAATAGATTGCGATGCTGATTCAGATGCAGAAGCTGATGCGCTCAATGATGCTGATTGGCTCGCAGATACTGATGCTGACTCAGATGCTGATGCGCTCAATGACGCTGATTGGCTCGCAGATACTGATGCTGATTCAGAAGCTGATGTGCTCAATGATGCTGATTGGCTCGCAGATACTGATGCTGATTCTGATGCCGATGTGCTCAATGATGCTGATTGACTTGCTGATACAGAAGCTGATGCTGAAGCCGATGTGCTCAATGATGCTGATTGACTTGCTGAGGTAGATGCTGATGCTGAAGCCGATGTGCTCAATGATGCTGATTGGCTTGCTGAAGTTGATGCTGATGCTGAAGCCGATGTACTCAATGACGCTGATTGGCTTGCTGATACGCTTGCTGATTCTTGCGCTGATGTGCTCAACGATGCTGACTCAGATGCCGATACTGACGCTGATTCTGATGCTGATTCGCTTGCTGATTCTTGCGCCGACGTGCTCAACGACGATGACTCAGATGCTGATACCGATGCTGATTTCTGTACTGATTCAGACAATGATGTAGAAGCTTGTTCTGATACAGACTGTGAGTTAGATACAACTTCTGATAATGATTGTGAAGCTGATGTTGATGCTGATGCTGAATTTGAACCTGAATCTGATTGTGATTCCACTTTCAACTTATAGATATAAGTAACATTCTTCTCACCTGAAGCCACTTTACCAGTCGTATCATCATCACCTGTCCAGTGACCTTGGCTGTCAACTTGACCTACTGGGTAATTACCAGCTTCTACAAGTTCGTAAGTTTTACCTTCAAATTTAATTTCTTTAGGACGATTATCTACTACAGTATCATAATCCTTCTCAAGTGGTTGATCTTGCTCATCAATAACAGATCCCATGATCGTATTTCCGTTAATATCTTTATAATGAACAAAGACACTTCCAACTTCTTCATAAACGTAAGTAATGGTTGATTTTGGTTTGTCAACTTTACCAGTAATAGGATCTGAAGATTTCAAATGACCGTTTTCATCAACATCTCCTACTGGGTAATCACCTTTAGGTACAATCTTATATGTCTTACCATCAGTGGTCTTGATGATATTTGGTTTTTCACCTTTTTCAGTTGTATCATATGGTGTATCATATGGTGATTTAGGTGTATCTTGACGAGATTTTTGGATTTCGTTACCTTTCGTATCTACATAAGTGATAACAACTTCACCTTCTTTTGGTGTTTCTTTCACTTTATAGATATACGTTACATTTTTATCTTCTTCAGCTACTTTACCAGTTGTTGCATCTGATGATTTAAGGTGGCCTTGGTTATCTACTTCACCTACTGTGTAAGTTCCTGCTGGTACCAACTCATAAGTTTTACCTTGGAACTCGATTGTTTGTGGACGGTTATCGATTACTGTATCGTAGTCTTTACCTACTGGTTGTTCTTTTTCATCTGTTACAAATGCTTTGATTGTGTTACCTTCAGTGTCTTTATAGTGAACGTAAACATTACCTTCAGACTTAACAAAGTAATAGTTCACATCAGTTGATGGTTTAACCGCTGATGCAATTGAGTAGTTATTTGAGAATGATGAGTACCCCTTCAAATTAGAGTATACTTTTCCGTTTGGTGCTGTTGGGTCATTCGCAACAGATCCTTCTGCTTGGATTTCTGGAACTTTACCAGCGATTACGTTGTAACTGTTATTACCAGCTCCGGCAGGTGTCAATGATGTGCTTGGAGCACCTTTGAATGGACGTGGATAAGTATGTAGAGTTCCGTCCATTTGTTTATAAGTATCTGTCTCAGTAGTAGACGACCAACCAGTGATAATGAGTGATTTGCTTCCAGCAGTTTCGTTGACTTCAAGATAGTAGTCACCATTTTTACTGTTTACTTTTGTAACTTTAGTCTCATCAGCCTTCCACTCTTCACCAGCCTTATTCACTTTACTTGTGTAGATGAGTGTGTACTTCGATACATCTTCAGTACCAATATCTGATGTAGCAAAGTTATTCACTTGTGATGGGTCAAGGGCGTAGAATTTCGTTACAGTTGAGCCATCAGTATCAACGATTTCAGAAATACGTTTCACATAGTAGTGGTTTGCTCCACCTTGAAGTTCGACCAGTTTTTGTCCAACAACACCTTTACCAAGGATACCAGATGTTTTTTGAGTTGAGTCAGTTGTTGCTGCTACTTGTTTGTAACCAGCAATCTCACGATTGTTTGAAGCTGTGAATTGTTGCCCTGCAAGACCTGTTTGAGTATAGCTTGCAAGAACTGTTTCATTTCCAGTTGGTGTGTATGTTTTTCCTTCTGTGTACTTGCTGCTGTCAACAACTCTATAGTAAGTTGTTTGATCAACTTTAGCATAAGGAACAGAAGTTTGAACGTTTTGTTTGTCTTCACCTTCGTTACCTGGGTAGTTGGTATCACGGATTTGAAGTGTTTCATACTCAAGCTTCGCATTTACCAATGAGAAGGTTACGTTACCTGGATCCTTTCCGTTAGCACCTGTGTAAGTCAAAGTGTTCGTTACATCAGAGTTGTTGTTAGTGATGTAGCTTGGAAGGGAGATGTTGCTTTCTCCAGCTTTGATGGTACGAGTGTAAACTTCTGATCCATCAGATTTCTTCACAATACGCAAGTAAACATCTGGATTAGCTGAAAGGCTACCAGTGATGGCTGAACGGTCTACTGCAAGAGTAGCATAATAATCAAAGTTTGTTTTAGCACCAGTAGCGTGGTTCGTTTTAAGGAATTGCCATACACCGAAAGTAAAGCGATCAGCATTTGGATCCAAAGCATAGCCTGCTTTGTTGAAGGCTGCATCTTCAATCGTTGCACCGTTCGCATTTGAGATAACTGGGTTAGTATCTACACTACCAGTAGTGCTTGTTGAGATTGGTGCCAACTGTGCTGAAATTGCTGGAGCGCCGTTTACTGTTGTGTTTCCAGTAAATCCTGCTGCAGTCAAGGTTGCCATCATGTCATCTACTGACTTGCTCAAACGTTCGCGTTGGTCTGCGTATGATTGAGCTGAAGCATTAGCGTTGATCAAGCTGTTGCTTGCTGTCAATTCTGTTTGAACTTTAGCGATAGCAGCTTCAAGTGCTGCTTTCTTTTCTGGAGCTGAAACAGTTGCTGAGTAGTCTCCTGCAATCTTGTTCAACAATGCTGCTTCTGAAGTGTTTTGTTCCAAAACAACTTTATCATCAGCTTTCGCTACTGTTGTAGTGCTTTCTACACTTGCTTCAGAGCCAGCTGCTACAGTTGATTCGCTTGAAGCTGCTGAAAGTTCTGCTGAACCTTGTTCGCTCAATGAAGCTGAGTGAGATACAGATACGCTTGTAGAGGTTGAAGCACTTGCAGATGCAGAAGCGCTAGCTGATTCTGTTGTTGACTCAGTTGTTGATTCTGTTGTTGATTCAGACTGAGATTCTGTTGTTGAAGTTGTACCAAGTACTGTACTTCCTTGTTCTACAAGAGCTTCACTTGAAAGCTCAGATGCAGTTGCAACATCTGATCCAATTTCATCAGCTTTAGCAGTGTTTGCTACTGTAGCTGCACCAAAAACAGCCCCAGCTGCTACAATCCCTTTGAGCAAGCCACGGCTTGTCATTTCTTTCACTGATACTGCGTCTTCACGCACTTCAGCTACAACAGTCTCTTCGACTTGACCGCGAATGACTTTCAAAAGACCAAAGTTAGAAGTCGCAGCACGCAACCAGTTTTTACCTGATTTGATCAATTTGAAACGAGTCACACGATCTGTTTCACGGAATTCACCATTAGAACGTTTAAAAAACATTTCTATCTCCTTATTACATTTTTTATTTCCCTTACATTATAGACCAATCTGTCGATTTTTGGAAGCAATTATCCTTAATTATTGCTATTTTTTTATAATTTTTGTTTTAGATAGTAATAAAATCGTTTTCAGTAGGATCAATTTGTCAAACCGGGGCAATTTTTTGAAAAACTCCTATAATACTTTAATTTTAGAGCTAAAACAAAAAGCCCCTTTTATCGGGGCTTTTCTGATAATTATCTGATTTCTTCCAACATTTTTTCAATGTGTTGGATAGATTTTTCGCGTCCAAGTAAGTAGATGGTATCTGGCAATTCAGGACCATGCATTTCACCTGAAACGGCGATACGGATTGGCATAAAGAGATTCTTCCCTTTGATACCAGTTTCTTTTTGAACTGCTTTGATTTGTGGGAAGATATTTTCTACTACAAATTCTTCATCTGACATAGCTTCCAATTTCGCTTTGAAGGCTTCAAGTACAGTCGGAACTGTTTCACCAGCCATCACTTCTCGTTCAGCTTCGGTCAATTCTGGGAAGTCTGAGAAGAAAAGGTCTGTCAATGGGACGATTTCGTCCACTGATTTCATTTGTGGTTTGTAGAGTTCCACCAATTTCTCAGCCTTGTCTGTCAAACGTCCTGCTTCTTCGAGGAATGGTTTGGCCATTTCAAAGATGGTCGCAAGATCCGCATTCTTGATGTACTCATTGCTCATCCAGTCCATTTTCTTTTGGTCGAAAGCAGCTGGAGACTTGCTGAGGCGGTTTTCATCAAAGAGCTTGATGAGTTCTTCGCGAGAGAAGATCTCGTCTTCCCCACCCGGGTTCCAACCAAGAAGAGCGATAAAGTTAAAGACTGCTTCTGGAAGGTAACCTTTCTTCCTGTAATCTTCGATAAATTGAAGAGTGTTGGTATCGCGTTTAGACAACTTCTTACCAGTTTCAGAGTTGATAATCAAGGTCATGTGACCAAATTCTGGTGCTTCCCATCCAAGCGCTTCATAGACCATAAGTTGTTTTGGAGTGTTGGCAATGTGGTCATCTCCACGGATGACGTGAGAGATTTGCATATCGTGGTCATCGATCACAACGGCAAAGTTGTAAGTTGGGTAGCCATCTTTCTTTTGGATAACCCAGTCCCCACCGATATTGCCACCTTCAAACTCGATATCGCCTTTGACCATATCATGCCACTTGTAAATACCTGACTCATTCACTGCCAAACGAACCGTCGGGATGATACCTGCCGCTTCACGTTCTGCAATATAGGCCGCTTTTTCTTCTTCGCTCATACCAAGGTATTCGTTGATGTAACGAGGTGTTTCCCCAGCTGCTTCTTGGCGTTCCCGCTCCGCTGCCAACTCTTCTTCTGTTACATAAGACTTGTAGGCTTTGCCTTCAGCCAAGAGTTGGTCGATGTATTTTTGATAAAGTGGTAGCCGTTCTGATTGGCGGTAGTTTTCGTGCGTCTCAGGGCTTTCATCCCAGTCCATGCCCAACCAACGAAGGTTTTCAAGCTGGGAACGTTCTCCGTCTTCAACGTGACGTTTGCGGTCCGTATCTTCGATACGGATGATAAAAGTTCCACCATGGTGGCGCGCATACAAGTAGTTAAACAATGCTGTACGAGCATTTCCGATGTGTAGTAGTCCAGTTGGACTTGGTGCATAACGCACACGAATATCTTTTGCCATATTTCTCTCCTCTTATCTTGTTCGCTATTTCTAGCTCATTTTTCAATCGTTCCTATTATACCACAAAGAAAGCGGGACTGAAATGAATAAGTGACCTTTCTAGCCTTTCTTGCTATATATATGAAAAAAGCCAGAACAAATGCTCTGACTTATATCCAATCTATTTGTATCTTATTTTAGTCTTTCTTCTAATTCAAAGTCGATTGGTAGGGTTTGTAAAAAGTGCTCCAACTCACGTTCCCAATAAAACCATTCGTGCTTACCTGGGCTGTGGGTATAGGTGACATCCAAGCCTAACTTTTCTAGTTCCTTGACTTCAAAATTATTGGCTTCATAAAGGAAATCCTGCTCCCCACACCAGATCCATAGTTTGGTCTTCTTATCTGAAAACTTCTTGGCAGCAGTCTCTAGCGAATAGGAACTGGTCGTCCAATCCTCAATCTCTCCAAAAATTCCCTTCCAAAAAGCTGGTTGTTCCAAGTCATTGTTTTCAAAGTCTCTATCATGAAAACTCAAAGCCCCAGAAAAACTAGCCGCATGAGAGAAACGATTTGTCTTGAGAGCCAAGAGCATTGATCCATAGCCGCCCATGGATAAGCCGGCAATAAAGGTTTTCTCCCGTTTCTTAGTCATATTCGGGAAGAAGCGAGAAAGAGTCTCTGGCAATTCTTTCGCAATGGCCGTGTAGTAGTTGTAGCCATACTGGGTATCGGTGTAAAAGCCATTATTGGTGTTGGGTAGGACCACGATCAGATTGGTATTGCGCAGGATGCGCTCCACATTGGTCCGCTTCAACCAAGAGTGGTGGTTGCCATTCATCCCGTGTAAGAGATAGAGAACAGGAATATCCGTATCTGCTGGATCTTCCACGCGCGATGCATCTGGATAAAGGATAGACACGCCCCACTCCATCTTCAAGGCTTCTGAATAATACTCAATCTGCATAACTGCCATTTGATTTCCTCTTTCTACTGTTAAAAACACTCGGCAAGCCTTCGGCCGCCAAGCGTTTCCATTTCTTCTATTATTTCACTTCCATCACAACTGGTAGGATTGCTGGACGACGTTTGGTTTGTTCAAATAAGAACTTAGACAAGTTGTCACGAACCAGCCCTTTCAACTCACCCCAGTCAAAGCTATCTTGTGTCAAATAGTCTGCAACGCTTTGGTTGACCAAGTCGCAACTTTCACGAAGAATATCCCGGCTCTTCTTGACATAGACAAAACCACGGGTGTGCACGCGCGCTTTGGAAATAATTTTCTTCTCTTTGCGATTCACCGTGATCGCCACGATAAAGATCCCGTCTTCTGACAAGACCTTGCGGTCACGAAGGACAATATTGCCCACATCACCAATGGCATTCCCATCGATCATGACATCTCCTGCTGAGACGCTACCGGCAGGAACGAAGTCACCTTTTTCATACTCCATTACCGTTCCGCGTTTTGGAATAAAGATGTTTTCAGGCAAGATACCGACTTCCATCGCTACTCGCGCATGGGCATCCAATTCGCGGTATTCCCCTTGGATCGGGAAGAGGTATTTAGGACGAAGAAGGTTGATCATCAACTGCAAGTCCCGTGCGTTTCCGTGACCAGACACGCGCAAGCTAGACGTGATCAATTTGACAATGCCACCTGCTTGGTAGACCATGTTTTCCACACGAGCCACCACAGCTTCTTTGGCAATTGATGGCGTTGTAACGATGTAGACCAAGTCTCCATCTTTGATTTCCACATAGCGGTGACGACCAATCGACATCTTGCGCAAACCGTTGATCGGCTCACCCATCCGGCCTGTTTCCAAGATGATCAATTCATGATCTTCAAAACGGCTCATTTCTTTTGGCTTGATCAAGAGTTTTTCGTTGGCAAGAGACAATTTGTTCAAGCGAATAGCTGTGCGGACGATGTTTTCCACATCAAACCCTGTCAAGACCACTCGACGGCCAGTCTCAGCCGCAGCATCAAAGACCTGCTGGATACGAGAAAGGTTGCTGGCTACCGCCGCTACGATGACACGACCATCCCAGTCTGCAATCGTATCTAAGATAGCATCGCCCACTTCTTGCTCACTGGCAACTTGAATATTACTATCCGCATTAGCCGAATCACTCAAGAGGGCAAGCACACCTTCGCGTCCAATCTCAGCTAGGCGAGCAAAGTCTGTCGCGTACGACTCGCTGGCAGTTTGGTCAAATTTAAAGTCTCCTGTGTAGACGATATTGCCCTCAGGAGTGCCAATCACAATCCCGATACTTTCAGGGATGGAGTGGGTTGTTTGAAAGAAAGAGACGACGGCATCGCCAAAATCAATCTCAGAATTTTGATCAATAACATGGAAGTCGTTGAATTTCTTCACACTGTCATTGCTTTTGACAAAGAGTTTAGCCAACTCAATGGTCAATTCTGTCCCGAATACAGGAACTTTGGCTTCGGCCAAAAGATAAGGCAAGGCCCCAATGGCATCCGCGTGACCATGGGTCAAGAAAACACCCGCAATGCGGTCCTTGTTTTCAAATAGATAATCCATGTTGGGGATAACGACATCCACCCCAAGTTGCTCATTTTCTGGATACTTCAAACCTGCATCCAAGACAAAAATTGAATCGTTCACTTCGGCAACGTAGAGATTTTTCCCATTTTCTCGAACACCGCCAAGAGTGACTAATTTAATACTACTCACTGTTGTCTCCTTTAGTGTGTTTATTTTAATACTTACGGTCCTTGGTCGCCCAAGTCGAATTACAGCTTTGCAAATACTTGCATATCCACTCTATTATACAATTTTTTTCTCTTTTTTTCAAAAAGCTTTCCACAGCAAAAAAGTCCTCTCATCTGAAGTAGATGAGAGGGCTTCTAGGCGCCTATTTTTAGGGGGAAAAGACCCTAAAGATGGTAATCTCCCCGTTTATTTTCAATGATCCGCATGGCTGCCTTGATCACATGAAACTTGCCTAACAATTCCTCTAGGCGCCTACTATTTCGCTCGCTCAATTGGCCGTTCTTGACTGCTTGGGACAGGCGATAAAAATCATCCAAGTCCTCCCCAATGTTTTCAAACAGCTCTTTGGCTTCCTTGAGTCGGTAGCGATTGACTAGGTGGTTCACATCTTTTTTGAAGGAAGCGACATTGTTTTCGTGAATGTCCGTATAGGCTTCCTCTTCTTCCTTAGATTCTTGGTAATTAACCGCCTTAAAGCAAGTGATGAACTCCCGACTTTTGATATTGCAGACAAAGATGACGCCATCACTGGCTACATAGGCTTCTGTGTTGGCGGGTTGAACCACATTACTATCATAAGGAGAGAGGGAGGAGAGGTGTTGGTTGATCCACTTATTCAAGTGCTGATCATCTACGCCAAAGCGCTCAAAAGCTCTTTGCCGAAAATGGTCCCGACAACTATATTCTTGCGCATACGACAATCCCATACTCTCACCTCCTCCTGAGTATTTTATAAAAATGGCCTCCAGTCTTACGGGACTAGAGGCCTGGTCTGCTTCACTGACTTGGTGCAATTAACCTTTTGGCTAACAAAACAATGTTTATGATGTTGATTTCATTTAATAGTATTTGTGTAAAATACCAGAGGTTTTCTTTGCTATCCTAAATCCAAATGATTAGTTTTCGACTGGACGCATCGAAGTTTGAAAACCTTTACAAAAAGCTTCTACCTACTATTTCCACGTTTTCTTATGTCTCCGGACAAACTAAGCAGGTTTGCCCGACCGTCCAACCGATCCGACACACACGACATGACTGCTCTTTTACGATAAGAGCATGAACAGATATCAGCAAAACAGGCCTAAAACGAAGTAACCTAAATTTTAACTCGATAAGGCATTGGTATCAATCCCTTCTTTATCTTTCTAACTATATTATACTCACCTACCTAAGTGATTGCAAGCGATTTCAGCTGAAACTAGTTCCTATTTTTATGCGGTTTTATAGATGATTTAAGGAAAAGAGGCTGGGACAAAAGTCCTAGCCTCTCAATTATTTTTGGATTGTCGAGCAAGACGCAGTGGTTGAGTGGGCTCTACTACGCTGATTTCATCAGCTTTTACAGCCCTACTCAACTGTGCGGAGGTGGGACGACGAAATCGAATTCTAACGAATTACCGATTTCTGTCCCACTCTCTATTTTCACTTTGCATTTTACGGGCTTTGTATCTTATTCTTTCTCAAATAATTGATAATAATCTGCGATGGTCATTTGGGATTTTTCTTCTTGATTGAGGTCTTGGACGATGTGTCCGTCTTTCATCACAATCAAGCGATTTCCATATTTCAAAGCATCTTCCATATGGTGGGTGATCATAAGAGCTGTGAGGGCATCTTGTTTCACAAACTCATCCGTTAAGGTCATGAGGGCCTGACTGGTTTTGGGATCCAAGGCAGCAGTGTGTTCATCTAAAAGCAAGAGTTCTGGACGTTTCAGTGTCGCCATCAACAGACTCAAGGCTTGTCGTTGCCCACCTGATAGAAACTCAACGGCTGTGTCGATATGATTTTCCAAGCCATTGCCGATCTTAGCAAGGACTGTTTGAAACTCTTCTTTATAGCTGGCCAAGTGACGCGGAATCAAGCCACGTTTCTCTCCGCGAAACTTCGCTACCAAGAGGTTTTCCGCTACTGTCATGCGAGGCGCCGTCCCCATTTTAGGATCTTGAAAGACCCGCGATAGGTACTTGGCTCTTTTTTCAGGAGAATAGTTGGTTACATCTTCCCCCAAAATATAAATCTTCCCACTGCTCACCGGAAGCGTCCCAGCAATGGTATTAAAGAGGGTTGATTTTCCAGCTCCATTCCCCCCCAAAATTGTGATAAAATCATGCTCTCGAATTTCCAAGGAAACATCATCCAGAATGACTTTTTCTTCGTTCATCCCATTGCTCACGGCTTTGGTTACATTTTTTAATTCTACAATTGCTGTCATTTACTGAGTTTCGCTCCTTTCATGATTTTTCCCTTAAAGGTTGGAATCATCAGGCAGATAGCCAAGATCAAGGCACTGAAGATTCGAATATAGCTGGTATTGATACCAAGCGCAATCACGGCCCAAATCAAAAATTGGTAGGCGATCGATCCGATCGCAATACTGAGCAAGCGCTCTGTCAAGGTGACATTTGAAAAGAGAACCTCTCCAATAATGAGGCTGGCAAGCCCAATAACGATGACACCAATCCCGCGTGAAGCATCCGCATAGCCTTCTTGCTGGGCCATCAGTGCACCAGAAAGAGCAATAATCCCATTTGAAATGACCAAGCCCATCAATTCCATCCGGTCTGTGTTGATCCCAAAGCTCTTGGCCATATCTGGATTGTCCCCTGTCGCAATATAGGCTTGCCCCAAGCGTGTATCCAAGAAGAAGATCAAACCAAGGATCACAAGCGTGACGAAAATCAAGCCAATCAGAATCTCATTGAACCCACTGGCAAAAGGAAGAAATTCCTGAATTTTTTTATAGCCCAGAAGTCCCAAATTAGCCCGCTGCATGACAAAGAGAATAACCGAGTTACAAGACGTCATTACAAGGATCCCTGACAAGAGTGTCGGGATTCTTCCTTTTGTGTAGAGAAGACCCGTCGCAAGTCCTGCCAAGCACCCTGCTCCAATAGCAGCCAGCGTCGCAAGTAGTGGATTGACCCCTTTGGTAATCAAGGTCACCGCCACCGCTCCTCCAAGCGGGAAAGAACCTTCTGTCGTCATATCTGGAAAATCTAGAATTCGGAAGGTCATAAAGATTCCTAACCCTAAAATGGCCCAAATCAAACCTTGTGAAACAATTGAATTAATCATAGTTTCTCCCTTCGATAATAGTAGTTTAATTGTATCACAAATATGGAGGAGAACCTATAGGAAATTGTCATCAATTCCCTTTTCATGCATTATAAAAAAACCAAAAGGTTGTGCCTTCTGGTTTTTAATCGTGATATTTTTTTAAAGGATTAAAAGAAAATCTTAGTCTTCTTTTTTCTTTCGAGTAAGACCAAAGCCTGTTGCGATCACACCAAGTAAGCCAAGGCTCGTAAGAGCTGTTGCTGATTCCCTTTAGTAATAAGGTTTGTACAAGCATTTCTCCTCTATTTACTTTTATCACTAATTTGTACCTTTTTTTAAATGCGAGGAAATTTTGTGTCAAACGTTTTCCGTTTGTTCATTTTTCTGAATCAAAAACCTTTATTTAGTGCGGTTTTCTAATAATTTCATGAAAGTTTACATGCTAGCTTTCATTCTTAAATTGACACTATCTAGTGAAATGTCGTATACTTATTGGCATCGATAGAACAATTTACTTTAAACTGTTCAACGAACTATACAAACAGTATGTGGGAGAAAAAAATGAATCAACAAAAAAATAGTGTCTCTGAAAAAGGGCACGGCTATTTCCGCAAACGCAACAAGGCATTGGTCTCTATGATTACCCTTTTTGGAGCCTTGATGGTAAGCTCTGTTGCCATGGCTGACGAGGTCAACAGCAATCCGACTTCTGAGATTTCAGCAACCGCTCAACCAGTAGCAACCAACACCAGTACTCCTACCACTACTAGTGAGGAAGTTGCTACGACGGAAGCAACTTCTTCTCCATCGGAATCAACACCAACTGTAACTGCCACTCAACCGGTCAGTGCAGCTCCAGCAACTACTTATAATACTCCAAAAATCACCAACGACGTCACCTTTGATAAAGCGACTTATAAAAGTGGGGAAGACGTCCGGATCTCCATCAACAACCCTGAAGTGGTTTCTTCTGATGTCACTGTCTCTCATTTAGATCAGGTCATTTATGAAAAGAAAAACGTTGAAGGTAGCGAGCTGACGATTCCAAGTACGGTCTTTTCACCTAATGCTGGATTTATCGTAGATGTCCTTGGTAAGAAAGCAGATGGCTCCCAAGCCTTTCATAAGGCAGCGGGTCTTGCTGTTGAAGATGACTGGACGATCTACCCACGTTATGGGGTGGTTGCCGGCTCAAAAGACAATCACAACTCCATCACCAATGATCAGGTAGAAGGCTACAAGAATAGTATTGACCAATTGGCCAATATGCACATCAACAACTACTTCTTCTACGACGTTTACAATACACCTGCCAACCCATTCCCAGCAAATGTTGAACGTTTCACTCAAGACTGGGCGACTTTCTTGATTCCAAATAGCGAAACAGATCCTGACAAGCGCAAGTCCTACTTACCTGTCATCGATACAGAAGCAGTCAAAGAGCTGGTGGCTCATGTCCATACAACTGGTGCCAAAGCCATGCTCTATAACATGATTTACGCAGTTTCCCTCGAAGAAGGGGTCCCAAATGAAGTGAAAAGTGCCATTGTTCGCAATCTACAAGACCATTTCAACTTCGGTAAAAAGGGTGATGTCACAGCGACTGATATCCAACAATTTCTCGATCCGGGTGATCCAAATTGGCAAAAATTTATCATTGAAGTCATGACCAAAGCCATGAAAGAAGGGAATTTTGATGGATGGCAAGGGGATACCATGGGCTCTAACTGGGTGGAAAAAGTCAGTGAACCTGGAAAAGGCTTCTCTTTGAGCGAACACTATCCAGAACTAGCCACAGCTGCAACTGAGGCCCTCAAAAAAGAAGGCTATGACTTCATGATCAACGATATCTCTACTGGAGATGCTGATCGACTAGGTAAGACCAATGTCTCTGCACCTTATGCGGAAGTTTGGGGAGATAGCATTGCCTATGACTCTACCTACCAAGCCTTGACGCGTCTTACCGAACGGATGCGTGATTTATACAAGGGGAAATCTCCTATCATCGCAGCCTATACCCATCGTGGTAAAAATGCATCAGCCCTCAGCAAAGACAACGAATTGCTGACAGATGCTATTATCGCAGCGAGCGGTGGTTACCATATGACGACTGCAGCCCTCAATACTTCTCAAGATGCTAAAGGTTTTGGGGTGATCCAAGCAGAATGGTATCTCAATCAAAACCTACCAGTCAATGCTGACTTTGCCAATGCAGAATTCAACTACCAAGAATTCATCGTTGCTTACCAAGAACTTCTCCGCGGTCGCGACACCTTAGCACATGATACTCGTCGGATTGTAGACAATACAAATGTACTGGTAAACGGCAACTTCATCGGATCCAACCTGGATAATGCTGACGGGGTTCAACCTGGAACCGTTTATACCATTACAAAAGAAACCAAGACAGGTGATCGGATTGCTCACTTGATCAATTTGGTCGGCATCACTGAAAACAAATGGAACAGCGCTGTGAATACAACCGAAAAATTGACCAATATTCAAGCTTTTGTTCCACTCGGAAAAATCACAAAAGACCAGGCTGAACACGCCAGCATTTACTGGGCAACACCTGATGCTGTTGAAGGAAAATACAACATCAACCTCCGGGAAACAAGCGCAAATGTTTATTATGACGGAAGAGCTGGCCAATGGATGGCTGCTATCGATGTTCCGAGTCTAGATGTATGGGATATGCTCTACGTCAAACTCAATGAAGCCGCTCATGTTCTTTATCAAGACGAAAACGGAGTTGAGCTAGAGCGTTCCAGTGATTTAGTTGGTCATACAGGTGAAAAGATCAACTACTCGACAAAAGAAACCATTGCCAACTATTTGAAGAAAGGCTATGAACTAGTAGAGAATGGCTTCGATGCAGACGGACAACCAAACTTTGACCGCGACGCTAACAATACCAATGAAGATGGAGTTCAAGAGTTTATTGTCCGCTTGGCACCAAAAATTGTAGAATTTTCTGCAACACAGCCTATCCAAGCCGGTCAAGTTGTTCCAGGAGATAGCGAGGATCGTGTCTATCCAACTCCTCTAGCTCCAGCTGGTCAAACAACGGCTGATCTGGATCATTTATCTGAAACAGTGACCCGTACAGTGACCTATGTAACAGAGTACCAGGATGGATCTAACCGCCAGCCTGCAGGAATAGCTGATCAGACTGACAGCCTTCATTTCACTCGCAAAGGTACCATCAATTTGGTGACGGGCGAGACAAGTCTTGAAGACTGGACAGCTCAAGACGGCACAAGCTTTGCAGCTCTTGAAAATCCCGTCAAAAAAGGCTATGTTGTCGTAGCAGAAGAATCGACTGATGCCACCTCTTCTGATCTGACAAAAGCAGGAGAACATACTGGCATTCATGCTGATGCAGCAGACATCACAGATACGGTCATCTATCGCCCAGTCGGTGCCTATAGGATCAGCTATGCTACTGGTAAAGAACCAGCCCATGCTCAAAAAGAGATCACTTATCTAAATGATCCCACAAATCCAACCGCCATTGCATCTCCTACCGCTACCCTTCCTTACGTGGAAGGATTAGAGCCAAAAGATGCTCGTGGACAAGTCTTAAATCTTGTGGATCCTCTTGACGAGACCAAAGGCTATCTTCTTCCAAGCCCTGAGTCTCCAACAGCTGATACTGCTATTACCTATGCCATCACCAAAGGATCTGTCAGAATACGATTCCTCACTGAGGGAAGTGACACTGATCTGCAAGAGGCGCAAGACCTTGCTATAGAGGTAGATTTCGGCACCAAGTACACCAGTGAGGCCCCAACAGAAATCACAAAAGATGGTCGTATCTACCATCTAGTTGGACACCGTGCTGATTCTGCTGATCCAAGTGGCACAGTCACTAAGGGAATAAAAACTGTCATCTATGATTACAAGTTAGCTACGGGAACGGTCACCGCGCGATTTGTCATCCAAGATACTAGCACTGAATTGCAACCAGAGCTTGCTGTTGCAACAAATGTGGACAATGGAACCCATTACGTCGCTAGCGCACCAGATGAGATCTCCTACGACGGCCACATCTATGAACGGATCGGTGCAGCTGAACAAACTGGGAACGTAGAAGTGGGAACAACCATCTTGATCTTTGCCTACAAGGTCAAAGAAATCCCTACTCCACAACCATCCCAAGAAACAGAAAATGAAGAAACAGTCAGCCCTCTTCCTTCCGTGACAAAAGCAAATACGACTGATGCTCATGAAGAAAAGGGATCACCACTTCTCTCTAACAAAGAAGAGGAGAAACCTCTTGAAACAACAAGCCAAAAAGAGGAACTCCCTGAAGTTGTTCCTAACACCCCTCAAGAAGGAACTCATCTACCTGCAACAGGTGAAGAAACCTCTCAGCTAGCCCTACTTGGACTTGGCCTCTTAGCAGGTTTGGCCAGTCTTATCCCTTACAAAAAGAAACAAGAGTAGATCCCAAACACAAAGAAACTTCCTATGGAATTCTGTTCCAAGGAAGTTTTTTTATATTTATACAACTCATTCAGAGTCTAGATCCCTTTTATGAGGGTGACTGACGACAATAAGGGTGTGAAGTACTACCACTCCAAACCCTACTGTATTCCAATTCAAAGTGGATTCATTCCCCTTGTTGCCGGCAGTTTGAAAGATCAAATTGCTTTACTAGTATACTGTTTTCTCTACTTCAAGTCAATGGAATTTTACTGAAACTAGTAACCGAATGAAATGAATATATAGAATTTTACTGAAACTTTTTCATCACATTTATGCATGTTTTTCTAAGTTTCCAATACCAAACAAAGAGGCCTTGCTCTTTCGAGCAAAGCCTCTTCCTGTTGGATCTAAAATTGTCACCTCATCAACAAGTTTGCTGATGTCACCTCAATTTTAGTCTTCGCGTTTTTTGCGTTTTGCAAGTCCCGCAAGGCCAACCATACCAAGTGCAGCACCTAACAATGCAGCAGATGCTGATTGTTCTTCACCAGTTTCAGGAAGTGCTGGAGCTGGAGGAGTTGTAGGTGTTGGTGGCGTTGGTGGTGTTGGCGGTGTTGTTGGTGGTGTTGGTGGTGTTGGTGGTGTTGGTGGCGTTGTCGGCGGTGTTGTCGGTGGTGTATTCGGTGGTGTTGTTGGTGGTGTATTTGGCGGTGTTGTTGGCGGAATAACAGTATTGTTAAACTCTGTATCTTCTGGCAACTGAGTAATAGCCGTCAATACTTTACCGTCTTTGTTAATCATAATACCCACAGTGGCAACCATCTTATCGTATTCAACGCTAGAATCTGTGCCACGGATTTCTTCTACATGGTAGAGATGAGTTCCTTCTTCACCACGTTTGAATTCAAGATTTGAGAAGGTGATCTTACCAGCCGCATCATTGGTTACGGTTTCGATCACATTTCCTTTTTCGTCCTTAAGAACGAAGCTGAATTCACCAGCCTTCAATGCCCGACCTTCCAATTTCTTAGTGAATTGGAATTGAACCTTAACTGGAATGTTGACTACACGTTTTTCAGTTGGTTTTTCTGGTTTTTCTACAGTCTTCTTAGTTGGATCGTATTGGTGTACGATTTGTGAAGCTGTATTTTCAATGTCCACACCATCTTGAGCAGATTGTTTAATTTCTGCAGGAATTTCAAACTTGTAGTAACGTCCAAAGGCCAACTTAGTTGTGTCGATAACTTGTGTATTTTCTGCGTCTCCAAGTGACTTAGTCAAGTCTGCTTTAGATGTTGCAGTAATCACACCGTTTTCAACCTTGATATCAAACTTAGCTGTTACATCTTCTCCTGTTACAGAGTCGTATGCCTTAATATCAGCTCCGTTGACAGTCAAGTTTGCACTGTCATATTTATCTGTCACACCAACAGATTGAATATTGTGTGCTTCAGTGAATTTAGTTGTATCCAACCATACTTGGTAGTATACTTTATCACCTTTCTTGAGTGTCTTCGTATTGATATTTTGAGCTTCGTTGTTATCAGTCTTATCAACGTAAGGATTTGCATTTGTGTCCGCAACCTTATCCTTCAACTCTTTATCATCGTCGAGAAGTTTCACACCTGTAAGATCGAATTTAGATTCGTTCAAGATGTATTTCTCTGGGTTGAATTCTGGAGTTTCAGGTGGGCGAACAGTGTTATTGAATTCTTTGTCTGATGGATCCGTTACCTTAGTAAGGAGAGCTTTCGCTGTTCCATCATGAGAAACTTTAACTGTCACAACTGCTTTCATCGTGTCATAAGTAACGGTTGTATCAGTTCCTTTGACTTCTTCTACAGTGTAGTTGTAAGTTCCTTCTTGACCTTTCTTGAATTCAAGAGCTGAGAACTTAACGTTACCAGATGCATCGTTCTTCACAGTTTCAAGAGTCTTACCATCTTTATCCTTAAGAACGAAGCTGAATTCGTTAGCTTTAAGCTCACGGCCTTCCAAGCGTTTCGTGAAGTTGAATTCTACTGAAACAGGGATGTTCACAACACGTTTTTCAGTTGGTTTGTTTGGTTTCTTCACTGTCTTGCTTGTTGGATCGTATTGGTGAACGATTTGAGCTGCAGTGTTTTCAATATCCGCACCACCCTTAACAGTATCTTTCACTGTTGCTGGGATGTCGAACTTGTAGTAACGTCCAAACGCAAACTTAGTTGTGTCGATCACTGGAGTATTTTCTGCGTCTCCAAGTGACTTAGTCAAGTCCGCTTTAGAAGTTGCAGAGATCACACCGTTTTCAACCTTGATATCAAATTTAGCAGTCACATCTTCGCCTGTTACAGAGTCGTAAGCTTTGATGTTTGCAACATTGATGTCAAGCTTGTCTTCTTCGTAGTCATCAGTAACACCAACAGATTGGATGTTGTGCGCTTCAGTGAACTTAGTTGTATCCAACCATACTTGGTAAACAACCTTATCGCCACGTTTCACAGTCTTAGTATTGATGTTTGCTGCTTCATTATTGTCAGCCTTATCAGCGTAAGGATTTGCGTTTGTTTCCGCAACCTTGTCTGCCAATTCTTTATCATCATCAAGAAGTGATTTACCAGTAAGGTCGAATTTCTCAGCGTTCAAGATGTATTTCTCTGGGTTGAACTCTGGAGTTTCTGGAGGAGTCACCTTGTTGTTAAATTCTTTATCCGCAATGTCGCCAACTTTCGCGATCAGAACTTTAGCTTTTCCGTCGTGTGAAACTGTGACTGTTACATTCGCTTTCATAGTGTCGTATGTAACGGTTGCGTCTGTTCCTTTAACTTCTTCTACTGTGTAGTTGTGAACGCCTTCTTGACCTTTCTTGAATTCAAGTTTAGAGAACTTAACGTTACCTGAGGCATCGTTCTTAACAGTTTCAAGAGTCTTACCTTCTGAATCTTTAAGCACGAAGCTGAATTCATTGGCTTTAAGCTCACGGCCTTCCATACGTTTAGTAAAGTTGAATTCCACTTCAACTGGTACGCTGTTTACACGTTTTTCAGTTGGTTTGTTTGGTTTTTCAACTTTCTTAGTAGTTGGGTTGTAGTAGTTTACAACTTGAGCCGCAGTGTTTTCGATGTCTACTCCGCCTTTAACGTCAGCTTTCACTGTAGCTGGGATATCAAACTTGTAGTAACGTCCGAATTCGAATTTAGTTGTGTCGATGACTTGTGTGTTTTCCGCATCGCCAAGTGACTTAGTAAAGCCATCTTTAAGGGTTGCAGTAATCACACCGTTGTTCACAGTAATATCGAATTTAGCTGTTACATCCGCACCAGTCTTACCGTCATAAGCTTTGATTGCTGAACCATCAACATCAACTTTAGCCTCATCGTAGTCATCTGAGATTCCTACTGATTGGATATGGTCTTTGTTGTTTGCATCAAATTTAGTTGTATCCAACCATACTTGGTAAACAAGTTTTTGACCTGGTTTAACTGATTTAGTATTGATATTCGCTTTTTCGTTATTAGATGCATCGTCCGCATATGGGTTTGCATTGGTATCTGCGTACTTGTCTGCCAACTCTTTATCATCATCTAATAATGAAGTTCCAGTCAAATCAAATTCTTTTTCGTTTAGAACATATTTTTCTGGATTGAATTCTGGAGTTTCAGGAGGTGTTACACGGTTGTTAAATTCTTTATCCGCAATTTTGCCTACAGTCGCTACGAGAATCTTAGCTGTTCCGTCGTGTGAAACTGTGACTGTTACATTCGCTTTCATAGTGTCGTATGTAACGGTTGCGTCAGATCCTTTAACTTCTTCTACTGTGTAGTTGTGTACGCCTTCTTGACCTTTCTTGAATTCAAGAGCTGAGAACTTAACGTTACCAGATGCATCGTTCTTCACAGTTTCAAGAGTCTTACCTTCTGAATCTTTAAGAACGAAGCTGAATTCGTTAGCTTTAAGCTCACGGCCTTCCAAGCGTTTCGTGAAGTTGAATTCCACTTCAACTGGAACGTTGTTGACACGTTTTTCAGTTGGTTTGCTTGGTTTTTCAACTTTCTTAGTTGTTGGGTTGTAGTAGTTTACTACTTGAGCCGCAGTGTTTTCGATGTCTACACCACCAGGTACATCAGCTTTCACTGTTGTTGGGATGTCGAACTTGTAGTAACGTCCGAATTCGAATTTAGTTGTGTCGATCACTTGTGTGTTTTCTGCGTCGCCAAGTGACTTAGTGAAGCCATCTTTAAGGGTTGCAGTGATCACACCGTTGTTCACAGTAATATCGAATTTATCTGTTACTTCTGCGCCTGTTACTGAGTCGTAAGCTTTGATCTTAGTAGAATCAAGTTCCAACTTCGCTTCATCGTAGTCATCTGAGATTCCTACTGATTGGATGTTGTCCTTGTTGTTTGCGTCAAATTTAGTTGTATCCAACCATACTTGATAAACCAACTTATCGCCACGTTTCACAGTCTTGGTGTTCAAGTTTTCTTTTTCGTTGTTTGATGCATCGTCCGCATATGGGTCCGCATTGGTATCTGCGTACTTGTCTGCCAACTCTTTATCATCATCAACGAGCTTGTCGCCTGTGATATCGTATTTCTCTTTAGAAACAACGTATTTCTCTGGTTGGAACTTAGGTTCTTCTGGAGGTGTTACACGGTTGTTAAATTCTTTATCCGCAATTTCGCCAACAGTCGCGATCAGAACTTTAGCTGTTCCATCGTGTTTCACTGTGACTGTCACATTCGCTTTCATAGTGTCGTATGTAACGGTTGCGTCAGATCCTTTAACTTCTTCTACTGTGTAGTTGTGTACGCCTTCTTGGCCTTTCTTGAATTCAAGAGCTGAGAACTTGACGTTACCAGCCGCATCATTGCTTACAGTTTCAAGAGTCTTACCTTCTGAATCTTTAAGAACGAAGCTGAATTCGTTAGCTTTAAGCTCACGACCTTCCAAACGTTTTGTGAAGTTGAATTCCACTTCAACTGGAACGTTGTTAACACGTTTTTCAGTTGGTTTTTCAGGTTTTTCAACTTTCTTAGTCGTTGGGTTGTAGTAGTTAACTACTTGAGTCGCAGTATTTTCAATATCCGCACCGCCAGGAACATCTGCGTTCACAGTTGCTGGAATATCAAATTTATAGTAGCGTCCAAACTCGAACTTAGTAGTGTCAATGATTTGAGTGTTTTCAGCGTCGCCAAGTGACTTAGTGAAGCCATCTTTGAGGTTAGCTGTGATTACACCGTTAGCGATTGAGATGTCAAACTTAGATGTAACATCCGCACCTGATACTGAATCGTATGCCTTGATGTCTGAAGCATTCACAGTCAACTTAGTTTCATCGAAGTCATCTGTGATACCAACTGTTTGGATGTTATCCTTGTTAGCTGCATCAAATTGAGTCGTGTCAAGCCATACTTGGTAATAAAGTTTTTGGCCACGTTTCACAGTCTTGGTGTTCAAGTTTTCTGCTTCGTTGTTTGATGCATCGTCCGCATATGGGTTAGCGTTTGTATCCGCAACCTTGTTAGCCAATTCTTTGTCATCATCAACGAGTTTCGTACCTGTTACATCAAATTTCGCTTCAGAAACAACATATTTTTCAGGATTGAACTTAGGTTCTTCTGGAGGAGTCACACGGTTGTTAAATTCTTTATCCGCAATGTCGCCTACAGTCGCGATAAGAACTTTAGCAGTACCATCGTGTTTCACTGTGACTGTTACATTCGCTTTCATTGTGTCGTATGTAACGGTTGCGTCGCTTCCTTTAACTTCTTCTACTGTGTAGTTGTGTACGCCTTCTTGACCTTTCTTGAATTCAAGAGCTGAGAACTTAACGTTACCAGATGCATCGTTCTTCACAGTTTCAAGAGTATTACCTTCTGAATCTTTAAGAACGAAGCTGAATTCGTTAGCTTTAAGCTCACGGCCTTCCAAGCGTTTCGTGAAGTTGAATTCCACTTCAACTGGAACGTTGTTTACACGTTTTTCAGTTGGTTTGCTTGGTTTTTCAACTTTCTTAGTTGTTGGGTTGTAGTAGTTTACTACTTGAGCTGCAGTATTTTCGATATCTACACCACCAGGTACATCAGCTTTCACTGTTGTTGGGATGTCGAACTTGTAGTAACGTCCGAATTCGAATTTAGTTGTGTCGATCACTTGTGTGTTTTCTGCGTCGCCAAGTGACTTAGTGAAGCCATCTTTAAGAGTTGCAGTGATCACACCGTTGTTCACAGTGATATCGAATTTATCTGTTACTTCTGCGCCTGTTACTGAATCGTAAGCTTTGATCTTAGTAGAATCAAGTTCCAATTTAGCTTCATCGTAGTCATCTGAGATTCCTACTGATTGGATGTTGTCCTTGTTAGCTGCGTCAAATTTAGTTGTATCCAACCATACTTGGTAAACCAACTTGTCGCCACGTTTCACAGTCTTAGTGTTCAAGTTTTCTTTTTCGTTGTTTGATGCATCGTCCGCATATGGGTCCGCATTGGTATCTGCGTACTTGTCTGCCAACTCTTTATCATCATCAACGAGTTTGTCGCCTGTGATATCGTATTTCTCTTCAGAAACAACATATTTCTCTGGTTGGAACTTAGGTTCTTCTGGAGGACGAACTGTGTTATTGAATTCTTTATCAGCTGGTTCTGTCACGTTTGTGATCAAGGCTTTCGCTGTACCATCATGACGAACTTCAACTGTTACAACAGCTTTCATTGTGTCATAAGTTACGGTTGCGTCAGTTCCTTTAACCTCTTCTACTGTGTACTTGTAAGTACCTTCTTGACCCTTCTTGTATTTAAGGGCAGTAACAGTTTCACCAGCTTTATTAGTGTAATCTACTGGAGCAAACTTGATCTTACCAGCTGCATCGTTGGTTGCAGTTGCAATCACAACATTGTCGCTGTCTTTCAACTCGAAAGTGAATTCGCCAGCTTTCAGTTCACGGCCTTCCAATTTCTTAGTGAAGTTGAATTCTACTGAGATTGGAACGCTGTTGACACGTTTTTCAGTTGGTTTGTTTGGTTTTTCAACAGTCTTGCTTACTGGGTTGTAGTAGTTAACGACTTGTGCTGCCTTGTTTTCGATATCTGCACCAGCTACGACATCGTCTTTCACTGTTGCTGGGATATCAAATTTATAGTAGCGTCCAAATTCGAACTTAGTAGTATCAATGATTTGAGTATTTTCAGCGTCGCCAAGTGACTTAGTGAAGCCATCCTTAAGGTTAGCTGTCAGAACACCATTGTTATCAGAGATATCAAATTTAGTCGTAACATCCGCACCAGTAACTGAATCGTAAACCTTGATATCTGAAGCATTAACAGTCAATTTATCCTTGTCGTAGTTATCTGTGATTCCTACTGTTTGGATATTGTCTTTGTTGTTTGCGTCAAATTTAGTTGTATCCAACCATACTTGGTAGTAAAGTTTTTGACCACGTTCAACTGGTTTCGTATTCAAGTTTTCATCTTCGTTGTTGGCAGTTGTATCGACATATGGGTTTGTATTTGTTTCACCATATTTATCTGTCAATTCAGAATCGTCATCAACGAGCTTCGTACCTGTGATATCGAATTTCGCTTTAGAAACAACGTATTTCTCTGGTTGGAACTTAGGTTCTGTTGGTGGAGTGACACGGTTGTTGAACTCTTTATCAGCAGGTTCTGTCACGTTTGTGATCAAGGCTTTGGCAGTACCGTCATGAGACACAGTAACGGTTACAACTGCAGACATTTCATCATAAGTGACAGTTGAGTCTGTACCCTTAACCTCTGTTACAGTGTAAGTGTAAGTACCTTCTTGACCCTTCTGGTATTTAAGGGCAGTGACAGTTTTACCAGCTTTATTTGTGTAATCAACTGGAGTGAACTTGAAGTTACCAGCTGCATCGTTGGTTGCAGTCGCAATCACAACATTGTCGCTATCTTTCAACTCGAATGTGAATTCGTTAGCTTTAAGATCACGACCTTCCAATTTCTTAGTGAAGTTAAATTCTACTGAGATTGGAACATTGTTTACACGTTTTTCAGTTGGTTTGTTTGGTTTTTCAACTTTCTTAGTCGTTGGGTTGTAATAGTTTACAACTTGAGCCGCAGTATTTTCGATATCTGCACCAGCTACCACATCGTCTTTCACTGTTGTTGGGATATCAAATTTATAGTAACGTCCAAATGCGAATTTAGTTGTATCGATGACTTGTGTGTTTTCTGCATCGCCAAGTGACTTCGTGAAGCCAGCTTTCAAGTTAGCAGTGATCACACCGTTGTTGACAGCGATATCGAATTTATCTGTTACTTCTGCGCCTGTTACAGAGTCATAAGCTTTGATGTCAGCTTTATTAAGATTTAATTTAGCTTCATCATAGTTATCTGAGATACCAACTGTTTGGATGTTGTCCTTGTTAGCTGCATCAAATTTAGTTGTATCCAACCATACTTGGTAAACCAATTTAGAACCACGTTCAACAGTCTTGGTATTCAAGTTTTCTGCTTCGTTGTTTGATGCATCGTCTGCATATGGGTTCGCATTTGTATCTGCGTACTTGTCTGCCAACTCTCTATCATCGTCAACGAGCTTGTCACCAGTGATATCATATTTCTCTTTAGAAACAACATATTTCTCTGGTTGGAACTTAGGTTCTTCTGGAGGTGTTACACGGTTGTTAAATTCTTTATCAGCTGCATCTGTTACGTTGGCAACGATTGCTTTAGCTGTACCATCGTGTGAAACAACCACTTTAACAGTAGCAACCATTGTATCGTATTTGACAGTTGCATCTGTACCAGGAGTTTCTTCTACTGTGTAGTTGTAAGTCTTACCAAGATCATCACGACCGAATTCAAGAGTCTTGAAGACAATCTTACCAGCAGCGTCATTCTTCACGCGCTCAACTTCAACGCCGTCTTTCTTCAATACGAATTCGAATTCCTTGGCTTGAAGTTCACGACCTTCCAAACGTTTCGTGAAGTTCATTTCCACTGGAACTGGAACGCTGTTGACACGTTTTTGTGTTGGTTTTTCAGGTTTTTCAACTGTCTTGCTTACTGGGTTGTAAACGTGAACTGTTTGGTTGGCTGTATTTTCAATATCAGCACCAGCTTTAACAGATTCTTTCACAGTTGCTGGAATATCAAATTTATAGTAACGTCCAAATTCGAACTTAGTTGTGTCGATAACAGGAGCATTGACTTTATCTTTGATAAATTCATCTTTAGAAGTTGCAGTGATTGTACCATTTTCAACTTTGATGTCGAATTTATTGGTTACTTCTGCACCAGTTACTGAATCATATGCTTTGATGTCCGCTGCATTAACGTCCAATTTTTCTGCATCGTATGTATCAGATACACCAACGTATTGGATGTTGTTCGCTTCAGTAAATTTCGTAGTATCAAGCCATACTTGGTAAACCAATTTAGAACCACGTTTAACTGTCTTGGTATTCAAGTTTTCTGGTTCGTTGTTAGTTGTCTTGTCTACATATGGATCCGCATTTGTTTCAGTGTACTCATTTGTCAACTCATTGTCGTCATCCATCAACTTCTTACCAGTGATGTCATATTTCTCTTTAGAAACGACAAATTTTTCTGGTTGGAATTCTGGAGTTTCTGGAGGAGTAACTTTGTTGTTGAATTCTTTATCTGCAGTACCATCAGTAGCGTTACCATTGGCATCTTTACCACCAGTTGATGTCACGTTTGTAACAGTTGTCAATGAATGACCGTTCTTGGCAACTTCAACAGTCACTGTAGCCTTCATTTGGTCGTAAGTCATTCCAAATTCTTTGTTTGCCGGAATCACTTCTTCTACAGTATATGTGTGGGTACCAACTTTTGTATTGTCAAATGACAATTCTGAGAAGGTTACGTTACCGTCAGCATCATTTTTCACAGTTTCAACTTCTCTACCAGTTGAATCTTTCAATACGAAGCTGAATTCGCCTGCAGCCAATTTACGACCAGCCAATTTCTTAGTGAAGTCAAACTTGGTCACAACTGGTGAAACCACATAGTTGTTGAATTCCGTGTCTTCAGGCATTGTAACAGCTGCGCTCAAGAGACCTGTAGCTGCATTTTTGGTTACATTAACGGTTACGACTGCGTTCATTGGATCGTAATCGATGTTTGTATCGTTACCAGCTTTTTCACGCACAGTGTAAGTGTGTTCACCTACAGCGTTGTATTCAATCGCATCAAATGTAATAGATCCGTCAGCTTTGTTTTTCTTAGTTTGGATCACATTGCCATTTTCAAGCAATTCGAATGTGAAGGCATCCTTTGTAAGCTCTTTCCCTTCAAGACGTTTAGTGAACTTGAATTGAGCTTGAGCTGCAGCAGGTGTGAAGGTGTTGTTGAACTCTGTATCTGCAGGAAGTGTGTTTGTTGCTTTAAGAACGTGACCTTCTTTCGTAACAGTAATTGTTACTTCAGCTTTCATTGGGTCGTAAGTCATTCCTGCTTCAGAACCTTGGACTTCTTCTACAGTATACTTGTGAACACCTACTTGTGTATTGTCAAAGGTCAAATTATCAAAGGCTACAACACCTTGTTTAGTATTGGTCTTGGTTTGAAGAGTCTTACCATTTGCATCTTTCAATACAAATGTAAATTCGCCTTCTTTCAACTCACGGCCTGCAAGGGCTTTGCTGAAGTCGAAACGAGTCTTAACTGGAGCTACTGCAAAGTTGTTAAACTCTGTATCTTCAGGCATTGTCACCTTAGCAGTCAAGACACCAGATGCAGCATCTTTCGTAACGTTAACTTTTACGACTGCATTCATATCATCGTAGTCGATGTTTGTATCTGTTCCAGCTACTTCACGTACAGTATAAGTGTGTGAACCTTCTTTATCGTAAGAAATCGCGTCGAATTGGATGGTTCCATCAGCCGCATTTTTCTTCGTTTGGATGACATTACCATTTTCAACCAATTCAAATGTGAAGGCATCCTTCGTGAGCTCTTTCCCTTCCAATTTCTTAGTGAACTTGAATTGAGCTTGTGTAGCAACAGGTGTGAAGGTATTGTTGAACTCTGTATCTGCAGGAAGTGTATTTGTTGCTTTAAGAACGTGACCTTCCTTAGTAACAGTAATTGTCACTTCAGCCTTCATCGTATCATATTGCATTCCTGCTTCAGAACCTTGAACTTCTTCTACAGTATACTTGTGAGTACCAATTTGCGTATTATCAAAGGTTAAGTCATCAAAAGCTACAACACCTTGTTTAGTATTGGTCTTGGTTTGAAGAGTCTTACCACTTGAATCTTTCAATACAAAGCTGAATTCGCCGTCTTTCAACTCACGACCTGCAAGAGCCTTGCTGAAGTCAAAACGAGTCTTAACTGGTGCTACAACATAGTTGTTGAAGATCTTATCATCATCGCTTGATTTGAAGCCACCTTCAGAACTGTATTTAACAGATGCTTGCAAATCACCATTAGCATCTTTCGTAACCTCTACAGTCATGGTTACTTTCATAGCATCATAGTCGATATCCTTATCTCTGCCAGCTAATTCAGTGATAGTATATGTATAAGTACCTTCTTTTGTAAATGACAATTCTGGGAAGGTTGCCTTACCATCTTTATTTGTGACAGTTTCTTCATAACCAGGAAGCGATTTGTTTTGTTGATTTTCTTTAATCTTGAAGTTGAATGCACCATCAACAAGCACACGGCCTTCCAATTGTTTTTCAACTTCTGGTTTTACCTTGATGGTTTCTGTCTTATCGTAGTAGTAAATTGGTTGTTTGTAAGGAACTAAGGAGTTGAGCAAGTCAACGTTGGTACCAATACCATTTACCCCACGAACCAATTGTTCATTTGGAGAAAGGTGACCAATATTATCTCCCAAGAAAGGAACAAAGACTGTCTTATACGGAGTATAGGCAGCATCCCATTGGAAATCAAATGGAACTTCTTTACCATTTGGATAGTTTACACCTTTACTATCAGTGAAAGCAATGGTGTGAAGAGGAGTTTTCTTAACAACTAATTCTTCTTTGTTATAGTCACCAGGCTTAATTGGTTTCGTTTCTGCTAGCAACATGTAGCCATCAGTGCTCAAGGTGCCATCAGAACGCTTGCTTTGTTGTTTAGGATCTAGAAGATAAACACGAACAACTACTGACCCATCTTCCCCTACGATTTCTTTAATCCGTTTAATTCCTGCACGCTCAGCATCCATGAATTTCGTACCAACGGTGTAAGGACGGCTTACATAACCAGAAGTTGTATCTGGATCAGCTGTTTGATAGAGTTTATAAGCTGTTTCTCTAGTAATTTTATCTGTGAGTTTTTCAGTCTTTGTAAATTGACGTTCCCCAGAAGCTGTGAAGTTTTGACCCTCCATAGCTTTCAGAGTATATTTAGCTAACTCAGTTTCACTACCATCTTCTTTATAGTCCTGAGTTGTAACAGACTTACCAGTTTCTTTGTAAGTAGGGTTATTATGATTAACAAGTTTATAGTAAGTAGTTTTTTCAACAAAGATAGGAATCTTAAAGTTTGTATCCGTAACTCGACGACCATTGTAAGTAGGTTCAACCGCATTGATGATATCGTTTGAGTTACGTGCTGCGTAAACTGCATCAAAACGAGCTTGCTCAGCCGGAGTCAGATTATGACCAGCAGCAACCAAAGCTTGAATCGCTGGACCAACTTCAAATCCCATTTGAATGAATGGTTGATCTGTTTTACCAGGACCTTGACCAGCACCTGCTTGATAATCCACTTGCAGCGTCAACTCATTATTAGACTTTGGAGTGGTTTTAGTGAATTTTTGAACACCACTGGTTGCAGTGACTGTGTGTGTTTCAACTACATTACCCGTATTCTTATCAATCAATTCAACCGTAGTATCTGTTGAAGTGTCAAAACTCTTGTAAGCACGTGCATAGTAGTTTGTATTATAACGGTTATTGTATTCTGTAAGATTCCAGATACCAAAAGTATAGAAATCCCCTTCTTTAGCTTGGTAACCAGCTGGAATTGTTTGAGAGTGTACAGATGCTCCGTTAGGATCTGTCATGCCTGGATTAGCTTTAACATCTGTAGCTATTGTCGTTACAACATCAATCGGCGTTACATTATGGTCTGTCAAAGCACGACGGCTACGACGGCTACGACTTGTTGCCAAAGCACCAGCATTCGTCAAATCAGTTGCAGCTCGATCAAGTGTTGCACTACGATCTGTTGCTGTTGGATCTGATTGCTCAGCTGGTTTGGTACCAGTGATTGGAGCTGCTGGATTTACAGTAGCTGAAAAAGTAGCAGGCGTTACTTGAGCCGCTTCACTGGTAGCCATTGATTCTGAGCTTTCACTAGTTGCAGCACGAGTTGAAGTTGTTGATGCTGTAGTTGGTGCTGTTGTAGAAGCTGGTTTAGCGCTTAACTCTGCCTTATTTGTAACTGGTAGAGTGATTTTTGGTAATGAACCAACGTTTAGCGGTTTTGAAGCTTCTTCAGATTTTTTAGTTTCTGCTTTTTCTTCTTTTTTAGATTCAGCTTTCGCTTCCTTGTTTTCTGTAGCAGCTGGTGTTTCAGCTACTTCAGCTTTTTCGGTTGCTAGAGCTGGTGTTTCTGAAGTTGCAGCAGTAGTTCCAGAAAGGTCAATTTTTGGAACTGATGCCCCTTCCCCGTATACCTTAGAAGCAGTTGGTGCTTCTGTTTGACTTGACTCTGTTGTAGCAGGTTGTGCTGCTTCTGAAGCTGCTGTTCCCGCAGATTCAGAGGCTGCTGTTGCTTCATCCGCTGACGCAGATTGAGCTCCTGCAGCAAAGAGTGCTGTCCCTAAGAGAACAGAACAAACCCCAACGCTATACTTTCGCAATGAAAAGCGCTGGCGCTTATTAAATACATCCTTCATTTATAGGATCTCCTTTTTCATATTTCATGATTCCATGATACAAATAAAATTGTAACATGATCGACATAGATAATCAATGTGTCGAAATAAATATGTCATATTTCTGTAAAAATGTCATAATTTACACCGATTTTTTAATCATTTTGTCACATTTTTTCCTAGACGGTTCAATTTTTTCACACCAATAAAAAAGAGTTCAAGAAAACAAAGTCGTTTTGTTTTCTTGAACTCTTTTTTATTTCACTTCGGAGATCACTCCAGTATCCACATCATACACAGCTCCTGAGATAATGACATCCTCTGGAATCAAAGGGGAAGCCTTGAGAAGCTCCATATCCTCGCGGACACTCTCTTCAATGTCTTGAAAGGGGAGGAAGTCACGCTCTCCGACATCTACTCCCAATTCTTTCTTTAGATGCTGCCGGAAACTTTCGTTATCAAAGGTTTGTGCACCACAGTCCGTATGATGCAAGACGACGATTTCTCGAGTTCCCATTTGCTGCTGGGAAATGACCAAGGAGCGGATCATGTCATCGGTCACGCGCCCTCCAGCATTCCGCAAAATATGGGCATCTCCAAGAGCTAGACCCAATGCTGGTGCCACGTGAAGGCGAGAATCCATACAGGTCACGATGGCAACTTGTGTTTTGGGCTTAATCGGTAGATGGAGGTCTCCATGTAGACCCACATAAGCTTGGTTGGCTGTTAAAAAATTATCAAAATAAGACATGGTCTCTCCTTCATTCCTTTGAAATTCAAATCATCTATTATTTTATCATATCTACTCCTTTCTGTCAGGTGCTTTCTACTCGTATTTGTCACATCGGAAAAAGAGAGTGGGACAGAAATCGGAAATTCGTTAGAATTCGATTTCGTCGTCCCACCTCCGCACAGTTGAGTAGGGCTGTAAAAGCTGATGAAATCAGCGTAATAGAGTCCACTCAACCACTGCGTCTTGCTCGACAATCCAAAAAAATTGAGAGGCTAGGACTTTTGTCCCAGCCTCTTTTCTTCTATTAAAATACTTTTTTTAAGACTTCACTTAGTGTCGTCACACCGATGACCTGGATCCCCGATGGCGTCGTGATCCCAGTCAGAGAATTTTTCGGAACATAAATCTTGGTAAAACCAAGCTTAGCCGCTTCATTGATCCGTTGTTCGATCCGATTGACTCGGCGGACTTCTCCGGTCAAGCCCAACTCTCCAACGAAACACTCTTGCGGGTTGGTTGGCTTGTCCTTGTAGCTGGAAGCAATGGCTACGGCTACGGCTAGGTCGATAGCCGGCTCATCCAACTTGACACCACCTGCAGACTTGAGGTAGGCATCCTGATTTTGAAGGAGCAAACCCGCTCGTTTTTCTAGCACTGCCATGATGAGACTAGCTCGGTTAAAATCAAGCCCCGTTGTCGTCCGCTTGGCATTCCCAAACATAGTCGGAGTCACCAAGGCCTGTACTTCAGCAAGAATTGGACGCGTCCCTTCCATGGTCACTACGATGGACGAACCAGTCGCACCGTCTAAACGCTCTTCTAGGAAAACTTGACTCGGATTGAGAACTTCAACCAAGCCACCTGATTGCATCTCAAAGATCCCAATCTCATTGGTCGAACCAAAGCGGTTTTTTACTGCCCTCAGAATCCGGAAGGTGTGGTGACGTTCTCCTTCAAAGTAGAGGACCGTATCCACCATGTGCTCCAACATACGCGGGCCCGCCAAGGTTCCTTCCTTGGTCACATGGCCGACGATAAAGATGGCAATGTTGTTGGTTTTGGCCAGCTGCATAAGCTCAGCGGTTACCTCCCGTACTTGAGAAACTGACCCTTGAACTCCTGAAATCTCAGGAGACATAATAGTCTGGATAGAGTCGATGATGAGAAAGTTAGGCTGGATGCGCTCCACTTCTGCTCGCACGCTCTGCATATTGGTCTCAGCATAGAGGTAAAACTCGCTATCGATATCACCCAAGCGCTCTGCTCGTAACTTAATCTGCTGGGCTGACTCCTCTCCACTGACATAGAGAACCGTTCCCACTTGAGATAGCTGGGTCGACACTTGAAGGAGAAGGGTCGATTTCCCAATCCCAGGATCCCCACCGATGAGGACGAGACTTCCTGGTACCACTCCGCCTCCAAGGACGCGGTTAAACTCCTCCATCTCCGTCTTGGTCCGGTGAACATTGATAGAGGTCACGTCCGCTAATTTCATGGGTTTGGTCTTTTCACCCGTCAAGGACACACGCGCATTCTTAACCTCGGTGACCTCAACTTCCTCGACAAAAGAAGACCAAGATCCACAGTTTGGACAGCGGCCTAGATACTTGGGTGAATTGTAGGCACAATTTTGACAAATAAAAGTCGTTTTTTTCTTAGCTATGATGATTCTCCTTCTACTGCAACTCCTATAGAGTGCCACTTATACAATGTATTTTGAAATTTCTTCTGGTTGGCAACTCCGACAGCAGACAAATCGACAGAAACCTGATAATTCTCCTTAACAGCTGCCAAAATGGAAGCCTTGACACATCCATTGCCATCTACCCCTATAAACTCTATGCTTTTAGCACCGTTTCCCTCTAAAAAATCTTTTAAATCTGGATTAGTAAAGCAAGAAGCCCGACGCTTCTCAAAAATACGAGAAGATACAACCAGCAAGCCGGTCGCAAATTTCTTCTTTCTATCTTTTCTCTCCCAGAAAAAACGATTGAGAATATAGATAACTCGGTCGCTAGGATAGGTAGCAATTTTGTCATTTACAGCTGCAGTCAGTTCTTCATGATATGCTTTTCCTACAGCAACATAATCTGACTGCATGTCTACAACTAATAAATAGTCTGCCATTTTATTCCTCTATTTCCCTGTTGACCCAAATCCACCAGTCCGCACGCCGTCTGCCTCATCCCCATCTGCAATTAAGAAAGGAGCAAAGACAGCCTGAACTATACGTTCGCCAACTTCAAGGACGACTTCCTGGTCGGTAATGTTTTTCATCTGAGCAAAGATATGGCCTTCATTTCCTGGATTGCCATAGTAGTCTCCATCAATGACCCCCACAGAGTTGATCAAGACCAGACCTTTTTTACGAGGGTTAGAGGAACGGTCATAGAGATAGAGCACCTCAGTCGGTTGCATATAGGCCTTGACCCCAGTTGGAACGAGGACGATTTCCCCAGGAGCAATCACCGTGCGTTCTGCCACTTTTAAGTCATAGCCGGCCGCATGCGCTGTCTCCCGCTTTGGCAGCAAGTCCAGATTAGTATAGGTTGATACAAGTTCAAATCCACGAATTTTTGTCATCATAATTCCTCTTTTATCTAAATAGTTTCCATCTCTTCTATTATACCATCACTTTGCCCTAGCGTCTCCCCTATACTACTATTCGTATTTTTTGAGTAAAAACCTCCTTTTTCACCTTCATTATTTGTAAATTATATGATGATTTCATGGTTGTTTTCTAAAAGAAAGTGAAAATTAATGAAACAGCTTAAAAACACCTAATTTCACCGATTTTAGCTTGAAGCCAATTATTATTTTTGCTATAATTCCCTGTGTAGGGAATAATTTTAAAAGTAAAATATTTTACCCTATAAAATTATTTAATGGAGGTCGTGTCTCAGCACTCGATTCTAATTACCAACAGATAGGATTTGAAAGATCCATATCGTTAAAAGTAATCAGGTATTGATGATTAGGCACTAATTTTTTTATGAAAAGGGAAGATAAGATGAAGAATAGGAATATCAAAATTTTCTCATTTGTCCTTTGTTTAGTGGCCATGCTTTTCGCTTTAGGTCTGAATCGCACTTCAGCAGAAACTCCTGGAGTGACAGTAAGCGGAAAATGGGTCGATACAATTTCAAACATACAAGTTTCCAATAATGAAGGCGGCAACCTTGATTGGGAATTAGGACAATGGGCAACGTTCCGTATTAATGCAACATATAATTTAGCAGGTAAAAATGTTAAAGCAGGTGACCAAACTACAGTTACCGTACCAGATGCATTAATTATCACATCCGATAGTTTTGAAATTCGCGATATTAACACAAATGAAATTATCGCTCATGCTACTGTTGATGCTGAAAATAAAAAATTAACATTAACGTATACAGACTATGTTGAAAAACATTCCGATACAAATGGATCGTTCTTCTTCTATGCCCGTATCGACTTCAAAAAGCACCCTCAACAAGGAGAAATTCCGGTTGAAGTGACGGTTAACAACAAAACAATTATTGCAGGTAAAGTTACCTTTAAAGGGGTTGGTGATGGTGATCCAAACCTTTTAAAGAAAACAAGTTGGGTTCACAAAGATGACCCTAAGACTATTTCCTATACCATTTCTGTGAACCAACTAAAGCAAAATATTAAAGAGGTTACAGTAGAAGACACATTGCAATTTACCAATGCTTCTTATGTTAAAGATAGTTTTCGTGTGACAAAAGGTGAGATGTCTTATGTCGATGGTGGATGGCAATTTAATAATACTAAGGATGTAACCAATGAACATCCTGTAACTGTTGGTGAAAATGGTCAATCATTTGTTGTGAATCTTGGAGATATCAGTGAGACGGATCAATACCGTATTACGTATGATGTCCACTTAAATTACTCACCAGCCGATGGGGAAGTCTTAAATAACCAGGCTACTTTAAAAGGTAAGAACATTAAGACTAAAGAAGCAGTAAATAAAGCTGCCGTTCAAATTGCTGGTGGTTCTGGTATTGGTTATGTCTTTACCATTCATATCCATAAGGTGGGCGACGAAAATCAACCACTTGCTGGAGCTAAATTCAAAGTGGTACGTCAAGCCAACAACCAAGTAATCGGTGAATATGTGACCGATAAAGATGGGAATATCACAGTCAATGGTCTTTTAAAAGATAAATACATCTTAACGGAATCTGAAGCACCAGCTGGATATGTGATTACTGTTGCGGATACAGTTGTAAATGCTGAAGACTTTAGTGAAACTGATAAATCAGTAACGAAGACAATCGTCAATCCAAAAGCAAAACCTAAAGCAACTCAAGCTACCATCGAATTAGATAAAACTCTGACAGGACGTGATCTAACAGATGGCGAATTCAGCTTTGAATTGTACGAGGGAGCTAACAAGCTTCAAACTGTTACAAACAAAAACGGAAAAGTAACATTTGCACCAATTGAGTACACCGAAGAAGGTGAACACACATACACTGTTAAGGAAGTAGCTGGAAATATACCAGGTATTACTTATGACAAGACTGATAAACAAGTAACTGTTAAGGTGAAAAAAGATGGCGACACCCTGAAAGCAGATGTGGCTTATCCAGAAAATAAAACCTTCTCAAATACTTATACGGCTCCAAAACCAACAAAAGCTAAAATTGAAGCCAGCAAGATTTTAGAAGGCGGCGAATTAAAAGCGAATGAATTCAGCTTTAACTTATTGGATGAAGCTGGTAAAGTCCTTCAAACAAAACAAAATGACGCAGATGGTACTGTAGCCTTTGATGAACTTTCTTATTCACCAGAGGATGCAGGAAAAACTTTCCACTATACAATTAAAGAAGTTATTCCTGAATCAAAAGTAAAAGGAATGACCTACGATCAAGGAAACATTGATGTGACTGTAACTGTCACAAAAGATGATGCAAGCAATACGCTTAAGGCTACTGTAGCATATGGTGATAAGAAATCCTTCACCAACAAATTGGTAACCACTTCAATTCCACCAACTCCTCCAGTGGTTGAAAAACCTGAATTGAAATTGTACAACATTCAATTACACAAAGCTAACGCAGAAGGAAATGCTCTTGCAGGTGCTGTATTTGGTCTCTTTGAAGCCGATGGTACTACTCCTGTAGCGAATCCTTATGGTGCAGGTCAAGCGACTGCAACTTCTGATGCAAATGGTCTTGTAACCTTTACAGGATTTGAAGCAAAAGATTATGTGGTGAAGGAATTGACTGCTCCAGATGGTTATCAACTATCAACAGATGTAATTAAAGTTTCTGCTAGCGAGTTAAAAGATGCGACTAACCTCGTCGTAGACAAAGGAACAGTAGTCAACAAACCATTCACTTCAATTCCACCAACTCCTCCAGTTGTTGAAAAACCTGAATTGAAACTCTACAGCATCCAATTGCACAAAGTGAACCAAGAAGGGAAAGCTCTTGTTGGTGCCGTATTCGGTCTCTTTGAAGCTGATGGCACTACTCCTGTAGCGAATCCTTACGGTGCAGGACAAGCAACTGCTACTTCTGATGCGAACGGTCTTGTAACCTTTACAGGATTGGAAGCAAAAGATTATGTGGTGAAAGAATTGACTGCTCCAGACGGTTACCAATTATCAGATGAAGTTATCAAAATCGCAGCTGGTGATTTGGTTGCTTCAAATAGTGTAGTGGATAAAGGAAATGTCGTTAACAAACCATTTACTTATATCCCTCCAACTCCTCCAACTGTTGACAAACCCGAGTTAAAACTTTACAACATCCAATTGCATAAAGTGAATCTAGTAGGTCAAGACCTTGCAGGTGCTGTATTTGGTCTCTATGAGGCAGATGGTGTGACACCAGTTGCCAACCCATATGGCGAAGGTCAAGCGACTGCTACATCCGATACCAATGGTCTTGTTTCCTTCACTGGATTGGAAGCAAGAGATTATGTTATTAAGGAGTTGACAGCGCCAGCTGGCTACCAATTATTAACGGATGTTATTACTGTATCTGCTAGCGAATTAAAAGCTGCACCTAACCTTGTAGTAGACAAGGGGACCGTCATAAACTATCTAACTCCACCAAACACTCCTCCTACTACACCACCAAACACACCACCAAACACACCACCAAACACACCACCAAACACACCACCAACACCGCCTACTACACCACCAACACCACCAACACCACCAACACCGCCTACTACTCCATCAACAGACAAACCAAAAGGAGATAAGCCTTCTGGAAGTCAACCAAAAGAAGATAAGAAACATACCCTTCCTTCTACAGGTGAAACAGTAAGCGAAGGACTAGTAGTTGCAGGACTTGCGCTTGCAGGAGCTGGAAGCATGCTCGTTGCCAAAAAACGCCACGAATAATTCTTTAAACAGGTTTTCATCTAGCAATGCTAGATGGACCTGTTTTTTTTGAACGACTATCCTGTTTTCTGACCTTATTTCCAGTATTTTTTCGTCTTTTCTCAGACACAAAAAGAGGTAGGCTCAAGGTGTACTGACCCCAAAAAGTTAGACAATTAATTTATCCAAAGGATTTAGTTCTGTATTGCACAGGACTGAGTCCTTTTAATTTTACCTTAATGCGTTTATTGTTGTAGTAATCAATATAGTTTACAATAGCTTGTTCCAATTGGTTAAGTGACTGAAACGTATTCTCATAACCATAAAACATTTCGGACTTAAGAATGCCAAAGAAGGATTCATCATGCCATTGTCTGGGCTATTACCCTTACGTGACATAGATGGCTTGATTCCTTTATCCTCTAAAAAATGATGATAAAAATCGTGTTGATATTGCCATCCTTGATCACTATGAAGAATGGTATTCTCGTAATGTTCCTCACCGAAGGCCTGGTCTAACATAGCTTTCACTTGTTCTAAGTTCGGCGATGTAGAAAGATTATAGGCGATAATTTCGCTATTAAAGCCATCTAAAATTGGCGATAAATAGAGTTTTTGAGTGCTTGCTGGAATGGCAAATTCTGTCACGTCCGTATAGCACTTTTCCATTGGTTTGGATGCTTCAAACTGGCGTTGAATAAGGTTATCTGCTTTCTTGCCAACTTCTCCTTGGTAGGAAGAATACTTGCGTTTACGACGAATTCGGGCACTTAAACCAAGGATCTTCATCAGACGTTGGACCTTCTTATGGTTTACTATATAACCACGATTCCTCAATTCTAGAGTCATTCGGCGATAACCATAATTTCCTTTATGCTCAGTATAAATTGACTGAATTTCAGCTTTAATATCATGATTTTTATCGCCTTTATCTAACTGCTTTAGCTGGTAATAATAGGTTGAACGAGCTAACTTAATAATCTTTAGAAGAGTTTCTAAAGCAAACTCTGTTACCAATCCTCGAACAATTTTCGTTTTTCTTCTTGCTCTTTCTCGTCCCTCAATCGGAGTTCTCTCAACTTTTTTAGAATGGCATTCTCCGCTCTCAGGTACTCATTTTCTGCTTGAAGCCGTTCTAACTCTGTCATCTCTTCGGGTTTCTTCTTTGGTTTACGTCCCATTTTAGGTGCTCTCCCTCTTGTTTTCTCAACAATAGTATACCCGTTTTTCTTATATTGTGCTATCCAATTAGGCAACATTCCAACACTTAGAAGAGCATAATCTAGAGACACCCTTATTTGAGAACGACCTTCAAGTAGAACTTTATCAATGATCTCTTGTTTTAGTTCAGGTGAATAGTAACAATTCTTTCCTTTTTTGACGATTTCTATTCCATAACGATCAATCAATTTAATCATGTACTGAAGATTGGGAATTGTTATCCCAAATATATTTGAAATCTCTTTGAAGGTTCGCCCTTGTTTTCTAAGTTCATAGATCTGAACTTTATCTTTATAAGTTAATTTCATAATAAAAACACCCCAAAAGTTAGATTTTTCTGTCTAACTTTTGGGGTGCAGTTCAAGGCCAACCTCTCACTTCATTATAACTCCTGCAACAAATAGCGAAACAGTTCTAAATTCCCTTTTTCTTCATTGACCAAGTATTCTGGGTGCCACTGCAAGCCCATAATGCGATGACCATCTACAGCTTCAATGGCTTCGATGGTGTGATCGCGCGGATCAAAGGCGGTCACACGAAAATTCGGTGCGAGATCCTTGATACATTGACGGTGCACGGAATTAATCCGACTGGCCTGTCCAAAAAGCTGCTCTACCACACTGCCTTTTTTAGTCTGGATAGAATGGGAAGTCCCAAACGGAAGTCCTTGCCAATGCCCTTCGATCTCTTGGTTGAGTGTTCCTCCAAAAGCCACATTGATCAACTGAACCCCACGGCAAATTCCTAGAACCGGTTTGTTTTGGCGTACTGCTTCCTTCAGTAGGGCAAGCTCAAATTGATCCCGTTCGATATTGTAATCATCGCTCTCGATGGTTTTTTCTTCGCCATAGAGACTAGGATCGACATTTTGGCCTCCACTTAAGATCAATTTATCAATCGTTTCAACATAGTCCTTAACTAAGGAAGGATCTCCCATCGGGATGACCATTGGAAGTCCACCTGCTTGACGAATCCCTTCCGCAAACTGACTAGATACAGAGGAATGAAGGTTTTTCCCTTCCGGGTCCACCGGACAGAGATTAGCGGATACTCCAACAATTGTTCTGCACATATTCATTCCTCCTTCATTTTAACTACTACTTATCTTACCACCCATTAGTGATAGTGTCTAATATGTATTTTTTAAAACCGTGATAGATTTTATTTATCACTCTCACCTTCCTCACAAAACAATTGATGATCATACAAGTTTTTTTACCTATATTATGTTAAAATAGAGAGGAAAAAAGAATCGTCCTTCAAGGCACACATTTGGCCGTTTCGAAGGCGCAAGCGCTAGATTTCTAGCCTTGTTGAAAAATAGACATAGAAATGGAAGATACAATGGAAAAACAAACCGTTGCAGTATTGGGTCCTGGTTCATGGGGAACAGCCCTTTCACAAGTCCTCAATGATAACGGCCATGAAGTCCGTCTCTGGGGAAATATCCAAGAACAAATCGATGAAATCAATACCGCTCATACCAATCAACGCTATTTCAAAGACATCGTTATTAGCGAAGAGATTACTGCTACGACCGATCTGAAAGCAGCTTTGGACGGCGTGGATGCTATCCTTTTTGTCGTTCCTACAAAGGTGACCCGCTTGGTCGCTAAACAAGTCGCTGAAACACTGGATCACCCTGTCACAGTCATGCACGCTTCTAAAGGGCTCGAACCTGGTACACACGATCGGATTTCTCAAATCCTTGAAGAAGAAATCCCTGCTTCTCTTCGCAGTGAAGTAGTGGTCGTTTCTGGACCGAGTCATGCAGAGGAGACCATCGTACGGGACATCACCCTCATTACAGCAGCTTCAAAAGATTTAGAAGCTGCACGCTATGTTCAAGAACTCTTTAGCAATCACTACTTCCGTCTCTATACCAATACAGATGTTATCGGAGTGGAAACTGCTGGAGCCTTGAAGAATATCATCGCAGTCGGAGCTGGAGCCCTGCACGGTCTTGGTTATGGGGACAATGCCAAAGCAGCCATCATCACGCGCGGTCTCGCTGAAATCACGCGCCTTGGCGTTAAGCTCGGAGCTAGCCCATTGACCTATAGCGGTTTGTCTGGGGTTGGTGATCTGATCGTTACCGGAACTTCTGTCCATTCCCGCAACTGGCGAGCTGGGGATGCTCTCGGACGTGGCGAAAAATTGGAAGATATCGAAGCCAACATGGGTATGATCATTGAAGGGATCTCTACGACCAAAGTCGCCCACGAGCTGGCCCAAGAATTGGATGTCTACATGCCGATTACACAAGCCATTTACCAAGTCATCTATGAAGGAAAAGATATCCGCGAAGCCATCCACCACATGATGAGCAATGAATTTAAAGAAGAAAATGAGTGGAAATAAGTCAACCACCCTAACATCAATCCTACCTTTTAGAAAGGAAACTATATGACTAAAGTTAGAAAAGCAGTCATTCCTGCGGCTGGTTTGGGGACACGCTTCCTCCCAGCTACCAAAGCTTTGGCAAAGGAAATGTTGCCAATCGTTGACAAACCTACGATCCAATTTATCGTAGAAGAGGCTCTGAAATCTGGGATTGAGGAAATCCTTGTCGTAACAGGGAAGGCCAAACGTTCGATCGAAGACCATTTCGATTCTAACTTCGAATTGGAATACAATCTCGAGCAAAAAGGCAAGACTGACTTACTCAAGTTGGTCAATGATACAACAGCGATCAATCTTCATTTCATCCGCCAAAGTCACCCTCGAGGTTTAGGGGACGCTGTTCTTCAAGCCAAAGCCTTTGTTGGAAACGAGCCTTTTGTCGTTATGTTGGGAGATGATCTCATGGACATCACTAATGATGATGCCTTGCCATTGACCAAACAATTGATGAACGACTACGATGAAACCCATGCATCCACTATCGCTGTGATGGAAGTCCCTCACGAAGAGGTTTCTTCTTACGGTGTGATCGCACCTCAAGGAGAAGGTATTAACGGTCTTTATAGCGTTGAAACTTTTGTCGAAAAACCAAACCCAGAGGATGCTCCAAGTGATCTCGCCATTATCGGACGCTACCTCTTGACTCCTGAAATCTTTGATATTCTTGCAAATCAAGAACCAGGTGCTGGCAATGAAATTCAATTGACGGATGCGATCGACACCCTCAATAAGACCCAACGAGTCTTTGCCCGTGAATTTAAAGGCCAACGCTACGATGTAGGTGATAAATTCGGCTTCATGAAAACTTCGATCGACTATGCCTTGAAACACCCTCAAGTCAAAGATGATCTTAAACAATATATTATTGACCTTGGAAAAAAATTAGAAGCAACTGAACAAACTGCAGACTAATCATTTTCAAATCTACAGAATACAAAAGAGACTGGCCATATCATGTAAGAGCTTTGCTGCCCTACAATGGTCAGTCTTTTTTTATAAAAAAGAGGCTGGATAAAAATCCGGCCTCTTTCGTTTCATTGGACTTGGTCCAATTTACTTTTTATTCTTATTGTTTAAGGATGAACATTGTAAGAATAATTTGTATTTGGGAAAGTTTCAATTTCGCCTGGATTAAAGTTAGAACCGAAGCGATTATTGTTGTTTACACTGTTTCCTACTACAGGAGCTTCAACCGGAGATTGAACTTTTTCTTCTGGCTTCACAGGCGTTTCTACTTTCGAAGATACAGCAGGTTGTTTATCCTTGTTAGCAGCATAGCCAAAGCGATTATTTGGATTTCCTTCTGCATTTGCTGGAATGTCTTTATTAGAAGGTGTTGCTACATAATCTGGAGCCGGAATTTTAATTTTGTTCACATCTTCATTGATTTGTGGTTTTTCTGGAACTTTTGGTGTATCTGGTTTCTTAGGTTCTTCAGGATCTTTATAATTATCTGGTTGAGAAGCACGATATGGATCAGATTTACGTCCAGCTGCCTCTAATTGTTTTTCCATTAATTTTTCATAATCTTTGAAGTGTTGGAAAAGACGATCAGACAATTCCAGTGCATCTTTTGTCACCTTATCTTCGGCAGCTTTTGCAGCTTCCGGTTGATCTTTCAACGCATAATATTCAATATCTTTCTTTTCTTGATCAACAATAAATTGTTTTTCAAGAGCTTTCCAGTGATCTTGGACTGATTTTCCAAAGACATCTTGGTTATTGATCGCCATATTGTCAATGTGCCATACTGTCCAATACCATGAATTTGGATCATAAGTTGCTGTTTGAGGTTTGAAAGCTTCGTAAGTATCTTTTAGATTACCATAGAATGGAACATAAGGAGTGTTCCGAGATGGTCCCATACCAAGCCATAACGTACCACCAAATGATTTTGGAAGTTTTGGATTGATTTGGTAGACATGGGCATCAATAACGTTTTCGTTTCCTAAAGCATACTTGTATTGGTCTTTACGAACAGCATCATTGCTACCATTATCCCCTTGTTTCTTGACACCAATTTGATCGTCTGGAACAAAACGACCATTCAAATGTTCAAAACGGTTGCGTTGGAGAGCAAAGGCATCTTCCAAAGTAAATTTCTTGTTTGGATCTGTTGGTGAGCGGAAGAGTTCGTATTCATCATCTTCATAAGTCACTTTTGATTTTGGATCCAAAAGAGTGATTCCTGCGTAAGTACGTGAACGGTCTCCTTCAGCATATTTTTCTGGTCCATAAGATTTAGCGATATGGAAGTTACCATCTTTGTCTGTCTTGTAGTTACCAGATTCTTTGGCTACTTTTTCGACATCTTTCGAAGCGATCACATTTTCCTTGTCATTCAAATCCACATGACCAAGGTAGTAGGTATTTGCAAAGACTGCATATTTGTCTTCTGGGACTTTTACTGCTACATATTGGTGACCAGAAAGAATTTCCATGTACCAAGTTTCTTTCTGGTCCGCAATAACAACTGTATTCCCCTCAGCTGAACCTTTTTCTTCAATGACTTTCGCAAGTAATTCGATTCCTTCGCGAGCAGATTTTGCACGAGGTAAAATTACATCAAGCATGGCAGCTTCTGGAATTCCCTTTTCTGTCAATGGGTCAGTCTTCAAGACTTTTTTGTTTGGAATGGCTGTAACAGTTGAGGTCATAGAAACGCCGGCTTCGTTAAATCCATGTTCACCAAAAGCACCGTTACTACCATCTCCACGAGCAGAGTCATAAGTCGCTGTGTATTTCATTTCACTAGCAGCATGTGGATAGGTAAAACCATTAGATTCGTCTTCCAGTTGATCCCCTTCCTTATAGTTCTTCGCATCAACAACTACAAAGTTTTTGTTGTGCTTTCCACCATTTGGATAGTAAGGGTAGTCTTCTGTCCGACCAAAGAGAGTGGTCCCATCCTTGGTCAATTGGCGACCAATGATAAAACCGCAACAGGCTTGAACAGCTTGAATTGGTAGGAGTAAAAGTGTCATCGCTACCAATGAGAGTTTTAACAACCATTTTTTCATGGCAAATCTCCTTTGTTTTTGCACTACTTTTGACAAAATAGCACTATTTTTGGTTTTTATATCTCCAGTTTACACCTTTCTCAACCCTTTTGCAAGCGCTTTCTATTTTGCATTTTTATACTTTTTTACCCATGATTACCTTCTCTATGGACCTAGCAATAGAAGGCTCATTTAGCCTCTACAAATATATTATAATAAATATATACAATCCTTTGCATTTCAAACAATTTTCTGTTAGTTTACGATTTTGCTACATTTTTTAGGAAAAAAAGAGAGTGGGACAGAAATCGGTAATTCGTTAGAATTCGATTTCGTCGTCCCACCTCCGCACAGTTGAGTAGGGCTGTAAAAGCTGATGAAATCAGCGTAGTAGAGCCCACTCAACCACTGCGTCTTGCTCGACAATCCAAAAACAATTAAGAGGCTAGGACTTTTGTCCTAGCCTCTTCTTAAAATAGATTCAAGATTTTACCTAAGAAATAAAGCAAAAGCAAGAGATAAGAGAGGGCTGCACTCATCTGATAGGTTCGGTTCATAAAACGAGCTTCCCCTCTTACTGGAAAGACATAAGCCAACATGACCCCAGCTACTAAGCCACCGATGTGCCCCGCCATACTGATTCCTGGCATGAAGCTAAAGATCAAATTGACCACAATCAAGCTGGTATAGGACTGACTCAAGTGGCGAATATAGGGACTTTGGACAATAAAGCGCAGCGCACCAATGGTCCCAAACAGTCCAAAGAGGGCTGTAGAAGCTCCTGCTGCAATCACATCTGGCGTAAAAATAGCAACAAAGACATTACCCATCATGCCTGATAAGAGATAAAGAGCTAAGAAAGCCTTCGATCCAAAGAGATCTTCTGCCAAACGTCCTAAGTAATAGAGGGTGATCATATTGAGCACAAAATGTTCTAGGCCGATATGAACAAATGTAGCTGTCACTATTCGCCATAACTGGCTAGGATCGACTTTCACAACCTCTCCAATAATACCACCGCTATAGTAAATAGCAGCACCTGTTTGGTAGTCGCCTCCAAATCGGATAAACATGGAAAGAAAGACTGCCGTTGTGACGAGCAACAAGAGGCTGGTCACAGGATAACGACGATCAAAGAGTAACTTCATAGACTAGCACCTCCTGAACTGCCTGATCAAACGTATCTGGCTGGAAATCCTTCTGCTGGATGGAATAAATCGTACTAACCGTTTTTCCAGTAAAATCTGCTAAATAACGATCATAATAGCCACCACCATAGCCAATTCGGTAGCCTTTTGACTGGAAGACCACGCCTGGTACATGGATCAGATCAATCTCTGACTGTTCCACAAGCTTTCCTTTTTCATTGGGCTCCAGCAAACCAAAGCGTGTCTTTTCCAAAATATTAGGATCGTATTCCACAAATTCCATTCGCCCTTGTGGATAGGTACGGGGAACACAGACGCGTTTTCCAAGTTGAAGAGCTGCTTGGATCAAGCTAGCTGTGGAAACTTCATGGTCAAAAGACAGATAGGTCGCAAGGGTCTTTGCCTCCTGAAAAGCTGGCAGCTCCAAGAGGCGCTGAGTCAGCTCTTCATCTGCTTGAGTTTTCACGGATTCTGGCAACTGTTTCATGGCTGCAATGGTTTCTTTTCGTAGTGTTTTCTTCATTCCCTACTCCTTTTGTCTAGCTTTAATTGTATCATTTTTTAGGAAAGATCCGAACAGTTTTTATACAACAAAATAAAAATCCAACTCCAGACGGAGTTGAATCATTCCTTTATTGGTTAGCTTTCATTTTCAAAAATTTACCAATGTTTTCCACAGCAAAGGGAAGGGCTGCTTCATTTGGGCTCATCTTCGGATGGTGCAGGGCATAAGGGGTATCAATTCCTAGCCAGAACATGACACCCGGGACCTTGCTCAAGAGAAAGCCAAAGTCTTCTCCTGTCATCGCTGGCAAGATATCAATCAGGTTCACGTCTTCCTCAGCTGTGAAAAAGTCCATGAGTTCTTTGGCCAACTCTGGTTGGTTTTCCACAGGCAGGTAACCTCCTTGCTTGAGTTCCAGATCTAATTCTACATCAAAAGCGGCTGCAACCCCTTCCGCAATCGTTTTGACCCGTTTTTGAGTCAGTAGGTTCATCTCCATGGTCAAGGTCCGGATGGTCCCATGAAGGAAGGCGGTCTCAGCAATCACATTGTTGGTGGTTCCTGCATGCATGGAACCAAAAGTGACCACTGCCCCTTCAATCGGATCGACATTTCGACTCACGACCGATTGGACTTGGGTAATGAAGTAAGAAGCTGCTACAAGAGCATCATTGGCTTCATGTGGAAAGGCGGCATGCCCTCCCTTTCCTGTAAAGGTAATCTTGACTTCACAGGTCCCTGCAAAAAGGGTACCGGTATTGGTCGCAATGTCTCCCACCTTCAAATCAGGGCGTACATGCAGACCATAGAATTCATCAGGGATCCAGTCGCCAAAAGCATTGTCCTTATACATGAGCATCCCACCAGCCTCATTTTCTTCAGCTGGTTGGAAGAGAAAGAGCAGGTTATTCTTTGGTTGCACTTGGACCAGTTGATCCAAAAGCCCGAGGGCTGTTGTCATGTGCATATCATGACCACAAGCGTGCATCCGTCCTTCGTGCTTAGAGGCAAAATCAAGGCCCGTTTGTTCCACAATCGGTAAACCATCTATATCTGTCCGCCAGCCAATGGTTTTTTCAGGTGCAGTCCCATGAAGATAAACCAGGATCCCGGTCCGCCAAGTCCGTTGCTCTACAAAGTCCTTGCCTGCTGTGATCTCTGCGATCCGGTCCAAGAGATAAGCTTGGGTTTCAAATTCTTCCAATCCAATTTCAGGTATTTGGTGCAAATCCCGCCTGATTTTGATTAAGTCCAATGTCATCGTTGTCTTCTTTCTATTAGAATAGAGGCCTTGCGGCCTCTATATTTCTATCTTACAAATTACGCAAGGCGTCTTCGAGTGCTGTTTTTTGTTGTGTTTTTTCGTCAATTTCCTTGATGATGCGAGCTGGGACACCAGCTACAACCACATTTTCAGGGACATCTTGAGTAACGATCGCTCCAGCGGCAACGACTGAACCGTTTCCAACTTGAACTCCTTCAATCACAACAGCGTTGGCACCGACCAAGACATTGTCACCGATCCGAACAGGCTCAGCAGAAGCTGGCTCAATGACTCCCGCAAGAACGGCACCCGCACCGATGTGGCTGTTTTTACCAACAGTAGCACGACCACCAAGAATAGCCCCCATATCAATCATGGTTCCTGCACCGATTTCAGCACCGATATTGATGACAGCACCCATCATCACGACAGCATTGTCTTCGATGGTTACTTGGTCACGGATAATAGCGCCTGGTTCAATACGCGCATTTAGGTAGCGTTTATCCAGTAATGGGACAGCTGAGTTACGGCCATCTTGTTCTACCACATAATCCTTGTTTTCAGTCAAGTTAGCAAGAAGGGGCTCGATATCTTTCCAGTCACCGAACAAAACATTGCCAAGCTTGGTAACAGAAGCAGGAACAGCTGTTGCCAATTCCCCTTCAAAGGTTACTTTCACATTGGTTTTCTTTTCTGCATTTCCAATAAAAGCGATAATTTCTTGTGCAGACATTTTTTGTGCAGTCATGAGATTCTCCATTCATTTCAATTAAAGGTATTCATATTATACCACAATCCTAGTGAGATGAACACCTAAGGCGATGTGGAAGTTGATGTCGCTGGATCTTCTAGACCCTTGATTTCACTGATGGTACGATTGCTGCCAAAGTGAATAATGACGGAGCGCGAATCAGAAAGCTTATAGTAAAAGGTTAAGAAGGATTCTGACCCTAGCATACTCGACCAAGAAACACTGCTAGGAATTCCTACTGTATTCACAAGATCTGAATAGCTCGTTCCTATTTTCATATTGGCAAAATCTTCTCTGTTTAAGCTACCATTTTTATTGGCTAATCGCTCACTGTTTAAGTTTTTAAAATCAAGAGAAGATAAACGATCAACACCAATATTTGAAAGTAAAACTGTTACGGAAGAAGGAGAGCCTTCAGACTGATACTCCAATTGTGTCATAAAAGGACTGACACCACCTTCTTGGTAGGTTTCTTCTCCACTGCTAGCCTTCCCCAGTACAGCTACCACATCCTGTGGAGACAGAGAAGTTGAAGAGTAACGTCCTTGATCTCCCTCACTTAAACCAGGAATCAGGGAAATGGCCTTCTCATAGGTCACTTGAAACTGAAATTCCCCCTCCGGAGCAATCAAGGTACTCGTACCACCCTTCAAGGTTTCCTTTCTTGTTCCATAAGATAGACCAGTGCTTCCATATTCACTAGTAGTAGAAGAACTATGAATACCTCCTGAAGCCAGATAGGCAAATAATCCCAGCATGGCCAATAAACCAAAAAAGGCGGCTAGCGAAGACCCTTCACTCTTAGAGGAAGGACGATAGGTTTTCTCTCTATCCGATTGGAAGTCTAGTACAGTTTGTCTTGGTTCTGAATGCCTGCTTCCCCCTAATGAAGCCAGATCGGCTTCTGAAATCAAGCGACTCCCACCCTGGTGAGAGGAAGCTGCCTTGATGTCTGTCCGTTGATCGTCCAATGATGTCTCCCTTCTTATACCAACACTAATTTCTTGCCTTTTTTCTTGAATTCCATCACCACTTCTGACTGACCTGGTAGCTGGTAAGTCGCGCGATACCCCATTCCGCCATCTGACACTTCCCCCCAGATTAAGCGTTGAGGATTTCCTAGTTTCTTAATAAGCTGGGCGAATTCTGCACCTTTGTGCTCTTTTTCAGTAATGATTTCTTTCTCACTGCTTGTCTTCTCTTTTGCGTCCAACAAATTCGTCGCATCCACCATCATCAAGCGATACCCCTGGTCTTTTTCCTGTTCAAACCACAAGGTCACACTTTTCTTACCCTGATCGGTTTGCTTAGCTGCATAAGTCAAGACGAGAACCATTTTATCTCCTTGATCTGTCTTTGTGTAGCGAACTTTTTGGGCTTTTCCCCATTCCGTCACAACTGTTTCCAAGCGGGTTCCTGGTTGCTGACTCTGCTTGAGACGAACTTTTAAATTCGCCACAGCTTCGATGGTCCATTTAAACTGTTTGATTTCTTGTTCCTTGCTGACCAAATTCTTGTAATCCTTTGGCTGGAAATGAGTCAGTGTTTGGTCCTCCTTGGTATCGGTTCCCTGCTCCTGCACCTGGATGCTTGCAATCGCAAGTAACAATCCTAAAACAAAACACAAAAACGGCAGCAAGAGCTCTTTTCGATTCTTTTTCATCCACTCGATCATCTGCTTCACCCCTTCTTCGTCAAACGATACTGACCACTATGGTCACGTTCAAAGGTTAAAGAGACCAGTCCATCTGTCACCTGATAAGACAGGGCTAGGACTTGCTTGTCCTTTTCAGAGGTCAAACTAAGAGAATTGGGAAGACCTGATTTTTTCAAGACATCTTCTACTGCTGTCCCCTTTTCCTTTTTTCCATCTAGTGTCTGATAGCCTGTAAAATCTGCCAGTTTTAAGTTCTTTTTGCTCTGATAGTGAGCCGACTTGGGCGCAAAGCCTTGAATCGAGCTCAAATAAAAGGTATCATCCTGCTTTTGAAATTCTATGGTATAAGGATGAATCCCCTGCACAGGAGTCCCATAGCCTAGCTGGACTTGCGCTCCAAAAGTCGTATCTTCTTGTGTAAAACTCGCTGCTTTTCCAAATTTTTTGACAAATGCAGACAAAGTCACCCAATTTTTTTGCGTCTTTCCTTCATCCCTTGCAAGGTCCAATGACAACAAGTCCTCTAAAGCCGGCTCTTTGGAAGAAGACGCAACAAATTGCCGGCTGTCTTCTTGCATGCGAGACAAACTCAACAAGCGATCTTTGGGCAAAGTTTTCACTGGATGAATCATAAACACCAAGCAAACACCAACCATAAAAGCCAGTAAAGCACTCGCAGCTTTTTGGAGGATCCGCTTATGATGTTCTATCCACTGTTTCATTTCTTCCATCCTTCATGCTCTTTCTATTCAAACTCTTTCTATTGTATAGAAAATTAGCGTATTTGTCTCGTCTTATCCCAAAAAAGAGGCGCTTGCCTCTTTCTTGTCTGATCCTTTTAGTAGCTGTCTTTACTGCTCAAGAGAAAATCTCCATTTTCTTGGCGAATAAAGGTCAAATCCACGTAGTCCCCATTTTTCTTTTGGAAGTCCATGACCAATTCTATCTCGTCTGAATCATCAGATGAACTCACCGTCAGATTGACTGCATCACCGTATTTTTCTAAAAGCTCTTTGTAAGAGGTCCCTCCAGCACCGGTTTCACTATCTCCAACCTTGAACCCATCTGCAAAGTTATCCTCAACCGTAAGATTTTTCCCAAATTGATTAAATTCAAATTTGACAAGCTGGAATTCTTTCCCTTTCTTAGAGTAAGTCGCTTTGACCTCTTTATTATAAGAGTTATCATCCCAAAATAATTTCAATTCTCCACTTTCAAATTGAACGGAGCTAGCTTTCCCATAAGCTTCAATCATTTCCTCAGGAGTCTCCCCAGCATCACTTCCTGTTAAAAACTGAAGTTGCTCGATATCAGACTGTTTCCAGCTAAAATCAACTTCCGCGTCTTCTGCGGTCAATTGATCCAAATCGATATTGGAAGACGAACCAGACTGGTTGCCTGACCAAGAAGTCTGCTTTCTAGATGATGACGTACTAGGGTTAACATGACCAATCAAATAGCCACTGACACCACCGATAAGGAGACCCACTAAAATCCCAAGGGCAAAACGAATCGCCTTCTTGTCAGCAGTATCCATCGGTCTTCCAACAGGAGAAAGAGGAGCTTGTGGAATAGGTATGCCAGGAATAGGTGCTGTTTGCGGACTAACTGGTTGAGCTGCTATGTTTTGAGGAGCTTGAGGCGCAGGCTGGAATGGAGGAGTCGGTTGGGGAGCAGCAACTACATCTGGATGTTCTCCAACAGTTGCTTCATCCACCTTTGGAAGCTCCACTGCTTCTGAAATAGCTGGCTTGTCTGCCTCTTCTTTCATTGCTTCCGTCTCCGTCACTGAAAGGCCACTAGCTTCTGGAACGACCAAGTCTTCGGCTTCTTCTTTTGGGACAAAGGCTGGCGCAGCCACATCAAATTGAGGCGCACCCTCTACGGGAGTATGTTTCATAAATTGTTCTTGATCTTTCTCGGACATTTCGAATTCTCCTTTTTATTCTTCTCTTCTACTATAACATAAAACCAAGCAAGGACCAACTCCTGTCTGTTTAGACTGAAAAAGATCGGACCTTTTAGAAACTTCTATTAAAATTTCTTTCGAAGGGTGACAATCGCAATCAGATTACCATATGATCGAGAAACATAACTAGATCGTGTTTTTATAATTAATTCCAGGGGACAAAAATATGAGTTTGTTTAGCAAATAAAAAAACGATCTTTTTCAAGATCGTTTTGTCTATTGATTAAAGACGAGCGTTGAGTTCTGCTCCAAGTTCTTCAAATCCTGGTTTACCAAGAAGGGCAAACATATTTTTCTTGTAGGCTTCAACACCTGGTTGGTCAAATGGGTTGATCGCATTCAAGTAACCTGAAAGGGCGATAGCCAATTCGAAGAAGTAGATGGCATAACCAAGAGTGAAGGCATCTTGCTCAGGAAGAGTCACGTACATGTTTGGCACGTCACCGTCAGTGTGGGCAAGAAGAACACCGTCAGTTGCTTTTTTGTTTACGAAGTCAACGTCTTTTCCTTGAAGGTAACCAAGTCCATCAAGGTCTTCTTCCAATGTAGGGATGATCACGTTCTTACGTGGTTTGTCCACACGGACAACTGTTTCAAACATGATACGAGTTCCTTCTTGGATAAACTGACCCAATGAGTGCAAGTCTGTTGAGAAGTTAGCTGAAGTTGGGTAAATACCTTTTTGGTCTTTTCCTTCTGACTCACCAGCCAATTGTTTCCACCATTCTGAGAAGTATTGAAGAGATGGCTCGTAGTTTACCAAGATTTCAGTAGCATAACCTTTACGGTAAAGGATGTTACGAACTGCTGCGTATTGGTAAGCTTCGTTTTCTGAAAGTTTGTCTGAAGTGTAGTCTTTACGGGCAGCGTTCGCACCTTCCATAAGGGCTTTGATGTCTGCACCTGATGCAGCGATTGGAAGCAAACCAACTGCTGTCAATACTGAGAAGCGTCCACCGATATCATCTGGAACCACAAATGTTTCCCAACCGTTAGCATCTGCTTCAACCTTAACAGCACCTTTTTGGCGGTCAGTTGTAGCATAGATCCGTTTGTTAGCTTCTTCTTGACCGTATTTCTTAACCAAAAGTTCTTTGAAGACACGGAAAGCGATGGCTGGCTCAGTTGTTGTACCTGATTTAGAAATCACGTTGACTGAGAAGTCTTTATCTGCAACATACTCTACTAAGTCAGCAAGGTAAGTTGATGAGATTGAGTTTCCAGCATAAAGGATTTGTGGAGCTTTGCGTTCTTCTTTTGTTTGCAAGTTTGCAAAGTGGTGGTTCAAGAAGTCAATGGCAGCTTTCGCTCCAAGGTATGATCCACCAATACCGATAACGACCAAAACATCGCTGTCAGCTTTGATTTGTTCAGCAGCTTTCAAGATGCGGTCAAATTCTTCGCGGTCGTAGTTTTCAGGAAGGTCCAACCAACCCAAGAAGTCGCTACCAGCACCAGTTCCTTTACGGATCAATTCGTCTGCTGCTGTAACTTGTGCTTGCATGTAGTCCACTTCATGTGGGGCAACAAATTTACCCAAAACTTTTGAGTAGTCAAATTTAATATGAGACATGTTATTCCTCCAAAATTTCTTCTTCTCTATGATATCGCTTTACTGGGATTTAATCAAGGGAAACCATCCTGTAAAACGTTTTCATTTGCTAATTTTTTTATTTTCACAAATCAAGCAACGACGCAATAGCAATCGTTTGCATGTAGGGCCTTATTTTGAACGGAACAGACAAAAAAAGGGGCCTCTTCCGAAGCTCCATTTTCACGCTATTTTTCTTTGAATCCACTAATGAATTTTGGGATGATGCTGGTGAGTGATAGCTCTCACTTCGCAAAGCTCCTCAGAATCAATATCTCTAAACTCATCTGCGATTTGCAGGCTTGTTTCACTACGTTCATTTATCGGAACGTAGTTCTCGCTTTGCTCGAACTGCGTCAATGTACCTAAGTTCATCTGCGTCCCTTGGACTTGATTCACTAAGGTACATAGAAAAAGAGCACACAGTTCACTTCGCTTAGGGCTGCTGGATTCCTCCCCTGACCCGCTTCACGCAGAACTGTTGCTCCGATAGGTATTATATCATAATTTGTGGATTTTGCAAAGGTCCGGTTTTTATTCTTGTGTTTCGGCCTTGGCTGCTAGTTTAGCTTGTTTTTTTCGTTCCCGGCCTTGGCGGAAAAAGGTCTGCATGATGGCTGCACATTCTGCTTCCAAGATTCCTGTTTCTACTTCCACTCGGTGATTGAGACGTTCATCTGTCAAAATGTCATAGAGACTCCCTGCTCCACCGAACTTCTGATTGGTCGCGCCATAGACTACCTGAGGGATCCGGGCCAGTCCAATGGCACCACTACACATGACACAGGGTTCAATGGTCACAAAAAGAGTCGTATCCAGCAAGCGCCAACTCTCTTCGTGCTGATTGGCTTCTTCGATTGCCATTACCTCCGCATGCATGACCGCTCGCTGCAATTCCTCTCGCGCGTTGTGACCACGTCCAATGATCTCACCGTCTTTGACAATGACACAGCCAATCGGGATTTCCTCATGGGCCAAGGCGATTTCTGCCTCTTTTAAAGCCTCTCGCATAAAAGCTTCTTTCTCTTCTAGGGTATAGTCTCTCACTTGTACACTCACTTACTTTTTATGTTCTTGTTCTATTATATGATGAAGCCACAAAAAAAGCCACCAATGGGTGACTTCTTATAGGGAGATATTATGAAAAAAGTTAAGAGTGCTAAACAAAGTTGGGAGGTCTTTGTTTATGGTCTTAGTATATCCCCCAGATCTTAAAGTAATCTTAAGACTCAAAAAAGTTGAGAGAGACTCCCAACTTTTATTGAATTATTTACTTGACCAGACACTTTCAAGGATATTGGTTTGATCACGATCTGGTCCGACTGAGAAGGTTGAAATGCGCACACCAACCAATTCGCCGATCCGGCGGACATAGTTGCGGGCATTTTCTGGAAGCTCATCCAAGTGACGGACACCGGTGATGTCTTCTGACCAGCCTGGCAATTCTTCATAGATCGGTTTGCAACGTTTGAGTTGCTCCAAGCTTGCTGGGTAGTGGTCAATGCGTTCTCCATCCAAGTCGTAAGCCACACAGATTTTCACTGTATCCAAACCTGACAGAACGTCGATGGAGTTCAAGCTGAGGTTGGTAATTCCTGACACACGACGGCTATGGCGCATGACAACTGAGTCAAACCAACCGACACGACGTGGACGACCGGTTGTTGTCCCATACTCATGGCCGACTTCACGGATCCGATCACCCACTTCATCAAAGAGCTCCGTAGGGAATGGGCCATCTCCAACACGGCTGGTATAGGCTTTACATACACCGACAACCTTATCGATCTTACTTGGGCCGACACCTGATCCGATGGTCACCCCACCTGCAACAGGGTTTGAGGAAGTTACAAATGGATAGGTTCCTTGGTCGATATCCAACATAACCCCTTGGGCTCCTTCAAAGAGCACGCGCTTGCCGTTATCCAAAGCATCGTTCAAGATAACAGAAGTATCGGTTACATATTGTTTGATTTGTTGACCATATTCATAGTATTCTTCGAAGATATCGTCAAATGACAAAGCCTCTGCATCATAGAGTTTGGTAAATTGACGGTTCTTTTCTTCCAAATTGATGCGAAGGCGTTCCGCAAAGACGTCACGGTCCAAAAGATCCGCAATCCGAATTCCTACACGTGCAGCCTTGTCCATATAGGCTGGTCCAATCCCTTTGATGGTCGTTCCGATTTTGTTGTCCCCTTTAGACTCTTCTTGGAGACGGTCCAATTCGATGTGGTAAGGAAGTATGACATGGGCACGGTCAGAAATGCGAAGGCTGTCTGTTGATACCCCTTCTTCATGGAGATAAGCCAACTCTTTGACCAATGATTTCGGGTTGACCACCACCCCATTTCCAATCACAGAGATCTTTTCAGGGAAGAAGATACCAGAAGGAATCAAGTGCAACTTGAACTTTTTGCCGTCAATCACGATGGTGTGACCGGCATTGTCCCCACCTTGGTAGCGAGCAATGACTTCTGCATTGGCTGATAGGAAGTCTGTAATCTTCCCTTTTCCTTCATCTCCCCACTGGGTTCCTACAACAACTACTGATGTCATAATTCTTTTTCATATACCATAGATAGGATGCTATCTATGCCTTTCTTCAAACTAAGGGCAGGAGTCTCACCTGCAAGTTTGTCTTACACTCTATTATAAGCAATTTTTGATGTTTTTTCAAGATCCACTCAGCTATCGTTTATTTTTCTCCTTCCTTTTTAAACTAACTTCTCTATGAAACTCGTCTTTTACTTGGAAATTGCTTCTTTCTAGAAATAACGTTCGGAATTTTCTTTTCTTCTTGCCCTTCTTCTGAAACGACTGATTTTCGGAATTCTCCTTGTCCCCACTTTGCTTGATTTGTGCTAAAATAGTAGGTATGGACAAAATTATTAAAACTATCTCAGAAAGCGGCGCTTTTCGTGCCTATGTACTAGACAGTACAGAAACCGTACGAACAGCCCAAGAAAAACATCATACACAAGCTAGCTCCACGGTCGCACTTGGCCGTACCCTCATTGCCAGTCAAATCTTAGCAGCAAACGAGAAAGGAGATACTAAAATTACGGTCAAGGTCCTTGGGACTAGCTCACTCGGAGCCATCATCACCGTGGCAGATACCAAGGGAAATGTTAAGGGCTACGTGCAAAATCCTGGAGTGGATATCAAGAAGACGGCAACTGGTGAAGTCCTGGTGGGACCATTTGTCGGAAACGGAGAATTCCTGGTCATCACTGACTATGGTACGGGAAATCCTTATAACTCCATGACCCCTCTTGTCACCGGTGAAATCGGAGAAGACCTGGCCTTTTATCTGACGGAAAGCCAACAAACACCTTCTGCAGTTGGACTCAATGTCCTGTTGGATGACGAAGACAAGGTCAAGGTGGCTGGTGGTTTCTTGCTCCAGGTTTTGCCAAATGCCAAGGAAGAAGAAATCGCGCGCTTTGAAAAACGCATCCAAGAAATGCCTGCCATCTCCACACTTTTGGAATCTGAAGACCATATTGAAGCTCTTCTTGCCGCTATCTATGGGGATGAACCTTTCAAACGTCTCTCTGAAGAAGAACTTCGCTTCCAGTGCGACTGTAGCCGTGAGCGTTTCTTGAACGCTTTAGCAAGTCTGCCAGCTAGTGATCTAAAAGAGATGAAAGATGAAGATCACGGTGCAGAGATTACCTGCCAATTCTGCCAAACACACTACCACTTTGACGAAAATGACTTGGAGGAACTCATTCGTGACAAATCTTAATACGCCATTTATGATCGGGGATGTCGAAATCCCTAACCGTACCGTCCTAGCCCCAATGGCCGGAGTGACCAACTCAGCTTTCCGGACCATTGCCAAAGAACTGGGGGCAGGGCTCGTTGTGATGGAAATGGTCTCTGACAAGGGAATCCAGTACAACAATGAAAAGACGCTTCACATGCTCCATATCGATGAAGGAGAAAATCCTGTATCGATCCAACTCTTTGGAAGTGACGAAGATAGCCTCGCACGCGCAGCTGAATTTATCCAAGAAAATACCAAGACCGATATCGTTGATATCAACATGGGTTGCCCGGTGAATAAAATCGTCAAGAACGAGGCTGGTGCGATGTGGCTCAAGGATCCAGACAAGATCTACTCCATCATCAATAAGGTTCAATCTGTCCTTGATATCCCCCTCACTGTTAAAATGCGGACGGGTTGGTCGGATCCTTCCCTAGCAGTTGAGAATGCGCTCGCTGCTGAAGCTGCAGGTGTCTCTGCCCTTGCCATGCATGGACGGACTCGGGAGCAAATGTATACGGGTCATGCGGACCTTGAGACCCTTCACAAGGTTGCACAGGCCCTGACCAAGATTCCTTTCATCGCAAATGGAGATATCCGTACGGTTCAAGACGCCAAACAACGGATCGAAGAAGTCGGTGCTGATGCGGTCATGATTGGTCGCGCTGCTATGGGGAATCCTTATCTCTTCAACCAAATCAACCACTACTTTGAAACAGGAGAAATCCTGCCTGATTTGACTTTTGAAGACAAGATGAAGATCGCTTACGAACACTTGAAACGCTTGATCGATCTCAAAGGTGAGCACATTGCCGTTCGTGAATTCCGTGGCCTCGCCCCTCACTACCTCCGTGGTACCTCAGGCGCAGCCAAACTCCGTGGCGCCATCTCGCAAGCTAGCACCCTAGCAGAGATTGAAGAACTCTTACAATTAAAAGCATAGAAACACAAAAAGCGAGAGTGGGACAGAAATCGGTAATTCGTTAGAATTCGATTTCGTCGTCCCACCTCCGCACAGTTGAGTAGGGCTGTAAAAGCTGATGAAATTAGCGTAGTAGAGCCCACTCAACCACTGCGTCTTGCTCGACAATCCAAAAATAATTGAGAGGCTAGGACTTTTGTCCCAGCCTCTGTTTTAGATTAATGACAAAGTCATCTTAGAAACTTTCCTTAGGTGAGTACGGACGTCAGCGAACTTCGAAGAAGTTCCATGACTTAGTTTTGAGCCTAAGGTCTCAAAACTCCCGAGTGCCTGAAACAATCGTGTTTCAGGCACTTTTCTCACGGCGGAAAGTTTCAGTGTGTTTGTGAACGAGCTCTATAGTATATATCAGTTTAATTTTTTAGTATCTTCTAGATTACTTAATATAAAAAAACAATTTGTCTACATTCTAATAGAATCTCACACGGGGGCCTATTTTTATAGATTATCTGTCTGTAATCCGAGTTGTTTGACTCTGGCGGTGTAGTAGGTCATGATCAAAAAGAGGTTCACTGTGATCAGCCAGATGGCCCATTGGTGAATGAAATGCATGAGGATGGCTACACTAATAGCTCCCGCAACAAAGCTTCCAACGACAATCCCGTAATTCATAGCCTGCCTGCGATACTCGTCCAAATCTCCCTTTCCTCGAGTGATTCGGTACAAGGCCGTCAGCATCTTGCGGTAATTTCCGGAAGTCATAAAGATCACATAAGGGTGATTTTCGATGAGGCTCCCTGTAAAGGTCAACATCATCATCCCTGTTCCAAAAGCAATAAAGGGAACTTCTACAGGTGGTATGACAGACACCAAGGGAATCAGGAGTGTCACCACAAACAAAGGAATCAACATCTTGGTCCGCCAAAAGGCTGTCTTGCGATATTCTTTGATATGGAGGGCAACCAGAAAGCCGATCGAGAAAAATAAAATAGATGAAAAACGCATGATGGTATTTTCGACACGGGGATCGTGCCAATCAGCGATGAGAAGCAGGAGGTTCCCAGTTTGAGTCGCGACCAAACTCCGGTAGTGCATGTGGCAAAAAACATCAAGGCCCCCTCCGATAAAACCAAGCAGAGCCCCCATCAGTCGTGTATTTTGTGGTAAAATTATTTTTTCTTCCATAGTCTTGTCTCTTTTGATTTCAATTATGATTATTATACCACTTTGCACACAAGTGGAGCAGGAAAAATCAGAAAAAGTCCTTCCGTTACTAAAAGTAAGGGAGGGCTGGTAGAATGAACCCCGCTCGATCTACTGTTTTAAGCGATAGGTCTTGCGTGGTTTTTTCTTAGGAACCCGCTTGACACCCACTTCTTCCACGAATTCTCCGAATTTTACGAGGAAGTTATTACTAACGATGGGACGTCCAGGATTGATCAGATTGACCAACTCAGTTGCTTCATAAACGGTGAAAGGCTCCTCTAACAGATAGAGGAAGGTTGGATTCCAGTCTAGACGCCCCTGAATCCGCTTGATCGATTCTTGAATGATTTGATAGTGGTCAAAGGCAAAATCAGAAGCAGCTAAGGGTTCTCCATCGAGCAAACACTGGGATTTTTTGAAATCGACATCGAGAAAAACGACTTCCTTGGCATCGTCACCTGCATGGGCTAAGTCTACTGCTTCTGCTGGCAGATAGACCAGATGGGCGATGGTAATGACCCAGCCTCTGGGGTCCCGCCCAGGGGTGGAAACTGTCAGGAGCTGCTCCACCTTATTCACTGGCAGATCGAGCCCAACTTCTTCTTTGACTTCTCGGATACAAGCATGAGTCGCATCTTCATCCTTGTTCACAAAGCCCCCAACTAAGGCTAGGCGGTGTTGATAAGGGTGGGCCTTGCGGCGAATAGCTAAAAGCTTGAGCTGGCCTTCAACAAAACAGTAAGCTACCATGTCCGCTGTGACACTTGGAGTTTCATAAGTCGGCAGGTCTTGCTCCCTGTACCACTTGAGAAAGTCCGCTTCACTAGCGACCGTCTCAAAATACTCTTTCTCCGTCATTCCTGCTGGAATCGAGAGACTTGCCATCTAAACCACCTCCTTCTTGAGGGCTTTGGTCCATTGGTACCAGCCTACTAAACTATTGAGCGTGTAAACCCAGTACATCCCTTGAATGTGAAGACTCTGATCCCACCAGAGATAGATACTAAAGACGTTGGTCGCAATCCAGAAGATCCATTGCTCCCGGTAAAGGCGGGTCATTAGGAGCTGGCCGACCCCGTTGGTCGCATCGGTGATACTATCACGGAAAGGGCGAGCGCTATGGATACTTTGATACGCGAAGCCCATACCGATCCAAATCACAGCACACAAGGCCAAATAGCGCATCCACTCGATTAAGTTCAATTTCTTGGCTTCAAAGTGAGATTCTTCGACCTTACCTTGATCATTGATCCGATTAGAGAGCCAAACATAAAGACCAATCGGTTGCATGATGAAGAAATAAAGTGTTGTCAGAACTTCCCCGTAGAAGTTTTTATTGAGGGCTAAAACAAGGTAGATAGCGGAATTCACTGCTCCAAAGAGGTAGTTACTAGCACGCCCTTCGGCAACCAGGATGACGCAGACAATGCCTGTCCAAGAGGCAAACAGTCCCAGCCAATCATGCTGTCCTGTCCGATTGGTCCATTCTAAGAAGAAGGGAACGCTGGAAAGAAGCAGGAGATAGATCCATTGAAAGGCTGTGCGTCCTACAAAAAGGTCCTTCCATAGAAGTTTCATAATATTGACAAAGCCTTGCTTTTTCGCTTCTTGGTGAACATTTCTAAAGTCTTGGCTAAAAGTTGCGAATTTTTCAGATAGGTTTTTCATAAGCTGCTCCTTAGTCGGCTTGGTAGATGGCATCGATCACCTTCTTGGCTTCTTCGTAGTTGCCGAGGTAGTCTGATGCGAGGAAAGTGGTCGGAATGTTTCCTAGGTATTGCTGGCGCAATTGGTCTAGGTAATTTGAAAAGCTGGTGCGGATGTCTTCGTCAGCCATGGTCATATCTCGGAAACCATCATTGACATAAGAGCCGATCGGCTGTACAAAGAGGATCAAATCCCATTTTTCTTTGGACAGAATACTGACAAAGAGGTTGTCGAAGGTATCGGTCATGCTGGTATCCTGGCCTTCGACTTCCATATAGTAATCGTAGTAACCCTTGGTCACCAGGGAATTAGTATCTGCGATGACAAGGCCTCGATTGGCACTACTATCGATGAGCTTAGAGGTTTGATCATACTGTCCTAAGAGTAGGTAATAGTAATCTTTTGGCGTGAGTTCATCATCCCGCACATTGTTCTTGATCTGGTATTCACGGGCATACTCAAGACTAACAGGTGCATCGTAAAAGCGAGCCAAGTCCTTTGCAAGGGTCGTTTTCCCGTTGCTGGCGCTCCCCATGATCAAGACTTTTTTCGTGAACTGGCGACGGAAGGGCTGGGCGATGTATTTCCAGTATTTGCTTGGATTTTCTCGGATCATGGTAGCAGAGATCCCGAAGCGACGCTCTTCTAAGTGAACTTCAAACCCTCTAGCTTCCAACTCTTCCTTGTAAGCTTTCTCCCCCACATAAAAGATCAACTCTTCTGTCTCTGTTTGATACTGGATGGTATTTAGGGCTGTTTGTAACCAAGGTTCCCAACCCAAGGGATAACGAGGAAGTTCTGTCTCATCTAACTTATAGACTTGGGTCAACTCATCATTTGAGAAGGCTTCGCGGATATAACGGAAGCGTTTTTGTAAGGTCAATCCCACTTCTTCACCACGGTCCCCTTCATAACCAGATACAATGACACGAACGCGATCACACTGACGCTTGGCCCGCTGGATCAGGTCAATATGCCCTTGATGAAGAGGCGCGAAGGTTCCAAACACCAGGGCAATTCTTTCTTTTTTCATACGAACCCCTTTTTTATAATTTTTTATAAATATATTTCTTTATGTTTTTATTATAAACTATATTTTCTATCTGTCAATAGTTTTTTATAAAAAAATATATTTTTCTTCAAACCAACAAAAAAAGATCTGAAAAGAGAAGCTTCTCCTTTCAGATCTTTCGAATTTTATTCACGAGTGAGGGAGTGGCTGACACCGTCTTTCAAAACCGTCACACTAGATACCGAGCCATCTTTTCCAACTACGATATCTAGAGTCGCTGCAGATCCATCGCCTGCTGAGAGATTAGCATGGTAATGACCATCATCCAAGGTATAGTTATAAGCGCTGATACCATAGGCTACGGGTTGGCCCCCAGGAAGTTGGATGGTTACTTGACCGCCTTGGCCAATAGTGACTCCAGTGTCGCGTTTGTCAGACCAATTCCCAGCTGCTGCGGAGAAATCCCCTGCTGCTACAGAATAGACTCCCTTGTATTGGGCATTCTCCGTCGCAGAAGCTTGCTTCTTAGCCTGAGCATGACCGTCTTCTAGACTTGGCAATTTTGCTTTCGCTGGTGTGGCTGGTGTGGCTACTTCTTTTGTTTCTTTTGTTACCGGTGCTGCTGGAGTCGCTGCTTTAGCTGGAGCTGGTGTTTGACTAGCTGCAGCTTGGGTATTTTTGCTACCAACAGTATGACTTTCCTCTGATTTGCTATCAGAGGATGAAGAGGCAATCGGATCCTTGCTAGTGATCACTTTTTTCTTAGAAGAAGAGCTGGTTTGTTTGACTTGACTGGTCTTTGAACTGCTTGCTTCTGTTGCCTTTTCTTCTTTATTCCCACCACAAGCTCCTAGGAAAAGACTAGCTGTAAGAGCTAGCGCTGCTAGGGAAATGATTTTTTTGTTTTTCATAACAGAACCTCTATTTGTAACATTTGTAATATTTTGTAACACTATTGTAACACTGTTATATGAGGCTGTCAATAGTTTCTCAAATATTTTTCTAATTTGAAAGAAGTTTTAAATAAGCTCCTAAACTTTAGCAAAAAAGAGGCTGGAACAAAAGTCCTAGCCTCTCAATTATTTTTGGATTGTCGAGCAAGACGCAGTGGTTGAGTGGGCTCTACTACGCTGACTTCATCAGCTTTTACAGCCCTACTCAACTGTGCGGAGGTGGGACGACGAAATCGAATTCTAACGAATTACCGATTTCTGTCCCACTCTCTTCTCATTATTTATACACTTCTTGATAGAATTCGATCTTGTCTCCTTTTTTAACGGTGGTTTCAGCAGCACCTTTTGGAGCCATTTCGCCATTGATCTTGTACATCCAGTAAAGACCTTTGGCTTCATCTTGGCTGTGACCGTCAATCGAGGTGATCATGCCATTTTTTTCTTCAATCTTGTAGTTGGCTTTGAGCACTTTCATGAGGTTGCTCTCTTCTGCTACTTTCAAGGTTTTTGATTGCGCTTTTTGACCTTCTGGCGTCACGCTAATCGTAATCGAAATTTCGTTTTTCTTGGCAACTTCTGTGCTAGAAGCTGTTGTTTGATGGTTTGTGCTATGAGACGAAGCGCAACTCGCTAAAAGAAGAGCTGCAAGTAAGGTCATCAAGCTAGAAATGGTTTTTTTCAACATAAAATCTCCTAAAGATTTGATAGATAATGGGATAGAAAATGATCGTCGACAGAGCATGGGCAAGGTTAAAACTAAAACCATTGACCAAAGCATAGGTCCACCAAGGAATATGGTATATCAAGGCATAAACACTATCGATCAAGACCCCATAAGCAAAGGACAGTAGGCCCACAAAAAGGATCTGAAGGACAAAGGGCAACCACTTGTAACTGATGCGCCAAATGAGCATCAAACAGCCAAAGGCGACAATCTGAAAGAACACAATCAGGCTCATCCCCAGGAAAAAGACGGAGACAAACATGGTGATCATCATCACAAGAAAAGCAAAGCTATACCCTTCAAATATCACCAAGAGAAAAAAGATGGCAGAAATAGGTTGGACATTTGGGAAAGGGGCAAAAGCCTGACGTAGAGCGACACAAAGGGCCGCCAAAAGCGAAATACGGGTTAATCGCTGAAGCGTCATGACATCCTCCTAGACAATCTCAAACTTGATCGTTCCGGCTGTCGTTCCAACCTTGATCGTTTGTCCTTCTTGGGCTTGGCCTTTCAGCAATAGCTCTGCTAGTTGATCTTCCACTTCGGTCTGCAAGACACGACGCAGTGGGCGAGCTCCCATTTCTGGATCGTAGCCTTTGGTTGCTAGCAACTTGAGCGCTGAAGGCTGGAATTTGAGGGTCATACCTTGTTCGGCCAAGGTCGCGATGAGCGGTTTGACCATGACTTTCACCACCTGCTGCATGTCCTCGCTGGATAGGCTATGGAATACCACCTTTTCATCAATCCGGTTGATAAACTCTGGACGATAGGTCTTCTTCAACTCTTCAAACATGCGTTTTTCCATATTAGCTTGATCAAAGCGGATATCTTTGGCACCAAAGCCAACTGTCTTATCATCCCGAAGGGCTGTTGCTCCCAGGTTTGAGGTCATGATGATAATGGTATTGGAGAAGTCAATCTTCCGGCCTTTACTATCGGTTAAGACTCCGTCATCCAAGACTTGCAAAAGGACATTGAAAATATCTGGATGGGCTTTTTCCACCTCATCAAATAAGAGGACCGAATACGGTTTGTTGCGGACTTTCTCGGTCAACTCGCCTCCTTCTTCGTAGCCCACATAGCCTGGAGGGGCACCGTTGAGGCGGCTCGCTGCGAATTTTTCCATATACTCACTCATATCAAAACGGATGAGGGCCGATTCATCATCAAACAGAACTTCCGCCAAAGCTTTGGCTAGCTCTGTTTTTCCGACACCGGTAGGTCCTAAGAACATGAAAGAACCGATCGGACGCTTGTTGCTACGGATCCCCGATTGATTGCGTCGAATAGCCCGACTGATACTCGAAACGGCTTGGTCTTGACCAATCACGCGCTTATGCAATTCTGCTTCTAAGTTTAGGTACTTCTTGGCATCGGTTTGGGTCAGTTTTTGAGTTGGAATACCGGATAATTGGCTCAAGGTCACCAAGACATCTTGGTCAGTGACTTCTTTTTTGTAGACAATGGGAGCGGCCTCTACTTCTAAGAGCTGGGCTGCTTTCTTCCACTTGCCATCCATCAAGGCCCGATCCAAGGCGGTCAACTCTTCTTTTACGTGACCGTTGGAATCGCGGTTTTGTACGGTAGCTGCCGCTTCATCCAAGAGATCAATGGCTGAATCTGGCAATTGACGACTAGTCAAATAGCGGTGGGCATATTTGACAGCTGTTTCGATCGCTTCATCGGTAATGGTCACATGATGGTGGTCCTGATAAGTCTCTTTCAAGCCTTGGAGAATTTGGATGCTATCTGCAACACTTGGCTCTTCAATGGTGACTTTCGCAAAACGCCGAGAGAGGGCTGCATCTTTTTCGATATGCTTTTGGTACTCATCTTGGGTCGTTGCCCCAACTGTACGCAAGGTTCCCCGTGCCAGGGCTGGTTTTAGAATATTGGCTGCGTCTAAGGTCGAATCAATACCGGATCCTGACCCCATAATAGTATGCAGTTCATCGATAAAGAGAATCACGTGACCGTCTTCTTCGATGTCCTGGATGATATTGTTCATCCGTTCTTCGAAGTCCCCACGGAAGCGCGTCCCAGCAACGACATTCATGAGATCCAATTCCAGAACACGCATCTGCGCGATTTCAGCTGGTACATTGCCACTAGCGACACGCTGGGCCAGACCTAAGGCAAGGGCTGTTTTTCCGACCCCTGCTTCTCCCACCAATACAGGATTGTTCTTCGTCTTGCGGCTGAGGATTTGGATCATGCGTGAAATCTCTGCATCCCGACCAATCACAGGCTCAAGCTGGCCTGCACGCGCCATTTCTGTCAAATCACGGGTATAATCTTCAAGACCTCCACTGGTGCTTGGGGGCATGCCCATCATATTTCCCATGGTTTGGCGGTTAGGGTTTTGGGCGCGATAGAGACTCCGAATGGCTTTGATATCATTCTTGTCCCAGCCTGCCTTGTCCTCAAGATTCTTTCGAAGAGAGGCAATAGGAACTCCCTTGTCTTGCTCTGTAAAGGCAAAGCCGGCAAACTCCATGACTTGGCTCGCTAAGGTCCCACGGTCTGCTAGAAGAGAGAGGAGCACATGCTCTGTTCCCAAGGTCTTGGCATGAAGGACCTGGGCAATCTCTCTTGCGTGCTTCATAATGGCTTCCATCCGATAAGAAAATGGGAAGATTTCATACCGATTGTCGCTTTGAAAAGCTTGGCCTGTAATATGCTCCGCCGCATCCTGAAACTCATCGATCTGCATAGGATAATCGTTCAGTACAGAACCTGCCACGCTATAGGGATTATTGGCCATAGCCGTCAGGAGATGCCAAGTATCTAAGGTATGCCCCTGATAGTGGCCTGCTAGTATTTGGGCCGCTTCTATACTTTCTAACAGTGCTGTTGAATAGTTCATCTAGTCGGTATTTCCTTTTCTATCTACTTGTTGAATGATTTTTTTCAGCATCGTTGCTCGTAGGATGAGAGCATCTCGACCTAGGACCTCATCGGAGGTCGTCGCAAGCAAGAGCTGAGCCTCACGTTTTGTCAATAATTTTTCTTCATAGAGCATCTGGAGGATATCATTGAAGACCTGCTGGCTGATGGTCTCTCCAATATTGGCTGCCAAGTCTTGGAGCATCTGATGGTGATCTGAAAACTGGACCTTGCCAATGCGGATATAGCCCCCACCACCGCGCTTGCTCTCTACAATATAGCCTCGGCTCTCGGTAAAGCGGGTCTTAATGACATAGTTAATCTGACTGGGTACGACCTGAAAGACATCGGCTAACTCACTTCTTTTGAGCTCTGCCATGCCAGCTTGAGCCAGCAAGGCCTTGATATAAGCTTCAATGCTATCAGATGTGTTCTTATTTGCCATGATGCTCCTTTCTGGCTTGTTTTTTTCTAGATGGATGCTCTGCTCTTTGGCCCATAAAAAATGGCCTTGGAGTGTTCCTTCTCATCATTGACCTTATTTGACTATTATACAATTTTTACGGCTGTAAATAAAGCAAAGACTCTATGGAAATAGGAATCTCTTAAGGAAAGGAGAAAAACAAAAGAGAGTGGGACAGAAATCGGTAATTCGTTAGAATTCGATTTCGTCGTCCCACCTCCGCACAGTTGAGTAGGGCTGTAAAAGCTGATGAAATCAGCGTAGTAGAGCCCACTCAACCACTGCGTCTTGCTCGACAATCCAAAAATAATTGAGAGGCTAGGACTTTTGTCCCAGCCTCTTATGCGAATAAGGAGCTACTCTTTGCGACGAGCAAATTTCGCGCCTCCGCCCAAGAATCCTAGACCAAGAAGGCCTAACCAAGCAAACAATCCACTTTCTTTTGTACCGGTTTGAGGAAGTTTTCCTTCCGATTGTAGAGAAGGACTTTTAACCACTTCTTTTTCCGGATGGTCTGAAGTCGAAACAGAAACTGCTTCTGGAGTTTTCGGTTGCAAGAGAACATGTCTTCCTTTTTCTTTTTTGTCTTCAGCTTGAGAAAGAGTTGCAACTTCTGGTTGCACCTTACTTGGAGTGACAGGAGTGGTTGGAGTCGGCATATCAGCTATCAACGGACTTTCTTCCGCTTCCTTCGTCCCGACTTCTGTGATCTGGTCCTGGGCCTCCACTTCGACAAAGGCATCGACTTCTGTCCGAATTTCTTTGCCTTCTTCTTGTCGAACCTCGATCAATTTCAATCGGCGTCCGACCTTCCCTGCTTGAAGGATCCGGCTTTCGCCCTTGGCCAAGTCCTTGTTCTCACGTGTTTGACTCTCAAATGGAATCTCCTCCGCTTCGATGAGAAGTTCTGGTTTTTCAAGAATCAAATCCCGAACACCTTCGTCTGGGCGTGTCTGCGTCAGCGGTTCATAATTGCGAGCATCTTCTAAGATGGTTTCAAGGGCTTCGACTTGATTGGCTGCAGCAACCAAATCTGGGCGCTCTTGATCCAACAACTGAGTCAAGTCCGTCAATTGTCCTTGAACCGTCGGTTTGAGGTCTGCTTTCAAGCGCTCGAGAGAAGTAGCCTTGATCTTTTCTACTCCTTCTCTGATGATCTGTTGCAACTCTTCTTGACTGAGCAACTGACTATCTTTCCCTGAGAGGACAAATCGGTCTACCTGGATAGCTCTGGACGACTGAGGATCATTGAGGGCTGGATCCAGATGCAGGCGTAGCTGATGGTAGCCTTTTGCTAGACCTTGCAGATTGACCAAACTCTGGTCGAGCTTGCGTTGGTCTCCGTAGCCACTGAAATAATGATCGCCTTCGATCTCATAATCATGGCCCCGACCTTCTTCGAAGGCCATTTCTTTTCCATCCAGGGTGACGCTGTAGAGCCCATGACTTGGATCAACCACTCCTCGAACCTCCACACCTGTGCCCTTAAAGGTAATGGTCACTTCAATGTGTTTCTTGCCTTCCTCATCGGTCACTTGGTTAAAGCTAGACCAAGATTCTGTGCCATTTGAGAAGTTTGGATTGTCTGTCTCGTGCTGCCAACCCTCACTGTAATGCAGTTTTGGATCTTGGTCATCTACTTCTTTGCGATTTTCTGGAAGCAGGTCCTCGTTCATCACTTGGACTGTCAGTTCTGGAATAAAGCCGACCAGACTTCCTTGATCCGGATGCAACAATTTGACCTTAAAGTCATAGACATCGGTTGCTTTTCCTGCAAAATCAAGAGTTGGAACTTGGACTGTTTTTTCCGTCTCTCCATCCGCGAACTCAAGGGTGACATTGGTATCTTTGTAGACCTTACCATGAACCCCTGTTCCTGGTTCTGTGATCAATTTGAGACTGGCACTTCCTTTAGAGCCACCTTTTCTCTTGACGACGACTTGCGCTGGGTCGCCTTTCTTAACAGCTAGGGTTGGCTGAGCAAACTCAAAGAGACCCTTTTCTTGGTTATTGAGAGCATAAATCCCTTCCGTTGCGATCGCATCTCCCTTGCTATTGACCAAGGTCAAGGTGTGGGATCCTGCTGCCAAGTCCGGTGTTTCATAGACCTTTTGGCTGCGTTTGCGGCTTGGGCTTTGGGTATTGACGGTCGCTAGTTTTTGGCCATCGACATAGACATCCATTTCCCCATGACCAGGGTCGACAGTTGCGACCACATAGGCCTTGGTGCCTTCAAACTGATAGGTCACTGAAGCTCCTTTTTCTTTGGTCCACATAGAGGTGCCTCGGACGCCTTCTCCCTCTTCATTCCATTGGCTATTGGCCCGGTCAGCTGTCCGGTCAGAATGATAAGTCAAACCAAGCGGATAGCCATCGGTTTCTTCGATGCTAGCTGGGGTCTTATAGACAGAGACACCGTTCAAGATTGGAGTGGCTTGGGCATCGGTGATGGACACCCGGATATAGCGACTATCAACTGGTTGCCCTTTGATCAAACGGCGGTATCCTACGGTTGAACCAGCTCCAAAAGGAACCCATTGACCATTTACTGCCACATCGATGGTAAAGCCAGAAATCCGTTGGCCTTTCTCGATGGTTTCCTTGAGCTCGACCACATCAAAGTGTTGCTCTTTTCCAAGATCGAGAACAAAAGATCCGGTCTTGGCATCATCTGCAGGTGCCCAACTGGTCTTTTCATCGCCATCTGTCAAATGGCTGGCCTTGTAGAGCGGATTGCGTCGTGTCGAGTCAGCTTCTACCAAAGCTCCTGCCGCATAGTTCACACTGTAGAGTTGGTCCAAGGTCTGACGGAATTCTTTCAAACGGGCCACATCGGCATCCGCAAATTTTCCGTCTTGGTTGGGTGGAATATTGAGCAAGAGCGGGGTGCCACGGCCGACCGATTTGAAGTATATGTCCATCAATTCGCGCAAGGACTTAGGTTCTTGATTGTCATGGTAGAACCAGCCGGAGCGAATAGAGACATCGGCTTCTCCCACTGAGTATTGCTTCCCTTCCGGATCCCCGTGATTGAGGTAGCTATTCGATGGATTGTTGCGGATCTTATCTGGATTAACCTTTTGCCAAACCGGATCTCCGGCAATCCCCTTTTCATTTCCAATCCAACGAACATTGGTCGGCTCAGCTGAGAAGATGGCAATATCCCCATGGGCCTTGCGAATGGCTTCAAACCACTTGTCGAAGGTATAGGTGACTTTTTGAGCCCCATCGCCACGCGCTCCATCCATCCAGACTTCTACAAACTTGCCCTTGTTCCCATATTTTGGATCTTCAAGGATTTCCTTAAGTTGGTTGAGATAGTATTCATTGTATTGGTCCTCTGTATCCACATGGTAGAGCGGACTGTGAGCATCCCAAGGTGAGAGGTAGACCCCCATGTCCATGTCATACTTGCTGGCAGAAGCAGAAACCTCGGCTAGGACATCACCTTTTCCATCCTTCCAACCACTTTTAGCAATGGTATGGTCGGTGTATTTAGAAGGGTACAAGAGGAAGCCATCGTGGTGCTTGACGACCATGATCGTCCGCTTAAAGCCTGCATCCTTCAGGGTTTTGATCCACTGATCGGTATCCAGATGCTCTGGATAGAAATAATAAGGGTCTTCTTCCCCATCTCCCCACTCACGATCGTAGTAAGTATTCATCCCAAAGTGGATGAAAGCCGCTAGTTCTTCGCGGTGGTATTGCATCTGAGCCTTACTTGGAAGCGGTCCGTAATCTTCAATCTCAGTCTCCTCATCTAGAGAAGTGGCTGGTTGAGTGGCTTCTGTCCCTTGGCTGGCTGTGCGATTTTCTTTCTCGCTAGTAGCTACTGAGGCATGCTCTGATTCTTCTTGGTGCTCGTTCACAGTTTTCTCCTCCTTTCCTTGGTGATCGACATCGCTCGTTTCAACCCGTTCTTCGCGAGTTTCACTCCTCTCAGCTTGTTCCTCTGCGTAACTAGTAGTCACTCCTAAAAAACAAGTCGCTACGACTACCGAGCAGACGCCTACTGAGAGTTTACGAATGCCAAATCGATTTCTCTGATCAACTAATCTTTTTCCCATATTCTATTCCTTTATGTCACCAGGTAAAGAGGGTGGGGTTTCCCCATCCTCCTTCTTTTACCTGTGAACTTTTCACCGTATAGTTACTGGCTTATCCAGCTTTTTACTTGGCCTTATTGGCTCTTTTTTTCTGATCGTCCAGCACAGCACTGGCAAGGCCTGCCGCTAGGATTCCAGCAACGAGGCTTGCGACGCTTTCGTCTGATCCTGTATTTGGTAATTTTCCTTCGGAAACCGGAGCAGCTGAAACTGCTGGTGTTTGAGCCGTTTTTTCGACTTCCTTCTCTACTGCATTTGTCCCTTCCTGACGTACCGCTTTGACCTCAAGCGATGCTTGAGAAGTTGCGGTAGCTACTGGTCCTTCTGAGCCATGAGGATGTTCTGGGTTTGGAAGCGGTTGTGGTTCTGGTTGCGGCTCTGGTTGTGGTTCTGGCTGCGGTTGCGGCTGTGGCTCTGGTTGTGGAGTATCTGGAAGTACTTCTTTCGTGCCCACCTCCGTGATCTCTGCCACTGGATCTAGCTCTACAAAGGCATCTAGTTCCTTCCGGCTTTCCACACCATTTTCTTGAGAGACTTCCACCAAGCGCAATTTGCGGCCTTTTTGACCTTCTTGAACCACACGTTTCTCACCTTTTGGAAGATCCGCATTTGGACGTTCTATGCGTTCAAAGTCCATCTCTTCTGGCTCAATCACCAACTCTGGTTTGGTATGAACCAGATTCTTAACCCCTTCTTCAGGAATGGCTGAGCCTGTAGGTGCTTTTGCGGAGAGAGAAAGTTGATATACTTTTTCGAGCTTGCCATCTTCTGAGACAACCTTGACAAGAACCGGAGCATTGGCACTTTTAGCATCCACGACCGTAACGGCTGTTCCATTCTTGCCTTTTGCTGAAACGATTGGACGTTCTCCCTCATACTCTAGATGATAATCTGTCACATCTGGTTGAAAACCTTCTAGGTCTTTGCCATTGACTTGGATGGTGACATCAGTTATTGCCTGAGCCTCTTCTGTTGGAGCATAGGCGCTCAATTCAACGATTCCAATTCCTTTTAGATTTTCATCACGGACCATTCTTAAACGGATGGCTTTGGTTCTGGTTTCATTGAAGCTGAGGTTAGAGATATAACCAGGCTCAAAGGCATAATCCAAGCTATACGGAATTTCTTCCCAGTTAGAGGCCTGGTTAAATGGATGATCTGGAAGATTCTTCAGATTGCCATAATCATCCGGAACCTCAAAGTCTGAACCAATGTAGCGTTCAAGAACCGTTTTCGTTGGCAGACCTGTTTCCTGATCTGCAAAGAAGTCGACCGCTACTTTATTAACCAATCGCTCTGTTACCTGACCATTTTTCTTGAAGATGAGACCAGCAAACACTTCTGTTTGATCCGGTTCTCTCTTCCAGTTTGTCCAGCGATAGTATTCGTTGTAGCCACCATCGTTGATGTAATCGATATAGTCGATTTGATTTGGATCGAGATCATTGGTTTCACTAGCAAATGCCCTGGTATCTTCTGCATTGTAGTCACGGTTCACAGAGAGGTTTTCTCCTGTCTTTTCTGACACCCGGACGGTCAGCTGAGCAGTCAGATCATAGCCAATGACTTTTCCTTCCAGCGTGAAGCTGCCTTCGTGAGAAAGTGCATCAGCTGGGATAGCCTGCCAGTCCACCGTCAGTTCCTTGCGTTCATAGCCTGTATCCCCTTGGAAGTAAACGCCTACGGTAGATGGTAGAACTAGATCTTGACCGACTTTCACAAAACGGCTGCCTGCTTCTACTGCTACTGGAGTAGCTTGTTTCAGTTTTTCTGCATCGCTTGTGAGATGGAGGCGGTATTCTTGTAAGATGGTACCATCTTCCGCTTGATGGATGACACGGATTGGCTCCCCTTCATGGACACTTGGCACAACCGTTGCAAGACCGTGATGGCTGGCTGTCGCTTCCACTTGTGGATAAGCCCGATCACGCGCATCGATGTAGTAATCGGTCACACTTGGGTTGACACTTGGCAAGACATCGCCATTGACGCGAATGGTCAACTGGCTCTTTTCTTCTGCCGCAACCTTATTGGCAAAGATCTGAATCTCTGAAATAGAGCTTCCACGCTTGCCTTCTGGCGTCTTCATACGGATCCGAACAGCATAGGTGTCGACTTTATCAAAACTGAAATGATTCATCTTACCAGCTGCTACCGGTTCTTCAACGGTTAGGTTGCTGACTTCTTTCCAGTTAGCTGGATTGTTAAATGGATGGTCTGTTTCGTCTTTAACACGATTTGGATTGCTTGGAACTGTTGGGATTTGTTCCCCTGTATAGTACTCAATCACATATTCACTTGGAGCCCCAACACCATGGTCTTCATGGAAACCAACATGGAGGTTGTCCACTGCTCGCTTGGTCAAGATACCAGAATCCCCAAACAAGATCCCAACAGAATCTTCCGCATTGTTACGACCCCAGTTGGTCCAACGGTTAGCCGGAGCATCGGTAAAGGAGATGACTTTATCATTGACCTTAGCAACTGGATCTGCATCGTTAGAGTCACTTGCAAAAGCGAGTGGCAAGACAGATCCTGTCCATTGCTCTGCTACATTGGCCCCCTTGACTGTGTTTGCGGAAACACGAATATGAAGACGGGTTGGAAGATCCGTTCCTTCTACACGACCAGCTAGGACAACTTCTCCTTCTTTGGCCAAGAGTTGCGGATCGACCGCATCCCAGGCCACCTTAGCTGTATAGGTCTTACCATTAGAGTGATAGGTCCGCACGCTTTCTGGAAGGGCTGGTTTTTCACCAACTGGCGTTGTCGTGCTGACTTCTTCTACAGCGATAATGCCTTCAACGGTGACTTGAGCTTGGGCTTCTTTTTCCACACCCTCTACATGACCTGTGACTGTAAAGCTATGGTAATCCTTGACTTGATCTGCGGTCACAGCATCCCAGGTCACGCGTTTTTCTTTAGGGAATCCCTTGTCATACTCGACCAAGACGGTCTCTGGAAGAGCTGGCAAAACGTTTCGATCCGTACTAATCCGTACAGGACGCACCTTCACAACTGTCTTTTCTTCTGGATTTGGCGTGATGGTAAAGGTGACTTCTCCCGTTTGTCCTTGGTAGTTGGCTTCTAAATGAACCAATCCTGCTTCTCGCAATTCCAAACCTTTATTGGTTGCGACGGCTTTTCCTTGGCTACCAGCTCTTGTTTTCACATCGATTTGATCTGCTTTGAGACTTGCCTGGCTACCATCTTGGTAATGGGCAATGACTTCAAGTGGTACCGTTTGGTCTTCCTTGAGTTCCTGTCCTTCTGGCAGACGCAATTCTAAACGCTGGATCTGTGGACTTTCTTCTTGGAATTGGACCACATAGGTCTGTACAGCTCCTGTATCCTTAGCAGTCACAAAGATTTGAGCCTTCAAACCATTTTCGCGATTAGCTTGTAGGACCGTCACTTGAGCATTTTCTGCACTTGCTGTGACTTGACCAGGCTCTTGCCCATAAGCCAGCGGACGGAAAATAGTATGGTTGCCACTACCAAATTTTGGAAGAGCTACTCCATCTAGCTGAACCGTTGGTTTCTTAGCCTTGCCTACATCTCCTCCTGCAACCACTAGTGTCGCTTGGACCGTTTCCCCATTGCCTAGGAGTCCTGTCGCCTTCAAGCGTGCTCCTGGTGTGGACAACTGATCTTCTTGACCAGCTTCCAAGGTCCATTGATCGACCTCATAGTGAGCAGTGGTCCCATCGGTAAAGACTAATTGCACAGCCTTATCCACTGTCGTTAGATCTGCTCCCTGTGGGATTTGTTTGATGACTGGAAGGACTTGTTCCACGCCGATCACATCGACCAGAGCTTCGACCGTGCGTCCTTGAACATGACCTGTCACACGGACTTGTCCAGCACGGCTATAGTCTGCCGCATCCCATTCAACGGCTTCTTCTTGGGCCTTGCCATCACTATAGACCACATTGACCTTACTTGGCAAGGTTGGCTCTTCTCCTAGATAAGCACTTTGTCGAACAGGTTCCACACCTAATACAGTACGTTCTGCTTGGTCCTTCTTACCTGTAAAGAGGCTGACTTGGTCTGATTGCAAGCGGTCTGAGTCTGCATACAGTGTAAAGGCACCCGCCTGCTCAGTTGATTTGACAATCACAACTCCTTTACCGTTGAAGGCTTTGCGTTGCCATGTGCCATCTTCCTGCGCTTTGTAGCGTTCACGGCTGGCTTGTTCCCCATTATCGACACCGACAATTTGGCCTTGTCCATGCAAATGGAAATGCACCAAATTATTGGCAGTTGGGACTACACGACCTGCTTCATCGACGATTTCATAGGTAATATAGGTCAAATCCTTACCGTCCGCTGCAATCGCGTGTTCTTCTTTCAACAAACGGACACCCGCAGGCTTGCCGGCTGTTTCGACTTGATCTTTCGCAATCACTTCACCCACTTCGTTGCGCGCAATAGCTTCCACTTTACCTGGTACATAAGGGACCAACCACTCTAGATAGAGTTCATCCGGATTTGCCCCTTCTTGGTAGGTCCGGCCATCAGCTGTGGTCTTCTTGGTAAAAGTCTTCACTCCTTGTGATTCCCCATTGACAATCAATTCCACACTGTGGGCATTGGAGAAGGTCCGAACAGGAATCCGTCCTTCTTCATCCATGACACGATTGGCTAACTCTGGATTGTCCCAGTTCCAATGTGGTAAGAGATGCACCATCGGATGTTTCTCAGCCGATACCCATTGACTTTGGTAAAGGTAAAAATCATTCTTTGGAAGGCCAGCAGTATCGACAATACCGAAATAAGAACTTTTCACAGGTGTGTCATTTTGGTTGTGCCATGGGGTTGGCTCACCGATATAGTCGGTACCGGTCCAGATAAATTGCCCTGCATAACCGGCATGATCACGGTCAAAGGTCCAAGAGGCGGTTGCTGTCCGACCCCAACCAACCCGGTCATTGCCGTAGTCTGATTGTTCATAGTGGCGGTCTTCTTGGTTGCTACCGACCCATTCTCTTTCAGGATGGTAGTAAGAGCCCCGTGTCCGCGTTGCAGAAGAGGTTTCCGAACCATAAATGAGCCAGTTTGGATGTTTCGCCCGTAAGCTTTCATAGTTGGCTTCTGAATAGTTAAATCCAACCGCATCGAGCTCTGCTGCTACCTTTTCATGGCCTCCTGATCCATCACCAAAGCGGAATTTATCAGCTCCCATAGTGACATAGCGGGTTGCATCCACGTCCTTGATGGTCTTGACCAACCGACGAACAGTTGCGACAGATTTGTCTGAACCATCTGCTTCACCGACTTCATTACCGATTGACCACATGACAATGGCTGGATTGTTCTTGCCCCGCTCTACCATGGTCCGTAGATCGTAATCGGACCAAGTATCGCCTTTCCGAGCTTCTGGGTGAGTGGCATCTTTTTCAAAGAAACGACCATAATCGTATTGTTTCTTACCACCATACCAGGTATCAAAGGCTTCTTCTTGGACCATCAAACCCAACTCAGCAGCAATTTTTAAGGTTTGTTCACTCGCTGGGTTGTGGGTCGTCCGAATCGCATTGACTCCCATGTCCTTCATCTGTTTGAGACGACGGTATTCAGCCTTGTAATTTTCCTCAGCTCCAAGAGCCCCGTGGTCATGGTGAAGAGATACCCCGTGGAATTTTGTCGCCACCCCATTGAGGAAGAAGCCACCTTCTGGCGTCCAGTTGAGATAGCGATAACCAAAGCGTTCCTTTTGAACATCTACTAACTGCGAATCCCGATAAACCCGCGTATACAAGGTATAGAGAGCTGGATGATCCGTTTTCACATCCCAGAGGGTTGGTTTTTCAACATGGAGGGTTTGAGATAGGTTGATCGCTTGACCTGCTAGAACAGCTTGTGCTTCACTGCGCGTTTTTTCGCTCACCACTTGGCCATTTTGATCGACAATTTCATATTCCGCATAAATACTATGAGCTTGATCATCTTGGTTGACAATGCGGCTCTTCACCACTGTATCCACTGCCCCATTTTGCTGTTTTTCCAACTGAGGGGTCGTAATCGTAGTCCCATACTGCGCTAAATGAACCTTGTCCGTTACACTCAGCTTAACATCCCGGTAAATCCCACTACCAGAATACCAACGGCTACTTGGTTGTTGATTGACCACATGAACGGCGATGGTATTCTCGCTTCCATCCGCATTCAAATAAGGAGTAATATCATAAGAAAAGGCATTGTAGCCATTTGGATAATGACCGACGAATTGTCCGTTTACATAGACTTTTGAATCCATATAAACCCCGCCAAATTCCAAGCGGACCTTCTTATCCAGGTCCTTGTCTTCCAAACGGAAGGTCTTGCGATACCAAGCATCCCCACCGTTTAATTGTCCCCCCTCATTTTGAGCCGGAGAATTGTGATCGAAATCAAAGAAAATAGACCAGTCATGAGGAAGATCTAATTTTTTCCAATCCTTGACATCCACTTGACGCCCTTCTGCACCAGGAGCTGCATTTAATTTAAAATACCAATCTTTATTAAAATCACGTTCTCGATCTTGCACAATATCCTCCGCTACACGATTTTGATCTGGAGCAGCTGTTTCTTCCGTTCCTGTAGCACGCTCAGATGAAGCTGAAACGGGCTGGCCTTCGCCTTGAGGCGCCGGCTTTTCCTCAGCTCTGGTAGGGGTGATGACAGCTGGAGCTTCTGAAACCCTTGCACCAGCTCCAGGAACTTCCGCTTCTGAGTTTTCCGTCACAACACTTGGTGTCTCCATCGAAGTCGGTTCACTTTCGAGGGCTGGCTTTTCTTCCGCATGGACCCTTGAAAGACCCAAGGCAGAAATCCCAATCACAACAGAACAAGCTCCAACTGAGAGCTTACGAATACTAAAAACAGGACGCTTTTCAAAAAAAGACTTTCCCATAAAAACCCCCTCTTAGGATTAACAATTAAATTTGTAAGCGCTTTCTTATACCTGCGAACGCTTACAGAAAATCACATATTAACTATACCAAAAAAATAGGAGGAATAGGCCTCGATTTCGCTCCAACTATAGTTAGATTAAGAATTCCTTTAATTAGTGGAAATCTCCTACAAACCAAAAAAATAGAAGCCCACGGCTTCTATTTTTTTATGATCTTATAATCCTGGTTCTTGACCAAGTTCAGCAGCCACCATCCAAATGTTCTTTTCAAGTTCTGCTTTAGCCCCAACAAAGATATCGTTGGTTACATCGTCGCCTTCAGCATCGGTAACATCCAAAGCTTTTTGGTAAAGGCCATCAAGGTAATGGAAGATTTCAAGAACACGTGTCAAGCTTTCTTCTACATTTTTTGTAAATGTTCCACGGCGTTCTTCAATATTGCTGTGTTCCAAAAATTCAGTCATGCTAGAATATGGCGCACCACCAAGAGTGATCAAGCGTTCGCTCACTTCATCCAAGGTTGCATCCAAGCTGTCCATGTATTCGTCCATTTTTGGATGCCAAACCATAAAGCCACGTCCACGCATATACCAGTGTACTTGGTGAAGGGCAATGTGAGCGACGTAGAGATCTGCTACGACTTGGTTCAAGAGAGCTTTTGTTTCTGGAAGAGTTTCTTTATTAGAAGGTGCAAAAGTTGCTACATCAGTAGCTGCTTCATGTTTCATAGTTGTCATATCGTTTCTCCTTTTTTATAATGGTTCTAATTAACTATGTCTTTATTATATGCTTCCTCATTCAGAAAGTCAAGATAAAAGATTTAAAAATATCATAGTTGTCAATTGAGAAAAGATACGATAGAATGAAGAAGACTAATCGAAAGGCTTGACCAATGAAATATATCTTTACCTTCCTGATCTCCATGGTGCCCCTTGTTGAATTGCGCGGGGCCATCCCTTTTGCCATTGCAAATGGTATTCCCTTATGGACAGCACTCCTGATCGGAGTGATCGGAAATCTTCTCCCTGTCCCTCTGATCTTCTTTTTCGCCCGCCATATCCTCACCTGGGGGGCAAAAAAACCGATCATCGGAGGCTTTTTTAGCTGGTGTCTCAATAAAGGGCATAGAGGCGGACAGAAATTAGAAAAAGCCGCAGGAGACAAGGGAATCTTCTGGGCCTTATTGCTCTTTGTGGGAATCCCTCTTCCGGGAACTGGTGCCTGGACCGGTGCCCTTGCAGCCTCTATCCTTGACTGGGACTTCAAACGCAGTAGCCTCGCAGTCATGCTCGGAGTGATCCTAGCCGGCCTCATCATGGGAACCCTGTCCCTGCTTCTAGGAATCGATACCTTCGCACATTAAGCAAAAGACTGAAGCAACGGCTTCAGTTTTTATTTACAAAAAAGAGGTTTCCGTTCTTCAAAGAGTATAGACAAACTGTTTTTTACAAATCTAATAAATTCTATAAAACAAAAAAATTTATTTATTAGAATTACTCAGTCATCTACTAAAACTTTCCGCCGTGAGAAAAGTGCTAGAAACAATCATGTTTCTAGCACTCGGGAGTTTTGGAAGTAAAACAGTTCGGGGAACTGTTTTAGCATGAGCTTAAAATTTGAAAAGCGAATGGGTCCAAAACTAATTGAACACGGGCGGCGGATTGTGTCAAAAAGATAAGTTTTCCTAGAATCTAAAGATTCTTCGTTAAACTTCCTATTTTGACTTTATCCGCAGACGCCCTTTGTATCTTAATTAGTCATGGAACTTCTTCGAAGTTCGCTGACGTCCGTACTCACCTAAGGAAAGTTATTTAGATGAATTTATCTTACAAAAAAAGAGGTTCCCTTCGAAACCTCTTATTTTTTTATTCTTAGTTGTTAAGAGCTGCTGCCATTGTAGCTGCAACTTCTGCTTCAAAGTCATTTGAAGCTTTTTCAATACCTTCACCAACTTCAAAACGAACGAATTCGATAACTGAAGCATTTACTGATTCAAGGTAAGCTTCAACTGTCTTGCTGTCATCCATGATGTAGACTTGTGCAAGAAGAGTGTAGGCTTGGTCAACTTTTGTGTTGTCCAAGAAGAAGCGATCCATTTTACCTGGGATGATTTTATACCAGATTTTTTCTGGTTTACCTTCAGCTGCCAATTCAGCTTTGATATCTTCTTCAGCTTGAGCAACCACTTCGTCAGTCAATTGTGCTTTTGAACCGAATTTCAAGTGTGGAAGAGCTGGTTTACCAACCATTGCACGGCTTTCGTTATCTTGGTCGATGACGTGGTTCAATTGTGCCAATTCATCTTTCACGAATTGTTCATCCAATTCTTTGTATGAAAGAACAGTTGGTTTCATTGCAGCGATGTGCATTGAGATTTGTTTAGCAAGTGCTTCGTCTCCACCTTCGATCACAGAGATAACACCGATACGTCCACCGTTGTGTTGGTAAGCACCGAAGTGTTGTGCATCTGTTTTTTCAAGCAAAGCAAAACGACGGAATGAAATTTTTTCACCGATTGTAGCTGTTGCAGATACGTATGCAGCTTCAAGAGTTTCACCTGAAGGCATTGTCAAAGCAAGAGCTTCTTCGTTGTTAGCTGGTTTACCTTCAGCGATCACTTTCGCTGTTGCGTTTACCAATTCAACGAATTGAGCGTTTTTCGCAACGAAGTCAGTTTCAGCGTTTACTTCAACTACTGCTGCAACGTTACTATTGACATAAACACCAGTCAAACCTTCAGCGGCAACACGGTCAGCTTTCTTAGCTGCTTTAGCCATACCTTTTTCGCGAAGCAATTCGATCGCTTTTTCGATATCACCTTCAACTTCAACCAATGCCTTTTTAGCGTCCATGACACCGGCACCAGATTTTTCACGCAATTCTTTTACAAGCTTAGCTGTAATTTCTGCCATTTTTGTTCTCCTATATTTTTTAATAAAATAAGAGGGTCGGGCTGAGCCCTGCCCTCTTAGGTTCGTTACTTATTGAATGAAATTAAGCGTTGTCGCCTTCTACAACTTCAACGATTTCTTCGATTGAATCAGCTTGACCTTCAGTAGCTGCCAATTCAGCTTCTACTGTAGCAACACTGTCTTCACCTTGACGTCCTTCGATAACAGCGTCAGCCATTTTCGCAGTGATCAATTTAACAGCACGGATAGCGTCATCGTTCGCTGGGATGATAACATCGATATCATCTGGGTCAGTGTTTGTGTCGACCATCGCTACAACTGGGATACCCAATTTCTTAGCTTCTTTAACAGCGATTTGTTCTTTATGTGGATCCACAACGTACATTACGTCTGGGATACGAGGCATGTCTTCGATACCGCCCAAGAATTTTTCAAGACGAGCGCGTTGTTTGTTCAACAATGCAACTTCTTTCTTAGGAAGAACTTCAAAAGTTCCATCTTCTTCCATGCGTTTGATTTCTTTCAAACGAGCGATACGTTTTTGGATTGTTCCCCAGTTAGTAAGAGTTCCACCCAACCAACGGTGGTTGATGAAGTATTGACCTGCACGAACAGCTTCTTCTGCAACAGCATCAGCAGCTTGTTTCTTAGTACCTACGAACAAGATAACTGCATCGTTTGCAGCTGCATCACGCATGAAGTCGTATGCTTGGTCTGCATATTTTACAGTTTGTTGCAAGTCGATCACGTGGATTCCGTTACGTTCTGTGAAGATGTACTTAGCCATCTTAGGGTTCCAGCGACGAGTTTGGTGACCGAAGTGTACACCAGCCTCAAGAAGTTGTTTCATTGAAATTACTGCCATGAGTAGTTTCTCCTTTTTTGTTTTTTTCTCCTCTCTCAGACGTCAACTTGCAGCACGACCACAAGGGCAACGGTGCCACAATGGATCCGAGATGAGTATTTGCTGTCTTAGACAACTCTATAAGTATAGCAGAAATCCCTAGAATTCGCAAGCTATTTGAGAGATTTTTTCAGCATTCCCCATCTGCAATGATTTGAAGCAAAAAGTTTTTCTTGACCTATCTTTATTTTTAGGTTACAATATTATATGTTATGGCGGTATAGCCAAGTGGTAAGGCACGGCTCTGCAAAAGCTTGATCGTCGGTTCAAATCCGTCTACCGCCTTGATAATAAAATTTTTTATCATCTTTTATCTTTTAAAAATTCCCCTAGCAATAGGGGGTTTTTTTGTTGCCATTTGCTCCATTCCTTGATTATTGATATAATAAAACCTCGCCTGATTGGCGAAGCACATTAGAAAGGGTATTTATGAAAAACATTCGTTTCTTTACGATCGGCCTTCTTTCACTAGTGACACTAGCAGCTTGCTCACCTGCCAATTCTGCGCAACCAGCAAAAACAGCTTCTAGCTCTAGAAAACCGATCAAACAATCTTCTACCAAAACATCATCTCGTAAATCGTCGAGCACTTCTTCAGACAGCAGTAGCTCAGATGATTTTTCAGATCGCTTCAGTTTGGATCCAGATGATGGCGCATCTCTCCAATATGTGCCAGGAGCTGCATCCATTCCTGAGATTGAAAAACTAAAGAACCTCCACCCTACCACCGGTTTTGTATTAAGAACCGAAGATGGACAAGAGGTTGGTGGGCCAAAAGAAAGAAGCAGTTACGATGACGTAGTTGCAGCCTTTGGTCAACCCGTAAGTAGTACAGACAGTGCGAATCCTGGCGATGGGGTCAATGTTTGGGCAACAGACAATGGCGATATCATGGCTGTCTTCCACAACAATGTATTAACAGATATCACCTTCCGTTTAAAAGGGGGCGATGCCAACCACCAGTCTACTAGCAGCATTTCCAAATCCGATACACCAAAAACAGCCCTCAAACGTCTTGGAAAACCCTATACCATTATGCGTTCCGAACGTTGGACCAGCTATGTCTATAAAGATAGTAACGGGGACGAATCTAACTTCTCTACACAGGGAGACAAGATCGTTGATGTCACGTCTGCTGCAGAAACCAAGCAGTTAAAAAAGATCACTGGCCTGGATAAAAATCAATAACGATCCATACAAAGAACCCTCCAAGTTTTTCTTGGAGGGTTCTATTTTTCTTACAATTCAGCAATTTGGTTCAAATTCACTTCTGCAACCGTATCGTTACCGAACATAGAAATGACCATTTTCACCTTGTTGTTATCAATTTCAGTGATCTTACCAGTATAGTCTGTGAAGGCACCGTCGATGATACGAACCGTATCGCCCACCTTGACATCCAAATCAAACTCTTGAACGGTTTGACCCATAGAGAGCAAGATGCTGCGGATTTCTTCTTCCAACAATGGAGTTGGTTTTGAACGGTTCCCGTGTGATCCGACGAAACCAGTAACGTTCGGTGTATTCCGAACGACAAACCAAGCTTCATCTGTCATGACCATTTCAACCAAGACATAACCTGGGAAGCGGTTTTCTTCGATTTCTTTGGTTTTACCGTTTTTCTCAACTTGTACGGTTTGAGTTGGAATCTCTACGCGCAAGATGTTTTCTAACATATTGTAAGTTTGCGCACGTTGCAAAAGATTCTCTTTTACCTTGTTTTCATATCCTGAGTAGGTTTGTAGTACAAACCAGCCTTTATCAAAACTGTCCATTTGGGCATCCTTTCTTTCTGTTTAGCCTGCTCGAGCTTTTGTGAACATACTAAAAAAAGCCTCTTGGCTTTCCTTTTCCTAGCTTCATTATACCACATTTTGCAGGAATGCAAAGAGGTTTGCTGATTTATTTTTAAGAAAAGGCAATAAAAAATGGGAGTGGGAAAGAACTCCGACTGGTTAAAAAGAGTTCGTTTTCCCACCCCCGCACAGTTGATTAGGCCATCTTTGAAGCTTAAAAAGCGAACAAAGATGCCAATCAACCACTGCGTCTTGCAGTTAATCCTATCAAAAATCAAAGGCTGGACAGTTGTTGCCCAGCCTTATGGCTTCTTTTCTTAAAAGAAATTGATCATGTGCAATAGGCCACGTGCAATGACTTTGTCGAACAAATAAATCAATGCCACAAAGAAAGCGGTGTACTCAATCACTGAGATAAAGTTTTTCCATCTTTCCTTGCGATTTGGCCAAGTTGTATCTTTTAGTAAGACGAAAATATCTTTAATGAATTTCACAACTCTCTCCTATCGTGTTTCTTTATGGATGGTATACTTGCTGCAATGCTTGCAGAATTTATTGACTTCTAGACGTGTTGGTTTTGGCGTCCCACTCAACTTAATGGAGTAATTGCGTGACCCACAAACCGTACACGCTAGACTTGCTTTTTTTAATGCCATAACGCCTCCGTTCACCCCATTATAGCAAGTTTTCCACATTTTGACAAGAACAGAAAATCTCCTGTCAAGAAAAAAGCAAATCTAAAGCGTTATCACTCTGGTTTTTTCCTCATTTTTGGTAAAATAAAACAAAAGGAGACGAATATGAAAAGTGATAACCTAAAAGAAAGTAGAAATATCGAAGACCGTCGAGGGCAAAGCTACTCTCAGTCTTCAGGCAACAGTAACCTTGGCGGGGGCATTTTACAAATCTTGCTATCTCCTGGAAGCTTCAAGAGTAAGATCATCCTCATCCTTCTTCTGGTTCTTCTAGGAGGTGGTGGCGCTAGTCTTGGTGGACTCTTTGGAAATGGGACTTCTTCTCAACCTTACCAATCCACCCAAATCACGCGCACCAACAAGACCCATGTCGATGATGCAGATGCTGAGTTCGTCAGCAAGGTCCTTGGTACAACAGAAGATCATTGGCACAAGGTCTTTCAAGCTGAAGGACGCACTTACCATGAGCCCAAACTAGTCTTCTATACCGGACGGACACAGACAGGCTGTGGGGTTGGGCAAGCATCGGCTGGTCCCTTCTACTGTCCGACCGACAAAAAGATTTATTTGGATATGAGCTTCTACAAGGAATTGACAACCAAATACAAGGCTAGCGGGGACTTCGCCATGGCCTACGTGATCGCCCACGAAGTCGGCCACCACGTACAAAATGAGCTGGGAATCCTTGGCAAATACCATCGAATGCAACAAGGTCTTTCTGAAAAGGAACGAAATGCCATCAGTGTCCGCATCGAGCTACAAGCCGATTACCTAGCAGGTGTCTGGGCCCGCTCCATTCAAGACCGAAACCTTCTAGATATCGGCGATATCGAAGAAGCCATGAATGCAGCCCATGCAGTAGGTGATGATACTCTCCAGGAGCAAGCCTACGGCTACTCGGTACCAGATAGCTTTACCCATGGGACTTCGGAACAACGCATGCGCTGGTTCAAACGAGGCTACCAGTACGGAGATCTCCAACACGGCGATACCTTTAGCTTGTCAGATAGCGAACTCTAAACAAAGGTCTATTCAGAAATCCTTCTGAATGGATCTTTTTAGAATATAGACAAATTGCATTTTACATAAAACAATCTAAGTAACGTTGAAAAATTAAAATAATTAATACTATTAGGATCATTTCAACAGAAACTTTCCGCCGTGAGAAAAGTGCCAGAAACACTGTTGTTTCTAGCACTCGGGAGTTTTGAGACCTCAGGCTCAAAACTAAGTCATGGAACTTCTTCGAAGTTCGCTGACGTCCGTACTCACTTAAGGAAAGTTTCTAAGAAGACTTTGTCTTCAATCTGCAAAAAACGATTCAGAAATTCTTCTGAATCGTTTTTTGATTAGAAACCAAGCCAGCCTTTGAAGGTATCCCAAGCGTTTTTCGCTTTTCCTGGGATATCGGCCTCGTCGATTGCTTTCTTCGCATTATCGACCATATTCGACGCTTTTTCTTTGACATCCTCAAAGAAACCTTTGTCTTCTTTGCTATCTGTTTCTGTCGTTTCTTCTCCGACTGGTGCAATACCGTTTTCAGCATAAGAGTTCTTCACCGAGTCAAACTGGGTACCGTCTGTATAAGGCAGAACACTGTTGGCAACATTGCGGAAGATCTCGGATGCCGTTCCAGCACTACTGTCCGTCAGGTAGTGATTTTCATCGGTCGTTGGGAAACCAAGCCACTGACTGATGACCACATCTGGCGTGTAGCCGATCACCCATTGGTCTCCAGAGAGGTCCTTGTTAAAGCTGGTCTCTGTCGTACCGGTTTTCCCTGCCATGGTATAGCCATAAGGCGCAGCGTTAACCCCTGTACCATTACTAAAGGTACCAAGCATCATATTGGTCATCTTATCTGTCGTTGAACCACTGAGCACTCGGGTTGATTTCTGGCTGTGGCTCTTGACCACTTGGCCGCTTGCATTTTCAATCTTGGTAATGAGGTGGGCATCATTCATGACACCACCATTGGCAAAGGTTCCATAGGCTTGGGCCATCTGCATCGGATTGGTTGTCACACCAGCTCCCAAGGCAACGGCAAGCGACTTGTCCACCTTGTCCATGTTGAGCCCGAATTTTTTCCCGTACTCAAAGACCGTATCAAGACCCAAATCATTAGCGGTCGCTACGGCTGGAAGGTTAAGGGACTCTGCCAGGGCCTGGTACATCGGTACCGTTGGGCTCGACTGGATTCCCGCGTAGTTATTGACCTCATAGCTTCCATATTGGGTGGTACTATTGTCCAATTCCTTATTGGTCGACCAACCTTCAGCAACAGCTGGGCTATAGACAACCAAAGGTTTGATGGTTGATCCTGGACTTCGAGCAGCCTGGGTAGCGTAGTTGTAGGTACGGAATCCTGGATTTTGATCACTGCCGACACGCCCTACGAGAGCCCGAACCCCTCCGGTCTTAGGATCGAGGGCGACACTACCAGATTCCGCGCGCGTGCCGTCTTCTGCTACTGGGAAGAGGGCCGTATTGTCATAGATCACCTGCATGCTTGCTTGGTAATTTTGATCCAGCTCGGTGTAGATCCGGTAGCCATTTTTGACAATGTCTTCTTCGGTCAGGCCGTATTCATTGACCGCTTCATTGATCACCGCATCAAAATAGGATGGGTAGCGGTAATCCTCCGACTTGCCTTCATAGGCATCGACCAGCTGGCCATGGATATCGACAGCAGCCGACTGATCAGCCGTTTTCTGGTCAATATAGCCAGCCGCCACCATATTTTGGAGGACCGTATTGCGGCGATTGGTCGCATTCTCTACTGAATAGAGCGGGTTATAGATTTCAGGTCCCTTGAGCATACCAGCGAGTACCGCAGACTGATCCAGGCTTAATTGACTGGCTGAAACCCCAAAATACTTCTTGGAAGCATCCTCAATACCCCAAACCCCATTTCCAAAATAGGCATTGTTGAGGTACATGGTGAGGATCTCTTTTTTACTGTATTTCTTATTGATTTCAAGTGCTAGGAAGAATTCCTTGGCCTTGCGCTCTACCGTCTGGTCCTGAGACAGGTAAGCATTCTTGGCTAGCTGCTGGGTGATGGTCGACCCACCACCTGAGCGACCCAGGGTCAAAATCGCTAAAAAGAAGCGACCATAGTTGATCCCGCTATTCTTGTAAAAGCTCCGGTCCTCTGTAGCGACCACGGCATTTTGCAGATTCTCACTAATGGCATCGAGTTCGACATAGGTTCCTTTTTGCCCGGTCAAACTTCCCGCCTGGTCCCCATTCTTATCATAGATAATGGTCGTCGCCTTCAGTGCATTCTGCAAATCTTTGACGTTGGTCGTCTTTGCGAGGTAGAAGAGATAGCCCCCTGTCAAGAGGCTAAAGCCTAGCCCAATGATCAGGAGAATCTTGGTCAAATGGAAGCGGCGCCAAAAACGACGGAAAAGATGCTGAGAGAGAAGCTTGCTTCTGTGCTTGCCTGAGCGACTATAGGTCGGCTCTACTGTCTCTTCCGGTAGTTCCGTGTCTGGCACTTCTTCTGCCACCGCTTTGGGCGGATGATCCTTTCTAAAAAAAGTGATCAGGTTTTCAAATAATTCTTTTATTCTATTCATACCTGTTATTGTAACACCTTATCCTTGTCCTAGCAAGAAAAGATAGCTCATCCCCTTCTCTCATTTAGTTTTCTTTAAGCTTAGATTTTGCTACAATAGGGTCATGAATTATCAATTTACCATTCCACAATCCTTTCCCCAGATGACTGTGAAAGAGTTGCTTGAGGACTACTTCCTCATTCCCCGTAAGATCCGGCATTTTTTACGGGTCAAAAAACACGTCTTGGTGAATGGAGAGACCATCAACTGGCAGAGCCCCGTTCAAAAAGGGGACCAGATCCATCTGATCTTTGACGCAGACGATTACCCTGAAAAAGAGCTCCTAGAAGGAGACCCCAGTCTGGTCGAAGAACTCTATCAGGATGAGCATGTCATCATCGTCAATAAGCCCGAAGGCATGAAAACCCACGCCAATGAGCCGACAGAAATTGCTCTTCTCAACCATGTTTCCAGCTATGTTGGATCCACCTGTTACGTCGTGCACCGGTTAGATAAGGAAACCAGTGGGGCCATTTTATTTGCCAAGAATCCTTTTATCCTCCCCATTCTCAACCGCATTTTGGAAGATAAAAAAATTCAACGCGAGTACTGGGCCTTGATGCAAGGTAGCTTAAGGCAAAAAACGATCGTCTACAAGGATAAAATCGGACGTGATCGCCATGATCGGCGCAAGCGCTTGGTCGATCCACGCAAGGGTCAGTACGCAGAAACCCAGGTAACGCAACTGAAAAAAATCGGGCGAAACAGCCTGGTCAAATGCCAGCTCAAGACGGGGCGCACCCATCAGATCCGGGTGCATCTCTCCCATCATGGGCACCCGATTGTCGGAGACCCTCTCTATAACCCTGCACGCGGAGAGCGACTCATGCTCCATGCTCACCGCTTGACCTTCACCAATCCATTAACCCTTGAAACCATCCAAGTCGAGGCCCCTTCCAAGAGTTTCGAAGAAGGGTTGAGAGACTAAAAAAAGAAGCCACAAAAAGAGGCTGGACAAAAACTGTTCAGCCTTTTTATATTTGATAGAAATAACTGTATGACGCAGTGGTTGATTGGCATCTTTGTTCGCTTTTTAAGCTCCAAAGATGACCTAATCAACTGTGCGGGGGTGGGAAGACGAACTCTTTTTAACTAGTCAGAGTTCTTTCCCACTCCCTTTTTATTATTGATAGCGTGGGGTGGCAAATCCACGGATATTGCCATGTCCGATTCGATAGGTATTGCGACGGACTTGGTTGTTGGAGTTTCCTTCAATGGTATGAATGATCCCATTTGAGACGCTCTCGACAATTCCGATGTGATCCGCAAAGCCATTGTTTTGTTGGGTATTTTGATCCCAGTTAAAGGTGATGATGTCCCCTGCTTTTGGTGTAGTGGTACCATCTTCATTCCAGATGCCCAAGCGTTTGAAAATCTGGATGTGACGTTCGACTCCACATTCACGGCCAATCAAACCGCTCAAACCTTCCCGCTGGAAGACTGTTGTGACAAAGATATCACACCAGTCATCGGTCGTCTTCACTGCATAACCAACCGGAAGTGGTTTAACACTGTTATAATCATTGACCAATTGATGGTGAGCTGCAGTGCCGCCACGAACGCCCACTAGACTAGCTGCAGCCCGTAAGACACGGTCCCGTTGTCCATTCGTTACACGAGGACTAAAAGCAGTTTGATCTACAGTCGCACGGGGATGAAGGGCTGTTTGACCAAGGTTAAAGCCTTCAACGCCACCATCGACATAATCCACATAGACGTGAGTGGTATAGTTGCCTGATTGGTACTGGTGATTTGCTGCAGAAACCTGCACTTCTGTATGCATACCAGAAGGCGCTGTTGAATACCAGTAGAGATTTTCTTGATGAGCTTGAGACCAGGCTGCGACACGGATGTTCTTAATCCGACGTCCCTGAGGCGCTTGATCCACCGTTACCGTATAAGTTCCAGCACCAGAATTGACATTCTTGATCCCTGTTTGTGTCTTAGTCTTTGCATTACGGAATTCAACTTCTGTAGTCGTTGTTCCAACACCCACACGAGAACCATCATTTTGGATATAATAAAGGTGAATATGGTACTTACCAGTAGAGTTTTTGTGGTCGCTCGCTTTGACTGAGACCTTGTAGTCTCCATTTGATTGGCGAGTTGCTTCATACCAGCGGATGTCGTCTTGGCCGTCCTTATCCGACCAAGTAGGGACTTGCACAGTTCGCACACCTTTAGGATTGTAGACATCCCTGATAATGATATCAAAGGTACCTGTATCCTTGTTATTGTTTTGAATTAGGATCGTACCAGAACGACGGGCTTGACGCACTTCTGTCGTGGTTTCTGTGATGTAGTTTCGTTGGTTATTTTGATCTACATAGTAGACATGGACATTGTATTTACCATCTTCATTTTTATGGTCTGAGGCTTTGATGGTTACACGGTAGCTTCCGTCACTTTGACGAACTGCTTTGTGCCATACTAGATCATCTTGCCAGTTCTTGTCTGACCAGGTTGGAATCAAGACTTCTTTCAAGCCATTTGGTGCAACAACATTACGAATAACTGCATCAAACGTACCTGTTACAGTATTGTTGTTCTCAATTGTAACAGTACCACTTGGTTTGACTTGTTGAACTTCTGTAATTGTCTCTGTAATGTAGTTTTTCTTATTATTTTGATCTACGTAGTAAATGTGGACATTAAATTTACCTGTGTCATTCTTATGATCAGATGCTTTGATGGTTGCACGGTAGCTTCCATCACTTTGACGTTCAGCCTTATGCCAAACTAAATCGTCCTGACCGTTTTTGTTAGACCAAGTAGGGACTAGGACCTCTTTCAAGCCATATGGTGCGACTACATTGCGAATAACAGCATCAAACGTACCTTTTTCAGTATTGTTATTCTCAATCGTTACTGTGCCACTTGGTTTGACCTGATGAACCTCAACTACTTTTTCAGTCAGATAAAAACGATTATTTGAATCATCTACAATGTAGGCGTCAGCACGATAATTCCCAGTAGAATTCTTATGATCACTCGCTTTAATAGTCACACGATAAGAACCATCCGCTTGACGTGTTGCCTTGTGCCATACTAGGTCATCCTGTCCATTTTCAAGACTCCATGATGGAACTAATACTTCTTTTAGACCAGTTGGGGCAACAATATTGCTTACAACAGCATCAAAGGTACCTGCTACTGGGTTATTGTTTTCAATCTTCAGAACACCACTTGGTCGAACGTAATCAACCGAAACTACTTGTTCCGCGATATAGTGCCGTTCCCCAGAGTTGTCAACGATGTAGGCATCAGCGCGATAGTTTCCTTTATTGCCTTTATGTTCACTTGCCTTAATGGTTACACGATAGCTCCCATCCGTTTGTTTCGTCGCCTTATGCCAAATAAGGTCGTCTTGACCCTTTTCTAAACTCCACGATGGAACTAAAACTTCCTTAACACCACCTGGAGATGTGATATTACTAACAACTGCATCAAATGCACCTGTAGTTTGATCATTATTTTCAATTGTTAGCGTGCCACTTGGCTTCTCTACTTTCTCAACCGGCAAACTATTATCTTCTGATTCTACCACTCGTGCGCGTGCGCCATATGGTGCGCGACTAGCTACCACAGCTGGTGCTGGTTGCTCTGATACAACCTTGTCGCTAGTGCCCTTGTCAGAAGACTGGTTATTGCTAAGAGTCGGTGTGGCAGGTGCCGCCTCTGTTGCAACGGTATTCTCTGTCTGAATACCTTTCTCAACTCCCACTCCTTCGTTCACAGTATTCTGCGCTTCTGATGAAGTTGTTGTTTTTGAAATGACAGAGGAAGTATTTTCTGATGTTTGATCGGACGCATGTTGCTCATCGGCTTTGACTTGTTGTGTCGAAAAAGCCAACAAAACGGCTGTCCCAGCATAAAAAATAAGATCTTTCTTTTTCATGTATCTTCCCTTACAATTTTTTATACGGATTGTACCCACATAGTAGTATTATAACACAAACCGCCGGATCAAGAAACAATATCATGAGAAGAATCCTATTTTTAAAGAAAAAAAGAAGGCCAGATTGGCCTTCTGTTTAGCTTATGCAAAAATTGAGAAGAAAGGTGCTCCAAGCTTGTTATCCATCGGGTCCTTACTCTTAATAGAGTGAAGATAATTGATAGAGTACCAGCCGTTGTTGCCACTATTATATGGATCGCGAACATAGGTTCTTCCATTGTCATAACCATGCAAGACCAATTCATGAGTATAAGGATCACTAGTAAATTGGCTATTGCCTACCGCAGCAAGTACATGCTTGCCAGCCATGAGAGCTTCTGCAATGCCTCCAGCTCCATTAATCAATTGGCTCTTCAAGCCCCAATTACGAGTGGCAGCTACAATCCCATCAGAATCTGTTCCTGCTTCACCTTTGTTGAATGAATCAGTATTGTTGTAGAGATAATCAGCTACTGTTGTTGGCAAAATAGTTCTGCCAAGGATATCTGTGAAGGTCATGGCAAGAGAGGTTGGCACACAACCTGACTGATCGACATTGCTCACACCGTAATATTTCCCAGCCCAACGAGGATCCCGTTGAGAATAATAGGTTGTTTGTGGGTTCACCTTTTGATTTCGTGGAGACAAGGCTGTTTGACCAAGGTTAAAGCCTTCAACACCACCATCTTTGTAGTCCACATAGATGTGTGTAGTATAGTTACCCACTTCATTACCGTGATTATTGGCAGAGACTGTGATCTCTGTGTGCATACCTGTCGGCGTTGCGGAATACCAGTAAAGATTTTCTTGATGAGCTTTGGACCAGGCAGCAACACGGATGTTCTTAATCTGACGACCTTGAGGAGCTTGATCCACAGCTACTGTATAAGTCCCGTTCGTTGCATTGACATTCTTGATAGCAGCTTGCGTCTTGGTCGTCGCATTTCGGAACTCCACGTCTGTAGTCGTGGTACCAATACCAATCCGAGAACCATCATTTTGAATGTAGTAAAGGTGAACATGGTACTTACCAGTAGAGTTCTTGTGATCGCTCGCTTTGACGGATACCTTGTAGTCCCCGTTCGCTTGGCGAGCCGCTTCATACCAGCGGAGATCATCCTGTCCTTCCTTATCAGACCAAGTTGGGACTTGAACAGCTCGTACCCCTTTAGGGCTGTATACATCCTTGATGATGACATCAAAGGTACCTGTATCTTTGTTGTTATTGACAACCGAAATGATTCCAGTTGGTTTATCATGTTTAACGGTTACAATCGTTTCAGTAACATAATGACGGTTATTATCATTATCAACGACATAAAGGTCTGCACGATAATTCCCTAGTGAATTTTTATGATCACTTGCTTTAATAGTTACTCGATAACTACCATCAGATTGACGATTTGCCTTATGCCATACAAGATCATCCTGCCCATTTTCTAGACTCCATGATGGAACTAGGATTTCCTTTACACCATTTGGGGCCACCACATTACGAATAACTGCATCAAAACTACCAGTTGAAATATTATTGCTTTCGATCGTTAATGAAGCAGTTGGGCGTGATTGACGAACTTCAACCACTTTTTCAGTCAGATAAAAACGATTATTTGAATCATCTACGATGTAAGCATCAGCTCGGTAATTCCCAGTAGAATTCTTATGATCACTCGCTTTAATAGTCACACGATAAGAACCATCTGCTTGACGCGTTGCCTTGTGCCAAATGAGGTCATCTTGGCCACCAACCAAACTCCATGATGGAACTAAAACCTCTTTTAGACCATTTGGGGCAACAATGTTGCTAACAACAGCATCAAAGGTACCTGCTGTAGTATTGTTGTTTTCAATCGTAAGGACACCACTTGGTCGAGCATAATCAACCGAAACTACTCGTTCTGCGATATAGTGGGGTTTACCAGAGTTGTCAACAATATAAGCATCAGCTCGGTAGTTTCCTTTATTTCCTTTATGCTCACTTGCCTTAATGGTTACACGATAACTGCCATCAATCTGCTTAGTTGCCTTGTGCCAGATAAGATCGTCTTGACCATTTTCTAGACTCCAAGATGGGACTAAAACCTCTTTAACACCTAGTGGTGCTGAGATATTAGTGATAACGGCGTCAAAAGTTCCTGACTTAGCATTATTATTCTCAATCGTTAACGTGCCACTTGGTTTTAAAACCTCTGGTCGTTTTCCGATGTAAACATTTGTCGTTGTTCCACCCACACCCGTCATTTGTCCATTGTTCTGAACATAGTAAAGATGGACATTGTAAAGACCGGTTGAGTTTTTATGATCGGACGCTTTTACATTAACAGTATAGGTTCCGTTTGCTTGACGGTTGGCTGTATACCAAACAAGGTCATCTTGACCACCTGTTTCTGACCAGATCGGTACAGAAACGGTTCGAACTCCATTTGGCGCCTTAACATTTGAGATGACAACGTCAAAGCGGCCCGTCATAGTATCGTTATTGACAATGTCAATCTTCCCACTTAAGCTGCCTTCTGTTGGATCCGCTGCAGGTTTTGCGTTCGCGGTGAAGCGACCGGTATAGTCCACACTGTGGTCAAAGAGGTGTTTTCCTGGAAGCAATTCCGCTTGAGAAGTAAACTGCCACGCGCTAGCTTTCCCATTGTAACGCAAGCTTTTCGCATCGTTTACAGACAGTTTTGGAGAAGGATATTGGGCAATCCAGAAATTCTGAAGACCAAATTGAGCGGTGTTGACAGGACCTTTCTTGCGGAGGTTGTTTTCATCCAACCAGCTGGCACTGGTGTAGAACATCAAGTTGGTGTAGCCATTTTTACGCATTTCGTCAGCCCAAGCTTGGGTGTTGCGGTTAATGTTTGGCTGCATCTTGGCATCCTCAAAGTCATTGACCATGAGGGTGTTCTTTGGAAGATTCAAGCGTTGCGCCGCTGCGATATAGAACCGTGCTTCTGCACGCGCTGCTTCTTCAGAAGTATAGCGAGAGAAGTGGTAGGTCGATACTTGTAGACCAGCTGCTTGCGCATTGCGAATTTGATTTTCCGCATTCGGGTTCTTGTACCAAGTATCTTCTGTCAATTTGACAACGACACCGCCCACACCCTTATTGGCTAAGGTGCGGTAGTCGCCAATACTAATATCTCCGTTGTGGCTACTCACATCAACGAATGATTTTGGCTGAACCGCCACATCCGTCGAGCGACCAGCAGGAGCGTGAGCACCTGTGTTAAAGAAGGTCGTCCTTCCTGTATCAGATGGAAGAGGGGTTTCTTCTGTCTTCTCAGTAGGTGCTACTTCTGTAGCTTTCTCTACAGATGGGGTTCCACTTTCTGAAGCCACAACCTTGCTCGCAGGTGCCACAGCTGGTTCAGTCACATTTGCTGGTGCAGCATAATTACTTGAGACAGGCGCTACAGTCTTATCAGCAACCGTTACTTCTGGCACTTTTTCAGCTTGGACTTGGTTGCCTTCAGAAGTAGCTTCTTTTGAAACCACCTCATCTGCGCTGACTCCTTGAGCAGATACAGCCATCAAGACTGCTGCTCCCGCATAGAAAATAAGATCTTTCTTTTTCATATAAACTTCCCTTTATACAAATTTTATACTTTAATCATTTTACCATACGGTTTCAGCGATGAAAAGTTTTATAAGGCAAATTTTTAAAATTAGTGATATTTTTGAAAAACTAAAAAAGAAGTCTGTCTGACTTCTTTTGATCTTATGATAAATGCTTTAAGGCCGTCTTTAAGTAATGACCATCTCGGATTTCCTGACCAACACGCTTGGCATTGTCCACCAAGTCTTGGTAATCGGCATCTGAAAGATTGTCGATTGTCTCCTTCAAGTCATGAAGCGAGTCTACTGCAATCCCACAGCTCTTCTCAAGTACAAAGTGAGACAAGGCTGACTGTTTCCAAACCACAAGCGGGAAGCCTGAGGCCAAGTATAGTGACGCCTTGTGAGAGTTGTTATAGCGAAGGTACTCGCCAAAGACGCCACTACAGGTCTCAGCACTATCCCCATCCCAGACCAGTCCAAAACCACCCTCAAGGGCTGCAGGAAGCTCATCCGGTAAGAAGGAACCAAAGTAGTTCTCATTCTCAAGAGCTCTGCTTTCGTCGAAGCCGACACCATAAAGGTTATATGCAGGTTCTGCAGGAAGTGAGTAAAGATAACCAGCTTTTTCCTGGGCCAAATTACCTGCCACAATGATCGGCTGATCTTTTGTTTGGCCACTCTTTTCTTGAAAATCTGGAATCAAATAGTCAAAAATACCAAGGCTGACAATCTTATCTTCTGCAACCCCTTTATCCACCAAGACAGATTTCATAACTGGGTTGTGGGCGATGATCCCATCAGCTGCAGCAAGAAGACCTGATTCTTGAATCTTCATACGAATTCTATGTTTCAAAGGAACAGCTTGACCATTCATGAAACGAAGAGCATCTAAGTCATGGATAATGAAATAGATCTTCACTCCTCTTTTTCCTGCTTTTTTTACAAGAGAGGTAGTGAAAAAACTATGGTGTAGCATTGGAAATTGAATCAAGAGCTCATCACCTTCATTCAACTGCTTTAGGGAACGACTGAAGGCTTTCGCCTTATGTAATTGAGCTTTTGCTGTACTCATCTCATACCAATTGTCTACTGAAAGGATAAGAGCTTTAAATCCTTGACTTTTTACAATAGATTCAACATCATTACGAGCCTTATTTCCTGCATTTTTAGCGTTATTGTCATGAAGAAATTCTTCTTTTAAGTAGTATTTCATAGATTATGGTTTCTTTCAATCAAACTCATTTGCTACGACTTCTAGAGCACGCTCAATAACCACGTGCATGTCGTAGTATTTATAGTCTGCTAGGCGTCCACAGAAAATGACCTTGTCATTTTTTGCTGCTTCTTCTTGGTACTTGGCAAACATAGCATTGTTCTTTTCATCATTGATTGGGTAGTAGGGTTCATCCCCACGTTTCCAGTCAGCAGGGTATTCACGTGTGATGACTGTCTTAGGTTGTGTACCATACTCGAAGTGCTTATGCTCGATGATCCGAGTATAAGGAATCTCACGCTCTGTATAGTTGACGACCGCATTCCCTTGATGGTTTTCCTCATCCAAGACTTCGTGTTCGAAGCGCAAGCTACGATATTCCAATTCCCCATGTTTGTAGTCAAAGTACTGGTCAATCATTCCTGTAAAGACAACTTTATCCGCTGAAGCTTCAAGTTCTTCACGATTGGCAAAGAAGTCAACGCCAAGTTCTACTTCCACATCACCCAGCATGTTTTCAATGATGACATTGTAACCACCGATTGGAATCCCTTGGTAACGGTCATTAAAGTAGTTATTATCAAAGGTCAAACGAACTGGTAGACGTTTGATGATAAAGGGTGGAAGGTCTGTGGCAGAACGTCCCCATTGTTTTTCAGTGTAGCCCTTAATCAACTTTTCGTAGATATCTGGACCGATCAATTTGATAGCTTGTTCTTCCAGGTTTTTCGGTTCAACATCTTTCATGTCAGCTGTTTGCTCGGCAATCTTGTCCTTGACTTCTTGAGGAGTCTTGGTTCCCCACATAGCGTAGAAGGTATTCATGTTAAAGGGAAGATTGTACAGACTGCCCTTGTAGTTAGCTACTGGTGAGTTGATATAGTTATTGAATTCAGCGAACTGGTTGACATAGTCCCACACTTTTTTGTTGGACGTATGGAAAATGTGGGCACCGTACTTATGGACGTTGATACCTTCAACCTCTTCGCAGTAGATATTTCCACCGATGTGATCTCGCTTGTCAATCACTTTTACTTTTTTGCCACGTTTTGTAGCTTCATGTGCGAAAATGGCTCCAGACAAACCAGCACCAACAATTAGATAATCGTACATAGTAGACTCCATTATTTCTTAAATATTTGTTTTAATTCTTTCACATCTACCACTCTCAGAGATAGGATAGCGATCAGATAAATGATCCCACCAAGCACCGCATACACGAGTACGTTCAGGGTAGGGGTGAAATGTAGGAATGGTTTTACAAGTAGCAAGAGGCCATACATCAGAGCAGATGCAAACATAATTTTTGTCATAGACCCGATAATTGGAACTTCCTTGAGGTAATGACGGGTATAGTACAGTTGAATCAGCCATACCAAGGATTCTGTTAAGACGGATACAATGGCTGCACCAATAAAACCAAAATGAGGTAAGAAGAGCACATTCAACCCGACACTGACGATAGCAGGAATCGTAGTTGACAGCATAAATTCTTTGTTCTTATCATGTGGAATGAGAATTTGAATCCCCATGATATTGGTCCATCCGATAAAGAACATGCGGAAGATCATGATAGCGATGGCATAGCGAGCATCTTGGAAATCCTTCCCTAAGAAGAATCGAACAAAGTCATCGTTGACGATCAGCATACCCGCGATGATTGGGAAGATGACCAAATTATAGATCAAAAAGGACATTTGGTGCATCTTATTAACCGCCTTGTGATCTCCTGAAGCCAAGAGACTCGCCACGCGCGGAAGCATGACACTTCCTAAAGACGTCACAAGGGTCAGCAAAATATTAACCAATTTCAAGGCCTGGTCATAAATCCCTACATCCTTTGTAGAGGCGAGAGCACCCAGCATAGTTCGATCCAAGGTGACATAGAGGGAAATGGCAATCTGCGGTAAAAAGAGCAGAATGACCGGTTTTAAATGCACCCGTGCATAAGCCAAATCAAAATGGGCTTTCCCAATGAACTCACGAGCAGGTAGCCACATACTGAGCTGACCTAAGAGCTCAAAGATGGTGAGCAAGAATACATAGAGATACAGATCATTGGCAGATTTGACAAACAAGAAGATGGAGATGACTCCAACCAATTTGACCGTGATATTTCGAACGGTAATCTTACGAAAATCCTCTAATCCCTGAAAGAGCCAGGAGATATCGAGTCCCTTTGAAACCAAACTGAGCCCTAAGATATAGGCCACAGGGTTTTGCATGGAAGGAAGCGCCAAGCACAGCAAGACATAGAGCAGGATGGACACAAAGGTCGCTCCCAATTGGAGGGTATAAATCCCCCAGAAATTCTTTTGGATGTCTTTGCGGTGTCCTGAAATCTCCTTGGTTCCGTAGTTAGCCACTCCCAAGGTCGCCAAAAGAATAAAATAGGTGACGATAGAGTTGAAATAACCATAGCTTCCTAAGTCATTCGAGCTAAAGACCCGCGTCACATAAGGGGTTGTGATAATCGGCAAGATAATCACCAGCAACTGGTAGGAGAGATTATAGGCGTAATTTTTAAGAACTTTCATTTTTTACTCCTATTTTTACGCTCAACCCCTATTGTAGCTGACGCAAATAAAATATAGAAAAAAATGTTATATGACGGTCTAATCCAAAATGCTTCAATCATACAATTCCATGTGATCAAAGAAAGTAAAGTTAGAATAAGATAATTTCCCTGTCGATAGATAACCCAAGATCTAACAAAATATAGAATTACAAGAAGAACCACTGCTACACTGCCATAATAAAACAGCATTTGAATATATGAGGAATCAACATAGTTATAACTTAAAACTGATTCAGTTTTACCACCATAACCAATAAAATTTGCTTCTGGATTACCAAATAAACGTACAGCATAAGTCTTTAAAGCATCATTGCCTAATTTCAAACGCATACTTACCAAATTATTCATAGCAACATAGAATGAACTAGACCACGTGAAATTCTTTGTTAAGTAATACATAATTCCAGATGATGCTAAAATTGAAGCTGGGAATATACTAAAAATCATACGATGTTTATTTTTAGCAAAGTAGAAAAAAGCAAATATCACAACCGAAATAACGATTGACATTGCATTTAAACGAGCATCACAAAATTTAATAATAAAAGCAGCAAGACCTAACCCTAAAACCGAACGGGTAAACAAGAAACGATTTCTGTTTAAATAAGACAGAGCAACATATAAATAAAAACAATGCGACGCGAAATCCGTTGGATAAATAAAACCAAAGGAATTTCTTGTAACCATACCTGTATTTCTCATTTGTACAAATTGTAAGTTAGGAATGATATGAATTAAAGATAAAAATACTGTTCCTAATAAAAAGGGAATAACTACCGCACAATAAACCTTTAATATAAAATCCATATCCATATCATACAAAAAGACTATCAGAACCATATAGGCAAGGAAACTATAATTCTTCATTTGTAAAGCTACTAAAAAGCCAACAATTAGAAGTACAGGTGCAAAAATCAGGTAGTTGATAGAGAATTTCTTAATGTATCTAAAGCGGATTAGCAAACATAGAGAAACTAGTACAGACATAGAACTTGGTATAGTTGGTATCAATCTACCTAACATAGTTGTACCTAACATATCTACAGCTATAATAAATGATAATACAAAACCAACTAACAATTTTTCTGCTTCAATACGAAACATTTTAACTCCTTTTAACCAATGCTTGAACCATTTTAAGAAACAGAACAGTAGAATACCTTTTTTGTTTTAGTAAATAATTTATGAACGGTTTCAAATCATTTTCTTCTGTATGAATAAATGATTTAATGTCTTTATTTTCACAAATATCTTTTACATATTCCACCTTTGAACTGAATTGAGTATTTTGTTTGGATATATTATAAATATTACTCATTAAGATTCGTGCCTTAATTGTTTGATCAAGATCAAAACTATCCAAATACCAGTCCGAAAGTAGACTATCAACCATCTTCAATTCTTGAAGCTGGTATTGAATACGCTTGGGGTTATAGCTCGACATAGCGGAACCTTTCCTACCAATGACATAAACATAGTAGGAATCTTGAGAAAGAAAAATCCTGTTTACATTACGATAAACATTAAGATTGAAGCGGACATCTTCACCTAACTCATACTGCTCAAAAGAAAGGTTATTTTCGAGAAGAAATTCTCTGCGATATATCTTATTCCAAACTGTGTAAAGCATATCCGATAAGAATAGTTCTTTAAATATCTTGATAAAACCATCCTTGTCGTAATTTCCTTTAAATGGAAGTGACTTTTCAGTACGGCTCTTCTCAGTTAAATCTTCCTCAAAAGAATTGTAATAACAAAAAACAACCAAATCTAAATCTGACACTAGCTTATCAGCAAAATCAGCAAAGAGATTACCAACAAGATAATCATCACTATCAACGAAGTAGATAAACTCTCCCCTGGCTTTGGACAAGCCAAAATTTCGTGCCGAACCAACACCATGGTTTTCAATATGATAGACCGAGATATTTGAGTACTCGCTAGCGTAAGTATCGCAAATAATGCCACTACTATCAGTAGATCCATTGTCTATCACTATAATTTCCAAGTCATCATAATTTTGAGAAATAATACTTTTCAAACAACGGTCAATGTATTTCTCAACGTTATAAACAGGAATAATAACAGAGTATTTCAAACTAGACTCCTACTTTTTCAATAAATGTTGTACTCTGAATGCACCTTGCAATAAACCCAACTTATACAAAATATATTTTGTTCGATGATTCAACTTAGACAACTCCGTAAACGTGAGTTTATTTTTCTTTAACTCGTTCTTTACGTCTTTCGTTAATTCAGGATACGACTTATACAAATTTGATTTATATAGACTAGCTAAACTATGCGTCATACCATCGACAAAAAACATCTTAGCAATTGCTAATTCACTAGAATCAAGTTTCGAACGAACATCATCCGAATAATATATCTCTTTAAAAAAGCTAATCATATTTTCTAATTTTTGCTCATTCCAAGATTTGGTAATTGCATCAGGATTATCAATTAGATAGTGATAGTATTTTTGATTTGTCGCATAGACCTTTTCAGCTAAAAGAAATAGCTTATAGTTAGTCCCAAGATCTTCATAATACTTACCAATTGGAAACTGAATATTATCCCTCGTGAATAATGATTTTTTATATATCTTATCATTGGCAAAACCAGTTATAAAGCCATAAGAAAACATTTCTAGAAGAGCTTCTTTTCCAGTTAATCGTTTAGACTGTTTGGAATCGGATTTTATAATATCATCTTCACTCCTTACAAATTCACGATTGAAGGAAATAATATCATACTGATCTGATTCAATAACTTCAGCTAAATCACTAAAGGTATTCGGTTCAATCCAATCATCTGAATCTGGGAAATAAAGATAATCTCCCTCAGCATTAGAAATACCTGTGTTACGAGCCACAGAGAGCCCACCATTCTCCTTATGAATAACTGAGATAAAGTCATACGTTTTAGCATAGTCATCACAAATTTTAGGAGAATTATCGGTACTTCCATCATCTACAAGTAAGATATCATAGTTCTTCCACTCTTGAACAAGGATACTATCAATACAACGTTTTAAATATTTTTCGACATTATAAACTGGAATGACGACAGTTAAAAGTGGTTTCATAAATTATTTACCCAATTAATTATGTTAAGTCTTCTCCACCCTTATTCAACCAAGTTACAGCATTGAAATAGCGGTGGTAAGTTTTTAAATCGATTCCAACATGTCCTTGCTTTTCAGCTGATTTAAAGTGGACCAATGAAGGTAGGTCACTATAATTCTTTGAAGAGAAAATCACCTTACTCTTGTATGGAAGCTCTTCAAACTCTTTCATCAACTCATAAGTGCAGGCATCATTATCATTGAACTTGAAATACAAATTATCCCAATGCATTCTCTTCAAACGGCGATTCCATTTTTGAGTAGCTTCTTCTTCATCTGCATAATGCAAAAAATGAAGTTCAATATCATCAAGAAGTGCAAGTGGATAGGAATTATCAAAGTCTTTGATATATTTCGATTCCTTAACAAATTTCAAGGGGATGTTTCCACTCAAATAGTGTTTTAAATTCTTGAGCATCTTGATATAATCAGGCGAAAAGACAAACATCCCTACAAATGGTGTTTGATAAGGCAAGCCCAACTCCTGATAAACTTTCCCAGCCCAACAATTATCACAAATGATAGTGAAATTTTTATTCTTAAGTCTTCGTCTAGGAATAAAATTAATAATTGGATAAACGATAGGTTTTATTCTATCTTTTAGTGATTTTCTTTCCATAATCTCCTAAATACCTGTGTTTTATAATTCAAAAGTACTCTTTTCAGGTAGAAACTCATCAAATGTAGCAATGAATTCTTTCATTACTTTATCTTCATCCTGAATATTAAAGCCATCATTAATACACATAATTTTATAATTCTTCGAAACTAAAAACTTCCAGAAATCTGAATTTGCATCATCCAAAGAAAATAGTCCACCAATTTTTGAATCACCAATAGCATATTGTCCACTAGCAATTTGCCAATATTTAAAAAGCCAAATATTTGTATCTGCTGGATTCCTAAAACGACTAGCTGATGTTTTTTCTAGGATTTCCTTCTCTTTCTCCCATAAAAGATCAAATGTTGATTTTAAAAGAGGATATGGAAGATGACTTTCCCAAAAGCCACAAATAAATTTACTATTTTTATAAAGTAAAGATTTTATTACTTGCTTTAAGCCCTGTTTTGGAGAAAAGAACTTCCCATTTTTCAAGATTTCTACTTTGCTGAAATAACTTGTTATTATCTCCATATTATTAATTTGAAAGTTTCCTGTACCAAATCGTTCAGGAATAATAGGAGATAAGGCAGTATTATACTTAGGTAGCCCTTCCTCAGAGAAAAAATCACTTGGTGAAACTGGTGCCGTTAAATACATATCGTCGTTAAAACAAACAAAATGTTCAGATAAATTTGGTATTTTATGAATGTTACATTCAATGGCATTAGATGAAAACACTGGTAGATAGTCATTGTTGATAATTTCTTTATGATCAATAACGTCTAATTTACTATGATCTACATCTAACCAATCTGGTATCTGATTATCAGTTACTAAATAAACCTTATTCACCCATGGTGCAAACTTCTCAACACCTCTAAACCAATACTTAAACGTCCCCCATTCACGGTACGCTTTATCGGAGTTCATATTATTTTCAGATGTTGTAAAAGTAGAGTCATATTTGCTCTTTTTAGCTCTCCAATCAGGATCACTTCCATCAACCCAGGTTACAACAAAATCTATCGGAAAATTCATATCACTTCCTCTTTATTTTTACTTCTTATACAACTCCGAAAAATTCCGAATATAACTTTGTAATGAGAAGAATTCTTTTTGACGTTGGACAGAGGCCTCACCAAATTGCGCTCTCTTCTCGGTATTGTTAGCCAATTCTTGAATAGCCTGTGACAATTCTACAGGTTGATTTGGAGTGGCGAGAAGGCCATTTTCACCTTCCTTCACCATTTCACAGACACCGCCATGGCGGTAACCCACTACAGGTTTGCCACAAGCCATGGCTTCTAGGACGACTGTTGGTAATGGATCTGGATTGGTACTTGGTAAGACAAAAATATCAAACATATTATAGAGTTCTGTCGTCTTGCTATAATAGTCAATTCGCTTGATTTGGCTAGCTGCTGGTGAGTCTGAAATAGCTTTTTCCAGCTCATCGACACGCCACTCTTCTCCCTCAAATGCACTACCTGCTAAAAAGGCTACTGCTTTTGAATTGACCTGTAAGATTGGCGTCACAGCTTCTAGGAAGTCCCCTTGCCCTTTCCAGGCATTCACTCGACCAACCATACCGATAACCAAGGCATCCTGTGCGATCCCAAATTGGTCACGGACAGAGCTAGCATCGATTTCATGATAGACGGCATTGTCAACACCATTATAAATAACTTGAATCTGGTCATCTTTGACATAGCGAGACTGTTTGACATGATTAGCAACGGCATTTGAAACTGTCACAATCTTATCCGCATAGCGCCCCATCAAAAAGTTGATGAAATCTGAAATGGCTTTTGGTTTGACGATAATTTCGTGCACATGCCAAATCAAAGGAAGTTTTAACTTCCGCTTGAGGTAAATTCCTTCAAGAACCGCTGTGGTGTTGTTGTGAACAAGGGTAATCCCATTTTCTTTAGCATAGTTAGCAATTTGCTTTGAATAACGATTATAGGAGCCAAAATACTCAAGAATTCCCTTAGGATTAAAATATTTACGGCGCAAGATTGGGTAATCAATGACTTTAACTTTAGCACCAACCTCTTCCAATGCACTGACTAAGACACCATCATTGGGTAAGATGACATGTGCTTCAAAAGCATCTTGATCCAATCCTTTAATAAGCTCCAACAACACCTTGTCAGCACCATACATTTCGGCACCAGCGTGAAGATATAAAATTTTCTGCATTTCTATCCTTTAAATACTTTCTCGTAGTCTGTGACAATCTTCTCCCAAGTAAAGGCTTCAGAGATACGTTTACTTGATTTTTGATTGAGGTCTTCGATTGCTTGTACATCCAATTGCTCAGCCTGATCAATGACCTGTGCCAATTGATCTTTCTTCCAATAGAGCGCCCCATCTTCACCGACTTCACGGTTAAAGCCAACATCCAACAAGAGGTTGAGTTTAGTAGACTCGAGTGCCTCAAGAAGGGATGGATTGGTTCCACCTACCTCATGACCATGGAAATAAGCAAAAGCATTCTCACGGATGTATTTGAGCAATTCTTGATCATAGACAGTCCCCACAAACTTCACTCGAGGATCCTGATCAAATCCAGTATCTTTACGCAACTGTTCATAGAACTTGTTTTGTTCCACATTGGTAATCAGAACAAAATCTTTTTGGGAGTTTGACTGCATAAATCCACGAATCATGGCCTCATAGTTGTTTTCAGGTACAAAACGTCCCACGACAAGATAGTAGTTTCCTTCTGAGACTTGCTTGTCTGCAAACCAAGTCCCTACTTTCTCGTCTTCTTTACTCAGGATAGACTTGCTTGTATCGGTTCCATAAGCAATATAGATCGTCTGTGGCTGATACTTAGCATAGTCCTTCTGAATATAAGCTTCGATATTCTTGCTATCACAGATTAACAGATCAGCATGTTTCACCATGAGTTGCTCAGAAAACTTCCAATACTTGCGAACTGGAAGGCTCCACTTGGCACGAAGCCACTCATGACCATCTGGATTAACCATCAGAGTTCCTCCGATAGCCTTGATTTTCTTTTTAATACCTGAAATAAAGGGACCAATCCGGCAAGCCAAGACATAGAAGATCGGTGCCTGGTCCTTGTTTTCCTTTGCGATCTCAATCGCCTTATTAAGTGCCGCAATATCATAAGCAATGGCACGCGCAGGACCGATATTGGGGACATCAATGTTGTAACAGATTGCTCCATTATGCTCGAAAGTATCTGCAGTAATTCCTGATTTGGCTGAATTCTCCCGCATACAAGCTACATAATACTGGATATTTTTGTCTTGTTGGAATTCGGTTAACTTCTCAACAAAGGTCTCAAAACCACCATATTTTGCCGGAATACCTTTGGAACCAACGATATAAATTGATTGTGTCATTTTTCTCCTAACATGGAAAGGACGAAGCAGGGCATTCCTACTTCGCTCCTTCTTTTCTAAGTACAACCTTCACGGTCTTGAGCAAGATCTGAATGTCTCTCCAGATCGTCCAACCATCCATGTACGCAACATCCAGTTTGACTACTTCATCAAAGTCTGTAATCTCACTGCGTCCGCTCACTTGCCAAAGTCCTGTAATACCAGGTTTGAAGCTGAGGCGGCGTTTTTGAGCTGGCGTATAGTCTTGGTATTCGTCAACCGTTGGAGGACGAGTCCCGACCAGACTCATATCACCGATCAGAACATTGTAAAATTGTGGCAATTCATCCAGACTGGTCTTCCGGATAAAGCGACCGATTGGGGTCACCCGCGGATCATTTTCCATCTTGAACATGCCACCTGTCATGGTATTTTGTGCCATGAGATCTTTCTTAATCTCTTCGGCATCCACACGCATGGAGCGGAATTTATAGAAGTTGAAATACCGTCCGTTCTTTCCAACCCGTTTTTGTACAAAGAAGGCAGGTCCGCCATCCTTACGAATCAGAGGGACTAAGACGATACTCACTAGGCCACAAATCAAGAGACCAAAGAGGGCTCCTGCAATGTCCAAGAGACGCTTAGCAAACACATGACTCGGCTTGTAGAAGTTGGTTGAGAAAGTAACGACACTTAGTCCTCCGACTTCTCGAACCCGTTTATTACCTAAGGAAGCGAAGTTAAAGGCATTGAGATTGACAGTTACATCGATCCCCATACTCTCAAACTCCGAGACGAAGTCACTAATATTGTAGTCCTCACTTGGCAGATTGATAAACACTTCATCCACCACTTCCTTGGTCACAAAATTCATCATTTGCTCTGGCTGCACCACCCGTACACCTGAATGAGCAAAATCAGTATCGTCCATGACAGTGACACCGATTAGTTCTCCATGATAAAGGCTGGGCGAATGCAGAATATCAAATACTTTTTCCATCCGACTAGTCGCTGTAATCAGGAAAATCTTTCGCGAACTTTTCCGCCGTGGTGAAACAGACTTCCGGTATCTCTTGAGCAAGAGATCCATGACATAGACAGAAAACGTATTCAAAAGAAAGAAGTAGATCATCCCCCTACGAGAGATGGAAAAGACCCCATCGAGCATAAAAGAGGTAAAGGTGATCCCAACAGCGAAAAACACATTGTATTTCAAGACCTGAAAGAGCTCATCCAGGTAACCCCTGCTATAAAAACGATAGGCAATATTGCTAATGTAAAAGGATACAAAATGTAAGAGATAGAGAATGGCGATCGTCTGTGACGTGTATTCTGCATCCTTGAAAAGACTCACAATGTAAGCCGAAAATAGGACAGCTAAACTTTGAAAGAGAACAATATTTAGTTTTTCCAGTTCGATTCTTTCTTCTCCCATTTTCCCTCAATCCTATTCTTTACTTTTTCCCGTACTCTCCGTAAGATCCATATCCACCGTATGAACCATACTCAGCAGCTTTAATGTTAAATTTATTAAGCACCACTCCCAAGAAAGGTGTGCCTGTTTGTTCTAATTGGTCCTTGGCCTTTTGGACAGCCTTGCGTCCATTGGCACCAGATTCTGTGATCAAGACAGTTCCATCACAGCGTTGGGCGATAATGGCCGCATCGATCACGACCCCGATTGGAGGCGTATCGACAATGATGTAGTCAAAATGCTCACGCAAGGCATCCATCATGACAGTGAAGTTCTTGCTTTGCAAGAGACCTGTTGGGTTTGGCGCGACCTGTCCAGACTCGATGATATCCAAGTTTGGAAAATCAGTCGCATACAAGATTTGGTCCAATTGGCTACGACCAGATAAGAAGTCAGTCAAGCCTTGGATCTTATCCCGACTACGGAAAATCCCTGTCATGACAGAGTTCCGGATATCACAGTCGACCAAGAGGGTCTTGTAACCCGCACGCGCAAAGGCAACGGCCAAGTTGGTTGAAGTGGTTGATTTCCCTTCATTTTCTTGAACAGATGAGATAGCGATGACTTTTAAGTCCACCCCACTCAATTGGATATTCGTCGCAAGGGCATTGAAGTATTCTTCTGCCTTCCGAATTTCTTGTAATTTATTTTTTGAAATTTCTAACGTATTCATGCGATCCCCAGTCTACAGTTTCTTCATATCTGGCACAATACCAAGTAAGGTTAAGCCCATCAACTCTTCGATATCTTCTGGTCTCTTGACACGATCGTCCAAGACTTCTACTACGACCATGAGAACCACCATGAGGCCTGCTCCAGCAATGAAGCCAAGAAGGACATTGCGTCGGATATTTGGTGAAGAAGGTGATTGAGGCACTTCTGCTTCATCCAAGGTCGTAACATCTGACACCTTGGTCACAGCAATGATCTTTTCAGCTGCTACATTCCGAAGGCCATTGGCAATACGAGCTGCCTCTTTTGGATTTCCGTCCTTAGCCGTAATCGAAAGGATACGAGTATCTGTTGGAACGGATACACTGATCTTTTTCGACAACTCAGCAGGTGTCATATCGAGTTTCAATTCTTCGATGGCTTGGCTCAAGACATTTTGAGAAAGAATGATTTCACGGTAGTCTTTCACCAAGTAAGAACCCGCCTGCAAATCAGAGTTTGTCAAGGCATTGTTGTCTTGGTTTTGACGACTGACCACGTAGATCCGGCTAGTACTTTGGTATTCTTTCTTGGCTAAAAAGGCACTGTAGCCAAATGCTGCAATGGCAAAGACAAGAGCGACCAAAACGATCGAAAACTTGCGTTTCCATAGGGTCTTCAGCATAGCGAAAACATCAATTTCCACTGCTTGATTTTCTTGATTGTTCATTTCCTAATTACTCCTTCATGTGGATCTCTCCACCTGTTTTCTGGTTAGATTAATTCATCCGCTAACAAGAGTTCTTGATTGCTGACAAAGAGAGCTTGTGCTCGTTGTTCTCCGTATTCTTCCTTGATCAAGCGATAGGCTTCTGCCATATAAGGCGGTCGTTTATCCACATTGTGCATATCACTGGCAACAAAGTGCACTAAGTCTTTTTCTAAGAAGTACCGAGCTCGTTTTTTGAGTTGTTTTTGTTCATCCCCAAAGAGGCGAGGCTTGAGAACACTGGAACTATTGATCTGCATGTAGCAGCCCATGTCAATCATCTCTTGCACGCGCTCCTCATTTTTCTCCAAGCACTTGTAGCGCTCAATGTGAGCCACTACTGGTGTGATGCCTAGATGAAGCAAACGGTCCAAGGCCGTATGAATCTCCTTGTAAGGCGTTCCCATGCTGAATTCAATCAGCGCAAAGCGCGTATCTGCCAAACGTGGAATGATCTTTTCTTCCAGTTTTTTCAAGACATCATTAGTAAAGTAGATCTCTGCCCCGTAATGAATCGTCAAATCTGGCGCGACCTCTGCCGCAATTTTTTTCACTTCTTGAAAATTTTCATAAATCTTTTCTTCGGGAGTTTCAAACATCCCCTTGCGACGATGAGAAGTAGAGATAATGGTCCGCACCCCTTGGCGATAGCTTTCTTCCAATAAGGCACGCGTATCTTCTCTTGTCTTTGGTCCATCATCCACATCAAAGACGATGTGCGAGTGGATATCAATCATTTTTCTTTTCCTTCCATTACTTTTTGAATGGTTTCCTTAGCCTTGGTCAAGCTGGCTTGATCCAACTCCATGACATAGAGGTTGTAACCAGGCATAGCATAAGACGGCAAGTCATTTCGTCCTTGACCGGTAATCGCTTGAGATGTCACCTCATAAGAACCACCCGTTTCTAACTGGGTATTGATCAAGTTCATCATAGTCGGCAACTGCATATTGGTTTGGACAGAATCTTGGAGGTTTCCGATAATCTCATTGTAGTTGCTTAAGACCTTGGTAGAGGTCAATTTTTTGATAATGGCCGCAATGACTTTTTCTTGGTTTTTCCCACGGTCATTGTCGCCACCTTGAAGAGAGTAGCGTTCTCGGACAAAACCGAGGGCTTGCTCTGAATTCAAATGAACCTTCCCAACTGGGAAATGGAACTTACCATGAAGGCTCGTAAATTCTTGGTCATTTTCCACATCGATTCCCCCTAGAAGGTCAATCAACTTGAGGAAGGAGGTGAAATTGAGACGAACGTAGTAGTTGAGCTTGATATCATAGAGATTCTCAAGGGTATGGATCGAAGCATCCACTCCGTAGATCCCCGCGTGGGTCAACTTATCGTTCTGGTTGTTACCACCATCTGCAATCGGTACATAGGCATCCCGTGGTGTCGTTGTCAATAGGACTTGCTTGGTCTTCCGATTGACAGTCATGATGATATTGACATCTGATCGAGAAACCGAGGTTACCGGACCATAGGTATCGATTCCGCTGACATAGATGTTAAAGACATCCGCATCCGCAGACACCTTGCTCGTCGCTGCCACTTCTTTTCGAATCTTGTAGGAATAGATTTTCTTCAACTTCTTCGCATAGTCCGCATCTTCTGCTGCAATGGTATCCTCAAAGGTACTGTTGAGGACCATAGCAGAAGCATTCCCTTCTTGCAGGCTCTTATAAGCATCTAGATAAGTCGGGGCATCCACTACAGAAATTTCCTGACCCTTGGTCTTTTTGATGTTGTCCAAGAGGGCAGTGAGATTGGCTTCGTTATTATTGCCCTTTGGTGCCACCACTTCCTTGATTTCTTTGATATCTTTGATGTCACTGTCTTTCTTGACATAGACAGCCATCTCAAACTCTGTATAGTTAGAGTGGCCGTTGACATTACTGGTCAGATTCAAAAGCTGTTGACTAGCAAACAAAACTCCTGAACTAGTCAATAAGCCGACAAGAAGCAGGACCAAAGTTGTCTTTTTGGCCTGATTTTTGATCACAAACCAAGCTGATAAGAGCAAGAGAAGAGCTAGTAGTGCAATCACGAGAACATTGACATAGCGAAAAGCCAAGATGTTATTGGCCAACATAGTATAGGTCGCCCAACTTGCAGTCATAAGCAAAAAAATAAGCAATACGGAATTAATGATTCGCAATTGCCCCCACTTATGTTCTGAACGACGACTCCGTCTCCTTTGTGACATAAATACCTCCAATTAGTCCTAATCATGTTTATTGTAACATATTTTTAGCAAAAAATGCATTAATTATCACTTTTTTGTCCATTATGGACATTTGGAAAGTAAGCGTTTTCAAAAACAAGCAAAATCCCTTGTATACTTATGCAGAGAATCCAAAAAAACCGGGTGAAACACCCGGTTTTTGAAGATCCTACAAAAGATCATCCCGCTTGACTTGCTCAAAACTTTCCTTGCCATCATTGAGCTTGTCCCAGATGACAACCTTTCCTTCTTTCAATGATTTTTGAACATCAATAATCCGCTGGTTGGAAGAACCACGAAATTGCAACATGAGGTTGCGCTTGCTTTTATCATACCGTCCATCGACCAGGATATCAATCAGCGACAATAGCTCCAGTTTATCAGGCGTTTCTAGCATCATTTCTTCCCAAGTGTAGCCCGTCCATGACCAGATATCTTTTTCCGGCAATTCTTTCCGAATACGTTTTACAAGGGGTAAAAGAATACCTGTATTAAGAAATGGCTCTCCTCCTAGCAAGGTTAAGCCTTGGACATAGGGTTGGGCCAGATCTTCCATGATCTGCTCTTCTAACTCTTGGGTATAGGGAATGCCTGCATTGAAAGACCAGGTCGCTACATTGTAACAACCCTCACAGTGAAACATGCACCCGGCCACATAAAGGGAATTGCGCACCCCTTCGCCATCGACAAAGTTAAAAGCCTTGTAATCAATGATGCGCCCTTGACTCAGTTCCTCACTCTTCCATTCGCCTGGTTTTGGTGTATTCCATGTCATCCTTCTACTCCACCTCTATCCAATACCGCTCCGTTCCATTTCGAACATCTTCAAATTGACCGCCATTGGCTAAGATAACCGCTCGGCTGGCCGGATTGTCCGTGCTACAAGTCACCAGAGCACGATGGATGTTCTTTTCTTTAGCTACTTGCAGACCTTGACGGAGAGCCTCCTTGGCATAACCCTTGCCTCTTTCAGAAGGGCGGATGGAATAACCGATATGACCAGCATAATTCAGCAATCCCTCATTTAGTCTCAGCCGTAGATTCAAAAAACCTAAAGCATGACCTGATTCATCAAACAATACGAACTGAATTGATGGAACGCGATTTTCAGGCAAATTTATTCCCATTTCTTTATTAAGGTTAGTTTCTAGCCACTCCTCATAATCAAAGTTCTCAGCATCCCAAAAGCCGCCGTCGTGCGCTGATCGGGTCTCTTCGAACTCTGCCATCATGTTTAAAATAGTTTCTTTATCTGCTAAAGTCGGTCTGCGTAATTCCATCATTCCCTCCCCATAAGAGAAAAGCGAGAGCGAACTCTCACTTTTTCTTATTCTTATTTAAAAATTGTTCTCTCAGGCTGGCTACTTGGTCTTTTTTATTGATTCCACCCTTTGAATGCTTCTCGTGGAATCGTTGAACCTGAGCCTTACCCTTATCATCTAATTGGTATTTTCCCATAATATCCTTTTCTAATCTGTCACTTGGTGCCCAGCTGATTTGATAGTAGATCCATTCATGTGTTTGACCCGCGCAGCGATTTCCTTATGACGGCCATTGACCATGGGACGAGCTTGCGGGTTTCCTAGATAACCACAGGTCCGTTTGACCACATCAACCGTTTTCGGATCGCTATTGCCACAGTTTGGACAAGCAAATCCGCGCTCAGTCGGCGTGAAATCTCCTTCAAAATCACACTTGTAACAACGGTCAATCGGCGTATTGGTTCCGAGATAACCGACCCGATCATAGGCATAATCCCAAACCGCCTCAAGGGCTTTTGGATTTTGTTGGAGCACAGGGTATTCACAATAGTGGATAAAGCCACCAGAAGCTCCAGCTTCAGGATAAACTTTTTCAAAATCCAACTTCTCAAATGGCGTTGGGTTCTTACGAACATCGTAGTGGAAACTATTGGTGTAGTATTCCTTGTCTGTGATATCCCGAACCTTACCAAATTTCTCCGTATCTAGGCGACAGAAGCGGTCTGTCAAGCTTTCTGACGGAGTCGAATAGATAGAGAAGTGGTAATCATACTGGTCAGACCATTCTTCCACGCGCGCTTTCATATCCTTGATGATATCGATCGTGAATTGTTTGGCTTCTGGATTGTGTTCCCAATTTGGACCATAAAAGACGGTTGCGACTTCATAGAGTCCGATATAGCCAAGAGAAACGGTTGCTCTGCGATGACGGAAGAGCTGATCTACCTGGTCATATTTGCCCAAGCGTTTCCCGAAAGCCCCATATTGGTAGAGAATCGGCGCATTGGCTGGTGTTGCTTCTTTGGTGCGTTCCACCCGGTAAACCAAGGCATCTTCAGCGATGTTCATCCGTTCATTAAAGATTTGCCAGAACTTCTCCTTGTCTCCTCCCGATTCCAAGGCAATCCGAGGTAAATTGACTGTCACAACCCCTAGATTCATCCGGCCAGAATTAACTTCCACACCATTTTCATCCTTCCAACCTTGAAGGAAAGAACGACATCCCATCGGCACCTTGAAAGAGCCTGTCAACTCGACAATCTTGTCATAAGACAAAACGTCTGGATACATACGCTTCGTTGCACATTCCAAGGCCAATTGCTTGATATCATAGTTAGGGGTTCCAGGTTCTAGGTTGAGCCCCCGCTTGAGGGTAAAGATCAGTTTTGGAAAGATCGCTGTCCGATGTTCCGATCCAAGTCCCTTGATTCTAATTTCCAAAATCGCCTTTTGGATTTCCCGCTCGAAGCGATTGGTTCCAAGACCAAAACCAAGCGAAGTAAAGGGAGTTTGTCCGTTCGAGGTAAAGAGGGTATTGATCTCATATTCCAGCGATTGCATGGCATCATAGATATCTTTTTGAGTCTTGCTCCAAGCATAGTCCTCTTGCTTTTCAGGAAGCACCCACTCTTTGGCATCTGCCAAGTGTTTTTGGTAGTTCTTTTCTGCATAAGGGGCCAGGACCTCATCGATCCGGTCAGCTGAACAGCCCCCGTACTGACTAGAAGCTACATTGGCAATAATCTGCGAGATTTGTGCCGTTGCAGTTTGGATGGATTTAGGACTTTCTACTTCTGCATTCCCAATCTTAAAGCCATTTCTGAGCATGCCCTCAAAATCGATCAAACAGCAGTTAGTCATCGGTGTATAAGGACTATAGTCCAAATCATGGTAGTGAATATCCCCTTTTTGATGGGCATTGGCTACGTGTTTGGGCAACATTTTGAGACCAATAGACTTACCAACAATCCCTGCCGTCAAGTCCCGTTGCGTATTAAAGACATCGCTGTCCTTATTGGCATTTTCATTGACAACCGCTTGGTCCTTGTTGAGGAGTTTTCCAATCGTAAAGTTGATATCTGTCGCTTTTGAGCGCTCAAAATCCCGCTGAGTCCGATAAGTAATGTAGCTCTCAGCAATCGCATATTCATTGGCTTGAAGCAATTCATGTTCGACAACATTTTGGATCTCATAGATCTTCACGCCATTTGGAAAACGTTCCAAGATCTCTGCGATCACACGATCGACAATAGCTTCTAGTTTGGCTTCCATCACTGGAGTGAGAGAAGTCACTTCTTCTGTCGCCTTCAACAAGGCTTTATAAATTTTTTCAACATCGAATTGAACACGGCGGCCATCTCGTTTTTCAACAAAAATATCCGGGGCCATTCTCAGTTTTTCTTCTCTCAAGGTGATCATACCAAACATGCCTCTCTTCATTTATTTACATACAAGTTGTATTATACCACTCCAAAAATAAAAATCAATATCTTGTGGTGAAAATTCTAAAAAACTTTCTAAAACACAAGATATTGATTTTATTAAGAGCGTTGATAGAGTTTGAAATGACGGTATTTCTTCTCAACGAGACGATAATTTTCTTTGAGCAAGTCTTTCATTTTAGAGGTCAACTCCACCTGATTGTTGACCACAATATACTTAGGTTCAGACCGATCGATTTGTTGGATCACATTGGTCCGATTTTCATTAATCCCTAGATAAGAAGTTGGGGTCAATAAGGCAGAAGCTGCCAAACGATCGCTTTCTTGATAGAGAGTAGCTGTCGCATCCCAAGCATAGATGGTATCTTTCGACTTGGTGTGATTTTTAATGTAGCTGGCAATAGCACTCCGTTCACTCGATTGACCAGACTGAAGCACGACATCTTGAACCACTGGATTCGCCAAGAGATAGACGAGGGCTACTAGCGGTAAGAAAACTTGGCTCGTAAAGTAAGCGGCCCAAACTTCCTTGTTTTTCTTCTTCCGACCACGACGTTCGATCCCGTCGTTTTCTTCCCCATCTCGTGAGAACCAGATCGCAAACAAAGGAAGAACAAATGGCAACATCGGTAACAATTGGTAAGCTCCCTGTTCAGGAAGACCAATAGACACGATGAGGACTACCAGGCTACCTGCCCATCCCATAAAGCGGAAGATCCGGCGAGCACTGCTATTTTGCTTCGTAAAGGACATCAAGAAGGCAGAGACCAGACCAAAGGCGAGCGCCAACAGTCCGTAATAAATGACGTTACTGAAGGTCTGTCCATTGGTGAAATTCAAGGCATTAAAGACATAGGTCACTTGGTTAATGGCATAACCAAAAGTCTGATTCAAAACGGTGATATAGCCAATTGGATAAAAGACGAGTGAAAAACCAAGGAGAGCTGCCAACAGTTGATAAAAACCACGCGCCCATCTCTTCTGCTTGATATTAAAGGCTGTTAAACCAAGGAAGGCCAATAAATAAAACAGGGCACTGGTCATCGGATCAATCAAGAAAGCCACGGCCGCAATCGCACCGTAAAGGATAAAGCCTTCGTCCTTACGATGCCCAATCAGATAAGCCAAAATGAAATTCATGCTGGCAAATAGGATTGGAAGGCTAAAGAAGGTCACATAAGTCCCTCCAAAACCAAGGCCTAACACCAAGAAATAAAAGAGTAACTGGACATTCTTGGCTGTATCTTTATCAGACACCAACAGGCGCACAACACGATAGAGATAAGTACCCGCAAAGAAGAGGGCAATCGCTTGGAGGATCATCAAGATCCAATGTCCACCCGCTAAACTTCCCAACCAGTTGATCGCATAATAGAGGAGACCATTGGTTCCGTAAAAATCACCAAACGGCACTTGACCCTTGGTCATTGCCCAGCCAGCATACAAGTTTTGAGATTGTTGATTGGTTGCAAAACGGGTTAAAAATGGCACCCCGACATGCAGCAAACTAATTAAGAGACTCAACACAAAAGGAATCGCTAGGGGCACTGGACGCTTGGATTGACGACGGATCGGCTCAACTGCCACATCCGCTTCTAGCTCTTCCGTATCCTCTTCTACCTTAGATGCTTCCGCTTTTGTCGCTTCAACTCCCGCCTTACGTGAACGACGACTCATCCGACTGAGCGGTTGCTCCGCTTCTTGTTCCAATTCTTGTGTAGGTTCTGCTACTGCTTCTGGCTTGGCATCACTAATTTCCTCTGATGCCTCCATTGCAACCGGCTCCTCCAAGACTTCTGTCTGCTGGCTATGAGTCGGCTCTTCTTCACGAAAGACTGATTTATCTAGCACTTCGCGAATTTCACGTGTATCCTGAAAACTGTCTCCCACATGAAGCCCTAACTTTTTCGAAGTCATTTCTTGCTCTTTTTCGCTCATTCTTTTTCCTTTTCTTCCATGTTCCTCTGCTCTTTCCTTTTAGAAAAAAGCCCATTATCTTCTCTAGTATACCAAATTCTGCCGACCATGTCAGCCTCTTGCCACATAGTCCTATGGAAAAAGAGTCAGATCTCTCAGCTTCTGACTCTTTCTTCTGTATGCTCACACCTATTACAACATCGGTGCGAACAATTGCATAATTTCCTTGATTAAGCTTTGGTGCCATGTAAAGCGGAAGGTATCTTCAGTGATTTCTTGGGATACTTCAAAGATGTTGTCAAAATCCGCCCGAATCTCTTTCAGAGCAGGCGTCCGATACATCCAAACCGCATTTTCATAGTGATGGACCAGACTGCGGTAGTCAAAGTTAATCGATCCCACAACCGCCATTTCATCATCTGCTAGGACTTGCTTGCTGTGGACAAAACCAGGTGTGTACTCATAGATCTTCACTCCTGCATCCATCAAATCTAAATAAGCCCCACGCGTAACGATTTGGATCAATTTTTTATCTGGAATATGCGGAGTCACGATGCGAACATCCACCCCACGAAGGGCCGCATTGCGGATATCCTCTGTCAAATCATAATCGATGATCAAGTAAGGAGTCGTGATATAGACGTAATCCGTCGCCAGGTTGATCATATTTTGATAGACCGTCTTTCCGACCTGCGACTTGTAAATTGGCTTTGGTCCACTCCCATAGGGAATGTAGAGCCCTTCGCCTTCGACAGCCTTGTTTTCAATATGGTAGCGGTCAAAATCCTCGATTTCCCCACGGTTGATGTACCAGTTCATGAGGAAGAGTCGCGTTAAGGCCTTAACAGCCCGTCCATCCAAGCGGATGGCACTGTCCTTCCAGTGACCAAACCGCTCAATGTGGTTGATGTACTCGTCTGCCAGATTGACCCCACCCGTATAGCCGATCTGCCCATCAATGACCAGAATCTTTCGGTGGTCTCGGTTGTTATATGCCACTGTTAGACGGGGGATCACCTTGTTAAACTTATGGGCATCAATCCCCATCTTTCGCAATCGTTTGGTATAGTTCCCAGCCAAGGTTGCCATACAGCCGATATCGTCATAAAGGAGTTTGACTTCAACCCCCTCTTTCACTTTCTGCTCTAGAATCTCTAGGATACTATTCCACATCAAGCCCTCTTCAATAATGTAAAACTCGATGAAGATAAATTTTTTCGCCGCTCTCAGATCCTCTAGTAGTTGCTCATACATAGACTCCCCTAGAGGGTAAAAGGTCGATGCTGTCCCATTGTAGAGATCCGCATTGTGGTCCATGGATAAAATCGACTTGACCAAGCCATAAACCGCTTTGCTTTCTTGCTTGAGCTCCTTACGCAACTGATGACTATTGTCCTCTCGAAACTTCATGGACTCCATATTTTTCAGCTGGATCATTTCCTTTTTGGACAAACGCCGCTCTCCAAACATGAGGTATAAAAGCGATCCAAAGACAGGAATGACGGCAATCAAGAGCCAGGTCACCTTATTTTCAGGCGGGGTATTTCGATTAACAATAGCTAAGATTGTCGACACATATAAGAGCCCAATGACTGCAACAGATAGCCAATGAGGGAACCATCTATTAAGCCAGAAGAAGGCCGCAAAGGATGCCCAAAGTTCAAAGCCCATAAACAAAATACTAAATCCATATTTGGTCATTAATAGACGTAATTTTCGAAAGGTCACAGCATCCTCCTTTTTTCTTTCTACTAGTATACCAATTCTTTTTACCCGATGCAACGACCAACCAAACCCCTTCTAGACAAACAAAAAGAGAGTGGGACAGAAGTCCTAGCCTCTCAATTATTTTTGGATTGTCGAGCAAGACGCAGTGGTTGAGTGGGCTCTACTACGCTGATTTCATCAGCTTTTACAGCCCTACTCAACTGTGCGGAGGTGGGACGACGAAATCGAATTCTAACGAATTACCGATTTCTGTCCCACTCTCTCTTGTTTCGTCCCTTATTGCTTGGTCAAAACGATAATCCCTTGATCATCCTCTGCTTGCTCTAGGTCTTCTAGCGACAACTGATCTCCTTCGATCCGATAGCGATAAGGCTCATCCCCGATACGCATGGATTGATTGACCGGATCAATGCTGACCTCTTTGGTCTCTTCTTCTCCATCAGCATCTTGTACCGTAAACGTGCCTTTTCGCCCCGTCACAACTAAGAGAATCGTATTTTCCTCGTCCTGTCCTCGATAGCTTCCATCTATGGACACCCCTTGCTCTGACTTTTCACTGGTCGAAGCCACTGTCTCAGATGAATGTGAGCTAGCGCTACTTGAGGCTTTTGGCGCTTTTTCTTGCTGGCTACAAGCAGTCAGGAAAAGGGCTGCTGCCAAGGTCATTATAGACATGATTTTTTTCATTAAGATCGGCTCCTTTCGCCATAACCGTATACTATCTACCACCAGTATACGCCAAGAAAGTCTTTAGGTCAATTGTTTACCCCTCTAATAAAAATGCCCTTACTTCCGCAATAAAATACAAGGATCCTGTGACAAATAAGACTTCATCTGGGGAACTCTGATCCATAAATTCTTTGATATAGGCCTTGTAGTCCGCTACATAGGGCAGGTCTTGTCGGTCGCCTTGTGCCACCACTTCACCGTAATGAAAGGTCGTCAAAATCAATTCAGCTTCCGGCAATCCCGCTTGAAGCGTTTGGAGCATCCCGCTATAATCTTTTCGCTTGAGGGCCCCAAATAAAATCTTCACGCGCTTTCCTGCTAAGCTATTGGCAAACTCGATCAAGCGCGACATAGCATGAGGATTATGAGCGCCATCCAGATACACCTGGTCACCAAACAACTCTAGACGTCCCGGCCACCGCGTTTCTTGCAAGGCGTGCTTGACCTGCTCCATATCCACTTCTTGATCTAGGCCCTCCATATAGAGGAAAAAGGCCTCCAGAGCTACTGCAGCATTTTCCCGTTGGTAATCACCCTTCAAGCTTAGAGACGGCAAGACAAGTTCCACGCTTTCATTCCAAAAGCGATCCTGCTCTATGCCAAAATCTTTCTGGAAGGCGTGGAGACCCACAGCCAATTGCTCCGCTTTTTCTTGACAAACAGCTATAGCATCATCCGATAAGGGACCCACCACAGCTTTCTTGCCCTTCTTAAAGATTCCTGCCTTTTGCTGGGCGATTTCCGCAATCGTCCCTCCCAGTGTTTCCTGGTGATCCAGGCCAACCGAAGTGATCACTGCGATCTCTCCCGTCACTACATTAGTGGTATCTAGAAGCCCACCGATACCAACTTCCAATAAGACCATGTCCACAGCTTGTTCCTTAAAATACAAGAGGGCCATGAGGCAGATAATCTCAAAATAAGAGAGTTGGTCTTGGGTTTGAAGTAAGGTCTGCTCCATTTGTTGGACTTCTTGGCCAATCCGAGTAAAATCTTCATCTGAAATCGGCCGATCCCCAATACAAATCCGGTCATGGATACTGATCATATGAGGAGAAGTAAAGGTCCCAACTTTCTTTCCGTGAGCCATCAATAATTGACGCAGAAAGGCGATTGTGGATCCCTTCCCATTGGTTCCTGTCACATGAAGGATCGGATATGCCTTATCCGGCCTCCCTAAAAGGCTCACTGCCTGCTCCATACGATCCAGTCCCGATCGAAAATTCAGACCGATCCGACTATTCATCCATTGCTCAATCTTATTCACATCTTCCTCCTAAAAGAAAAAAGCGACAAAACCTCTTCTGACGTTTGCGCTCCTTTCTTTTGTAGTTATTTCTTTCGCATTTTTACAGCAAGTCCATCGGACTTACTGCTTTTTCATATTTCTTAAAGCAGGGCTAAAAACATCCACCGGATGTTTCAACTCTTTCTAGTTTCTAGGAGTTGAGGTGATACAGTCTCCCAGACTTACCAGCTCTCTCGTATTTCAAGGAGCTGGGCTAAAAACGTCCCCCGGACGTTTTTACTCCTCCATAAAGCTGTTGAAGACTTCTTCGATCATATCCCATTCTGCATCTGAGTCTTCTGGGATTGGTTGAAGGTCGCCTTCTGTTCCGTCTTCGTTTTCTGTAAATGAATAAGCTTGGATTTCAACTTCGCCGTTTTCATCTTCTTCTGCATTTGCAGGGATCAAAAGGACATAGTTCTTTCCAAACTCTTCTTTGCCATCGATGGTCAAAAGAATTTCAAACAAGGTTTCATTTCCTTGTTCATCCACCAATGTGATTAATTCACGTTCTTCATGGTCGTGGTTATGATCATGTGCCATACTATTCTTCCTCGTTTTCTTTCTAAAAATTGCGATCTAAATAATTTTGTAAAATAAGCTGCGCTGCTAACTTATCAATAACTTTTTTACGTTTGCTACGGCTAATATCTGCTTGCTCAATCAACATCCGCTCTGCAGCAACTGTTGTCAACCGTTCATCTTGGTAGTCGACTGGCAACCCAAACTTTTCAGCAATCATTGCGCCATAAGCCTGACTGGCTTCCACACGCGGTCCGCTTGTGTTGTTCATGTTTTTCGGCAAGCCCACAACAAAACGGTCTACCTTGTATTGAGCCACTAATTCGGCCAAGCGCTCCAAACCGAATTCTTTTTTGTCTTCATCGATTTGGATGATTTCAAGACCCTGAGCTGTAAAACCGAGAGGATCACTCACAGCAACCCCGACGGTCTTTGAGCCAACATCCAATCCCATAATTCTCATTAGAGGTCTATTCCTTGCCCTTTCAAATAATAACGTACCAATTCTTCCACGATCTCATCTCGTTCATATTTACGAATTTGGTTCCGTGCATTATTATAACGAGGTACATAGGCAGGATCACCACTGAGTACGTATCCTACGATTTGATTAATTGGATTGTAGCCTTTTTCATCCAGTGACAAGTAAACATCTTTCAAGGTCTCGCTAATTTCCTTACGATTTGAATCATCAAGATTAAAACGTACTGTTTCATCTGTAAATCCCACAAGAACACCCTCTTTCCTTAGAATATTACTATTATACCATAATTAAGAGTTTTCCACAACGGCCAAGCCCTTGATTTTACGGCTTTTTCAAGCATTTTTGAGCTATTTTAGCTAAACTGTTTTTTTATTTTTGCTCACTCGCTCCAGCATTGATGAGGTTGTCCGCAAATTGACTCGGTGTCAGCTTCAACAACTCCGGTAAGTGATTGTTTTTGAAGTAAGTCATGCCTTCGGCTTTCTTCACATCCATCGCTTCAAAGTCATAGGTGATGGTTACCTTGTATTCATTCTCATTTTCCAAGGTCAAATTAGCTGTGAAACCTGGCACTGTCAAAGCTTCCTTGAAGGCATCGTCCTTGTTAAAGGATTCTCTCAATTGCTTTTGTGCTTCCTCGACTCCAACCTGTTGGATCCCTTTTTTCAACTCCTCATCGGTTGCCGTCACATTGATGGTCTCCAACTTTTTAAAGGTATTCCCCACATAGGTGACGATTTGCGTCTGTTGTGTCCCCTTGTCATCTTTTGGAAAGACAAAGGTTCTAGTGATGACTTTATTTTCTTCAGCTTTTTGCAGGATACTCTTATTATCCTTTTGCAGTTGCTCTGCTTTTGCTTGGATTGCCTTTTGTTCACTTGAATTTGGCGTTTTCGCTTGTTTTTTTTGACCGCATCCAGTCAAACACAAGGCAAGTGCACCCAATAAGAAGATTTTCCTTTTCATTTTCCATTCCTTACTAGTTATTGTTTTCTAAAATATTGTATCATAGATTTCGTAAAATGGCGCAGTAAACTGCTTTTCATTCCGATTTTTAAAAAGAAAAAAATCAGAAACAAATTGTTTCTGATTTTCAATCGCTTTAAAGAGCTGCACGCATCCGCGCTTCTGCATTTTCTACATTTCGAACTGATCGTGGCAAGAAGGCACGAATATCGTCTTCTTTGTAGCCTACTTGGAGACGTTTGTCATCTACCAAGATCGGACTTTTAAGAATACGAGGTGTTTCCATGATGATGTCAATGACTTCATTGACACTCAAGTCTTCGATGTCCACTCCTAGATTTTTAGCGTATCGATTTTTTGAAGAGACAATACTTGCCACTCCATTTTCAGTCTTTGTAAGGATATCCAACAATTCTTCTTTGGTGATCCCTTCCTTACCGAGGTTTTGTTCTTTATAAGTTAGCTGATGAGCGTTGAGCCAAGTCTTTGCTTTTTTACAGCTGGTGCAACTTGACACTGTATAAATTTTAATCATGCATGCACTCCTTTCGCTACACGATAATACTATCGTATTAAATTATAACACAAAAACCATCAGTCTAGCGACCTATTTTGAAAAAAATTAATCTTCAATTTCAATCGCATCATCTAAATCTAGAGTTACTTCTTCTACGACAGGAGCTGCTTCTTCAGTTTTATCAAGGGTTTTCACTGCTTCGTCTTCTTCGATCAAACCAAAATGAACCCGAACCTTGTGGTCGATTTCGTCAAAAATTTCTGGGTGGTCAGCCAAGAATTTCTTAGCATTTTCAGATCCTTGACCAATTTTTTCGCCATTATAGGAGTACCACGCACCCGCTTTTTGGATGATATCCAAATCTGTTGCAATCTTCACCAATTCACCTGTACGTGAAATTCCTTCCCCGTACATGATTTCGACCATGGCTTCTTTGAACGGTGGAGCTACCTTGTTCTTCACAACCTTGATCTTGGTTTCCTTACCAACGTTGGTATCTTTTTGGTCCCCAGTCCCCTTGATTTGAGTATTTCCACGAACATCTAGACGGACAGAAGCGTAGAATTTCAGGGCACGACCACCAGGTGTGGTTTCAGGGTTCCCAAACATGACCCCAACTTTTTCACGCAATTGGTTGATAAAGATGGCAATGGTCTTGGTCTTATTGATCGAAGCTCCGAGTTTACGCATCGCTTGGCTCATCATCCGCGCTTGCAAACCAACGTGGCTATCCCCGATATCTCCATCGATTTCCGCACGTGGTACCAAGGCCGCAACAGAGTCGACAACCACCAAATCAACCGCACCAGAGTCGATCAATTTACCAGCAATTTCAAGTCCTTGTTCCCCTGAGTCTGGTTGAGACAAGAGAAGTTCGTCGATATTGACCCCAAGAGCTGCTGCATAAGATGGATCCAAGGCATGCTCGGCATCGATAAAGGCAGCAATGCCCCCTTCTTTCTGTGCTTGGGCTACTGCATGGAGGGCAACGGTTGTTTTACCAGATGATTCTGGACCATAGATTTCGATGATCCGACCTTTTGGATAACCACCAGCACCCAAGGCAATATCAAGCGCCAAGGAACCAGAGCTCATGACTTGAACTTTTTGCTCTGCACGTTCGCCTAAACGCATGATTGATCCCTTACCAAAATCCTTTTCGATCAACTTCAGGGCATCATTGAGCGCTTTTTCACGCTCATCTCCAAATTTCTTAGAGATGTCATCTAATTTTTTCTGTTTTTTCGCCATTCTTTTCTCCTATGTTTTTGCTATACAGGAAATGCATGCAACTCACCGACGCTTTCCGTCATTTGAAAGGCACATTTCCTATCCATTTTTAGAATTATTCTTCATTTGGCACAAGCTTCATTATACCAAATTTTCACCATTTAATACAGCCAAGCGTACCAAATTAAAGGCATGAAGGACTGCAATTTCGCGGACATCCGCCCGGCTACGTCCGGCGATATTGACTTGGACACTATCTACTCCATTTGGAGTCGCAAGTCCGATAAAGACAGTCCCTGCTGGATGCCCTTCTAGACTATCTGGCCCCGCAACTCCGGTCAGGCTAACACCATAATCGGATCCTGTTAACTTACGGGCCTGTGAAGCCATGGCTTGAGCTGTAAAATGAGACACCACTCCATGTTGCTCTAACTCTTGAGCTGGAATAGACAACATCTTGCTTTTTTCTTCCAGACTATAGGTGACAAAACCACCTGCGAAGATGCTGGACGCACCTGAAAAATCTGCCAAAGTCGCTTGGAAAAGGCCAGCTGTCAGGCTTTCTGCAGCTGTAATGGTCTTACCAGTCCGTTTCAAGAGATCAAAGGCCACCTTGGCCATCGAATTATCATCCCCATAACCGTAAAACAGTTCATGCAAGGGTTGATGATCCAGCGTATGACGGGATAAGATTTCCTTTTCTAAGACATCGAGCTTCGCATCCGCTGAGGCTTGATCCTTCGCCTTTGTAGATAGACGCAAGGTTACTTCTCCTGTCTTGGCATAAGGGGCAACTGTCGGATCACTCTGCTCTTCAATGATATCTGCTAGGATCGTAACCAGCTGGCTTTCCCCAATTCCAAAGAAGCGCAAGACTCTTGAAAAGAGCTGTTCCCCTGTTGTCAAATGAGGCACCAATTGTTCATTGACCATGGGTTTTAACTCACTTGGTGGACCAGGTAGAACGACATAGGTCACACCGTCGACTTCAATCAAACCTCCAACCGCGAGACCTGTACGGTTTTGAAGGGGGATTGAACCGGCAATCAATTGTGCTTGCCGCTCATTATTGGGCGTCCGGACATAATCAGGGCGACTGGCAAAGAAGGTGTCGAGTTTGGCAAGCGCTGTTGGATCAAAAACCAGTTCTTTCCCTAAAAACTTAGCAAGGGTTTGCTTGGTCAAATCATCCTCTGTTGGCCCAAGTCCACCACATAAAATCACCAAATCACTGCGTTTTGAAGCTGTCTCAATGGTCGAGAAGAGACGACCTTCATTGTCTCCTACCGCCACATGATAATAGACATCAATCCCTAAACTAGCCAATTTTTCAGACAAGAATTGAGCATTGGTGTTCACAATTTGTCCTGTTAGAATTTCTGTTCCAACTGCAATAATTTCCGCCTTCATGGTGCCTCCTACTTATACTATTCGTAATTTTCATTTCATTTTAACACAATTTCCTAAATTATTTAAAAATCAAATTGAAGATAAAGTCCATTTTGGACAACTTTCTTCAATCTTTTATTTTAGAGTATAAAGTAAAGGCTCTTAGAAATACCATTACATCAGCATGCCTAAGACTTTTAACTATGTGGCGATCAACTTCTAAAAGGGCTATTTTCTATTGTTGATAGAGCTTATCTATGTTCTGAAGAAACCATATCGAGTGGTTGCTTTTTTACTACTTTCTTGATCTAAATGTCTTCTTGTGGCTCTAATTCTTGTTGTTTCCCCTCATCTTTTGTGATACAATAGCATCAATTTTTTCTAGGAGGTTAATATATGGCTTCTACTATTGGTATTATAAGTTTATCTAGTGGGACTATGGGTGAAGACTTTGTCAAGCACGAAGTGGACTTGGGGGTCCAACGACTCAAGGACCTAGGACTCAGTCCTATCTTTTTACCTCATTCACTAAAAGGCTTAGACTTTATCAAAGAACATCCCGAAGCTCGTGCGGAGGATTTGATTCAGGCATTTTCTGATGATAGTATCGACATGATCCTATGTGCCATCGGTGGAAACGATACCTATCGCTTGCTACCTTATCTTTTTGAAAATGACCAACTACAAAAGGTCATCAAACAAAAGATTTTTCTTGGCTTCTCGGATACGACTATGAACCATCTCATGTTGCATAAACTAGGAATCAAGACTTTTTACGGGCAATCCTTTTTAGCAGACATTTGTGAGTTAGACAAAGAAATGTTGCCATATAGCCGCCACTACTTTAAAGAATTGATTGAGACTGGAAAAATCTCAGAAATTCGCCCTAGTAACGTTTGGTACGAGGAACGGACTGATTTTAGTCCCAAGTCTCTGGGAACACCTCGTGTCAGCCATGCAAATACAGGTTTTGACTTGTTACAAGGAACTGCCCAGTTCGAGGGAAAAATCCTCGGTGGTTGCCTCGAATCCCTCTACGATATCTTTGACAACTCTCGATATGTAGACAGTACAGAACTCTGCCAAAAGTACAGACTCTTCCCTGACTTATCCGACTGGGAAGGAAAAATCCTCTTGCTAGAAACCAGCCAAGAAAAGCCCAATCCTGAAGACTTCAAAAAGATGTTGAGGACTTTAAAGGAAACTGGTATATTCGAGGTCATCAGTGGACTCTTGGTCGGAAAACCTATGGATGAAACTTTCTATGACGACTATAAAGAAGCACTTTTGGATATCATCGATAGCAATATCCCGATTGTCTATAATCTGAATGTCGGCCATGCAACTCCAAGAGCAATTGTCCCCTTTGGAGTCCACGCGTATGTAGATGCAACGGAGCAAGTCATCCACTTCGACTATAACAAATAAAGCTGGGAAGAATTTCTCAGCTTTTTTTCTATATTCTCAGATACTCTAGTTACCTATACTCACTAATCACCGTTTTTCCATTCACAATCATTCTCATGGTCATCAACCAGGCCTGCTGCTTGTAGGAAGGATAAAACTGCGACTGGTCCGGTGAACTTAAAACCACGTTTTTTAAGGTCCTTGGCTAGCTTCTCAGAAAGAGCTGTCTTCGCTGGAATCTGCCGGTAAGCTGGAACATCATTGACGATGGTTTTCCCATCTACAAAAGACCAAAGATAAGCATCAAACGATCCAAATTCCTCCTGGACTTGTAGAAAGGCTTGAGCATTGGCCCGTGTCGCAAAAATCTTTGCACGATTGCGGATGATGGCTGGATTGTCTAACAAAGTTTCCAGTTCAGAGTCGGTCATCTCTGCGACGCGTTGAAGGTGGTAACCATGAAAAGATTCTCGGAAAGCCTGCCGTTTATTGAGCACCGTTTCCCAAGATAGACCGGCCTGATAAGTCTCCATACAGAGCAACTCAAAAAGCGCTTGGTCCTCATGTAGGGGCTGTCCCCATTCTTCATCGTGGTAGGCTACATAGAGCGGGTTATTCATTTTAACCCAGCCACAACGTTTTGGCATAGACTTCTCCTATTTCACCAACATCTTAAGGGCAGACTTGATATAGTTTTCAGCAGTATCAGAAGTTCCTTCAAAGAATTTCTTGATTTTCTTGAGTTCCGTTGCCTTGTAGCCCAATGCCAACATGGCTTCCATGGCTTCTTCAAGGGCTTGGTTTTCTTCTACAACTTTGGCTTTGGACTGAGCCGGTGCATCTTCTAGATCAAGATTGATCTTACCTTCTAGGTCCAAAACCATCTGTTGGGCTGTTTTCTTGCCGATCTTCGGAAACTTGGTCAAGTAAGTGATGTTCTTGCTTTCGATGGCTTGGACAAGGCCTGCATTGTCATCTGCAGCAATGATAGCCAGAGCTGAGACAGGTCCAATCCCAGAGACTGAGATCAAGTTTAAAAAGAGCTGTTTCTCTTCTTCGGTCGCAAAGCCATAGAGAAGGTGAGCGTCTTCCCGAACCACTTGGTGCAGATAGACGTGCACCTCTTGATTCATTTTACCAGAGTAGGCATAGGGATTGGCCACATGCAAGAGATAGCCGATCCCAGCTGTCTCCACCACGATGTATTTGGCGGTGATTTTTGTTAAAATTCCTTTAATGTATTCGTACATAATCTTCCTTTATTGTTTACTTAATATTTGCCCAATTCCCGTAAACTGGTGTGATTTTCCTGAATGCGTCGGAACATCTTTTCCATATCTGACTTGGTAAAGTTAACCAAAACCGGACGGCCATGAGGGCAGTTATAAGGGTTGTCACATTGGGACAGTTGGTAGATCAGATCGCGTGCGGAGTAATCATCCAGCGTGTGGTTGGCCTTGATGGAGCGTTTGCAGGACATCATGATGGCCAACTCAGCCCGGTATTTCTTGATGGACACTTCCTTGGTCAAAAGGAGCATATCACACATTTCATAGATGCCCGACTCGATCTCTTCTTCCTTCATCCAGATCGGATGCTCCCGTAAGATCAACTGGTTAGCTCCGTATTCTTCTAAGTAGACGCCCACTTCTTCTAAGAGGTGCTTGCGCTGTTGCAGGCGGATCAGATCGTCTGTAGGGAACTCAAAGATATAAGGCACCAGCAGTTGTTGCTGACTGCCGTCTACGTCCCCGATGCTCTCCCGGTATTCTTCGTATTTGACCCGCTCTTGGGCCGCGTGCTGGTCAATGATATATAGGCCCCCATTTCCTTGGGCAAAGAGATAGGTTCCATGCATCTGACCAAAATATTCCAATTCTGGGAAGGTCGAATGTTCTTCCCCATCCAACTTATCATAGGCCTTGTCTAGACTAGCCAGATCCAACTCTGGGTGATCCAGTTCATCATAAACCACAGTCTTTCTTTCCGCAAACTTGATCGCGCTTGTTGGTTTTTCTACGGTGTTTTCTTGGCTTGTAGAATCAGCAGTTAGCTCATCTGCTAGAGGCCGTTGAGGATCTGCCACTTCTGGTCGAAGTTTGAAATCTCGACTTTCTCGGTCATAATAGAGGCGGTTTTCTTTTAAAGGCAGGGTCGTCTGTACTGCCTTTTCTGTTCGACGAATAGTCGACTTGGCTAGATTTTCTAGAGCATCCGGAATCAGGTTCTGCTCTTTCAAAGCGTTCGCAATAGCCTGGGAGATCAAGGCCATTAGTTCTCGTTCTTTGGAGATGCGAACCTCTTGCTTAGTGGGGTGAACATTGACATCCGCTAAGTAAGGGTCGATCTGGATATTAATGATCGCGAGCGGGAAGCGGCCAACCATGAGTTTACTGCCGTAGCCGTCTAAAATAGCTCGATTGAGCAAGAAATTCTTGATGTAACGGCCGTTGATAAAGAGACTGATGTAATTGCGATTTGCACGAGTCAATTCAGGCAAAGACACAAAGCCCGTCACTTCAAAATCTAGGTCGCGATTTTCAATAGCCACCATCTTCTTGGCAGACGCCAGGCCATAGACACCCGCAATCGCTTGCCGGAGATTGCCCGTCCCCGCTGTTTTGGTCATTTCTTTTCCATCATTGATCAAGGTAAAGGCAATCTCAGGATGGGCCAAGCTCAAGCGGTTTAGAATATCCACGATATGGGATAGCTCTGCCTGCTGGCTCTTTAAATACTTGAGACGAGCAGGTGTATTAAAAAAGAGATCTTCCACTGTGATCTTGGTCCCGACAGGGCTTGTCGCTAGCTCTACTTCCTCAATTTCGCCACCCTTTGCAACCAATTTGGTCCCGTGGGCAGCTCCTTCTTGCGCCGTCAGAAGGGTTAGAATACTGACAGAAGCAATGGAAGGCATGGCCTCACCACGAAAACCAAGTGTTCGAATACGAAAAAGATCCACTTGACTCTTGATCTTACTGGTCGCATGTCGACGGAGGGCCAAAGCGACCTCATCATGCGCAATTCCTTCCCCATTGTCTGTAATCCGAATCGACTTCAATCCTGCTTCTTCGATTTCAACAACGATCTGGCTAGCCCCAGCATCGATCGAGTTTTCAACCAACTCCTTGACCACGCTAGCAGGTCGTTCAATCACTTCACCTGCCGCAATCTGATTGGCTAGGACTTCTGGCAATTCAATAATCTGTGACATGTCTGCTCCTTTACCTATTTTTTCACCGATACATGTAGCTCTATTATACCACAGATCTACAAGACTCCCTTTCTTAAAAAATAGAGGCTGTCCCCATCTTCTTCCTTAAAAACCGCATAGGCAAAGAAAACGACCACATAGACAAATCCCCTTGTCTTCCCTTTGGAAAAAGTGTTTAATAGTAGTGTAAAGAAGGAGCCGGGCTAGCAGGCCAACCGACTTTACCCAAAGGAGGGAGAAAATATCTTATGAAAGTTGAAGTACACATTGATTCCCACTTCCAAGAAGAAACGGTGATGATCACAGCACCTGCACTATCTGCGCGTGTAGAGAAAATCCGTGACTTTGTGGAAGAATTGGATCAAAAAGGGCGCTTACGTGCCAAAAAGGATGGGGAAGCTTACCTGATCGAAAGCCAACTATTCCAACGTTTTTACATTGAAAATCGGCAAGTAATTGGCGAGACCATGACAGATCAATTTATTCTGACTGGACCACTCTATCAGCTATCTGAAGACTTGCCGACCTGCTTTCTCAAAATTTCCCAATCTGAAATTATCAACACAAAAGAAATCGATCACCTGCACTTTACCAGTGGAGGATCGGTGCAAATCTATCTTAAAAACGGGAGTCTGACCTACTCCTCCCGTCGTTACTTGAAAGCCATTAAGGAGAAATTATCATGCTAAAACAATCTTTTTCTGACGCCCTGAAAGGCATTCTCATCGGGCTCATCCTATCCATTTTCTTTTCCTATCTCTTCTCACCTGAGTTGTACCTTCCCTTAAGTCCCAACTCTGCAGTCGGTCGCTGGATGTTCTTGCATCATGTTCACGGCTCACTGGTCATGCTCTATTGTGCCCTCGTTTGGGGTGCGATTGGGGTCCTCTTTAGCTTCGGAAGTCTCCTCTTTCAAAAAGACTGGAGCCTCTTACGGGCTACTCTGAGCCATTACCTACTCATGTTGCTTGGCTTTATTCCTCTAGCTACCTTAGCCGGCTGGTTTCCAGCACGACTCGGATTTTACCTCTCACTCGTTGTCGAATTCACCCTCGTTTACGTGATCATCTGGTTGGTCTCCCATCATTTTTATAAAAAACAAGTTCAAGAAATCAATCAAAGCATTGCTAACCACTAAGCAAAAAGATCCTCAGTGCTACGAGGATCTGAAAGTAGAGATAAACTGTTCCTTTATACAAATCTAATAAATTCTATAAAAAATATACTCGTTATAGTTGTTCAATCATCTACTGAAACTTTCCGCTGTGAGAAAAGTGCCTGAAACACAATTGTTTCAGGCACTCGGAATTATTGAGACCTTAGGCTCAATAATTAGTCTTGGAACTTCGAAGAAGTTCGCTGACGTCCGTACTCACTTAAGGAAAGTTTCTAAGATGACTTTGTCTTCAATAAAAGATCCTCGCTGTCACGAGGATCTTCTTTTATAATTTCTTTTTCAATTCGGCGACTGCCATCATGACTTCCATGGGAGTCATATTGTAGAGATCCAGATTCTTCAATTCTGTGATCACTGTATTTTCTGTTTCTTCCTCAAAGAGGGACATTTGTTCAGCAACCTGCGAAGACACTTCCTTTTTAGGAGTTGCATCCGCAAGCGGTACTTGCTGGGCTTGTCCTTCGAGCTTGGTCAAAATCGCATCCGCCCGCTTCAATAATTCTTCTGGCAAACCAGCGATCTTGGCCACGTGAATCCCATAAGATTTATCAGCTGGTCCGGGTTCAATCTTGTGCAAGAAGGTAACCTGACCATCTCGCTCCAAGGTCGCAACATGAACATTTTCCAAACGGGACAAGGTCTCTGAGAGTGCCGTCAACTCATGGTAGTGGGTTGCAAACAAGGTTTTGGCACCGGTTCGATCGTGAATGTATTCGATGATGGACTGGGCGAGGGCCATCCCATCATAGGTCGCCGTTCCCCGTCCCAACTCATCAAATAAAATCAAGGACTGAGGCGTTGCCTTGCGAATGGCATGATTGGCCTCCATCATTTCCACCATAAAGGTAGACTGACCCGATACCAGGTCATCAGCAGCTCCGATCCGGGTATAAATCGCATCAAAGATTGGCAATTCAGCCCTTTGCGCTGGAACATAAGAGCCAATTTGGGCAAGAATCACAATGATCGCCAATTGGCGCATATAGGTAGACTTCCCGCTCATATTTGGCCCCGTAATCAGCTGAATATCCCGTTCTTCATCCATAAAGATGCTATTAGGAATATAGGACTGGGCTCCCATCACTTTCTCAACAACCGGATGACGACCTTTGTCGATCGCGATTCGTCGTTCTTCATGAAAGAAGGGACGATTCAACTGTTGCGACTCAGCGACACTGGCTAAACTTTGTAAAACATCAACCGTCGCAATCGCCTGAGCTAACTGTTGCAGACGTTGGATATACTTGCCAACTTCTTCCCGAATCCGCATAAAAATCGTATATTCCAGATTAGCAGACTTCTCACGCGCCTCTAGCATATCTCCTTCGATGCGTGCCAATTCCTCCGTACCAAAGCGTTCTGAATTTTTCAAGGTCGCCTTGCGGAAAAAGTGAGCAGGAACGTGACTCAATTGAGAATTGGTGACATGGAAATAATAGCCATCCTTCTTGTTGTAATCGATTTTTAGACCTGTAATGCCACTGGCTTCGCGCTCTTTGGCCTCAATCTCAGCAATCCAACCAGTACCATCCCGAAGAACGACACGATACTGATCCAATTGCTCGTCAAACCCAGTTCGGATGATATTTCCCTCCGTAATAACAGCAGACGCTTCCGGAGCAATAGCTGAGGTAATCAAGCGGTGCAATTCAGGAAGTTCATCCAAGCGTGCAATTAAGACATCTAAGACTGGATCACCAATCCCCAGTAGAATCGACTTGATCGTCGGCACATGCCCCAGAGTATCTCCTAGCTGCAAGAGATCCTTAGGATTGATCTTGCCAAAGGAAACACGACTCGCTAAGCGTTCAATGTCATAGACCCCTTTGAGACTGTCGGTCAAATCGCTCCGTTCAAAGAAATGATCCATAAAGACCTGAATGATGTCCTGGCGCTCTCGAATCCGTTTCAAATCGACTAAGGGTTTCTGAATCCAGGACCGCAACAAACGACCGCCCATGGCCGTCTTGGTTTCATCCAAATACCAATACAAGCTACCATGTTTCTTCCCAGTCCGCGCATTCTCTGTCAAATCAAGACTAGCCTTGGTCGCAAAGTCCATCTGCAAGAAATCGCAAATCTCATAATGATGGGCTTTTTTGAGGTGGCTCAATTCCCGCATTTGTGTCTGGTAGACATACTGGAGAAGTTTTCCAGCCGTTTTCTTTTCTAGCTCACTCAACTGATCCCCTAAGAGTTGAACATCGTCGAGCGCCGTCTCTACATGTGACAGCAAGAGATTCATCTGGCTAACAAACACACGCTCTTCCTGTTCTGGCAACTCATAACCCAGGACCACCTCACGCGCACGTAAATTGCGGATTTCTCCACAAACCATGCTAAAGTCATTGAGGGTCGTCACCTGAAACTCCCCTGTCACCAGATCCATATAGGCTAGCCCATACTCATTTCCTGAACGATCCAAAGCAACCAGGAAGTTGTTCTCACTATCTGGCTTGGTCGAATCCACCACTGTACCCGGCGTAATCACCTGTACGACTTCACGCTTAACGACCCCCTTGGCTTCTTTAGGGTCTTCCATTTGTTCTGCAATCGCGACCTTAAATCCCTGTTCAATGAGAACATCAATATACTGCTGAGCCGAGTGGTAGGGAACACCCGCCATGGGGATCGGATTCTCTGCATTTTTATTCCGTGAGGTTAAGGAAATCTCTAAAATTTGAGCTGCATTCACTGCATCTTCATAAAATAATTCGTAAAAATCTCCCATTCGAAACAGCAAAAAGGCATCCGGATAGTCTTTTTTGATATCTAGATACTGCTGCATTCCAGGGGATATTTTCTCTACTGCCATACTTCTTTATTCCTTACTGTTGCATCATTTTCTGACACAAGCTCCATAGATGAAAACAGGAGTAGATAGCTCACTATCTTCCTCCTTTTGACATCTTAACAGGGCTTGATTACTGCATCATCCCTAAAATTTCATTTTGAATTTCAATGGCTGCCTCTTGGTCTCGACAAACAATCAAGAGGGTATTGGCCCCTGCTACTGTTCCCAAAATACGCTCATCTGACATTTCATCTACACCATTGGCCAAGAGAGCTGCTTCTCCTAGCTCTGTCCGCAAAACCAAAGTGAATTCTGCTCGTGAGACAGACTTGGCGTGGCTGGACAACATAATATAAATCTCTGCCACCTCAGGCTCATTTGGCAAAATATAATACAACTGGTCTTTTCGTTTCACCTTGACTAGACCCAGATCGCGCAAATCTCGTGACAGAGTTGTTTGCGTTACAGCAATTCCTTTTGCTTCTAATCGATCCTGAATCTCTTTTTGAGTCGACAATTTTTCATTTCGAATCATTTGTTGAATCAAAAGGTGACGTTCTGTCTTTTTCATTGGACCTCCACTTTTGAATAAATATACTTTAAATTATACCAAAAAAATTGAAAATTCGCTCAGAATTGTGTTAAAATAATAGTTAAAAGGACTAAGGAGCTAATATGAACAATAAAGAACTCATTGCTAGTGAATTGGCCAAAGTGATTGACTCTCTTGACCAAGATGCTATTTTAAACTTGCTTGAACAACCAAAATCATCTGATCTTGGTGACATTGCTTTTCCAGCCTTCTCACTTGCAAAAGTGGAACGCAAGGCTCCTCAAGCAATCGCTGCAGATATTGCTGAAAAGATCGACCAAAGCGCCTTCGAAAAAGTCGTTGCAACTGGACCTTACGTGAACTTCTTCTTAGACAAATCTAAGATCTCTGATCAAGTAATCAAATCCGTCATCGAAGCAGGTGCAGACTATGGTCAACAAGACGAAGGTCATGGCCAAAACATTACCATCGACCTTTCAAGTCCAAATATCGCAAAACCATTCTCAGTTGGTCACTTGCGCTCAACCGTTATCGGGGATGCTCTTTCAAACATCTTCCGCAAAATGGGCTACAACACGATTAAAATCAACCACTTGGGTGACTGGGGTAAACAGTTCGGTCTCTTGATGGTGGCTTACAAAAAATGGGGTAGCAAGGAAGCTGTCGAAGCCAACCCAATCGATGAATTGCTAAAACTTTACGTTCGGATCAACGCTGAAATCGAAAACGATCCTGAGCTTGATGATGAAGGACGTCTCTGGTTCAAGAAATTGGAAGATGGAGATCCAGAAGCGACTGAGTTGTGGCAATGGTTCCGTGACGAAAGCTTGGTAGAATTCAACCGTATCTACAAACTCCTCGGTGTTGAATTTGACAGCTTAAACGGAGAAGCTTTCTACAATGACAAGATGGATGAAGCTGTCCAAATTCTTGAAGAAAAAGGCTTGTTGAAAGAGTCTAAGGGTGCTAGCATCGTTGAGCTCGATGATGTCAACCTTCCACCAGCTATGATTAAGAAATCAGACGGTGCCACTCTTTACATCACGCGTGATATCGCAACCGCTATCTACCGTGCACGGACTTACAACTTTGTGAAAAACATCTATGCTGTAGGTCAAGAACAATCTAACCACTTCCGTCAGTTGAAAGCTGTTTTGAAGAAAATGGGATTTGACTGGAGCGACGATATGGTTCACGTTGACTTTGGTTTGGTGACAAAAAACCGCCAAAAATTGTCAACTCGTAAAGGAAATATCATCCTTCTCGAACCAACTCTTCAAGAAGCCATCTCTCGTGCCAAAGCGCAGATCGAAGAAAAGAACCCTGAATTGGAAAACAAGGAAGAAGTGGCACATGCAGTCGGTGTTGGTGCGGTTAAATTCTACGACTTGAAGACAGACCGCCGCAATGGGTATGACTTCGACCTCGAAGCCATGGTATCCTTTGAAGGAGAAACTGGACCTTACGTTCAATACGCTTACGCTCGTATCCAATCCATCCTTCGCAAAGCCAACTTCACACCATCTACAGATGCGACATACAGCTTGAGCGATCCTGAAAGCTGGGAAATCATCAAGCTTCTCCAAGACTTCTCTCGTGTGGTGAAACGTGCTGCTGAAAACTATGATCCATCCTTGATCGCAAAATATGCTATCAACTTGGCTCAAGCCTTCAACAAATACTATGCACACACTCGTATCTTGGATGAAAGCCCAGAACGCGAAAGCCGTCTTGCTCTTAGCTACTCAACTGCAGTAGTCTTAAAAGAAGCCCTTCGCTTACTTGGTGTCGATGCCCCTGAGAAAATGTAATTTCTTATCTAATGATTGATAAGTAGAACATCTCATATGGGAGTGAGAGGAGAAACTAAATGCGATTCAATTTAGTTCTTTCTCACTCCTTTTCTCATGCCTAATGCCCTTCATTCTCTACATTTTCAAATCCTTTATATACAGGAGAAATCTATGAATCAAACCGTTTACATCTTAATCCTCATCAGTTTAGTGGTCCTCTTTTTATTCAACAAGTACGAAAGAGAAAAACTACAACGGCTCTTACAAGAGCAACTCTTGAAAGATCAAGCTTTCAAAGATAGCATCAAGGAAAAAATCCAAGAGACCGACAATATCAACGATGTCATCCATGCCATCAACAAAGACTATCGATTGGGACTCCTACTTGCTAAAGAAATCACAGAAAAATTAAAATAAGCCATAGAAGAGGAGTCATATAAAATGTGACTCCTCTTCTATTCAGTCGCAACAAATAAGAGGCTGGGACAAAAGTCCTAGCCTCTCAATTATTTTTGGATTGTCGAGCAAGACGCAGTGGTTGAGTGGGCTCTACTACGCTGATTTCATCAGCTTTTACAGCCCTACTCAACTGTGCGGAGGTGGGACGACGAAATCGAATTCTAACGAATTACCGATTTCTGTCCCACTCTCTTTATTTTAAAGATGATACAAATCTTCTACAATGGCGGCTACTTTTTTAATATCTCCCAACATCCCCCGCATTTCAAAATCGGCTAACATAGGGAAACCAAAGCGTTGGCTGTATTGCTTAGCGGTTAAACAATATTGATTGTTAAAATTCCGATTGCCTGATCCAACCACTCCTAAGCACTTGCTGGCGTTGCCTCCGTAAGCAATAAAATCTGCGACATCTGTCGTCAAAATTTCCACATCGCCATTGTCAACACCATTTCCACCCTCCAAATAGGTTGGCAAAAAAGTAATAAAAGGATTGGTCATTTCAAAGAAGGGCTGGCCCTCTTTGACCAGGTCTTTCACATGCACTTTCTCGATTTCAAGTCCGGGATGGGCTTCCAGCAAATAGTCACTTAAGCGGCGGACAAAACTCTCTGTATTCCCACTCAGACTAATATAAACAAAGGATACTTTCATCTTTTTTCTCCAATCAAGAAGCTCTCTTATCCTCTAAGAGAGCTCCATTCAAACTTATCTATTATGCCGTAGCTTGAGCTTTTCTCAAACGCAAGGTTTTATACAAAACAATCCCAAGGAAGAGAAGAGATAAAGCAGTCAAGAGTAACAAAGCAATGGACGAAGATGCCAGATATCGTTGGCGAAGGGACGGGGTTGAAAAACTAGCTAATAGTGGACGCCCTGCAAAATAATTATAGCAAGAGAAGGCTTGACTTAATAAAATCTGCCCCATGTAAGTATAATGGGCTGTTAACAGATCCTGCTTCATAAAGAGGAAATAGAAAGTTGCCAGTAAGGCAATCAGAATCAGGGAAACAAATAAAAAGGTTAGTGGAGACTGATTGAGTTGGGCTGATTTCTCATAATATGTCACGTAGTCAGCCTTGTCTTGAGCCGTTGTTAAACCAAGTTGTTTCGCAAAATCATCTGTCAGCTCAAAACTCTTTGAAGCTCCAAAGGTTGAGACAGCTGAAGTCAGGGTTCCAACCGTAGAGAAAAATAACAGGATGTAAAGATAGATAGGTTTCTTTTTCATACAAACTCCTTTTCATTTCTTACACCCTATTATATCGCGATACAGATAGAAAGGCAAGCGCCTCAAAACCGTGGAAGCACTTGCCTGATCACTGATACGTTCAAATGAAATTCATTTGGAAAAGTAATGTGTGCAAAAGATGAAAAGCCATCGCAACTGTATCATTGGAATGATTAGAGATATAACGGAGTCCTATAAACTTTCATTCGAACACCACCAGTATACCTCATTCTCTTCTTCTTGTGTCATCCATTTCTATTCTGCTTCATTTCGACACGATTTGGTCTATAAAAGCCATTTCCTCTCCTCATCCAAAAACTATTCTGTTCTATTTCTCAACTATTTGGTCATCACTCCATCAAAAAAGCCAGAAGAACTTGCCTTCTGACTTTCTTTATTTAGATGAATGAACGACAGAAATAAGAATTAATCTTCTTTTTTCTTGCGTGCAAGACCCAATCCAAGCAATCCAGCCATCGCACCTGCAAGAACAGCTGCAGTTGAGCTTTCTGTACCTGTATTTGGAAGCGTAGGTGTTTGTGGTTGCGCAGGTTGTACAGGCTGTTCCGGAACTTCAGGAGTTGGTTCGGTTGGAACCTCTGGAGTTGGTGGAACGATTGGTGTAGGTGGAACAATTGGTGTAGGTGGGTTGTATGGAGTTGGTGGAGTTGGAGGAACTGGTGTTGGTGGGGTTGGAATATCTGTTTCCGTTACCACTTTGTTCTTATGCCATTTCACCTCAGCTTCCGGTTTCACCGGATTCGTATTTGGAACGACTTCAGGAGTCGGTGGGGTTGGCGCTTTTGGTGGAGTTGGCGCTTTTGGTTCCTTCACATCAACTGTGATCACAGTGTAGTTAGGTTCTTTTGGAGCCGTTGGACCTTTAGGTTCTTCTGGTTTGCTTGGTTCTGCAGGTAGATTTTCCACTGTAATCGTTGGTGGAGTTGGAGCCTTTGGTTCTGTTGGTTTTGTTGGCTCTTTCGGTTCTTCTCCTGGCTCTTTAGGAAGACCTACATTTGAGTTGATGGCAAACCAGTAAACCGTTGGTTGACCAGCCGCATTGGCACCATTAGCCGTAAAGACTAAGTGTCCATCTGACATCTTCAAGCCTGCTCCACCATAATAGAGGTATGGAGAAGATGGATTATCCCAACCTTCAAGAGTTGTTGAAGATTCACCGTTAAAGACAGAGCCATGTTCAATATATTGGTTATCTTTAAAGGAAGTCACTTCTTTAGTAGCAGCATCATAAGAAACACTTGAGTTTGGAATTGGAATAAATTTATTATTTCCAACATTTACAGACTCTTGGTGTTCCACGTTTTCAAATTTCTTCTTAGGCGTGAACGTAATTTGACCTGTAGTTGCATCTACTTTGTATGATCCGATAACATCATCCTTACCTTCAAAGGTAAATTCTTCTGTACCAATAGAATGAACACTTCCTGAACCCGAAGCATTTACAGTTAACGCATCCGTTACTTCTTCCTTCTCAGGTGTCGTACCAGGAACCCATTTACCTGTGTCATCTTTAACATAACCATATTTCTGAGTCACAATTTTGAGAGGGTTGTCTGCTGAAATGGAAACAGTTGCAGTACCAAAGTCTGCTTTTCCTGTTTTAACCTTCACTTCATTGTTTTCAATGCTCATGGATGAACCATCTGCATATGGATCCCAAGTTCCACGAACAGTGTTGCCATTTTTATCTTTGGCTTCTACTGTAAGGGCACGAGGTTTGTCTCCACTATCGACATAGGAAGCACCTGTCCAGTGGTTGAGCGAGTTCAAAGCGACAATGGCATTGCGTTGAGTCAAATCAAATTTATTGCCATCACCATCATAGAATTCAACATCGACAGCAACCTTAACAGGTTTGTCTTGGTCTGTTGAAGCACCCACTGTCATGGTTACCGTTGGATCTGCGTTGACTGCTGCAATCCCTTTGCCATCATTTGATGGAAGACTTAAAATCTCATAACGGTAAATCACACGTTTGATTGGATGCATATCCGTATTTTCACGCATGCTGGACTGATTCAAGTTATCATAAGTAACGACAAATTTATCGCCTTCTTTCACTTGAATGTACTCAGTTTCATTATTGGCCCAAGGACTAGTTGCTACAATATCTGAAGCTTCCAATTTATTAGAATCATATTGATGGACATTGCTTGTATTTAAACGAGCTTGAGCATCACGAGTAAGATAAGTGCTGATGCCGTCAATGGTGTGAGTTGCACCACCTTCACGTTGGAAGGTCAAATCTTGAACAGTTGAAACATTTTTAAGGTCAGCATACGCATTGTCTGTCATATATTTGTCGTATGCTTGTTTCGCGTCCGTATATTGTTTTTTGGCAACTTCGTATTCAGCTAATTTCTTTTGATAAGCAATATAATCATTTTCGTACTGTACTTTTTCTACATTGTATTTTGCAAGATCAGCTTCGTATTGAGCCTTAGCAGCATCTTCTTCTGCCTTCTTCGCTACCAATTGATCATAAGCTGCTTTATCTTTATCGTATTGCGCTTTCTTAGTTTGGTATTCTTGTAAATCTTTATCGTATTGCGCTTTCGCTGTATTGTAAACAGCCATTTCTGCTTCATACTTAGCTTTTGCTTCTGCATTGGCCTTATCTGCTGCTGCTTTTTCTGCTACTTTAGCATCGTAGGCTGCCTTTTTAGCATTGTACTCTTCTAAAGCTTTATCATAAGCTGCTTGTTGGGTTTTGTAGTCTTCTACTTGTTTCTTGTAAGCCGCTTCTGCTTCTGCATTTCTCTTTTCAATCAATGTGATTTCTTGAGATTTTGCTTCATACTCCGCTTTTGCCTTTTTGTAGTTATCAACTACTGTGTTGATTTCAGCTGTTTGAGCTTTATTATCTGCTTCTGCTGCTGCGATAGATGGTTGGACTTTTTCAGCTTCTTCTGTAACGGTCACACCTTCTGTAGCCGCATCAGCTTTTGCTTTTTCAAGTTCTGGTGATTCTACATAAGTCGTCGTAACTGTTTTATTTCCTTCTGTCACAGTTGTAGATGTCAACTTAGAACTTGTTGAAACAGCTGCATCGCTTGTTGCTGTATCCGTAGTAGTCGCTTCAGTTGCAGGTGCTGTTGCCTCATCCGCTTTCACTTCTGCTCCGTAGGTATTAACAGTAGCCAATCCAGCGATGGCCAATGAAACAACACCGACTGATAACTTACGAATTGAAAATTTTTCCTGCTTCGAAACATGTTCACGATAGCTTTTCATTTTCAAAACTCTCCTTTTTTGTTTAAAAAAATCTCACTGTAGAGGCAAAAATATGCTACTTCCAGTTAACTTCATTGTATCACAATCAACCATTTTTATATATTTGTCAATTTAATTTTTTATTTTACTTTAAATATATAACAACTTGAATCCCCAAACTTTCCTTGCCTTCCCCATCTTTAGTTGAAAATATATGCAAACGCCTGTGAAAAAATCCTTTATTTTCAAGGGTTTTTAAGACACTTTCTCTTTTTATAAATTTCACCGAAAGGCTTTTTAAAGGGAAGTATTTTTTTATACCAATAAATTAGATTTGAAGACTGAAATAAAAATTATGTAATTTTTTCCCTTTAGGGGTTGCAAAATTCAAAAAAACAACACTTTTTGCAGAGTGTCCATTCCCTAAACTAGCTCCATTTCTTCTCCCAAATGAGAAGTAATGAAAAAGACCAAGGTCTTATGGACCTTGGTCTAACAACTAATGATTAGTTTAAGTGCCAGATATCTTCATTGTACTGAGCGATCGTACGGTCAGATGAGAAGAATCCTGCTTTAGCAATGTTTACGATAACTTGATCCAACCATGCATCACGGTCTTCGTAATCAGCCAACATGCGTTCTTTGGTTACAATGTAGTCTTCCAAGTCAAGAAGAGTCATGAACCAGTCTTTGTTGATCAATTCCTTGTGAAGACGAGTCAAGCGTTCCTTGTTACCAACTGCAAGAACGGCATCGCTGATAATGAAGTCTACCAATGGTTTGATAGCTTCACGTTCATAGAAGTCCGCTGATTTGTATGCTGATTTCTCATATAGATCGATTACAGTTTCTGAATCTTCACCGAAGATGTAGATGTTGTCACGTCCAACCAATTCAGCGATTTCCACGTTTGCTCCATCCATAGTACCAAGTGTTAACGCACCATTCAACATGAATTTCATGTTACCAGTACCTGAAGCTTCCTTAGAAGCAAGGGAGATTTGCTCAGAAATATCGCTAGCTGGAATCAAGTAGCTTGCAGCAGTCACGTTGTAGTTTTCTACCATAACGACTTGCAAGTGTGGAGCTACTGCTGGATCGTTTGCAATCACTTCAGACAAGCAAAGGATCAAGTGGATAATATCTTGTGCAATGGTGTAGGCAGGAGCTGCTTTACCACCAAAGAGAACAGTGATTGGGCGAGCAGGGATATTTCCAGCTTTGATGTCCAAGTATTTGTGGATCACATACAAAGCGTTCATTTGTTGACGTTTGTATTCGTGGAGACGTTTGATTTGGGTATCAAAGATAGAGTTAGGATTGATTTCCACACCTTGATGGTCTTTCAAGAAACGAGCCAATTTCCGTTTGTTGTGAGACTTGATGTTTTCCAATTTTGCTTTGACTGCATCTTTATCTTCATAAGAAAGAAGGTCTTCCAATTTAGATGCGTCATGGTGCCAGTCACGTCCGAGGATATCATCCAAGTAGTGTGACAAGGTTGGGTTGGCATGCATGAGCCAACGACGGAATGTGATACCGTTTGTTTTGTTGTTGAATTTTTCAGGGTAAATGTCGTAGAAAGCTTTCAACTCAGAATTCTTCAAGATTTCTGTGTGAAGTGCTGCTACCCCGTTTACGCTAAATCCATAGTGGATATCCATGTGTGCCATGTGTACGCGATCATTCTCATCGATGATTTGAACAGCTGGATCTTTGTATTCAGCGCGAACACGGCGGTCCAATTCTTCAATGATTGGAACCAAGTGAGGAACCACTTCTTGCAAAAATTCAAGTGGCCATTTTTCAAGGGCTTCTGCAAGGATTGTGTGGTTAGTGTAAGCCGTCATGCTACGAACGATAGAGATAGCTTCATCCATTCCAATACCACGTTCTGTCAAAAGACGGATCAATTCAGGAATGACCATTGATGGGTGAGTATCGTTGATTTGTACAACCGCATAGTCAGCAAGGTCATGCAAGTTGCTTCCTTTTTCGATGGCTTCGTCGATGATCAATTGAGCACCATTTGATACCATGAAGTATTGTTGGAAGATACGGAGCAATTCCCCTTGACGGTTACTATCATCTGGGTACAAGAAGAGGGTCAAGTTGCGAGCGATATCTGTCTTGTCAAAGTTAATACCATCTTCAATAATAGATGAATCAACTGAATCTAAGTCGAACAAGCGCAAACGGTTCTTGGTATCGATCTTGTAACCAGGTACGTCGATATCATAAAGGGTAGAAGTCAATGTGAAGTGTGCGAATGGAACTTGGTAGCTACGGCTTGAACGAACGAGCCAGCTTTGGTCAGTCAACCATGCGTTTGGAATCGTTTCTTGTTGGTTGTTTTTAAGGACTTGTTGGAACAAACCAAAGTGGTAGTTCAAACCAACCCCATCCCCTGTCAAACCAAGGCTTGAGATAGAGTCGATAAAGCAGGCTGCCAAACGTCCCAAACCACCGTTACCAAGTGATGGTTCCAATTCCACTTCTTCGACTTCGATCAAGTCTTTACCAGCATCTGACAATTCTTTTTTGACATCGTCGTAAAGACCCAAGTTGATCAAGTTGTTAGACAAGAGTTTACCGATCAAGAACTCAGCTGAGATGTAGTAAACTTTTTTCTTACCAGTATTTAATTTCTTTTGGGCACTTGCTTGCTTGGTGTAATTAAGCAAAGCAAGGTACAATTCTTCATTTGAACATTCTGCAATTGTTTTTTGGTGATGATCAATCACATATTTTTGTAATGATTCCATGTTTTAAAGTCTCCTTTGTTTCAACAATTTTAATAGGGAAAGATTATTTTTCTGCTTTCTTAACTTCTTTTTTCAAGTCTTTGTTTTCACGACGATAGATCGTTGTGAAATCAAGCAATTCTTGCTCAACAGCTGGAGTCAATTGATCCGCTGTCATCCGCCATGACCAGTTACCACCAAGAGTTGATGGGAAGTTCATCCGAGCTGAGCCATCTAACTCAAGCAAGTCTTGCATCGTAGCAATCGCCATGAAGCTGACAGAAGCAAAGACTGTGCGAAGCATAGCATGTGGGACAGATTCGTACTCTTTCCGGTTGGTATAACGAGCAAGGTACTCACGAGTTGGATCGTCGATTTCATTGCGGTACCATCCAAGAACTGTGTTGTTATCATGTGTTCCAGTGTACATCACAGAGTTGTTTGGTGCCAAGTGAGGGCTATCGATACTTTCATCGTCAGGATTGAAGGCGAATTGAAGAATCTTCATTCCTGGGAAGCCAGTACGTTCGCGAAGCTCAATGACTTCATCCGTCATAAAGCCAAGGTCCTCAGCGATGATGTTCAAATCACTGAGCTCTTCCTTCACGGCTGCAAAGAGTTTGTAGCCAGGACCTTTGACCCATTTACCTGGTGCTGCAGTTTCAGAACCAGCAGGGATTTCCCAGTATGATTCGAAACCACGGAAGTGGTCGATCCGAACGATGTCATAGATCTTGAAGCTTTCACGCAAGCGTTCAATCCACCATTGGTAGCCATCTTTGTCCATTGCTTCCCAGTCATAGATTGGGTTCCCCCAAAGTTGACCAGTTGCTGAGAACTCATCTGGCGGGCATCCTGCAATGCAAGTTGCTTTTCCGTTTTCATCTGTTTTGAAGAGATGAGGATTAGCCCACATGTCGCTTGAATCTTCTGCTACATAGATTGGCATATCTCCCACAATTTCAATGTGGTGGTCGTTAGCATAAGCTTTCAAGGCCAACCATTGTTGGAAGAAGAAGAATTGAGTCACACGATGGTAAGTCAATTTATCAGCCAATTCTTCACGGTATTTAGCCAAAGCTTTTGGCTCACGCGCACGAATAGCTGCATCTGGCCACTCTGTCCAAGCTTTCAAATCAAAGTGTTCTTTAATAGCCATGTATTCTGCGAAGAGCTCCAACCAAGAAGCATTGGCTTCACAAAATTCTTGGAATTCTTTTTGATCACTTGATTTTAAGAAATTCGCAACTGCTTTTTCAAGCAAGGGACGACGTTGTTCGAAAACCTTTGCATAATCCACTTGAGTAGGATCTTGACCAAAGTCCACTCCTTTAAGGTCTGCTTCTGTCAACAAACCTTGTTCGATCAAAAGATCGAAATCAATAAAATGAGTGTTCCCAGCAAAAGCTGAGAAAGATTGGTATGGAGAATCTCCATAACTGGTTGTACCAAGCGGCAAGATTTGCCAGTAACGTTGCTTGGTCCGAACGAGGAAATCAACAAAATCATATGCTGATTGTCCGAATGATCCGATTCCGTATTGTCCAGGAAGGGAAGAAATGTGCATCAAAACACCACTTTGACGTTTTTTCATGGGTTACCACCTCTTTTTATTTCTTTGAAGCCTGCGATTCGGTGCACGGTATGGGTATCGTTGCAGAGTCGTATCCAGCTCTCAAGCGGCTCTACTCTTTGTTAAAATCGAACAGGCGCAACTCAGTTTACGCAATTTTTGCGAAAACGTTTGCGTACCATGTCATTATAAACTTTTTCCATATTTTCTGCAAGGGGTTTCTTAAAAACTTTTTAACTTTTTTCAGAATGTCCTCACCCCCCTAGTGTATTCTTTCCTTTGCCTAATGTCAACAAATTTAATGTATTTTATAGAAGAAAGTTCGGAATTAAAATATTTTTAAAAAATTTTCTCAAAATCACTTGCAAACGTTTTCGCCTTGTGATATACTTAAGTCGTTTTAGGAAAACGTTTGTCTAAAACGGTTTCTAATTATTATCTTTTTTTATTCTTTAGGAGGAATAAATCATGAAACGTACAATTTTACGTAGTGCTGCTGTACTTGGTACAGTTGGTTTTGCCGGCTTCTTACTTGCTGCTTGTAGCAATAGCTCTTCAGGTTCTTCTGAGGCAAGTAAAGAAATCAACGTCTATGTAGACAAAGGCTACAAATCTTATGTTGAAGAAGCTGCAAAAGCTTTTGAAAAAGAAAATGGCGTAAAAGTTAAAATCAAAACTGGTGATGCCCTTGGTGGATTGGATAACCTTTCTCTTGATAACCAATCTAAAAAAGCTCCAGACGTTATGATGGCACCATACGACCGTGTAGGTGGTCTTGGTAACGATGGTCAATTGGCTGAAGTGACATTGAACAAAGATAGCCACACAGACAAAACAACTGAAGCTCTTGTCACAAACGGTGGTAAGGTTTACGGTGCACCTGCTGTCATCGAAACTTTGGTTCTCTACTATAATAAAGATCTTGTAAGCGAAGCTCCAAAAACATTTGGTGACCTTGACAATCTTGCAAAAGATAGCAAATACGACTTTGCTAGCGAACCTGGTAAAACAACTGCCTTCTTAGCTGACTGGACAAACTTCTACTATGCTTACGGTTTGCTTTCAGGTAATGGTGGTTATGTATTTGGTAAAGATGGTACAGATCCTAAAGATATTGGATTGAACAACCAAGGTTCTATCGACGGTATCGAATATGCGAAAACTTGGTATGCTAAATGGCCAAAAGGTTTGCAAGATACTAAAGGTGCTGCTAACTTCATCCAAACACAATTCCAAGAAGGTAAAACAGCTGCTATCATCGATGGTCCTTGGAAAGCTGCTTCATTGAAAGAAGCTAAAGTAAACTATGGTGTCGCAACTATTCCAACTCTTCCAAACGGAAAACAATATTCTGCCTTTGGTGGTGGTAAAGCTTGGGTTATCCCTGCAGGTGCGAAAAACCTTGATGGCGCTCAAAAATTCATTGACTTCTTGACAAGCACTGACCAACAAAAAGCTTTGTTTGACAAGACAAATGAAGTTCCTGCCAACACCGAAGCTCGTAAATATGCGGTTGGTAAAAACGATGAATTGACAACTGCCGTTGTTGAACAGTTCAAGAACGCTCAACCAATGCCAAACATCTCTGAAATGAGTGCTGTTTGGGATCCAGCTGCTACTATGCTTTTCGATGCTGTAAGTGGTAAAAAATCTGCAAAAGCTGCTGCTGACGATGCAGTGAAATTGATTAAAGAAACCATCGAACAAAAATTCGGTAGCAAATAAGACAGTTTTTAGGTTTGAGTAAGAGGTTGGCGACAAGGTCCCAACCTCTTATGTTCCATTATCAACCTTCTACTTGATAACTGTCAAACTTGTCTTCTTGCTCTCTGGCAAGGACATTATAAGGAGATTTGAATGACTACAGAACAAAACCCTAAAAAGGCTATGTGGCTCTCTTTGATCCCGGGTCTTGGGCAAATTTATAACAAACAAAAAGCTAAAGGCTATATTTTTCTTGCAGTGACTGCTCTCTTTCTCGTTTACTTCATTGGAATTGGAGCTGGAGAATTATCGAAGTTAGTCACACTTGGAACCGTTCGTGGACAAGATAATTCCCTCTTTATCTTGATTCGTGGGGCCTTCCACTTGATCATCACTGTTGTTTACTTCCTATTTTATGCCTTAAATATTAAGGATGCTGGAACAGTTGCTAAACGCATCAACAACGGGATTGCCGTTCCAAAAACCTTTAAAGATATGGTTCACGCGATTTATGAAAATGGATTCCCTTATCTTTTGATTATCCCTTCTTATATCGCTATGACCTTTGCGATTATCTTCCCAGTTTTGGTTACTTTGATGATCGCTTTTACCAACTATGACTTCAAACATACCGCACCAACAACCTTGTTGGATTGGATCGGGTTCCAAAACTTCACTAACATGTGGACCTTGAGTACCTTCCGTTCAGCCTTTACATCTGTTCTTGGTTGGACCTTGATTTGGGCTCTCGCAGCATCAACTCTTCAAATCGTGCTCGGTATTTTGACAGCCATTGTGGCAAACCAACCATTCGTAAAAGGAAAACGAATCTTTGGGGTTATCTTTCTGCTTCCTTGGGCTGTTCCAGCCTTCATCACTATCCTTACATTCTCAAATATGTTTAACGATAGTGTCGGCGCCATCAACGCCCAAGTTATCCCATTGTTTGCTAAGATCTTCCCATTCTTAGATGGTGTCTTGGTTCCTTGGAAGACCGATCCTACCTGGACAAAAATCGCTTTGATTATGATGCAAGGTTGGCTCGGTTTCCCTTATATCTATGTCTTGACTTTGGGGATTCTTCAATCGATTCCAAACGATCTTTACGAAGCTGCTTATATTGACGGTGCCAACGGTTGGCAAAAATTCCGCAACATTACTTTCCCAATGATCCTTGCGGTTGCAGCACCAACCTTGATTAGTCAATACACCTTCAACTTCAACAACTTCTCCATCATTTACTTGTTTAACGATGGGGGACCTGGTTCTGTCGGAGGAAATGCTGGATCTACAGATATCTTGATTTCTTGGATCTATAAGTTGACAACTAATACCTCTCCTCAATATTCAATGGCCGCAGCGGTAACCTTGATTATCTCTGTGATCGTGATCTCAATCTCAATGATTGCCTTCAAGAAACTACATGCATTTGATATGGAGGATGTATAAAATGAAAAATTCAGTTCAATTTAAACGCCGCCTCAATCATTTCTTGACTTACCTGTACATGGTGGTTCTTTCAATCATCATTATCTACCCGCTGTTGATTACGATCTTATCGGCCTTTAAGTCAGGGAACGTCAGTGCCTTTACACTTGATTTTAGTGGCAATCTTAGTTTTGATAACTTCTCAAAACTCTTCTCTGAAACTCCTTATGGCACTTGGTATATGAATACCTTGATCATCGCGATTATTACGATGGTGGTACAAACCAGCATCGTTACCTTCGCAGGTTATGCCTATAGTCGTTACAACTTCTTAGCGCGTAAGCAAAGTTTGGTCTTCTTCTTGATCATCCAAATGGTCCCAACTATGGCAGCCCTCACAGCCTTCTTCGTTATGGCTTTGATGCTGAATGCCTTGAACCAACCTTGGTTCTTGATCTTCCTTTATGTTGGTGGTGGTATTCCAATGAATGCTTGGTTGATGAAGGGTTACTTCGATACCGTTCCAATCTCACTTGATGAGTCTGCTAAATTGGATGGTGCAGGACACTTCCGCCGCTTCTGGCAAATTGTCCTTCCACTTGTTCGCCCAATGATCGCCGTTCAAGCACTCTGGGCTTTCATGGGACCTTTCGGAGACTATATCTTGTCTAAATTCTTGCTTCGTGATGAAGTAAACTATACGGTAGCCGTTGGTCTTCAAACCTTTATCAGTGACCAAAAAGATCAAAAGATCGCCTTCTTTGCAGCCGGTGCCATTTTGATCGCGGTTCCAATCTGTATTCTATTCTTCTTCCTACAAAAGAACTTTGTTTCAGGCTTGACAGCTGGTGGGGATAAAGGATAAAATAGAACCTTATTTCAAACACATTTTATTTTTAAGTTAAGGGTAGTATGGTGGATTCTTTACTACCCTTCGTTAAGAATAAAATCAATCAAAGAGATTCCTCTTTGCATCTCTGATTCTCTTATGTTTAGAAAGGTCATCTCATGCCCTACCCTTTTAATTATTTCGCAAGTATCTTCAATTTCCGCTCTTCTTTTGCAAACCGCAAAAAGCTGAGTTGGTTCCAAATGATTTTTACTTCTTTCTTTCTGATTTCTGTCACACTATTACCAGTGGCTCTTCAAAATGCTCAACTCAAAACCTATCCCTTAACAACCTTTGTCAGCGATGTGTTTGATCCTTTATCAAATGACGTCATGAAAGATATCCAAGAACACGTTGTGATCAAAGACCAAGAGCTCACCTATACAGGAAACAACCCTGTACACAAGACTTCAAAAGGACAGGTTGTCTTGGGCCAAGAAGCAAAGGCGAGTGAGGGCAAGGAGTTAACCCTCCATTTTGATCGAAAACAGTTGATCATCTCAAAAGAAAATAAAGAACTCGCTACGGTCTCATACCAGGCTATCAATCAAGAGAGCCTTCGGGATAAAAAAAGCTTCACTCAAGCTATCTCTAGCGATTGGTTCCGTGAAAATCGACTCCCTGTCAGTCTCTTTCTCGTGATTTTCTCTGGCTTCTTATCGACAGTCAATTATTTGATTCTCATTGTAGGGGCATCTTTCTTCCTCTACTTGACGCGAAAATCTCGACTCTTTTCACTACAAACTTTCAAGGAATGTTTCAATTGTATTCTGAATTGCTTGGGACTCCCTATTTTACTAAGTGTCCTCATCAGTTTACTATTCCATCAAGTATTTACTACGACGATCATGATCCAAAATGTCTTATTTGTACTCTATCTTGCTATGGTATTTTATAAGACCCACTTCCGTGATCCAGACTATCACCGCTAGGAGGTTTTCTCATGCGTGTTACCATCAAAGATGTGGCAAAACTCGCTGGCGTCGCGCCTTCAACTGTCACGCGCGTCATCCAAAATAAATCCACGATTAGTGATGAAACAAAAAAACGAGTCCGTGAGGCCATGGTCGAGTTGGATTACCATCCCAACCTTAATGCTCGCAGTCTTGTCAGCCAATCTAGTCAAGTCATTGCTTTAGTTCTTCCAATCGATAGTGACGTCTTCTACCAGAATCCTTTCTTCCCAACTGTTTTAAGAGGGATCACCCAGATCGCCTCAGACAATGATTATGCTATCCAAATCTGTACGGGGCAAAATGAAGAACGGCGGCTCGACAACCTCAAGCAACTCATCTACGGAAACCGTGTAGATGGTTTGATTTTCCTATATTCTAGCCCGAATGATCCCCTCGTTGACTTTGCGATCAAAGACAAGTTCCCCTTCCTCATCCTCGGAAAGGCAGCTTCTCCTTTTGTTTCGCTAGTGGATAATGATAATATCAAGGCTGCATTTGATGCGACAGAATATTTCATTCAACAAAACTACCGGAAAATTGCTTTTATTGGAGGAAACAAAGAGCTGTCTGTGTCTCAAGACCGCTATGAAGGTTATAAAGAAGCTCTCCAAAAAGCAGGGATTCCTCTCGATGAAAAACTGGTTCATTTTTCATTTGGTTTTATGTTAGAAGACAATTCTTATCAATTGATGGAGAGTCTTCCTCTAACAGAACTAGATGCTATCATGACAACCGATATTCTCGTTGCTGAAGGGGTGCGCCAATACCTATTAGAACACCAGCTGACAATCCCGATTATTTCCTTTGATTCGATTAAGCCACGACTCGATATTGAAGCCTATATTGACATCAATGCAGTGGAACTCGGACGTGAGTCTGTTCGGACAATTCTACAAATTATCAAGGATCACAAAGAAGGAAAAACCGTTTGCTACCGTCAATTGATTGACCATACCATTACGAAACTCTAGGAGTCTTTATGTCTACATTTACTGCTTATTTAGATGACCAAGACCTGATTCGTATCCAAAAAGGAGAGGAGCATATCCTTCCTTTTTATTTGGAAACAAACCACGGTCGTCTTGCCTTAATCCCTGTCAAAACGTCAAGTGGAGCGACTGATACAGGAGACTATTTCTTAAGCCCTGTTCCGCTTGAACTGGGAGAAGAGTACACCATCTACGATGCTGCTGGAAATTCTTCTATTCTCCACTATCGTCAAATTGTTCGCAAACCCATTTTTGATCAAACCTTCACCTATAGTGGAGAGGATCTAGGAAGTTTCTACACACCAAGTCAGACACAATTTAAATTCTGGGCACCGATTTCGCAAGATGTGACCCTCCATATCGAAGATCAGGTCTATCCGATGAATCGTACAGAAAACGGTGTCTGGGAACTCGTGCTCAAAGGGGATTGGGAAGGAGCTGCCTACCACTATGAGTTCCGTGTCAATGGCCTAGAACGTCGGATCCACGATCCCTATGCTCTATCCTCTTTAGCAAACTCTGGAGATAGCTTAGTCGTCGACCGCAAGAAAATCACACGTCCTATCAGTCGTGCCACTCGTCAATTAGATCCGACAGAAGCAATCATCTACGAGATGAGCGTTCGGGACTTCTCTGCCCAAAAAGAGGCTGGCTTTAAACACCCTGGTAAGTTTAAAGGCTTGACAGAGTCGCCCCAACTCAATGGCCAGGTCCTTGGATTTGATTACCTTCAAAAACTGGGCATTACCCATGTACAGTTACTTCCTGTCTATGATTTCGGTAGTGTCGATGAAGAGGATCAATGGAAAGCCTACAACTGGGGTTATGATCCTGTCCAATACAATGTTCCAGAAGGAAGCTATGCGAGTGATCCTAACGATCCTTATGCGCGAATCCTGGAGCTCCAAGACACTATTGACACCTATCACCGGGCTAATCTGAGTGTCATCATGGATGTAGTCTACAATCACGTCTACCAGGCAGATGAGTACGCTTTTGAACAGATCGTTCCTGGTTATTTCTACCGTTATAATGCAGAGGGAGAGCGGACCAATGGAACCTTCTGTGGAAATGACGTGGCAAGTGAACGTTCCATGGTGAAACACTATATCAAGCAATCTCTCAAACAATGGGTTTCCCTCTACGGCTTTGATGGTTTTCGCTTTGATTTGATGGGAATCCTAGACATTCCAACCATGACAGAGATTGCAGAGGAGCTCCGTGAAATCTATCCTAACGTCTATCTCTATGGGGAAGGGTGGAAGATGGATACCGGCCTCTCTGAAGACCAGCTCGCTCACCAGTACAACTCAAAACGATTACCAGATTTTGGCTTTTTCAGTGATAATTTCCGGGATACGGTCAAGAGAACACTCTTAGCCGGTCACCGTTGTGAGAGTCAACATTCTGCGAATGATTTTGCGAACATTCTAACGGCGAATGTCGGGAAGCTAGGGCCTGCTCATTTCACCCAACCTCAACAAGCCATTCAGTACGTCGAATGCCACGATAATGCAACTGTTTTTGATTATTTCCAACTTGAAAAAGAAGAGATTCGTCTAGAGGAGCGAAAAGCTCTCTCACGCCTCGCTCTTCATTTGGTATTATTATCCCAAGGTGTACCTTTTATCCATGCTGGTCAAGAACGTTACCGCACAAAAGGGCTCGAAGAAAACACCTATAACTTGCCAGATAGTCTCAACCAATTGGACTGGACATCCCTTTCAAAATGCCAAGAAGAACTTGCTTTTCTTAAAGAATTGATTGCTTACCGGAAATCGCAACCTCTCCTTCGTTTGAAAAAAGGACAAGAGATTCGAGATTACTGTGACGTCAAATGGTTGTCTGATTATCATTTGATCTACACGATTGAAAAAAATCGTGAAAAAATAACGATTCTCGTTAATATCGGTGATCAGGACATGACCTATCAACATCCGAGCGATAGTCAACTGCTATTTGCCTATCCTCATGCAAATCTCCAAACACCTATTCCTAAAGGAAAGGAACTTTCTATTTCCGCCCATAGTTGGCTCCTTCTCCACGAAACGAAATCAGCAAAATAAGAGGCTGGGACAAAAGTCCTAGCCTCTCAATTATTTTTGGATTATCAAGCAAGACGCAGTGGTTGAGTGGGCTCTACTACGCTGATTTCATCAGCTTTTACAGCCCTACTCAACTGTGCGGAGGTGGAACGACGAAATCGAATTCGAACGAATTACCGATTTCTGTCCCACTCTCTTATTTTTATTCTTCTGTTTCCACAAAGCGTCCGATGATATGAACATTTTCTGAAATGGTGATAAAAGCCTGAGGATCAGCTTTTTTCATAATATATTTGAATTCATTAAACTCTGCACGCGTAATAACTGTCAGCAGAACCGCTTTTTCCTGATGGTTATAGGTTCCTTCTGCATTGTGGATAATGGTTGCTCCACGATGCAATTTTTTATGGATCTTTTCAATAATGGCATCCGGCTGACTCGTTACAATCATGGCCTGCATCCGTTTTTGCTTGGTAAAGACAGCATCCGTTACTCGACTCGATACGAAGATGGTAATCATAGAGTAAAGAGCATACTTCCAACCAAAGGTCAAACCTGCAATCAACATAATGGTCCCATTGACCAAAAAGGAGATGCTGCCAACATTCTTTCCTGTCCGTTTTCGAATCGTCAAACTGACAATATCCGTTCCTCCACTGGAAATGTTGTTCCGAAGAGCAAAACCAATCCCTGTTCCCATGACAACCCCACCAAATAGGGCATTCATGATCGGATCGTTGGTCAACGTAATCACTGGCACGAACTGAATAAAGAGGGAACTCATCGAAACCGTAATAAAGGTAAAGATGGTAAATTTATGGCCAATTTGATACCAAGCCACAATCATCAAAGGGATATTGATGGCATAAAAGGTCAAGGAAACTGGAATCGTAAAGCCAATAAAGCGTTGGCTCAGAACAGACAAAATCTGAGCTAGACCTGTTGCACCGCTGGAGTATACATGTCCTGGTTGAAAGAAGAAGTTGACGGCAATCGCTGATAGAAAACCATACAGCAAGGAAGCTGACACTTTTTCATCGTATTTCTCACGGGAGATGCTCTTCAGCACGCGCAATAATTTAATGTTATAAGCTAGTCGCCGCACATGATAGCGAAATAGCTTATGAAAGCGAATTTTTTCATTTTCAATCCATCGATTAGAAGAAAAGGAAAATCTTAGAGCAACTGATTCCTAGACTCTCCCTTTTCTCTCTTGTCCTATTCTTGCTCTGCTACTTCTACTTGAAGATTTAACTCATCCAATTGCTTTTCAGAAACGACAGAAGGAGCTTGTGTCATTGGATCTGTCGCCTTGTTATTCTTAGGAAAGGCAATGACTTCCCGAATATTATCTTCACCTGCAAGAAGCATCACGAAGCGGTCCAAACCAATCGCCAATCCTCCATGTGGTGGGAAACCATAATCCATTGCTTCCAACAAGAAACCAAATTGTTCATTGGCAGCTTCTTTTGTAAATCCAAGTGCCTTAAACATCCGTTCTTGCAAGTCTTTATGATTAATCCGTAGGCTTCCTCCACCTAATTCATAGCCATTTAAGACGATATCATAGGCAATCGCTCGAACTTTTGAAAGATCGCCTTCCAATTCATGCTCTGTTTCAGCTTGTGGGAGTGTAAATGGATGGTGAGCAGACATATAACGGCCTTCTTCTTCAGACCACTCAAACATTGGCCAATCCACTACCCAAAGGAAGTTGTATTGATTGTTGTCAATCAAGTCAAGCTCTTTCGCAAGACGAACACGCAAAGCACCAAGCGTTGCATTGGCTACTTCAAGAGTATCTGCTACAAAGAGAACTAGATCTTTGTCTTCTAACTGTAAAGCAGCTGTCAAGTCACTTGTCAAGTCTGTCAAGAACTTCGCAACAGGACCGTTCAAAGTACCCTCAGCATATTTCACCCAAGCAAGACCTTTTGCACCGTATTGCTTCGCAACTTCTGTCAATTTATCGATGTCTTTACGAGAGTAATGATCCGCTGCACCTTTGACAACAATCGCCTTAACTGCTGGAGCTTCTGAGAAGACTTTGAAGTCTACACCCTTGACAAGTTCTGTCAAGTCTTGGAGCAACATTTCAAAACGTGTATCTGGTTTATCTGAACCGTACAAGGCCATAGCATCATCATAATTCATCCGTGGGAATGGGAGTGTTACTTCAATTCCCTTGGTTTCTTTCATGACACGTGCAATTAAGCCTTCTGTGATATCCTGGATTTCTTGATCACTCAAGAAAGAAGTTTCCAAGTCGACCTGTGTAAACTCAGGTTGACGGTCTCCCCGTAAATCCTCATCACGGAAACACTTCACGATTTGATAATAGCGATCAAATCCAGCATTCATCAACAATTGTTTTGTAATTTGAGGACTTTGAGGAAGGGCATAGAAATGACCCTTATTGACACGGGAAGGAACCAAATAGTCACGCGCTCCTTCTGGAGTTGACTTAGAAAGAAAGGGTGTTTCCACATCAATAAATTCTAATTCATCCAAGTAATTGCGGATTGAATGGGTTACTTTTGCACGGAGTTTGAGATTTTCCAACATCTCAGGACGACGAAGGTCTAAGTAGCGGTAACGAAGACGGGTATCATCATTGGCTTCAATTCCGTCCTTGATTTCAAATGGTGTTGTTTTGGCAGTATTGAGAACCGTAATAGCTTCTACCTTGAGTTCTACTGCTCCTGTTGGCAAGTTGGGATTAGCTTGTTCACGAGCTTCCACAAGACCTGTCACTTCTACAACATATTCACTACGGATACTTTCAGCTGTAGCCATCACTTCTGCACTAACTGTTTCTGGATTGATCACCAATTGCATGATTCCTTCGCGGTCGCGTAGATCGATAAAGATCAAACCACCCAAGTCACGACGACGGCTAACCCATCCTTTCAAGGTAATACGAGTTCCAATGTGTTCTTCACGAACACGTCCAGCATACATTGAACGTTTCATTTCTAATTAATCTCCAAACTAATATTCTTCCTTCTATTTTACCATAAAGACCAGCAGAAAGTGGCCTTTAGCTCAACTTTTTCAGTCTCCAACTTCTTTAGTTATCGTGGCTCTCTTCTTTCTTTTTGGGATCATCGTAGAGAGTGGGTGCTAGCACCTTCATTAAAGTCGCCGTCCCAAATCGCAAGACAGCTGCTGCTAGTCCAAAAATAGGGGATAGGTAGCGGAAAAAGAAATCTCCCCTAAGTACATAGGTCATGCCACCCACAATAAAAAAGATCACAATTCCCTGAACGATTGCGTAAAACCAAATTTTTTTCACACTATTCTCCTTTTCACAAACCAGCTGACTTATCCACTGTTTTTTATCACTTATCCACAAAAATGTGGATAACTTTCACCTATTGCCCCCTCAAAAGAGGAAGCGTCATCAGCACCAGGACTTGTTTTCATCCATTTACAAGTAAGTTTCCCACAGCCTGTGGATAACTCTCTTGCTTATTTGTGACTTTCTCGTCACTTTCCTCACAAATCAAGGAGCCAGGATTTGATCCTGCCCCCTTTGATCAAGCATTATTTAAATTCGTCTGGTGTCCCTTTATATTGGGCCCAGTCTTTACTGAAGAAGCGATCATTTAGATGGTAAGTTGGTGCTTTTTCAGCCTTTGTGACAAAGGGATTGACCGCTTTATCAAAGGCTAGCCAACCATTCCATCCCATATGAATCGTATCTTCCATAAAGTAAGGCTGATCACCATCTTTAGAAAAGTCTGCAATATTGGTGAATCCTTGACTTTCCAATTGGTAACGAATCTTTTGAACAGCCTGTTCATACTTTTCTTGGCTCAAGCCTGTGTATTTCATCCATTTGGCATTAACTGGAGGAATGACAAAGATAACATTGGTCCGAGATTTAGCAAACTGGTCTAGAACCAACTGCAAGTCATTGTACTCAGGAGATTGAACATAGGATTCGTTTTTTTGGAAACCTTTTAGTTTCTTCAACTTCATTTTTAAACGAGTATTGTAAAAATGATTGCTGATTCCAAGGTCGTTGTTATTGGTTTTGACTTTTGCTTCAGCCGTTGCAATTTCTTCCAATTTCTCATATGAGAATTGATCTGGTAAATCTTGTAGACGTTTTTTGACCTTCTTATCGTAATTCCCGTTTGTACGCGTTGCAAGATTACTAAACAAAGCATCTTCGCGTTGAACAAGGTGGGAAACAAACTGGTTCAAAGACTGATCAAATCCGGAAATTTTCTTTCCTTGAGAAATTTTTGTTACAACACTTTGAAAGGCGACGTTTGGATACTGTTGTAATAGACGCTTTGCAGCATACTGGGATGCAGCATCCTGTTGGTGATTGGCAATAAAGCTATTCAACTGATCGCTATTAAAGAATTGTTGAAAAGCAGAGGAATCGTACCCCTTTTTGGTAAACCATTGCGGAGAAACTACATAAACAGCTGTATTGTCCTTGAGTTCTGGCAAAATCTGTTGCATCCCAAAATACTGGTTCAAAGAAGCCGCACCACGTTCTCCTAAAAAGTAGGGTCTATAATTGCGGTCATATTTCTCAGCCAAAACTGCTGGATGCACCACATCAAAGCGCAACCATTCACTGGAGCCGAAATAAGGGACAAAGCGATGCTGTGGATCAGAAAGTGCTTCTTGTTTCTTTGTACGACTCTTGAATCCTTCTGCATTCAGACTAACCGCAGCTTTTTTCTCTTCGGTATAGTTGTGCTTATGATTGATTGGATAAAAGAATAATAAAGCTGTTACCATGAGGAGCGCGCAAAATACGGGCCCTAAAATCAGCCACAAACGCTTAAGCATTCTGAAGCTCCGTTACACCTTCTACGATCTTGTTAGCAGTATTCCAATCATCGCGTCCAAATTCAGATACAGGAACACGGATGCCAAAGCGATTTTCCAATTCCACAATCAATTCGACTGTTCCCATACTATCAAGGACACCCGCATCAAAGAGATCCTCATCCATCATGTCTGAGACATCTTCCATAAACAATTCGTCAATAATTTCAATTACTTGTGATTTTACATCCATTTTTCTATTCTCCTTTTATTTCAATTTTGGAAACCATTGTTGATCCAAGAATCCTGAGAAAATCAGGAAGGACAGCATCACTGTGTTAAAGGTGATAAAGATCCCCAAAGCTTTGGTCCAACGATTGTCCGGTATAGGATCCAATCCTTTTGCTTTTCTTTCTTTATTGATGGTCTTTTTCTTACGAATCCAAGCATCATTGATAACCAGTCCAAGCCCATGGAAGAGCCCATAAGCGATGTAGTACCAGGTCACCCCGTGCCAGAAGCCCATGACCAACATATTGATAATATAGGCAACATTTGAGGTGGTAATTCGGCTCTTGAATACTTTATTGCGCATCAATACCATCACGAGACGCATAAAGACAAAATCACGGAACCAGAAAGACAAACTCATATGCCAACGATTCCAGAATTCCTTTAAGTCACGTGATTTAAAGGGACGATCAAAGTTGATTGGACTTTTAATTCCCATCAAATTTGAAGCTGCTAAAGCAAACATCGAATAGCCCGCAAAGTCAAAGAAGAGGTCAAAGCCATAAACATACATGACTCCCAGCGTTCCGATATTGAAGAATCCACCTTGAGACAAGGCATAGGTCTGCACATGTCCTAACAATAAGTGACCAAAAATATGAGCTAGGATAAATTTATAAAGGAAGCCATACATGATATACTTAACAGCTTGCTCCAACATATCCAATAATTCTTCACGCTCAGGAATAGCGTTATAATCCTCATTAAAACGCTTGAAACGATCAATCGGCCCACTTGAGAAGGTCGGCATAAAGAGCATAAAGCGTAAGAATTCCCAGAGTGTGAATTCTTTCAAGACACCATCTCGCATTTCGATGATCATTCCGACAGCCCGGAAGGTTAAATACGAAATCCCTAAAAATCCAAACAAGGATTGGTGCCCATTCTTGATTGCTGGCTCTACCTTCACAAAGATCAGAGGCAAGACAGACAAGAAGGAATGAAGATAGAAAATCCACTTATTGTCCGCTTTCTGACGATAAATCTTGTAGGAATACACAATCAAAATTTGCCAGACTACGTAAAAGAGCAGGGCATAAATTTGCTTGAGATTCGAACCTGTCAGCATCAAAATGATAAAGATCAGACTCACCAGTCCTTCATAGACCGGAAATCTCTTTTTGAAAAAGAGGCCCACAAAGATCGGCAAAAAAGCTAGAATGAGGTAGATAAAATAGATCGGTGTTCCATAGTGTTCTAAATGAGGGAGCTGTTTCAAAAACTCGATCATCGGTTGTTAACCTCGCTAATCAACCCTTTGATGTCGATTTTCCCGTTTGGTGTTAATGGCAGGCTGTCACGATAGAGGAATTTTGAAGGCATCATATAAGACATCATGATGTTTTCTAAATCTTCCTTAATGGCTTTCGTGATATCAATTTCGCGCTCAAATTGTTCTTTGACGCCCTCTTTTAAGATGACATAGGCCAAGAGATTTTGAACTTTGTGATCTTTATTATAACGCGGTACCGCAACTGCTGAGTCAATATACTTCGATTTGTTCAAGTTTTGAGAGACATCCTCTAGCTCGATACGATAACCGTTAAACTTGATTTGGAAGTCCATCCGTCCACCGTAGAGAAGGAGGCCTTCATCCGTCATGGTTCCGACATCTCCCGTATGGTAGGCTGGAAGACCTTCAAATTCGAAGAAGGCTTCTGCTGTTTTCTCTGGATTATTCATATAACCTTTTGAAACAGCTGGGCCAGATACGATGATCTCCCCTTGCTCACCATTTGGCAATTTGTTTCCTGCCTCATCAATGATGAAGGTTGGAGAATCTTCTTTGGTGTAACCAATTGGCAGACGTTTCAAAGTAGCTAACATCTCATCTGTTACGGCTACAGCCGAAAGAGCTACAGTTGCTTCTGTTGGCCCGTAAGCATTGATGATACGCGCATTTGGGAAACGCTCGCGCAATTTTTGAGCGGTTTTAACTGTCAACTCTTCCCCATCAAAGTAGAAATGGGTGATCCCTGGCATCTTTTCAGCATTGAAATCTTCAGACAACATGGCCATATCTGCAAAAGATGGTGTCGAAGTCCAGATAGCAATCGGAAGAGAAAAGATGGTCGCAAAGAGTTGTTTGAAGTCTTGAGTAATGGCTGATGGAAGAGCAAAAAGCGTTCCTCCAAGAGCCAAGGTCGGTGCCCAGTACATGACAGACAAGTCAAAGGAATAGGGCGGTTGCGCCAACATTTGCGGACGCTCTGGCGTTGCAAATTCCTTGTCCGTAATCATCCAGTTGGTAAAGCTGAGCAAGTTATCGTGCGAAATTTGCACCCCTTTTGGCTTCCCAGTTGTCCCTGAGGTAAAGATGATGTAGTAGTTATCATCCCCTTTGACCGGATGTTTCAAGTCATAGGCATGCTGAGCCGCATAAGCTTCACGCACTTGCTCCAAGGACATGATTGGAGCAGCTGGGTTTTCCAATGGAAATTCATTGATGGCAATAATCAAGCTTGGCTCTGCTACTTCAACAATGGCAGACACGCGCTCCAAGGCAGAGTGGCTATCAATTGGGATATAGGCATGGCCAGATTTTGTCAAGGCCACAAAGGTTGCTAACATTTCATATTCTTGACCACCAAAGACCACTACAGGTGACTTTTCAGGAAGTCCCATTTGGTCGATGTGGGCAGCCAAGCTATCTGAATCAGCCTTCAATTGGCCATAGGTATGCTCCTCACCAAGGACATTGTAGACAGGATAGTCTGGTTGTAGTTGCGCATAACGTTCAATTGTCTCGATCATATCAGTAATTGGTTGGTTTGACACGGCTAGGAGTCTCCTTTTCTAAAATTCGTTGTAGATAAAGCCACCCTGACCTTGACCAAGGTAACTAAAGAAATAAAGTAGGGCTAGGAAAATGGCGAAATACAAGACCGTCTGCCCGATAAATTTATAAAGTGTTTTATGTTTCATAAGTTTCACTCTTCATTTTGATTGTTACTCACTATTTTACCATTTTTTATACCAAGTAAGCAATTTTAAACATAGTGAGAATGTCGTAGAAAACGTTATCATTTCAGACATTTATCCCTTCTAACCAAAGGATTTTTTTCTTTAATCAGTTTTTCTGATTGAAATCCTGTTTTATTTAACATTCCCCTGACGAATCAACTCCAGACACTTGTCCAGATCCACATCTCTCTCGAAATGGCTAGGTGTCCAAGGAATCTCTATATCGGGTAGAACACCCTGATCCGTCATCCCTTTCCCTTTATCCACGCTTAAACAGCGAGAGGTGGGAAACATTAAACAAAAATTGCCATAATCAACCGTACAACAATTAGAGTAGTCTAGAATCCCGAGAGTTGGTCGACCCACCACCGTTACCTTCTTAAACTGCCTCATCATCTGAACAAAGTTATCCCCAGAAGAAGCGCAGTAGATATCTGATAAAATAAAGATCTGTTCAGGATAGTGGCCTCCTCTAACCTCTGGAAAGAATTCCTCGCTTTCTTCCTTATATGCTACATAGCCTTTTCCCCGATGGCGGAGCAAGTCCTCTTTCATATCTTCAAGCAGCTTAACTGTTTCAGGACTAATTTCTTCCTGTTGCATCCAGTCCTCAAAGTCTTTCAAGCGCAGATCAACATTACGTTCCGTGTAGAGAATTTCCATACCATCATCGTCCCAGTCAAGCGAATCATAGCCCTGATCCTTCTCTAAGCCTAGATGTAATAGAGGGAAATATAAAGAGTCTGTCCCTCCGCCGTTCTGTCGGACATCAATGATAAGAAACTTGACTTCCGTCATCATCGGTAAACACTCTTGATATACCCGACTAATGGCTCCTTCATCCATAAAATTATCCAGACGAAGATAAAGAATCTCATCGTCTAATCTTTTCCAAAAAATCTGATCTTGGATCGGTTCTCGACTAGGGACTACTTCAATGGTCTTTTCTATCCCTTCTCGAAGCAGGGTGACACTCGTTGACTGAGAGACCAAATCTGCCCATTCTCGGTAGTGTCTTTCAGGGGTCTTGCTGATAAAATAGTCTTTATGAAGAGAAGCTATCTGATCCAAGTCACTTCCATCCAGAGCTAGGATCTGATCTCCTACTTGAAGACCAGTCTCTTCATTAGCTTCCTCAACATACAATTTCTGTCCATTTATTCTCAAAAGGAACCCTTTTTGACTGGCCTTTTTATCTCGAAAGGAAACATGCCCGATCACCCCAAAACTAGCTAGGTAAGTCTTAACTTGATAGAGAAAGGCATCATCTGTCATATCATCTGTAATGTTTTCTCGAAAAGGCTCTGGATCGCATCCTTTTCGATCCTTGATGGTAGATGAATCATGGGTCATAATAGAGACGACATCTTCAAAAATAGCAGTCTTTTTCATAAGGGATTCCTTCCATTTTTTAGAAACAGTATACCACTTTTTCTTAAAAAGTTCTTAAAATCCTAAAAAACTATCCTAAAGTAGGATAGCCGTTATAGATTCTTTCTTTTCTTCGCTTTCTTTGTCAGAGCGACATCACAATTTTCAATCTTGCTAATCAATAGATTGGCAAGAGCAAAATCATCGATGTTCGATTTCATATTTACCTCGTAGTTCAAGGTCAGTTGTTCTCCAGCTTGGGCCGTTGTGACAGAAATAAAGTCAATTTCTGAACAACTTTGGTCCAACAACTGACTGATTTGTTCTGCAACAGAATCTTGTTCTGAGACGGTAATAGTCAAATGGCGGCGCCGTTGATGGTCTGCCTTACTCTGTTTGTTCTCTAATACCAGCCATACCCCTAGTAAAGAAAGGGTTGATAATATGGCCAATAAAAGATAGCCTGAACCTGCCGCTAGTCCTATAATCATAGCTAAGAAAATGGCAATCAACTCTCTCGAACCACTCGTAGCCGAACGAAAACGGATCAAACTAAAGGTCCCTGCCACTGCAATCGAGGTTCCCAAACTTCCATTGACCAAAAAGATCACTAAGGTCATCATACAAGGAAGCAAGGTCAAACTAATGACAAACTCTCGAGTGTAAAGTGTTCGGTATTTATAGGTCCAAGATAGGGCCAACCCTAGAAAGAGGCTGACCAAAAGGGCCAGCAGTAAGCGCAAGGGATCCACCGCTGCTGTGGCATTATTAAAAATAGAATCAAATAGATTAGACATAGGCAGCACCTACCGTTTCTTGAACTGGTCTTGGGGCATAATCCAAGCCTTGTGATTTATGATAAGCACAGCTATATTTTGAAAATTTCTGTTTGACCAGTCCGTACTTATCTAAAATATCCTTTAGCCATTTAGGTTCTTGCCCAGGAGCCTTAATTTCCATGATCACGAAGTCATCCTCTAGTAGAGGTTCTCCTTTCTTCCCATCAAAAAGGCTAACAGCCTGATCTCGAAAAACTAGGTTTTGATCGATTGTCACGCGAATCTTCTGATAAGGATAACCCTGAATGGATTTCTTTTCTTTGAGAGATAAGCGATCGTAATAAATGAACATCCGTGGTTCCAATCGATGACCATAACGTTTGCGCAATCTCTGAATCTCTTGCACTAAGTCTGGATCTTGTATCTGATGATCTACTTTCCCATCTGTCATCAAGTTGATAATGGCTTGCGAAGTGGCGACTAGACGGAATTTATGGCCAATTCCTTCTTCATCTTTTGACTTCACCTCTAGAAATACTGGACTGTCTGCTTGAGGTGTTTCTATATAAGTCCGCATTCGAATTTTTTCACGGCGGTGTTGTTTTGCAAGAGCATCTTGAATGACATCAAAATTTTCCGTGTCAAAATAAATGTTTGAAATGGTTGAGGTTGGGTAATCATCTTCTACGACGTATTCTTTTAAGTCTTTGATCAAGTCCTTCACGTCATCTTTTGCGACGATATATTTTGTTTCGATTCGTTTAAAACTTGTCTCAATTGTTTTTTTCATGTTTCTTCTCCTTTAAGAGGGATCTATTGTTTCTAACCTTCAGTAAGTATGAATACGACTTACGTGCTTTCTAGTTTAATGGGACTTTCTTAACTGGTCATTAAGCCAAATTTAAAGAAAACTAAAGTTAAGGTTCCTTTCAGAAAAACTTTAGGAAACTTTCAGCTAGCAACTTTAGACTAGGAGCATATCAATTGAACGAGAGGAAAAGCTCATGAAATCAAACAAATGGAAATTTTTATTAACGGGGGCCGCAACCCTCACCTTACTGACAGCTTGCACCCAGGCGTCATCACAATCAGCTACAAAAAGCAATACTGCACAAACAACCGCTACTTCTACTTCAAAAAATAAAACAAACAATTCCAACTATTTTACAGATAAGGACAAGGACACCTCTTATGATGAAAGCAAAGCCTCTACTGTAAAACTATCTGCTTCGTCTGCAAGTGTATCAGGTGACGGCGTAGCTGTATCTGGATCAACTGTGACCATCTCAAAGGCTGGAACCTATGTCATCTCTGGTGAATCCGATGGGGTTCAAATCAAGGTTGAAGCGGGTGACTCAGACGATGTTCACATCGTCTTGAAAGGCGTTACCATGACCAACACCAACGCGCCAGTTTCTGCTACGAAAGCAGGGCATGTCTACCTCACTCTAGCAGACGGCACGACCAATACCTTGTCTGATTCAAGTTCAAACAATGATGAAGATGCCGATGCGGTCATCTTCTCTAAAGGCGACCTCACCATCAATGGTTCAGGTACGCTCAACATTGACGCCAAGATGAACAACGGTATCAAGGCCAATGACACTCTCCATATCACAGGTGGAACCTATAAGATCACGGCTGTAGGAGATGCCTTCAACGTCAATGACGAACTCAATATCACTGGTACGACCATAACCATCGATGCAGATGAAGATGCCGTCAAGGTGGATAATGATGAAGATACTTCGGTCGGAACCATGTATCTTTCAGACAACAAAATGACCATCACTGCAGGAGACGACGGAATCCATGCTTCTGGAGATCTGATCATCGATAGCGGAACCTATGAGGTAACAGAGTCTGTCGAAGGTCTCGAAGGAAAATCGATCACCATCAACGGTGGTGATATCACCATCTACGCAACCGATGATGGTGTCAATGCAGCCAATGCTAATGCTAACCAAGATGAAATTTTCTTCACCATGAATGGTGGAACCCTCAACGTTGAAGTTGGCCAAGGCGATACTGATCCAATTGATTCGAATGGAAATATCACTGTTACCGGAGGAACCATTAAATTAACGGGACAATCTGGATTCGACTTTGATGGTACTGCTACCTACACTGGCGGAGACATCTATATCAACGGTGAAAAACAAACGGAAATTGTCAACTCCATGCCTGGAGGCGGTGGGGCTCCAGGCGGTGGCGGACCTCGCGGCGGTCATTAATAATAACAAATAAAGGCAGGATTTCTTCCTGACCTTTTTTTGTTACCCTTTTTATGATAGAATAGAAAATCAATCAGCTTATCGAAAGGAACATGATGAAAAAACAAACACTCCCTCTTTTCTTCACACTCTTGCTGTCTCTTCTTTTTCTATCAGCCTGTGTGCCGGATCTTAAGATCAACTTTAAAAAAGAACCAACAACTACCAGCTCAAAAAAGAAAACCTTTAAAAAAAGTAGCTCGAGTCGTTCTAGCCACCCGATTCGTTCAACTAGTTCAAATAGCTCAAGCAACTCCTCTAGCTCTCCTTCAACCACTACACAGCCCTCTTCGGACATCGTCACGACCGAAGGACTCCCTAGAAATGCTCAAGAAGCACCCAAAGATAAAATTTATGCGACAGGGAACTTAAAAGTAGCCTACTCTAGAAATGACGATAAAATTTTTGCACAGACGCCGGATTATGAAGGATATACCACCGCTCTTGTCCAAACAATTCTTGGAAATCCAGAGAAACAAATAACAGACCCTGCTTATATTGCCGAATCTTTTGAAAATACCGAATTAGAAAATATTAAAGGGCTCTACCACGAGGGGAAAATCACAGAGGAACAAGCTCATGCCTTTTTGATGGGAGCTGTTGATCTCAAACAAGCGTCTAAATTCGGAGTAAACTACACCATTTACACCTATAAAAACAACACCATTCAACTGGTCTTTGAAAATGACCAACTTCTCTATATTACACCAAATCCTGATGTTGTCTTCTTTAAATAATAAACATTCTCGCTTAAACAAGCGAGAATTTTTGTTTCACATGAAACAAAAAAACTCCCAACACATTCTGTTGGGAGTTCTTGAAGATTAGTCCTCTTCATATTTTTTTGGATTATAGAACCACATTCCGAGGCCTGCAAAAAGAACAATAGTCATCAGAAGGAAGGCCACTTGATTTCCAATTTCTCCTGTCATCGAAATCGTTTGACGAAGACCAGAAACGGTATAGCTCATTGGCAAGAATGGATGAATGGCTTGGAAAAATCCATTTGTCAAAGCAAGAGGATAGGTTCCTGCACTAGAAGCCAATTGCAAGAGCAAGAGGATCAAGGAAAGGAAAGCACCGATCTTTCTTTGCCATGTTGTCAAAGCAGTCACGATAGACATGAAGGCCACACTACCAATCACACAAAGGAAGAGAGTAGACATCTCATGATTAGCTGATAAACCAATCAAGTGAACGGCACCATAGACCAAGACTCCTGCAATCACCGCAATCGTTCCGTTGACCTCAAAGCGAGATTTAAACCATGCCCAGCGACTTTCAGGATGACGACCGGATGGCAATTTTGCAAAGATCATATTGGTTGACAAGGCACAAACAAAGAGTGCTACAGAGATCATATAAGGAGCCATTCCGACACCATTCACCGGGACATTGTCACGGTCTGTTTTAGACAAAGTGACAGGATCTGCTAAGGTTTTAGCGTTTTCTTTTTCAGTTGTAGCCACATTCAATTGTCCCTTAGCATCGTTTAATCCTTGACTCAAGGTTTGGCTTCCTGTTGCTAATTCACCTAAACCATTTGTCAATGTTTGGCCACCTGCTGCTAATTTGCTGGACCCATCTGAGATTTGATTTGCACCGTCGGCTAGTTTATCAGCTCCGGTCACCAGTTGACCTGATTTTTCTGTCAACTGATTGACACCAGTGACAAGTTTATTGACACCACCTGCCAACTCTGGAGTCTTGCTGTTCAATTGTCCTACACCGTCAGCTAATTTTCCAGCACCAGCAACCAATTCACCCGACTTACCTGTTAATTGGGTCGCTCCTGAAGCCAGTTGATTCATACCTGATGTCAAGGCAGGCATCTTCCCATTTAACTCACCTAGACCAGAAGCCAATTGATTGCTTCCTGCAAGTAATTCTGATGATTTACTATCTAGTTGATCAACACCTGCTGCTAACTGACTAGCCCCATTTGTTAAAGTACTGCTATTCGTCTGAAGTTGGGTTGCTCCATTAGCGATTTTATCGACACCAGCTGTATAAGCTCCGATCCCTTGATTGATGGTTTGACTAGCTGGCAACAATTGTCCACTAACTGCGGATTGAATCTTAGACAAGCCACTTGACAAGTCTGTCAAGGTAGAAGAAGCTGTCGGTAAAACTTGATTGGCTGCCGTTTGCAGTTGTGTCAAGCTATTTCCTGTATTCAAACTACCTTGGATCGTTTGAATCGTAGTCAAGATTCCTTGAGCCGCCGTTTCACTCGAGCTTGGGCTCGATGAGATCGCTGCATTGATTTCCGCTTGTTGGTCAGCTGTCATTGCTTGATAGGCTGCTGTCCCTTGCACACTTGCAAGGGCATTTGCACGATCCGCTTGGGCTGAAGCAAGGATTGATTGAGCTGAATTCGCAATACTCGTCAATCCAGACGACAGTTGACTGGTATCTACTGTAGCATTTTGAATCGCTGCATTTAATTGGTTTAAACCTGCTGCCAATTGATCAATCTGAGCGGATTGACTTGTAGAAGCTTGTAGCTGGCTTGATAATGTTTGAATACCTGATTCTAATTGTGAAACCCCATTTCGAAGGGTAGCAGATTGACTACTTAATTGACCCGCTCCCTCTGATAAAGTAGCGACTCCATTTGTATAGGTTGCTAAACCATTTGAAAAGTTTGACAGGCCTGAATTCAATTGACGCACACCATTGGTATAATTCCCAAGACCATCATTGAGGGTCCCCATACCGCTGGTTAACTGACCAACTCCTGAGGCCAACTGAGGGGTTTGACTCGCCATTTGATTGAGACCATTTCCTAATCGATCCACTCCGGTAGCGTAAGCCATCAAGCCTGTATTAAAAGTACCAAACCCATTATTTAATTGATTGACGCCAGATACCAAGTTTGGAAGTTGACCAGCCATTTGATTGAGACCATTTCCTAATTGACCAACACCATCTGTATAGGCTGCTAGACCCGTACGAAGAGTAGTCGCACCATCTGAAAATGCTAAGCTTGAACGAGCCAATGTATTCAAATTAGTAGACAGTGTTTGACCACCATCTTCCAATTTACTTGCACCATCTGCTAATTTAGCACTTCCATCTGCCGCTGTCCCCATACCAGTTTTAAGCGATCCCATTTTGGAAAATAAAGCTGTTGTATACGTATTGGTCACTTTTTCGGCCACTGACTGCTTCATCTTTGTCATCGCAGTGTCGCTCATTTTCCCTGCGATAAAACTATGACCACTGGATGTTTGGTAATCAATGGTCATCTGTTCCGGATGATTGGTTAAGATGGAGCTAGCTTTCTTTGAAAGATCCTCAGGCAGGGTTACAATCATATAATAATCGCCATTTTTAAGACCATCTTTCGCAGCTTTCTCATCTACAAAATGAAAATCAAGTGAGTCATTGTCCTTCAAATTGGACACCATGTCTTTTCCTATTTCCATCTTTTGTCCATTATATGTAGCAGATTGATCCTTATTGACAACCGCTACAGGAAGATCCGAAACTTGGCCATATGGATCCCACATGGAAGATAGAAAAATAATATTATAAAGAGCTGGAATCAAAGCAACTCCAATCATGACAATGATAAATGTTGGCTTTTTAAGAATAGCCTTCCATTCTTTCATCATATTTTTTGTCTCCTTTTTATACACATTGTCTAAATTTCTGATATAATAGATTATACAGTTTCTAGAAATTTTCACAAGTAGGAAATCTTTATTTTTAGACACTGTGTATAATTTTGTGCAAAAAGGATTAACAGATGACTGAGAGCAATAAACGATTAAAAACAAAACGAAATATCGAGGAGGCGATGGTTCGACTACTAGAAAAGGAATCATTCGACCAAATCACAACGGTTGAGTTAGCACAAGAATCCGGCATTAGTCGCTCTAGCTTTTATACCCACTATCGAGACAAGTACGATATGATCGAGCGCTACCAACAAGCACTCTTTCACAAGCTTGAATATATCTTTGACAAACACCAAGACGACAAGCGCCAAGCGATTACAGAAGTGTTCGAATTCCTAACCAAGGAGCCACTCTTTGCAGTTCTTCTGACAGAGAATGGAACCAAAGAGATCCAAACCTTCTTACGACATAAATTACAGATTCTTCTGGTTGATAGTTTGCAAGAGCGCTATAGTCATAAATCATTAACAGATATTGAAAGAGTCTACAGTTCTGTCTATCTGACCAATGCCTTCTTCGGAGTCTGTCAGATGTGGGTTTCGCGCGGAAAAAAAGAAAGTCCTCAACAAATGGCTGAATTTTTAATGAAAATGTTACGGTAACAGTCTCTCCTGATCGATCTAGATCAGGAGTTTTTTTATTAGCAGGTTTAGGTTTTAAGAAAACAAAAAGGGGAGCAAAGCCAGAAATCAACCCTTTAAGACAAAATAAAAAGCCCACTGTAGTAGGCTTTCTGCAAAGTATATCTTAAAATTAAAGCATTTTGTTGTAGAATTCAACGACAAGTGCTTCGTTGATTTCTGGGTTGATTTCATCGCGTTCTGGAAGGCGAGTCAATGAACCTTCAAGTTTGTCAGCATCGAATGATACGAATGCTGGACGTCCAACTGTAGCTTCAACAGCTTCAAGGATAGCTGGAACCTTAGCTGATTTTTCGCGAACTGAGATCACTTGACCTGGAGTTACGCGGTATGAAGGGATATCAACGCGTTTTCCGTCAACAAGGATGTGACCGTGGTTAACGAATTGACGAGCTTGACGACGAGTAGTCGCAAGTCCAAGACGGTAAACAACGTTATCCAAACGACGTTCTAAAAGAAGCATGAAGTTGAAACCGACAGTTCCTTCTTTAACTTTAGTAGCTTGTACGAACAAGTTACGGAATTGTTTTTCACCAAGTCCGTAAGAGAAACGAAGTTTTTGTTTTTCAGCTAATTGCAAACCGTATTCTGACAATTTTGAACGGTTGTTTGGTCCGTGTTGACCTGGTACGTAGTTACGACGTGCCAATTCTTTACCTGTACCTGTAAGTGACAAGCCAAGACGGCGAGATTGTTTCCAAGATGGTCCAGTATAACGTGACATTTAAAATGTCCTCCTATAAAAATAATTTTTGTAGGAAATAACGTTTTAGACAAACCTGATTCGTTCAGAAAGCCTTCGCCCAAACAGCAAAGGTTACTTTTCTAGCTGACTTCCTGTTGACGAGCTTCATTTTGTCCTGCTGTCATTTCGCACAAATTCTATTTTATCACGGAATAGAAACTTTGTAAAGTCCTTCAAAACAATTTCAATGAAATTCAGACAATAATTCTATGATTCGTTTTTTATATTGCAATTGTTGCCAGTCCCTATCCGTTGCTGGATCCCATATTAAAGGAAGATCTGCAATAATTTCACCGGGATTATGATTCAAGATATAGACCCGATCACTCAATGTCAAAGCTTCTTCGATACTATGAGTGATCACCAGAGTGGTGAGGCCAAGACGTTCCTTACTTTCTAGATACCAGTGATAAAGATCCTGCCTTGTCAATTCATCTAAGGCACTAAAAGCTTCATCTAATAGGAAGACAGAATGACCCAGAAGATAGGTTCTCAATAGCGCCACCCGTTGCCGCATTCCCCCACTCAGCGCATTGGGATAAAGGTTGGCGATACTTCCCAATTTAAATTCATCTAACAATTTTAGAGCTGTAGATGTTGCCTCTTCCTTAGGAATCTTTTTTAATTGAAGGGGAAGAATAATATTTCCCAATACTGTCTTATGTTCTAACAAAAGATCCTTTTGTAGCATATAGCTGACTTTTCCAAAGGAGATCGGGGCATCATCTACTTCTATGGTACCCTTTTGTAAGGGAAGGATCCCAGCAATTAAATTAAACAAGGTTGATTTCCCTACCCCACTCGGACCCAAAATAGAGACAATTTCTCCTTTTTGCACCTCTAGTGATACATTGTTTAAAACTGCTTTATCTCCAAAAGAGAAATTTACATCTTTTACGGTTAAAATATCAGTCACCTACCAATTCATTTGTGAAACCTTTGTCTTCTAAGTCATTTGAAACCAATCCTTGCTCTTTTGCCCAAGCATAAAAAGCATTCCAACGCTTGGAGTCAAACTGCCCCCATTTATCCTTGTCTGAAGCATATTGACTGGAAAGATATTTTTGAGAAGCTAGTACAAAATCACGCTGGTTAGCCAAAGCAGGGGCCTGTTTAATCAAGATATCTGCTGCTTCTTCTGGATGCTCTATAGCATATTGGTAGCCTTTTTTCACCGCTTGAATGAATTTTTTTGCTTCCTCTTTATGAGATTTCAAATAGTCATTGTTAGCAATAATTACAGGTGAATAGTAGTCAAATGCAGGAACAAAATCTTTCATATAGAAGAAATTGGTTTTCATTCCCTTTTGCTCAGCCAAAATTCCATCCCAACCGTGATAAATCCAAGCAGCATCAAAGACCTTATTTTCAATCGGAGTAATGGAATTTGAATCACTATTTGGAACCAATTTTACTTGATTAAAATCAGCCCCCTCTTTTTTCATCATCGATTTGATCATTTCCAACTCAATCGGATCATTCCAGGTACCATACTTCTTACCAACCAAATCTTTTGAACTTGTGATCGCTGCATCTTTTCTTGAAATAATCCCTGACGTATTGTGTTCGACGATAGCTGCAACAGCGGTAATCCCCGCACCTTTATCCAATTTCTTGGCCATAGAATCTTGGAAATAAATACCAAATGGAGCTTTCCCATTAATAATCAAATCAGAACTACTGTCTTCCGGCGGAAGTTTTATATCTACATCCAGTCCTGCATCTTTAAAATACCCTTTTTCCTTTGCTACATAGAGACCCGTATGATTGGTATTCGGGGTCCAATCTAGAATAAAATCAATCTTTTTCAAACCACTTGACGATTGCTTGACAGAATTTTGACAAGCACTCAAGAAAACAAATCCCAATATTATTGAGAAAAATAAACCTATTGACTTTTTCATTAGCTATACCTCTTTTACATTTTTGTCAATTTAATTTTTACACCATTTACAAGTTTGTCAATCCTTTTTCCATTTTAGAATGGTTCGTTCTAATTGGTCAACGAGAAACATACCGAGTAAACTAATAGCAGAAATCAATACAATGATCGCAAACATCGTATCATACTGAAATAACTTCTTCGATTGGATCATATAGACCCCCAATCCATCAAAACCTCCTAACCATTCTGAAACTACCGTACTGATAAAAGCATAGGAAACGCTCACACGTAAACCTGCAAAAAAATAAGGAAGCGCTGCAGGAATTCTATAATGAGCTAAGGTCTGAAAGCGATTGGCTTGCATAATCTGAAACAATCTCAGAATATCTTGATCGCAATGCCGAAAACCATCTAACAGACTGACTACGATGGGAAATACCACCGTAATAATGATCAAAACCAGTTTTGGAAGCATACCATAACCAAACCAAAGAACCAGGATAGGGGCCAAGGCAATCGTCGGAATGGTTTGAATAACAACCATAAAAGGATAGACCAGATCATTCACCCATTGAAAACTATCCATGAGAATCGCAAATCCAGCAGCAAGAAGAACCCCTATAACAAGTCCAATCAAGGCCACTTGAAGGGTAGACAAACTGTGATGAATCAGGAGAGCTCGATCTCGTACAAAGGCATTCCCAATTTCAAGTGGCGTTGGTAATACAAATTTGGGGAGGATATTTAAAAATCCTGCTAACTGCCATAAGACAAGAAGACTGCTAAAACCTGCAAATCCTATCAATTGTTTTGAATATCTTTTTACAAGAGACATCGTAACCTCCTTTCTCACAAATAAAAACGCCTCCAAAATAGGAGACGGATTGCACAAGGTCACTCATAACGAAAAATACATTTCATTTGTTTCCTACGCTGGCATTACCCAGATCAGGTGCGGTCGAAGCTTACACTTCCTCTCAGACTGTACACAGACTCCCATATGTATTTATTATAATAACTGATTTAGATGATAAAAGCAAGAAATTAATCCAAATAACGAATTAAATTCTTCTCTGTTAAAATATCTGAATAGGTGTAAGACTCCACGTATGTATTGGCTGGTTCACCTGGTAAGCTGTTGTCGTTCGTATACTCGATAATAAATAAAGAAGGATAGACCTCAATCAAGCGTCCAAATTTATTTTTTTGACGTTTCCGTCCATTTTCAAGCGTCATTTCAACCACTTGTCCTTCATGAGCCTTGATCTCTTCTTTAATTTTTTTCATTTTTGCAACATCTGTAAATGCATCACTCATCTTATTGATCCTCTCTCTTTGAAATACTTGAGAATTTATTGTATTCCTTTTGGAATATTAATTCGACTGTCCCACGCGCACCTGAACGGTTTTTCTCGATAATCACTTCAACCGTATTATTAGGCATTCCATCTTCTTCCTCTTCACCAGCTCGATCATAATAATCATCACGGTACAAGAAAGCAACAATATCCGCATCCTGCTCAATCGATCCAGATTCACGAATATCAGAAAGAACAGGACGTTTGTCTTGGCGCTGTTCCACACCACGTGATAGCTGACTCAAAGCAATAACGGGAACTTTTAGTTCCTTAGCCAAAATCTTTAACTGACGAGAAATTTCTGAAACTTCCTGTTGACGGTTTTCTCTTCCAGTCCCTGTAATCAGCTGCAGGTAGTCAATCAGAATAAGACCGAGATTGCCTGTTTCCTGCGCTAATTTTCTTGCTCTCGAACGAATCTCAGTGATCCGAATTCCTGGAGTATCATCGATGTAAATACTCGCATTGGCCAAATTCCCTTGAGCAATGGCATATTTTCGCCACTCTTCATCCGTCAATTGACCTGTACGAATCGAATGGGATTCAATCAAGCCTTCAGCTGCTAACATCCGGTCAACCAAACTTTCAGCACCCATTTCTAATGAGAAAATAGCCACTGTCTTATCCAACTTTGTCCCGATATTTTGAGCAATATTTAGAGCAAAGGCTGTTTTCCCTACTGCAGGACGAGCCGCTAAAATAATCAACTCTTCCTCATGTAGCCCTGTCGTCATATGGTCCAAATCGCGATAGCCTGTCGCAATACCCGTAATATCAGAGGTTTGAAGAGAGCGGGCTTCCAAGCTACCAAAATTTATATTCAAGATGTCTCGAATATTTTTAAATCCACTACGATTTGCGTTTTCACTAACATCAATCAGAGCTTTTTCAGCACCCGCAATGATTTCATCTGAAGGACTTGCACCATCATAAGCTTGATTAATACTTTCCGTTAATCGAGAGATCAATCGACGTAAAACAGCTTTTTCGGCAACAATCTTCGCGTAATACTCTGCGTTAGCTGAAGTTGGTACCGAATTAATGACTTCTACCAAATAGGAGAGACCGCCAATATTTTGGAGATCCCCCTGACTATCTAAAATATTTCGAACAGTCGTCGCATCAATCGCATCCCCGCGGTTAGCTAGATCGATCATGGCTTTAAAAATCAAACGGTGCGAGTACTTAAAGAAATCGCCAGGCTCGATATATTCACGAACAAAGACCAATTTCCCCTCATCAATAAAAATGGCTCCCAACACTGATTGCTCCGCTTGGATATCCTGAGGTTGTGTTCGTAATTCCTCTATCTCAGCCATAAAAAAACCTTTCTATCGATCGTGTTTACCCTTCGTTTACACGAATATTAATCACACCTGTAACATCTTGATAAATTTTTACAGGGACGTCAATCAATCCTGTTGAACGAATTGGAGAGGAAACTTGGATATGACGTTTATCAATTTTAATGCCAAATTGTTTCTCAAGCTCTTCTGCAATCTTTTTATTGGTAATAGAGCCGAAGGTACGACCATCTGGTCCAATTTTTTCAGTGAATTGAACAACAGTTGCTTCTTCTTCCAATTTTGCTTTAATCTTTTGCGCTTCCGCTAACAATTCAGCATGCGCTTTTTCTTCTGACTTTTGCTTTCCACGAAGCTCACCGATTGCTTGGGCATTGGCTTCTTTCGCAAGATTTTTCTTGATCAAAAAGTTTTGTGCATAACCAGTAGGCACTTCTTTAATTTCGCCTTTTTTACCTTTACCTTTTACATCCGCTAAGAAAATAACTTTCATTCTACATTCTCCTTTTCAATAGTTACTTCGTTTTCAATAGTCTCAATCAGTTGTTGACGAATACTCATCAAATCTTGACCCTCAATTTGAGAGGCTGCCGAATTGAAATGACCTCCTCCGCCAAGCTGTTCCATGATACGCTGTACATTGACTTTGCTTCGACTTCGTGCAGAAATCGAGACAGTCCCACTTTGATTGCAAGCAATGACAAAGGTTGCTTCCACCTCAGACATGGCTAGCATACTATCAGCAGCCTTACTAATAGTTACTGAATCATAGGCTTTAGTCGTATTAGCACAAGCTACGATGATATGTGGCAAAATCTTTTCACCAGTCAAGATCAGTTCGTTCACTTCGCGGTACTCGTCAAACTGAATCGCAGAGATCTCCTGGATAGCTACACTATCACTACCTCTTGAGCGAAGGTAACTCGCCACATCAAAGGTCCGACTTGTAACACGTGTGGAGAAGTTCTTAGTATCCAGCATGATTCCAGCCATCAAGACACTAGCTTGAATCTTCGTCAATCGATTTTTCTTCGACTTCTGGAACTGAATCAGTTCACTAACCAATTCGCTCGCACTACTTGCTCCACTTTCAATATAGGTGATCAGAACATTTTCAGGGAAATCATCATCCCGACGGTGATGGTCAATGACAATAATCTGTTGAAATTCCTGATAAAACTCTTTAGAAAGGGTCAAGGCTGTCTTAGAATGGTCCACCATAATTAACAAAGAGCGATCCGTCACCATTTGCATGGCTTCCTCTAGGGGAAGGATTTTCGTTACCTGCTCTTCTTCTAGTTTCGCAATTGCTCTTGAAATATCACTAGCCATTGCATGCGGGTCATAGACCACATAAGAGGAAGCTAAAATATTGCTAGAGAAAAACTGCATTCCCACAGACGCTCCTAAAGCATCCATATCCAAGTTTCTATGTCCAACAATGAAGACTTGATCAACGGATTTAATCTTATCCGAAATAGCTGTCATCATAGCGCGTGTGCGAGTCCGAGTCCGCTTCACAGCCGAAGCTGTTCCCCCACCAAAGAAAATAGGGTTTTTCTGTTCATCATTTTCCTTGACAACCGCTTGATCCCCACCACGAACTTCTGCAAGGTTTAGGTTCAAGAGAGCCCCTTTACCAATCTCATCATGCTTCCCATCACCGTACGAGAATCCCATACTTAAGGTAATAGGTAGCTCACGATTTTTAGCTTCTTCACGGAATTGATCGATGACAGAAAATTTTGATTCCATCAACTGTTCTAAGACCGTGTAGTCTGTAAACAAATAGAAACGATCCATCCCCACACGTCTGTAAAACATATGGTAATGAGCTGTAAACTCTTCTACAAAGTTGGCAATAAAACTATTGATATTGCTAATATCAGAGTCTGAAATGACATCTTCTAGATCATCATAGTTATCAACAGAAATAATACCGATAACGGGACGAGTTGTCACCAATCCCACAGTTGCTTCATACTCACTTGAAACATCAAAAAAGTAAACAACACTAGACGTCTGATCAAAGTAAACGGAATATTTCTTATCGGCTACAGTGACATAATGACCTTTATCCTCAAACAGAGTATTGAGTAACTTTTTCAATGATTCAACATCAAAGTCCCCATCATCTGTTGAAAAAATCAATTCAGCATAAGGGTTGAACCACTCTACTTCATTTGACTCTTCATTAATTTTGATAACACCAACAGGCATTTTATCAAGGAGGGATGCTAATCCGCTTTCTGCCTGATGGTTAACATATTGTATTTGTTCTAATTCATCTAACTCTGAAATTTGTAACTGGTATTCAAATAAAGCAATCAATCCAGCTAAGACTAAAAAAATTGCAATGAGAGTTACATAGCCTTTGCCAAAGATTCTTAAAAAAATTGCTAAAATTGCAAATGAAATAAAACCAATTAACACATAATGGATGAACGATAAACGAAATTTTTTCATCATAAACCTCTTCTCGGAATTATACCATAAATAGAGGTAAAAAGCGAGGTTTCTCTCTATATTACAGAGAAGAAAGACCACTAAAAGGCTCTTCCTCCGCTTCACTACTTTGTAAACAAGGTTTACAACTGTGTAAATAGTAACAACAGATTTCAATCCATAAAATTGAGGCTGAAACATCATCTCAGCCCCATTTTATTAGTGGTTTGCTTTGTTTTTGGAGATACTCCGAGATTTACCTTCTAAGTAAACCATTAAAATAGAGATATCCGCTGGATTGACACCTGAGATACGACTTGCTTGACCAATCGTTTCTGGATTAATTAATTTAAATTTTTGACGCGCTTCGGTTGCAATAGAGTCAATATCATCCCAGTCAATATTCGCAGGAATTCGTTTTTCTTCCATACGCTTCATTTTTTCGACTTGGTCCATTGCTTTTGAGATATAGCCTTCGTATTTAATTTCAGTTTCAATCAATTCAATGATTTTATCATCCAGTTCTTCAGCTGCAGGACCGATAAATTCTACCACATCTTGGTAAGAGACTTCTGGTCTTCGCAAGAATTCTTTAGCAGTGACAGCATCTGTCAATGGTTTAAAGCCCATTGCAGCAACCTTCTCATTGGTTTCCTTTACAGGCTTTAACTTAATGCTATCCAAACGCTTCATCTCGTTTTCAAACTGATACTTCTTGGTTTCGAAACGTTGCCAACGTTCATCATCTACCAATCCAATTGCTCGTCCCATTTCTGTCAAGCGCATATCGGCATTATCATGACGCAAAATCAGACGGTATTCTGCACGGCTTGTTAACAAACGATACGGTTCGATCGTTCCCTTTGTTACCAAGTCATCGATCATGACCCCAATATAACCATCACTGCGTTTCAAAATGAGTTCTGGTTTTCCTTGGATTTTTAGAGCCGCATTGATCCCTGCAATAATCCCTTGACCAGCAGCCTCCTCATAGCCAGACGTTCCATTGGTTTGGCCAGCTGTAAAGAGACCTGAAATTTTCTTAGTTTCCAAAGTTGCGCGCAATTGATGAGGCAAAACCATATCATACTCAATCGCATAACCCGTTCGCATCATTTCTGCCTTCTCAAGTCCCTTAATAGAATGGACGAGATCCCGCTGAACATCCTCTGGTAAACTTGTTGACAGCCCTTGAACATAGACTTCTTCTGTGTTTCGTCCCTCAGGTTCTAAGAATAGTTGATGACGCTCTTTGTCAGCAAAACGGACAATTTTATCCTCAATGGACGGACAATAGCGAGGACCTACTCCCTTTACAACCCCTGTAAACATAGGTGCCCGGTGTAAATTATTCTGGATAATTTCATGACTATGCCCATTCGTGTAAGTCAACCAACAAGGAACCTGATCCTTTACATAATCTTCATCACGCGATGTATAAGAAAAATGATTTGGAGCTTCATCTCCAGGTTGAATTTCCGTTTCGTCATAGTTAATTGACGATGCCTTTACACGAGGTGGCGTCCCTGTTTTGAAACGTCCAATTTCTAATCCTAGCTGTTTGAGATTGTCGGCCAAATTGATAGAAGCTAGACTATGATTAGGTCCTGATGAATACTTGAGATCTCCAATGATAATTTCTCCGCGTAAAGCTGTCCCAGTAGTGACAATAACAGCCTTTGCCCCATACTCTTGGTGAGTCGCAGTCCTTACACCAACAACCTTACCATTCTCCACCAAAATCTCATCAATCATAGTTTGGCGAAGAGTTAAATTTTCTTGGTTTTCAACCGTTTTCCGCATTTCTTTTGAGTAAAGTTCTTTGTCTGCTTGAGCCCGAAGTGCACGAACCGCAGGACCTTTACCAGTATTGAGCATTTTCATTTGGATGTAGGTCTTGTCGATATTCTTCGCCATTTCTCCACCGAGGGCATCGACTTCACGCACGACAATTCCCTTAGCAGAACCACCAATAGAGGGATTACAAGGCATAAAAGCCAGCATTTCAATGTTAATAGTCGCAAGTAAGACCTTACAACCCATACGGCTAGCAGCTAGAGAGGCTTCTACTCCCGCATGCCCCGCACCGATTACAATGATATCGTATTCTTCTATAAAGTTATAATTCATTCTATTTCTCCTATTTCTCAAGATGGATGTGTCGTAATTTTCCGTCCCAGTCTGGTAGGGCTGATTTTAAAAAAGCCGGTTTCAGGTCAACAGTATGTAAATCATCTAAAGCAATCCAACGGCAAGGTAATTGCTTTGTATCTTCCTGCATGACCAAAGGTGCATCTTCCAGCAAGTCCACAAAATAATGAAATTCAATGTTATGGTAGTGGATTCCAGCTTGTTCAAAGTGATTTTCAACCACGAAAGCTAGTGGACCTGCTTTAGATGTAACACCAAGTTCCTCTTTGACTTCCCGAACTACAGCATCTTCTGTAGTTTCATTGACTTGAATAGCACCTCCGATTGTATAACAGCCGTCCTCATCTTCTATGACGAACAAGCGATTATCTTTTACAATCAAAGCAGTCGCTCTCACACCAAAAACAGTAGAACCTATTTTCGTCCGAAAATCCTGTTGCCTCATTTTACTTCCTTTCGAAATCACACAAAAATAGTCAAAACTCTGAGAAGTGCAGGACAAAAAAGCCTGCAACATCCATGAGCTTTGACCATCATTTCTATTGCTTTTATTATTGTAGCAAATTGAGAAAATTTGTCAATTTAAATATACTAAGACTGACGGATTGCTTCAAAAACTCCTTTGTCAATCTCAACTGGATCAGAGAATGCATCTAGAACAATCCCTCTCACTGGAAACTTTCCTATCCTTTCTGCAGTAAATAAACAGTCCGTAAAAGGTATTTGCAGCCAAGAAAAACGATCGTAATAATCTTTAGGAATATCCTGTTCCGTCAAGAAACAAGGATAAAAGTAGTCGTCTCCCTTTCGTAGAATATCCGGTTTTAGACGAACACCTTCTTGTTCATCACTCCCATCCATTAAAGAAGCATTAAAGGGAACCCAAACTTTAGATTGCTTCAATTCCTTGAACAAAGCTTCAATTGACTCCGTCGTTTTTTCCCTCAAATACTGTTTCTTATAATCAGAGATAGTCTTTGTATTCTCTATTTTTTTCTTAAAGAACTGAAACACTTTCGTTCCTCCTAGAAAATTCTAAATATACTGACAAACTTTTCCATCCCGATAAGCATTGTCAATCAAGCCACCGCCTAGGCACTCTTCACCGTCGTAAAAAACAACAGCTTGTCCTGGTGTAATGGCTCGTTGAGGTTCTGCGAAAATCACTTCTGCCTTGTCACCTTTAACGTGTACAGTCACCTTGGAGTCAGGCTGACGATAGCGGAACTTAGCTGTACACTCTAATGTAAACTCTTCTGGCATATTTCGTGTAAAGTGAACTTGACTAGCCTGTAAACTTGTTGACATCAATGCTTCATGGTAGAAGCCTTGACCGACATAAAGAATATTTTGACTGAGGTCTTTCCCAACTACAAACCATGGGGCATTGTCTCCACCTTGTTGGCCACCAATTCCAAGCCCACCCCGTTGACCGATTGTGTAATACATCAAACCTGCATGTTCACCCATATCTCGTCCATCGATGGTCATCATTCGACCTGGTTGGGCAGGAAGATAGTTCCCTAGAAATTCTTTGAAATTCTTTTCTCCGATAAAGCAAATCCCAGTTGAGTCTTTCTTTTTAGCTGTTGCTAATCCAGCTTCTTCAGCTAGACGACGAACCTCTGGCTTTTCCAAATGTCCCAATGGGAACATGGTTTTTTGAAGTTGTTCTTGTGACAGCTGGCTTAAGAAATAAGTTTGGTCCTTCCCGTTGTCAACGCCGCGTAACATATGAACAATGCCATCTTCATCACGCGCCACACGCGCATAGTGCCCTGTCGCTACATAATTTGCACCGAGTGTCATAGCATAATCTAAAAAGGCCTTAAATTTGATTTCCTTATTACACATGACATCCGGATTTGGTGTTCGACCAGCTCGGTATTCGGCAAGGAAATATTCAAAGACACGATCCCAGTATTCTTTCTCAAAGTTGACAGAATAGTAAGGAATGCCAATTTGGTCTGCAACCGCTGCTACATCTTTGTAATCTTCTGTAGCTGTACAGACGCCATTTTCGTCTGTGTCGTCCCAGTTTTTCATGAAGATGCCGATGACATCGTAACCTTGTTGCTTTAATAATAAAGCTGTTACAGATGAATCCACTCCACCACTCATACCAACAACAACACGTGTTTTCGAGTTATCACTCATAGATTTCTCCCATCTTTTCGTTTCTCACGATTGAAGGTCGTGGTTTGCTTCAACGATTGAAGGTCGTTTTGAGCAGTTACCATTTTAACACGCTTTATAGTAGAAAACAAGCATCTTACTATTCTTTTTGTTGATCAGGATCGATGGGTTTACAAGTCTGTAAATTAAAAAAGAGTCCTATTCAAGAACTCTTTTCATACAAATTTAATACCAGCCATTTGCCAACCAGAAATTTTTAGCTGCAGACCACGATCCATAACGGTTGACAACATATTGATTGGCCACTTTTTCTTGGTTTGCAGGTGATAAATCACCATTCAAATAAGTGATAGTCAATTGGTAACGGCCATAATATTGGCCATTTTGTGCTGTATAGCTACCACTTGACTCTTTCTGAGCAATCCATTCCTTAGCAGCCGCGTCTTCCGCACTCAAGCCATCTGAAGCAGAGACAGTAGTTGTTGCTTGTGTAGTATCCGTTTTACTAGCAGGAGCTTGCTCCGTAGTTTTCTGCGTTGTATTTGCATCTTCAATCTCAAGAACTTGACCAACTGAGATGAGATTCACGTTACTAATCTTATTTTTCTTAGCAATCGCATCAACCGTTGTGTTCCTCTCTTTAGCAATAGCAGATAAAGTATCACCTGATTTTACAGTATAAGAATCTGCATTCGCTACAATTGGAAGGAAAAGTCCTGCAAGTAAACTAAGTCCAATAATTTGTTTCATCATTTGTTTTTTATTCATTATTATGTACTCCTTTATTGGTATACCTCTATACTACACAAGAAATATTTCATATTTATTGAAATAATGTGTCAAATATTTCAGTCAGATGTTAGAAATACTAAAATTCCAGGATAATATAAATGCTTTAAGCCCCCTTTAAGATTTCTCAGATATTTCGGGAAAAATAGAAGAAATCATCAGCCATATCTGATATAATGAAGTAAAGTGATCACAAAGGAGCAGAGCATGAACTCTTTAAAATTCCAATCAGTTTTTGATATTATTGGACCTGTGATGATCGGCCCATCCAGTAGTCACACTGCAGGTGCTGTTCGAATTGGTAAAATTGTTTCTTCTATCTTTGGAGAGGAGCCAAAAGAAGTTGAGTTCCAATTATTTAATTCCTTCGCCAAAACCTATCGTGGTCATGGAACAGATTTAGCCTTAGTAGCGGGCATCTTAGGAATGGACACAGATGATCCTAGAATCCCAGATAGTCTAAAAATTGCACATGAACGAGGCATTCGGATTGTTTGGTCTATTCAAAAAGAAAGCAATGCTCCTCACCCAAACACAACGACTATTACTGTTAAAAATGATCATAAAACGATTTCTGTCACTGGAATCTCAATTGGTGGTGGGAACATACAGGTTACTGAGTTAAATGGCTTTGCTATCTCGCTAAATATGAATACTCCAACCATTATCATTGTTCACCAGGACGTCCCTGGAATGATCGCCCATGTGACAGAAGCTCTTTCTCGCTATGATATTAACATTGCACAAATGAATGTAACACGGGAAAAAGCTGGAGAAAAAGCGATTATGATTATAGAAGTTGACTCAAGGAGTTGTGAAGCAGCTATCGACGATATCCGTAAAATTCCTCATCTTCATAATGTCAACTTTTTCAAATAAGGAGTTCATATGTTTTATTCAATTGTAGACCTCGTAGAACAAGCAAGCACGCAATACGAAGGAAACGTCGCAGAGTTAATGATTGCAACTGAATTTGAACTAACTGGTCGTGAACGAGAAGAAGTCCTACGATTAATGACCCGTAATTTAGAAGTGATGATTGATTCTGTAAAGTTAGGGTTAAATGAAAACCACTCTCGTAGTGGGTTAACCGGTGGGGATGCCGCAAAATTAGATCGCTATATCAAATCAGGAAAAACGTTATCTGACTTGACCGTCCTAACCGCAGCGAAGAATGCTATTGCCGTCAACGAACACAATGCTAAGATGGGACTGGTCTGCGCAACACCCACTGCAGGATCTGCTGGCTGCCTTCCCGCAGTTCTCACTGCAGCAACCCAAAAATTAGGGTTAAACCGTCAGCAACAATTAGATTTTCTACTGACAGCTGGAGCTTTTGGTTTAGTCATCGCCAATAATGCTTCTATTTCAGGTGCAGAAGGTGGTTGTCAAGCAGAAGTTGGTTCTGCTTCAGCTATGAGTGCGGCAGCATTGACACTAGCTGCTGGGGGAACTCCTTATCAAGCAAGTCAGGCAGTCTGTTTTGTCATCAAAAACATGCTTGGTCTCATTTGTGATCCAGTAGCAGGACTCGTGGAAGTTCCATGTGTCAAACGAAACGCAATGGGAGCCAGCTATGCCTTCATTGCTGCTGATATGGCCTTAGCAGGTATTGAATCAAAAATACCTGTTGATGAAGTGATTGACGCCATGTACCAAGTTGGATCTAGTCTTCCGACTGCCTTTAGAGAAACAGCTGAAGGAGGATTGGCAGCAACACCAACCGGACGTAGATTACAAAAAGAGATATTTGGAGAATAGCATGCAAGCCTTATTTTTTGACTTAGACGGAACATTAGTTGACAGTTCCAAGGGAATTACAGAGAGTTTTCAACATACATTCGATACTTTGAAGGTTCCTCAACCCGATCTCAAAACCATCCGTAGTTTTATGGGACCACCTTTGATTTCTAGTTTTGAAGCTACCCTTCCTGAAACTTTGGTAGATCAAGCAGTGACTATCTATCGCCAGTATTATCATGAAAAAGGGCAATACAAATCAACTCTATTTCCTCAAATAGTAGAAGCTTTGAAAGCTTTACAAGACGAAAACATTCCTCTTTATGTAACTACTTCAAAACATGAACCAGTTGCTTTACAGATGTGTCAAGATTTAGGTATTGCTAAATACTTTAAAGGAATTTATGGATCAAATTCAGATCGTATCCACAAAGCTGATGTCATTCGATACGCCTTGTCAATCAATCACCTTCCAAAAGAGGAGACAGTGATTATTGGAGACACAAAATTTGACCTCATTGGAGGTCAAACAGTTGGCATAAAAACCATGGCAATCACTTGGGGATTTGGAGATCTTGATGAGCTACTTCTTTACTCACCAGATTTTATTTGTCACTCTCCACTTGACATTCTTGAGACATTAAAAAAATAGGTTTACAAATTTGTAAACCTATTTTTTAATAACCCCAAGCTGACAAACCTTGTGAGCTATATGCATTGTATGCAGCCTGGATTTGATCATCAACTGTTGCAGTTGAACCCCAACCTGGCATTGTTTGGAACAAACCACTGGCACCAGAAGCATTTGCTGCATTTACTTGACCATTTGATTCACGGGCAATGATTGCTTCCCAAGTAGAAGCAGGTACGCCAGTCATTTCAGCCATACGAGCAGCAGCATAAGATCCTTGTTCTCCAGCAGTATTCCCATTTGATAGAACAATTCCACCATTTGTTGATTGTGCAGAAGTCACTGCAGCATTTGCTGCATAAGTTGTTTGTTTTTGAGCAGCTTGTGCTGTTGCAGTTGCTGTAGGTGCACTTTCAGCAGGTTTTGCTTGCTCTTGTGGAGCAACTTTATCAATCATAGATTTTGAACGCTCACCTAACTCAATAATTTGTCCTGCATAGATCAAATCTTCATTGGTCAAATTGTTAGATGCAATAATATTTTCTACTGAAGTGTTATTTTCTAGTGCAATTTTTGATAGAGTATCTCCAGACTTCACTTCGTAAGTTTCAGCATTCACTGTAGCAATACCAGAAATGAAAAGTGACGCTGCTGAAAGTAGGGAAGTGACTGTCCATTGGAACTTTTTACTGTTCATGAATTCTATTCTCCTTTCGAACATAATTCTATCATACACACAAAATGTTACAGTTTATTGTAGAATATATTACAAATGTTACAAGAATATGTGAATTTAATGTAAAAAGCGCTTTGTATAGCGCTTTTTCCTTATTTTTGAACCAATACAACTAGCTCTATCCATTTTTAAGATAAAAAACTATCAACATGAGGCACAGAATAACGAGCAATGCCAGAGTATCTTTTACTCCCCACTGCAAAGTCCGATAGCGTGTTCGTCCCTCACCACCTTTGTACCCTCTCGCTTCCATCGCAATTGCTAATGCATCTGCACGTTTAAAACTTGAGGCAAACAAAGGAATGAGGATCGGAATAAAGGAACGGATCCTTTTTAATAGATTTCCTTCACCAAAATCAACACCACGCGCCCTTTGCGCATTCATGATTCGATTCGTATCATCTACTAAGGTTGGAACAAAGCGCAAACTCATAGATAGCATTAACCCAATCTCATGAGCCGGAACCTTAATAATTTTTAGTGGTGTAAGGAGCTTTTCAATAGCATCTGCTAAACTCAATGGTGTCGTCGTCACTGTTAAAATCGTCGAATAAAAAATGATTAAAATAAATCTACAAAATATGATGGCAGCTTGCATCAATCCTTGGTCGGTTAATTTAAAAAACCACCATTGATACAAAATAGTTCCTTGAGAGGTCGCAAATAATTGAAAAATAGTTGTAAAAGCAATGATAAAAATCATTGATTTTAAGCCTTTAATATAAAAACTAACCGAAATCCTCGTTAGATACATTAATACAAAAATAAAAGCAAAGAGAAGAACATTTGTCTGGATATTATTTGCCCAAAACAGAAGAAATATGAATAAAAACATTGAGAGCAACTTCCCACGAGGATCTAGTTGGTGGATAATGGAGTTTCCAGGAATATACCTTCCCAAAATCATATTATTCATGAAGTAACAGCTCCTTTAGTTCCTCAATTTTGATTGGTAGTCTGTCCAGGGAAAGTCCTCTTCGTTTCAATTGAAGAGCAAAATTCGTAATTTGTGGGACTCCTAATTGAAGTTTTTGTAAATACTCAACCTGTTGAAATACTTCCCTGGGGGATCCGTTTAGGACAAGTTTTCCCGCTTCTAAAGCAAATACGGTATCAGCAAAATTTGCTACATCATCCATCGTATGAGTTACCAGAACTAGGGTCATCCCATTTTTATGTAATGTCTCAAACAGTGCCATCAATTCCTTTCTTCCAGCAGGATCTAGCCCTGCTGTCGGCTCGTCCAATACTAAAATCTCTGGTTCGATAGCTAAAATACCCGCGATCGCAACTCGCCTCATTTGTCCACCAGATAGTTCAAATGGACTTTTATCATAGATAGACTCTTCTAAACCAACGATCGCTAATTTTTCTTTGGCTATTTCCTCCGCTTTGTCCTTAGGTACCCCAAAATTCTGTGGTCCAAAGGCTACATCAGCTAGAACGGTTTCCGCAAATAGCTGACTTTCTGGAAATTGAAAAACCAAACCGACTTTTTTTCTCAGGTACTTCATTTCTTTTGGCTCAGAATGATTATCTAAAACAAAATCTTCAAATTGAATCGTTCCTGTAGTCGGACGCAGTAAACCATTTAGTAATTGCAACAAAGTAGACTTGCCACTACCAGTATGCCCGATGATGGCTGTATAAGATCCATTTTTTATTTCCAAACTAATATCAGAAAGCGCCTGCCCTTCAAAAGGACTTCCCTCTTGATAAGTATAATAGACATTCTTTAAAGAGATTCCCATAGTTGGTCTAATAACTCACTTTCTGTTAGATAGTCCTGCTTTAGCGGAAAATGCGAGCTGAGAGATTCTTGGACCTGCTTACTAAAAGGCTTATCTAATCCAATCTCATTCAGATCATTTCTTGAAAACAATTCCCGCGGCGTCATAGAAGACTCTAGTTTTCCTTTTTGAAACACGAGTGTTCGATCACTTAAGGCAATTTCGGTTAAATCATGGGTAATGGAGATAATTGTTAATTGAAACTTTTTCTGAAGTTTTCTCATTACTGCCATTAGGTCCTCTCTACCTTCTGGATCCAACATACTAGTTGCTTCATCAAGGATAATAATAGTTGGTCTCAAGGCGATAATACCTGCTATGGCCACTCGTTGCTTTTGACCACCTGACAAACGAGATGGTTCGCGATCTTTAAACTCCAGCATACCGACTTGCTCAATAGCCTTCTCCACACGTTGAAGCATTTCTTCCCGTGGAATTCCTTGATTTTCTAAACCAAAGGCAACATCATCTTCTACTGTCGCACCAACAAATTGGTTGTCAGGGTTCTGAAATACAATCCCAATTTTACTACGGATTTCCCATATGGTTTCACGAGTCAGTTGTTTTCCATCAACGTAAATCTCACCAGACTCAGCTTCCAAAAGACCATCAATCAGGCGTACAACTGTAGATTTCCCACTACCATTGTGTCCAACAATCGAAAGCCACTCTCCTTGTTTCACGTGAAACGAAACCGTGTCAATTTGATACTCTTCTACTGTTTTATCGTATCGAAAGGATACATTTTTTAGCTCAATCATCTGTTTCATTTATTTAAATGTGTCTTTAAAGAGATAACTACTTCCCTTAAAGTAGTCGTAACCAGAATAAATTGTGAAAATCAATGCAATATAAAGCAACACTTGCCCTGGAAGTGTCCAATGGCAAAGCAAAAAGATAATGGCAAACATTTGGCTAAAGGTTTTAATTTTTCCTGGCATGGCTGCAGCAAGAACTGTACCACCTGTCTCAACAAGGAGAAGACGCAAACCAGTAACAGCTAACTCACGACAAATGATAACGGCTGCAATCCAAGCAGGAACCATTTTTAATTCAATCATCATAATAAAGGCTGACATGACCAATAATTTATCTGCCATTGGATCGGCAAATTTACCAAAATTACTCACTACATTCCATTTTCGTGCAAGAAAGCCATCTAAATAATCTGTAATACTAGCAATTGCAAAAATAACTGCCGCTACAATATGTCCTAGATAAGAGTGACTTAAACTTAAAATAGCAATAAAAATAGGAATCATCACAACCCGAATTAATGTCAATGCATTAGGAATATTTTCTTTTTTCATACTTCCTCCAAAAAATAAACTATCTTTACATCTATTTTACAGATGCTGTAAACTCATAAAAATATACGATATAAATCACAAAGCCAAGAATGGCAAAACTAACTAGTAGATAATACAGGATTGGTAACCAGCTCGCTTTCTGTCTTAATTTTCTTGAATGAAGCTCTTCGTCATCTACAAGTATTTCTTCATCAAATAACAATTCTTTTCCTTCACGAAAAGCTGTCAATAAGATGGACTCATCTAATCCCAAAGCCCATGCTAACTTTTTAAGATAGATCTGAGCGTAAAAGGGACTCGGTAATAGATCAAACTCATCGTTTTCCAACGCTTCTATATAAGGAATTTCAATGGCTGTTTTATTTGACACATCCTGTAAACTTAAGTGTAAATTTACTCTTGACAGTTTTAACACTTGACCAATCGTTCTCTTCTTCATGTTTTCCCTTCTTAATACATTGTGTACTACTTTTGAAAAATCATATAGTCAACCATCTCAGCTTGGTCGACGAATTGACGACCTAATTTGATGATATCTTGTAAACTAATACCTTGTAAAATCTTTGGAAGATCATAAGAAGTGCTACCGTCTGAAAAATATTCAAACTGAGTGGCACTATACTCAAGCGAATTTAAACCTTGTAAGAAATCACCAAACATTTCGCTTTTAATCGTATCCAAATGTTCCTGATTGACATCTGGATCCTTTTCAAATTGTTTGATCGCTGACCTAAATTGATGAGATAAGGAGACCGGTTCTTGAGTATCCATTGTCAAAATAACGAAATGAAATAATTCCTCAACCTCGACTTCAAGTGTCAATGAGTTGTCAATCTTCCCGGCTTCATATAAACTTTGAAACCGTTGCGAGGTCCAACCAAACATCATCGAAAATAGTAATTTCAACATCAATTTATATCGAAATTTTTCCTCTTCCCTAATGATATCATTTCCTCGAATTCCAATTGCCAACTTAGGAGTAGCAACTTCCATTCTACAAGATTGATTCAATCTTACTTCATTTTTTTCTACAGGAAAACGTTCTAACTCCACAGATGGATGAAGAGGAACTCGATCATATTTCTTTACTACTTGCAATACTTCATCAACATCAAAGTTTCCGATCACTAATAAGTGCATTTGAGAGGGATGATAGAATAGGTCAAAGTTTTCACGGAGATTGTCTATTGTAATGTTAGAAATAGAATCCCTCGTCCCAGCAATATCGTCTGCTAAAGGTGTTCCAGGATATAAATTTTCTAACGCACCAAAAAATAATCGATAGTCTGGGCTATCTTGGTACATTCCAATTTCTTGTTGAATGATTTCTCTTTCCTTAGATACAGATTTTTCTGTAAAGGAAGCCTTTGAAACCATCTCCAATAACAATTGAATATTTTCAGTGACTTTTGAAGTTGTTGAGAAAAGATAACTTGTCTTTGTAAAGCTTGTAAAGGCATTGCTTTCCGATCCTAAATGAACGAATTTTTTTAAATAATCTTGACCATTTTCATCTTCAAATACTTTGTGTTCTAAGAAATGAGCAATTCCTGCAGGATATTGCCTTTCATCACCATTCACTATAATTCGTGTATCCACTGAGCCAAACTTAGTTGTGATTATTCCATAGGTTTCATAATAATCTTCTTTGGGAATTAAATGAATAGTCAACCCATTTGACAAGCGTGTAAAGTAAACTTGCTCACCAACTGATTCATAATATTTTTCTTTAATTTTCAATCTTTACACTACTTTCCTTCCATAAAATAAACAGACTGTAAATTAATTGTTTTTGCCACTTCAATAATTTCTTCTCTACTAACCTTATCGATGGACTCTAACCACTCTTCTAAAGAAAGGACTTTCTTTCCTAGGATCGTTTTCAGATATTCCCTTTCAATCAAGGTATTTTGCCGATCCTGTGCTAATAAGGTCGTATTCACCAACATTTCTTTTGTCAATTGAAGCTCTGACTCTGTAAACTTGCCTCGTTTTAAATCATTCAACTGTCTCATAATCAAGGTCATTACTTTGGTACGAGATTCCTTATCAATGCCTGCAAAAACTCTCATGAAGCCTGTAAAAATATCAAAATGGCTTGAGATAGTATAAGCAAGGCCTTCTTTCTCACGAATTATTTGAAAAAGTCTCGAATGCGAGAAAGCTCCCAGCATCCCATTTAATACAACTAGAGGGATATGGAGAGATTCTCCATACTGGGTAGAAAAATGATAACCTAATTCTAAAATAGATTGTTGGTTTTGTTTTTGCTCTAACTTTTCTCTTACAACATTTGTAAAAGGTTGTTGATAGGTGACAGACAAATTGTTATCACGTGGCTTGAATTCAAACTGGTTCACTCGATCCACAATAGCGACCTCATTAAAATCGCCTATGAAAAAGAAGTCAATGTTATCTAATTGGAGCATCTGATGAAACTGTCCAAGAGAACTTTGAGCTGTTTCTTGTCTCACTAAATCAACTTTCCCCAATCTTGACATCCCGATTGTTTCGTCTTCAAAAAATAGTTGATTCAATTGCCCATGTGCATAATAATAAGGCTCTTCAATTTCTGACTCCAAATCGGAAATCGTATTTTTCTTTTCAACGTCAAATGTATCACTGTCAAAGTGATCTTCTACTACCAAAGGTGAAAAGAAGATAGTTTCTATAATGTCCAAAACCTCATCAGTAAGAACATTTTTCTTACTCAAAAAGTCATCGCGCACAAAGGAAATATTCAAATCAACATAATGAACACGCCCCCTCTTAGAGACTGAGGTTGACAATTCTACCCCGTATAGACTCGCTAATTTTTCACGGAATAATTGTGAAGTTGGATATTTTTGATTTGCAGTTTCCATCATACAGGCTACTAAAACACGCGCAGCCACGGTATTTTCATCTAATGGCGATGAAAAACGGACCTTAATTTTATTGGTTTTAAATTTTTTTGATTGAAGAAAGTGAAGATTCACGCCCTTTACTAATTCCATTTTCATCCTCGTTCTACTCAATAGTAACTTTCATTATAACACGAAATCACACTAAAATCCTAATTCAAACTGTGAAAAAGCTCCTCAAATCACTCAACATTCTCTACCCTAGAAAAACTAAAAATATGGTATAATAACACGCAAAGAGGTGAACTATGAATTACAAATTATTTGATGACTTTATTACATTACAAGCAATCTTAAAAGAACTCGGTATTATACAGAGTGGTGGTGCAATCAAAGCCTTTCTTCAAGAAAAAGAAGTCTTTGTTAATGGTGAATTAGAACAACGGAGAGGCCGTAAACTTCGTGTCAATGATCAAATTGACATTCCTGAACTGAGCATGACTATCACCATTCTTGAACCTTCTCAAGAAGAAATAGAAGAGCATCTTAAAGAGAAGGAAGAAAAGGAACGTGTTGCTAAACTTGTCAAGCAACTCAATCAACAACAAAAGAAACAACCGACAAAGACTAACAAAAAAGAAAAAGCAATTCGCTTTCCTGGTATCTCCTAATGTGGTTAAAACACTTATCCATTCAACATTTTCGTAATTATCAAGAACTTGAAGTCGAGTTTCATCCTGGATTAAATATTTTCCTAGGTCAAAATGCTCAAGGAAAGACCAATATTCTCGAATCAATTTATTTTCTAGCTTTAACCAGAAGTCATCGAACACGAAATGATAGAGATCTCATCTATTTTGAATCCACAGATTTCAAAGTTTCTGGTCAATTACAAAGAGAAACTGGTCCCCTTCCATTAGAAATTTCCTTGACTCCAAAAGGTCGGATAACTAAGGTAAATCATTTGAAACAAGCCAAATTATCGAACTATATTGGCCATATGAATGTTGTCCTTTTCGCACCCGAAGATTTGCAACTGATCAAAGGATCACCTGCAGGGCGTCGAAAGTTTATTGACATTGAATTAGGTCAGATGAAACCTCTCTACTTATCTGACTTATCTCAATACAACCATGTACTGAAACAAAGAAATAGTTATCTAAAAAATTCGGAAAAAATTGATGCTACATTTTTGGATGTCTTAGATTCACAACTAGCTAGTTTTGGAAGTCGCGTCATCCATCATCGGCTTGAGTTTATTAAAAAATTAGAAGCTAAAGCAAAAGAAAAACATACTCGACTTTCTGACAACAAAGAAAACCTATCAATTCAATATCAGTCAACTGTTTTTTCTGAAGAAGGAAATGATATAGAAGAGCAGTTTCTCTCTATGTTGGAAAAAAACCGTCAGAAGGATATTTTTAGGAAAACAACAAGTATTGGGCCTCACAGGGATGATTTGGCATTTTTCATCAATAATATGAATGCTACCTTTGGTAGTCAAGGCCAGCATCGAAGTGTTGTTCTCTCTCTAAAATTAGCAGAAATTGAATTAATGGAAGAAATCACAAGAGAAAAGCCGATTTTACTACTTGACGATGTCATGAGCGAACTTGACAATTATCGTCAACTTCAACTACTTGAAACCATCTCTAATAATATTCAAACATTTATTACAACGACCACTCTCGATCATTTAAAAGAACTACCTGAAGAGTTGAAAATTTTCACTGTTCAAGCCGGTCATATCAAAACAGCATCTTGACAATACTGTCAAGATGCTGTTATTTTTGTTTACAAATGTGTAAATTTATTGTGCCGAGTAGTTAGGAGCCTCGTTTGTAATTTGCACATCATGAGGATGGCTTTCTTTCAATCCTGCACCACTCATTTCAACAAATTGTGCATGATCATGTAAATCTTGAATGGTTGCTGCACCAACATACCCCATACCTGAACGAATACCACCGATCATTTGGAATACCATATCTGCTACAGAACCTTTATAAGCAACACGTCCCTCAATTCCTTCAGGAACCAATTTATTGGCTTCATTGACAGATCCTTGGAAGTAACGGTCGCTAGAACCTTTCTTCATTGCTGCAATAGATCCCATACCACGGTATGTTTTAAACTTACGACCTTGGAAGATTTCTGTTTCACCTGGTGCTTCATCTGTACCTGCAAGCATTGAACCAAGCATTACTGCATTTCCACCAGCTGCGAGTGCTTTGACAATATCTCCTGAATACTTGATACCACCATCAGCAATGATCGTTTTTCCATATTCACGAGCTACAGCGGCTGCGTCATAAATAGCAGTCACTTGAGGAACACCAACCCCTGCAACAACACGAGTTGTACAGATTGATCCTGGACCAATTCCGACCTTAACTACGTCTACCCCTGCATCAAATAATGCACGAGCACCTTCAGCAGTTGCAATATTTCCTGCAATCAAGGTACGATCTGGGAAGTGAGCACGAATTTCTGCAATCTTACGAAGAACACCCGCAGAATGTCCATGAGCAGTATCAATGACAATTGCGTCTGCACCAGCTTCAAAAAGAGCTTCTGCACGTTCAAAAGTATCTGAAGTAACCCCTACGGCACCAGCCACAAGCAAACGACCAAATTCATCCTTAGCCGCATTTGGAAACTCAATAACTTTTTCAATATCTTTGATTGTAATCAAGCCAGAAAGACGACCATTTTCATCTACCAATGGTAATTTTTCAATACGGTGCTCTTGTAGAATGCGTTCAGCTGTTTCCAAATCAGTTCCAACTGGTGCGGTCACCAAATTTTCACTCGTCATATGATTTGAAATGGGTTGATTGTAATCAGAAATAAAACGCAAATCCCGGTTTGTAAGGATACCAACTAATTTACGATTTTCAAGTGTTTCAACAACAGGAACACCACTGATTCGGTATCGTCCCATCAACTCATCTGCTTCTGCAATTGTATGAGACGGAGTCAAATAGAACGGATCAATGATAACTCCATTTTCAGAGCGTTTTACTTTGCGTACTTCATCTGCCTGTTGCTCAATTGACATGTTTTTATGGATAACACCAAGTCCACCAGCACGTGCCATAGCAATTGCCATTTGACTTTCAGTCACTGTGTCCATGGCAGCAGTAATGATTGGGATATTCAAGCGTAAATTACTTGCTAATTGTGTACTTAAATCTGCATCATTAGGCAATACGTGACTTTCTGCTGGAATCAAAAGCACGTCATCGAATGTAAACCCTTTTTTTAAAAACTTTGTGTCCCAATTAGACATTAGCTGGATCCTCTTTTCTTTTTATTTGAGCAAGGCTCGAATTTTTATTGTTAATATCATACCATTCTATCGTAATTTGTCAATCATTTATTGGTAAATTATCAATGAACAGTAAAGAAATGTTCGCTATTAATGAAGTCGTTTTATTTTTTAAAATAGGTAATTCCCATCGCAGATTTTACTTCATCCAGTGTTTGAGCTGCTACATTTCGAGCGCGCTCACTTCCTTTTTCAAGAATAGAGTAGACCTCACCCATATCCTTTGCAAACTCAAGTCGTCTTTCACGAATCGGTCTTAACTCACGATCTAAAATTTCTAAAAGATATCGTTTGGTCTTTACATCACCAAGTCCACCACGTTGATAATGTTCTTTCATTTCTGCAATTTCAGCTGCATCTTCTGGACGGCCAAATACATCCAGGTAATGAAACACCATATTGCCTTCGATTTTTCCTGGATCCTCTACTTTAATATGATCAGGATCAGTATACATACTCATCACTTTTTTCTTTAAAGTATCTGCATCATCAGCTAGGTAAATGCCATTATTCAACGATTTAGACATTTTAGCATTTCCGTCTAAACCAGGTAAGCGCCCTGCTGCTTCATTTTCAGGATAAATCCCTTCCGGTTCCACCAAAGTATCTGTGTTGTAAGCATGATTAAAGGAGCGCACAATCTCACGGGTTTGCTCAATCATTGGCTTTTGATCATTTCCTACTGGAACAAAATTCGCTTTAAATGCTGTGATATCGGCTGCTTGTGAAATAGGGTATACCAAAAATCCTGTTGGAATACTCTCACCAAAACCTTTTTGAGAAATCTCGGTTTTTACAGTTGGGTTTCTTTCAAGTCGCGCCAAAGATACAAGATTCATGTAATACATGGTCAATTCCGCTAATTCAGGAATCTGACTTTGAATGAAAATCGTAACTTTTTCAGGATCTAGTCCAGCTGCCAGATAATCCAAAGCAACATTACCAATAGATTCTACAATCGTTTTTGGATTTTTTGCATGGTCTGTCAAAGCTTGCTGGTCTGCTAGGAAAACAAACATATTATACTCGTCTTTATTTTGCAACAAGACGCGATTTTTTAAAGAACCAACATAGTGGCCAATATGGAGTTTTCCTGTTGGTCTATCTCCTGTCAGAATGATGGGTTTTGTCATACTCTTCTCCTTAATCGTTATCCCTATCATTATAGCACTTTCTAGTTGAAAATGTTAGTCTACCCTCTATGTTTATAAGGAATTAACACTTTACTAAACTGTCAACTTAGTTTACATCGTTGTAAAAACTAATTGACAGTAAAAAAGTTGAATTTTCCCCTATTTTCTAGTAAAATGAAGACATTATAGAAAGAGGAGAATATCATTGCTTACAGTATCAGACGTCTCACTACGTTTTAGTGATCGAAAATTGTTTGACGATGTCAATATCAACTTTACAGAGGGAAATACATACGGTCTCATTGGTGCCAACGGTGCTGGAAAATCAACCTTTTTAAAAATTCTAGCTGGAGACATTGAACCAACAACTGGTCATATTTCACTTGGTCCTGATGAACGTTTGTCCGTTTTGCGTCAAAATCACTTTGACTACGAAGACGAGCGGGTCATCGATGTTGTCATTATGGGAAATGAAAAGCTCTACAACATTATGAAAGAGAAAGATGCTATCTACATGAAAGAAGATTTCTCTGATGAAGATGGTGTCCGTGCAGCTGAACTTGAAGGTGAATTTGCCGAACTTGGTGGATGGGAAGCAGAAAGTGAAGCATCTCAATTGCTTCAAAATCTAAATATTTCAGAAGACCTTCATTATCAAACTATGAGCGAGTTAGCCAATGGGGATAAAGTGAAAGTTCTCTTAGCTAAAGCCCTTTTTGGTAAACCAGATGTCCTTCTTTTGGACGAGCCGACCAATGGATTGGATATTCAATCCATTACCTGGTTAGAAGATTTTCTGATTGATTTTGAAAATACGGTTATCGTTGTATCCCACGACCGCCACTTTTTGAACAAAGTCTGCACCCATATGGCGGATCTCGACTTTGGAAAAATTAAACTTTACGTCGGAAACTATGATTTCTGGAAAGAATCTTCTGAACTTGCAGCAAAATTACAAGCAGATAGAAATGCAAAAGCTGAAGAAAAAATTAAACAATTACAAGAGTTTGTCGCACGTTTCTCAGCCAACGCTTCAAAATCAAAACAAGCAACTTCGCGTAAAAAAATGCTTGACAAGATTGAACTTGAAGAAATTGTTCCATCTAGTCGGAAGTACCCATTTATCAATTTTAAGGCAGAACGAGAAATTGGTAACGATCTCTTGACAGTTGAAAATCTTTCTGTCAAGATTGATGGAGAAACCATCCTTGACAATATCAGCTTTATCTTACGTCCTGGTGACAAAACCGCCCTTATCGGACAGAATGATATTCAAACAACCGCTTTGATCCGTGCCTTGATGGATGATATTGAATATGAAGGAACTGTCAAGTGGGGAGTTACAACTAGTCGGTCTTATCTACCAAAAGACAACAGTCGTGATTTTGCAGGTGGTGAAAGTATTCTCGATTGGCTTCGTCAATTTGCAAGTAAAGAAGAAGATGACAATACTTTCCTTCGTGGTTTCTTAGGACGTATGCTCTTTTCGGGTGACGAAGTTAACAAGTCTGTCAACGTCTTGTCAGGGGGAGAAAAAGTTCGTGTCATGTTGTCTAAATTGATGCTCCTCAAGTCAAATGTTCTTGTACTAGATGATCCAACCAATCACTTAGATTTGGAGTCTATCTCAAGTTTGAATGATGGATTGAAGAATTTTAAAGAATCGATTATCTTTGCTAGCCATGACCACGAATTCATTCAAACACTCGCCAACCATATTATCGTTCTTTCAAAAAGCGGCGTGATCGATCGTATTGATGAAACCTATGATGAGTTTCTTGAAAATGAAGAAGTTCAAGCAAAAGTGAAAGAACTTTGGAGTCAATCATAAAAATAAAGAGCCCTGAAATAATGATTTCAGGCTCTTTCAGTAGAAATATATGAAAAAAACAAAGCTAAAAACATCCCTTTTTATAGTATCTTCTTTCCTGATTCCAGCTATCATGATGTTCTTTATTTACCTCTCGCAAGGAATCTACTGGAACAGTGATACATCCCCCTTATTAGGAGATGGTTATCATCAGTATGTCATTTTTGATACCACACTTCGAAATATTTTACATGGGACAGATAGCCTATTTTACAGTTTTCAAAGTGGATTAGGCATTAATTTCTATGCACTCAGTAGCTATTATCTAGGAAGTTTCTTTTCTCCTCTTGTCTTCTTCTTTAATGCACAATCCATGCCGAATGCTGTTTACCTCATCACTCTTCTTAAATTTGGAGCTATTGGGTTAAGCACTTATATTAGTTTACATGGAATGTTTTCTAAAATTCCTAGATCCCTGGTTCTTACCCTTTCAACCTCATTTGCTCTTATGAGCTTTGCTATCAGCCAAATTGAAATCAAAACTTGGCTAGATGTTTTTATCCTAGCACCATTAATTCTTTATGGATTCAAAAAACTCATTTACAATGAGGGAGAGATTCTCTACTTTATAAGCTTAACCAGCTTGTTTATCCAAAATTATTATTTTGGGTTTATGATGTCTATTTTTCTCATTTTATGGTACTTGACACAACTGTCATGGGACATCAAAGGAATTGGAAAACACTTCTTTCGTTTTGTGATTGTATCTCTTTTATCAGTTATAACAAGCCTTGTGATGTTATATCCAACCTTCTTAGATTTACGCACTCATGGAGAAAGTTTTTCAAAGATTGACAGTATCTTTACAGAAAAAAGTTGGTATCTTGACATATTTGCAAAAAATTTCATTGGAAGTTTTGACACTACTAAATATGGATCAATTCCAATGATCTACGTGGGATTATTTCCACTTCTTTTAGCGATTACCTTTTTCTTTGTAAAGTCGATCAAGTTTCACGTGAAACTTTCTTACTTTATACTCTTGACCATTCTTATTTTGAGTTTTCGTTTTCAATTATTAGATCTCCTTTGGCAAGGTATGCACGCGCCAAATATGTTTCTTCATCGATACTCTTGGATCTTTTCTTTGACGATTATTCTGATGGCAGGAGAAGTACTAAATCGAATAGAGGAGATCACTTGGATTCGTTTTAGTCTTGCTAATTTCCTCCTTATTCTAGGATTTGGAGCAACTGTCCTTTACAGCAGTCACTATAAATTTTTAGATGCTGTCAATTTTATTGTTACTTTTGAATTTTTAATTGCTTTCTATTTGGTCTGTTTAGGATTTATCCTAAAAAAGATACCGCCTAGACTTTTCTATCTTTCGATCCTTTTTTTCTCCATTTTTGAATTATCGGTAAATAGTTATTATCAAATGGAAGGAATTGCGAATGAATGGGTCTTTGCTTCTCGATCATCCTACGAACGCGACTTAAAAGCCATCCAATCCTTAGTAAGAGAGAAGACAGACTCAAATTATCGGACTGAGATTCTACATCCACAAACGGGCAATGATAGCATGAAGTATGGTTATAATGGAATTTCTCAATTTTCATCTGTACGAAATACGGATGCTAGCTCGACATTGGACAAACTAGGATTTAAATCTGAAGGAACTAACCTCAATCTTCGATACCAAAACAATTCTATTTTAATGGATAGTCTATTTGGTGTTCGCTATAATTTAAGCCAACAACCTGTTCAAAAATTTGGATTTAAAGAGATTGCAACCAAAAATGGAGTCTCACTTTCAGAAAACGAATATGCCTTACCAATCGCCTTTCTGTCAGCAAAACCTTATAAAAATACTTCCTTTACGAATTTGACACTGGATAATCAGACACGATTCATCCATCAAATCACGGATGAAAAATATAAATTTTATAAGAAATTAAATATTCTCTCGCCTACTTCACAAAATACTACATCTTCGTTGCAAACTGCAAAAATTGAAGAAGATAGTCATCTTTCCTACGCAAGTATTCAATATGAAGTAACGGTTCCTACCCATAGCCAACTATATGTCAATGTTCCAAATTTACAATTTTCAAACGATGATCGGAAAGATATTGAAATCAGCTACAATGGACAGACCCAACGCTATACCATTGATAATGCCTTTCCATTCTTTTCAATTGGCCATTTTGACACAGAAGAAACAGTTACTATTCGTATGAGTTTTCCAGAAAATTCGACAGTCTCCTTTGATACACCAGAATTTTTTGCTCTGGATCTTGACCAATACACACAAGCTATCGCTAGTATTCGTCAGCAAGAAGTTGCTATTCACAAAAAGAAAAACAAATTGGTAGCAGCCTATAACGCAAATAGAGACACTACCCTTATTTTTACACTCCCTTATGATAAAGGCTGGTCAGCTAAACAAAATGGAAAGCCTATCCAAATTCATCGCATCCAGAAAGGATTGATGGGAGTTCGTGTTTCAAAAGGATCCGGAACAGTCACCTTAACATTTGTTCCCCAAGGCTTCATTGAAGGACTCATTGCCTTTTTCGTTGGAATCATTCTCTTCTTCCTCTACGAATGGAGACAAATAAAAAGACGAAAAAGTTAAGGAATCTAACCATCGTTCACTTATAAATAAAAGGCTAGGATAGTCATTATCCTAGCCTTTTTCAAAACAAAAAAAACACCCAAATGGGTGCTATACTAGCTCCGCCAGTAGGACTCGAACCTACGACATCATGATTAACAGTCATGCGCTACTACCAACTGAGCTATGGCGGAATGAGATATAGTCCGTACGGGATTCGAACCCGTGTTACCGCCGTGAAAAGGCGGTGTCTTAACCCCTTGACCAACGGACCATATATTCATTAACAGAACATATCCCATTATATCAAAATTTAACTAATTGTCAAGCACTAAATTCTAAATTTTGCTCTTCAATTAATTTTTTGGCACGTTTGATATTGCTTCTTGAGATTGGACAAGAATACCCTTCTTTCAACAGCAGCTGTTTCTTTTTCTTATCCATTCCAATGATCATACTTCTATTCACGATAAAAGATTGATGGGGACTGAAATATCTCTCCTCCACATCTTTCTCCAAGACATCTGATAAACTTCCCGCAATTTCTTTTTGAAAATTTTTCCCAACTAAGTTTAATTTATAAGCCGAACCAACAGTTTCAATATAAAGAATATCCTTAAATGGAATTTTTATCTTTTTATCCTTAAAGTCATACTCAAAATAATCTGTCAAATCATCATTTCCAATTTGAATAGTTGTTAGGTACTCAATACACTCCTTGATTTTTAATCTAAATAAATCTTCATTCAAATTTTTATCAATAAAATCTAAGGCAGATACTTTATAACGATAGGTAATCGAAGCGAATTCTGATTTTGTAGTAATAAAAACAATAATGGCATAAGGATTTGCTTCTCGTATTTTTTGAGCAATTTCCAGCCCACAATACTCATTGTCTTGGATATGAATATCTAGAAAATATAATTGGTGGATATCCGAATGCTGGATATAATTTTCAAATTCCGAAATTTTACCGGTAGAAATCACTTCAAGTTTAATTTCTAATTCCTTAGCAATTTCTGCAATATGTTTTTCTACCCGTATCTGTTGAGAGAGCTCATCTTCTAATAAAAAAATCTTCATTCTTGTTCGTATCCTCCAATCTTCAAAACTTGTAAAAAACGATTTCCTTGCAATTCCGTTTCTAAAAACATCGTTCCATAATTTGCTAAGATTTTTCTCACATTATTTAATCCTAGTCCTCTATTTTCTCCTTTTGTCGAATAGCCTTCTTCATATATTTTTCTAATATCAAAAGTGATTTCATTTGTTGTATTATGAATCACTAAGTAAACAATTTTTGAAATAGAGAAAATAGCAATATGAACTTTCTTTTCTTCTGCTTCTTTTGAAGCTTCCAAAGCGTTTGTCACTAGAATCCCAACGATTCTCACGATATCTAATAAATCAACTGGTAGTTGCTCGATTGGTTCACTCGTTTCAAAGGTCATTTCTACCCCAGCATCTCTTGCATCCAACCAGCCTCGAATCAAAATACTTCGTAAAGCAGAATCTTTGATATTGACCAAGTTGAATCCTGATAATGCTTCTGTATTGATCTCTTTATAACCTTTTTCCAATACTTCTCTATGGATTCTCTGTATTTCTGGAATATTTTCTTCCTCAATAGCTAATGACATAGAAATAACTAAATTTCCCAAATCGTGACGAAATCCCCTAACAATAGAATAGAGACTTTGAATTTCAGCCATATACCGACTCATTTGTTGCTCAGAAAATTCTTTATACTCCAGTTCTAAATTTTTACGATACTGATCTCGCTCGATTTTCATATGGAATAAGCTGACTACAAAAGAGAAAAAACAAATCGTTGCCAACATACTCCCAAAATTTTTAAATTGCGCTTGTTCACTAATCCATAAAGCAAAATTAATCACTACAAATATAGCAAAATAGACACAGATGAGTCTCTTTAAATATTTTTCAAATTCTTGCTCATAAAAAGGAGTGAAATCAAATTCAAATAGGTCAATTAACTTCAAAATGATTCCTAAAGAAAGCAAACGAATACACATATTGTAGACAATCGAGTAAGCTGCTACTAAAGCATCTCCCAACACTGAAGAGACAATTATCGTCAGAAAAGTTGCTGTTCCTTCAACCGCTAAATAAGTAAAAAAAGAATAAAAAATGGCGCACAAGCGATTCGTCCGATTGGCATAATGATAATAAGGATATAAATAAATCGGCCATAAGAGCATATTTAAATCAGAGAGTCGAATATTTGAAAATAAAGTCACATCTAAAAATACTAAGAGACTTTCAAAAAGAAGAACAAAGGTGCTCAGCAGAAAGATAAATGCAAATTGATGTTCCTGATAGATTTTTTCGTCCACTAATGCAAACGTCAGAACAATGATCCCTCCCAAGAGAAAAGACAAGATTAATGACTGAATCACACAAACTCTCCCACTTTGTTTTTTCTATTTTATTATACTCTAGTATTATTATAAAAAAATAAAATTTTATATACAAAAAATTATAATATAAAATAGCCTAAAATTAAAGGGAATAGGTAAAATTGTAATGTTTTTGTTACATGAATGAAAACTATTTTACACAATTTATATAATCTACACTTTGCACTATATAGGGATTGTTAGTTCTTTTTTTAAATATTCCTAATAAATCATTTCATTACTATTTGTCTATAGTGAAGTATACAAAAATTAATAGATAATGAAAATTTATACATTTTTATATAAAAGAAAAGATGCAGCAAAAGCTGCATCTCTCATTTGATCCCAGCAGGATTCGAACCTGCGACCGTTCGCTTAGAAGGCGAATGCTCTATCCAGCTGAGCTATGAGACCGAACTTACTTCATTTTAGCAGAAAAAGGAAGGAGCGTCAAGGTTATTTATGGTAAGGACTCCCCTGTTGAATCATGAAAGCACGATAGATTTGTTCCACCAACACTAATTTCATCAACTGATGAGGAAGAGTTAATTGACCAAAGCTCATTAATAGATTTCCTCTTTTTTTCACTTCAGGAGACAGACCAAGACTGCCTCCAATAACAAAAGTAAGGTTTGAATAACCAGATGTCATAATCTGGTCAATCGTTTGACTAAATTTCTCTGAAGGAAATTGTTTTCCTTCGATGGCTAATACAATCACATATTCCTTATCTGAAATCTTAGAGAGAATTCGTTCCCCCTCTTTTTCAAGGATTTGTTGATTTTCGAGTTGACTGGCACGATCTGGAGTTTTTTCATCAACTAACTCAACCTGTTCTACTTTTGCAAATCGACCAAGCCTTTTAATATACTCCGCGATCCCATCTTTTAAGTATTTTTCTTTTAATTTTCCAACGGTTATCAATTTAATTTTCATTCCCCTATTGTAGCATAATTCTTCATTTCCACAAATAATCCACAGCTATAGAAAGGAAATCTATTCTATAAAGTCCTTTTTAAAGCCATTTCTCAACTAAATTCTACAAGTTATCCACAATTTGTGGATAACTTTAGTTATTTAAGATATAATTAAGAAAGTTTTTCTATACTCTAGACAATTTGATATCCTTAGGAGGAAAATATGAAATCTTCATCTAATTTACTGAAAAAACTTGGAAACATAGCCCTCATTTTTGTTGTAGGTTTTCTAGGTGGTATTCTTGGAACCTTTTTAACCTTACAAACCTCTCATTCTTCTACTTCAAATACTGAAAGTAAGCAAGTCCACTCAACCACTGTTAAAACAGCTTATAAAAATACAACCTCAACTAGTGAGGCCGTAGACAAGGTGAAAAATGCTGTAGTTTCTGTGATTACTTATTCTGATTCTTCGAATCAAGGGTTATTTGAAAAAGAAGAAAACTCTGACTCACAAATTTCTAGTGAAGGTTCTGGGGTCATTTATAAAAAAGAAGGAAAATATGCCTACCTTGTTACCAACACCCATGTCATCAATGGTGCTAAAAAAGTAGACATTCTTTTAGCAGATGGGAATAAAGTCCCTGGAGAAGTAGTTGGATCAGATGTCTATTCTGATATTGCAGTCGTTCGCATTAGTGCGGATAAAGCAAAGGCAGTAGCTGAATTCGGAGATTCAAACCAATTAACAGTCGGTGAGACTGCAATTGCAATTGGTAGCCCTCTTGGAACAGATTATGCTAATTCTGTTACCCAAGGGATTATTTCCAGCCAAGGCCGCAATGTGAAATTGAAAGCCGATAATGGACAAAATATCTCTACACGCGCCCTACAAACAGACGCAGCCATCAACCCAGGAAACTCTGGAGGTCCATTAATCAATATTCAAGGACAAGTCATCGGGATTACCTCAAGTAAAATTTCAAATAATGGACAAACTTCAGTAGAAGGAATGGGATTTGCTATTCCTGCAAATGATGTTGTCAATATTATCAAACAGCTAGAAGAAAAAGGAAAAGTAGTTCGACCAGCTCTTGGAATCCAAATGATGGATTTATCCAACCTTTCAACTTCTGATTTAAGCCAATTAAAACTTCCTGAAAAAATCTCTGGAGGAGTACTGGTTCGTTCAACACTTGAAAATATGCCTGCTTCAGATAAATTGCAACGCTATGATGTCATCACAAAGATCGATGATACAGATATCGAGTCAACTGCAGATTTACAATCCGCCCTCTATTCTCACCAAATCAATGATACAATCAAGGTCACATTCTATCGTGATGGAAAACAACAAACAACTTCTATCAAGTTGACAAAATCAACTGAGGATCTGAGCGATTAACTTTCACTTTCTTGACATACTTGTAAACACACCTTTACGAATTTGTAAAGGTGTGTTATTCTATTCATAAGATGGAAAAATTAGAAAAAATAGCGGTAAAGGACATTCGAACCAATCCTTTCCAACCAAGAAAAGTATTTGATCAAGAAAAATTAGAAGAACTGGCTCAGTCAATCAAAGAAAATGGCTTAATTCAACCCATTATTGTCAGAAAATCTCCAATAATTGGTTTTGAATTGCTTGCAGGTGAAAGACGGTTTAGAGCTTCAAAAATTGCTGGATTAGAGCTTGTTCCTGCGATTATTAAAGAGTTAACGGATCAAGAAATGATGCGACAAGCCATTATTGAAAATCTTCAACGAGAAGATCTCAATCCAATTGAAGAAGCCATCTCCTACCAGAAGCTCGTTGATCATGGCTATAAGCACGACCAAATCGCTCAATTTATGGGGAAATCTAGACCCTATATCAGCAATATGCTTCGCTTGTTACATCTAGCTCCCTCTGTTCAAGAAGCAGTCATTCAAAATGATATTTCTTCGGCTCATGCGCGTGTTCTTGTTCCTCTTGATGAAGAAGAGCAGCGCTTTTGGTTGGAGCGAATCAAACAGGATCATTTAAATGTTCGAACATTAGAAAGCAAGATCAGTTCAAAAAGAAAACAGAAAAATAAAAAAGCAAAAGAGAGCTTCCTACTGGAAGAGGAACAGCGATTGAAAAAAATATTAGGAACAGATGTGACGATACACTCCTCTTCTCAAAATAAAGGAACTATCCAAATTTCTTTTTCCAGTCTTGATGAATACCAACGAATTATCAACAGCCTTAAATAAGGCTGTTATTTTTATTTTTTGTATTGACAAGCTTTTCCACCATAAAAATCTTTTGTAAATAGCAGAAAAATAAGGATATTCTCTAGTTATCCCCACTTTGTGGATAACTTTTAAAAACAATGTGAATTTAAATCCACAACTTGTGGAAAAGTTTAAAACTATAATTTAATTTCATGAAATTTAGCCTGTGGAAAACTATTTTTGTTTGTGGTAGAATAGGAGTACGTATGATTTGATACAATTCAAGAAAAGGAGGGAAGTCTGATAGTGTCACAAGAAGAGCAATTTTGGTCTCGTTTTTTAGAATTAGCCCAATTACAACTAAAAGATAGTGCCTATGATTTTTTTGTCGCCGATTCAAAATTAGTCAAAATCGATGGAGAAACGGCTACCATTTATCTTGATGGAAATTATAAAGAATTATTTTGGGAAACAAATCTAAAAAATGCTTTGATCACAGCCAGCTTTGAAGTCTACAATACAGATTTGAAGTTCCATTTCGTTTTTGAAGATACCGAAGAAATTCCTAGTAGTCATAGCAGTGAGAGTAGGAGATTATCTTCAGCTAGCTTAACAACCGAACCGTTGCCTAAAATTGATACAGGTCTGAAATCAAAGTACACCTTTGATAATTTTGTGCAAGGGGATGGAAATATTTGGGCGAAAGCAGCAGCGCTTGCAGTTTCTGAAAATCTTGCAACAACTTACAACCCTCTCTTTATCTATGGTGGACCAGGGCTTGGAAAGACTCACCTATTGAACGCAATTGGAAATCAAATCCTAGAAAATATTCCAAACGCACGGGTTAAGTATGTCCCAGCAGAAACCTTTATTAATGAATTTTTAGAACACCTTCGATTAGGAGAAATGAAGACGTTCAAGAATACCTATCGAAGTCTTGATCTCTTACTGATCGATGATATCCAGTCACTTGGTGGGAAGAAAGTCACGACTCAAGAGGAATTCTTTAATACCTTTAATGCCCTCCATAGCGACAACAAACAGATTGTTCTAACAAGCGATCGAAGTCCGGATCATTTAGACAGTCTTGAAGAGCGGCTGGTTACTCGTTTCAAATGGGGACTAACGCAAAATATAACACCACCTGATTTTGAAACTCGGATTGCCATCTTACGGAATAAAATTGAAGATCTAGACTATATTTTTCCTAATGACACACTAGAATATCTAGCTGGTCAGTTTGATTCAAATGTCCGAGACTTAGAAGGTGCCTTAAATGATATTTCTTTAATGGCGAAGGTGAAGAAACTAAAAGAAATTACGATCGATGTTGCAGCTGAAGCTATTCGAGCTCGTAAAAATGATAATAGCAAGACGCTTGTCATCCCCATTGAAAAAATTCAGGAAGCAGTTGGAGCCTTTTATGGAGTCAGTGTAAAAGAAATCAAAGGTTCTCGAAGAGTTCAGAATATTGTCCTAGCACGACAAGTGGCCATGTATCTTTCAAGAGAGATGACGGACAACTCACTTCCTCGAATCGGAAAAGAATTCGGTGGAAAAGACCACACGACTGTCATTCATGCTTATGAAAAAATTAAGAGTATGGTCGACACAGATGATAATCTACGACTCGAAATTCAAAGTATCAAGAAAAAGTTAAATTAATCTGTGGATAACTTCCTCTAAACTTCTAGGGGTTATGCACAATTTTTAAACAAGTAACTTTTTAAGTCATAGATAGGATTCTGAGAGTTTTCCACAACTTCCACACAATCTACTATTACTATTATCTTACTAATCATAAAATAAATAAAAGGAATGACCATGATAAATTTTTCTATTAACAAAACTTTATTTTTACAAGCACTAAATACTACCAAAAGAGCGATCAGTTCAAAAAATGCTATTCCAATCCTTTCCACGATTAAAATTGATGTCACTCCAGAAGGAGTTGCCTTATCAGGATCGAATGGCCAAATTTCAATCGAAAACTTTATTTCTATCAAAGACGAAAATGCTGGTTTACTAGTGACCTCCCCAGGTTCTATTTTATTGGAAGCAACTTTCTTTATTAATGTGGTTTCAAGTTTACCAGATGTTACTTTAGATTTTAAAGAGATTGAACAAAAACAGGTTCTTTTAATAAGTGGAAAATCAGAAATTACACTTAAAGGAAAAGATGCGGATCAATATCCACGTATTCAAGAAATTGCTGCAAGTAATCCATTAGTTTTGGAAACAAAATTATTAAAACAATTAATTAATGAAACAGCATTTGCAGCAAGTGTACAAGAAAGTCGGCCAATTTTGACAGGTGTTCACTTTGTTTTATCGGATAATAAAGAGCTAAAAACAGTAGCAACAGACTCTCACCGTATGAGTCAAAAAGTGATTACACTGGAGAAAAATGGAGACAACTTTGATGTTGTCATCCCAAGTCGCTCTCTTCGTGAATTCACCTCTGTTTTTTCTGATGATATTGAAACAGTTGAGGTTTTCTTTGCTAACAATCAAATTCTCTTTAGAAGTGAACACATTAGTTTCTATACCCGTTTGCTAGAAGGAAATTATCCTGATACAGACCGTCTCATTCCAACAGAATTCAATACAGAGGCAACCTTCAATGTGGCCAACCTTCGATTTGCAATGGAGCGTGCTCGTCTTCTTTCAAATGCGACTCAAAACGGAACGGTTAAATTAGAGTTCAAAAATGGAGTGGTTTCTTCCCACGTTCATTCACCAGAAGTTGGGCGAGTAAATGAAGAGATCGATACGAGCGCCGTTTCAGGAGAGGATTTGTCTATTAGCTTTAATCCAACTTATTTGATTGAAGCGCTCAAAGCTATTGACAGTGAACAAGTTGTTATTCGTTTTATTTCTTCTGTTAGACCGTTTACATTGGTTCCAGAAGGAAATGAACAAGGGTTCATTCAATTGATTACGCCAGTTCGCACAAATTAACAAAGGTGAATCATGTATACGTTAGGTGATTTTGTAGAAATGAAAAAGCCTCACGCTTGTGTGATTAAAGAAACAGGCAAGAAGGCAAATCGTTGGGAAATTACGCGACTTGGTGCAGACATAAAAATCAAGTGTAGCAATTGTGATCATGTGGTCATGATGAGTCGCCATGATTTTGAACAGAAAATGAAGAAAGTACTATAAAAGGTTCAGTCACTTATGTGACCGAACCTTTTCGATTATTTTAATTCTTCAAATTTTCCATTTTTAACTTCTTTGAAACCACCCTGTTTCATCATATCAAAAGTTGATTTGAAGCTGATATAGTCGACTTTTTTATCTTTTTGTGTCGTTACCAATTTCTTTTCAATTAGCTGATCTAAGTCTGCCTTTTCATAATTTAGTGTTGTTTTTTCAACCAAATAATCATCTTTATATTCAGCAGAATGTGTGAATCCTTTGACATCTTTGTATTCTTCATCATATTTATCGATCATTTCCTTTAATTGATCTTTCGTAACTCCCGCCTCTTTGTAATAAATAGTAGTGGTGGTTTGGTTACTGATCGCTTTATCACCTTTATGTTCTAGTGTAATACGAACATCTGTTTTCTTTTCTTGGTTGATTGCCTGAAGATAGGATTTTTGAACAGATTGTTGTCCACAAGCTCCAAGAAGAAAGAGCGTAAAGATAGCGATTAAAGAAAGAAAAATAGATTTCCATGTTTGTTTTTTCATCTGAAAAACTCCTTTGTTCATTGTTAAATAGAGTATACCATATTTATCTTTTTAGAACGTTACAGTTTGATGAAAAAATCTAGTTTCAAAGGTCATGAAATATTTTATTTTTCATTACTTGTCTTTTGAATTATGTTATAATAAAAGAGATTGAAATTTGAACGGAGAAAAAAGAAAAATGGCATTAACAGCAGGTATCGTTGGCTTACCAAATGTTGGCAAATCAACCCTATTTAACGCAATTACAAAAGCAGGAGCAGAGGCCGCAAACTATCCCTTTGCAACCATTGATCCAAACGTCGGGATGGTAGAAGTTCCAGATGAACGCCTCCAAAAATTGACGGAAATGATTACTCCTAAGAAGACAGTTCCGACTACTTTTGAATTTACAGATATTGCTGGGATTGTGAAAGGAGCTTCTAAAGGGGAAGGACTTGGTAATAAATTCTTGGCCAATATCCGTGAAGTAGATGCCATTGTCCATGTAGTGCGTGCTTTTGATGATGAAAATGTCATGCGGGAGCAAGGTCGTGAAGATGCCTTTGTTGATCCACTGGCAGATATTGATACCATCAATTTAGAATTAATTTTAGCCGACTTAGAGTCTGTCAATAAACGCTATGCGCGTGTAGAAAAAATCGCTCGTACACAAAAAGATAAGGATTCTGTTGCGGAATTTAATGTTCTACAAAAAATCAAACCAGTTCTTGAAGATGGTAAATCAGCTCGGACCATTGAATTCACTGAGGAAGAACAAAAAGTGGTGAAGGGACTTTTCCTTTTGACTACCAAACCAGTTCTTTATGTAGCCAATGTGGATGAAGATGTTGTTGCAGATCCAGATTCTATCGAGTATGTGAAGCAAATTCGTGACTTTGCGGCAACAGAGAATGCGGAAGTCGTGGTGATTTCTGCGCGTGCTGAGGAAGAAATTTCTGAGCTAGATGATGCAGATAAACAAGAATTTTTAGAGGCGATTGGCCTAACAGAGTCTGGAGTTGATAAACTCACGCGTGCAGCTTACCACTTGTTGGGACTTGGCACTTATTTCACAGCTGGTGAAAAAGAAGTGCGTGCTTGGACCTTCAAACGTGGCATGAAAGCTCCTCAAGCTGCTGGAATCATCCACTCTGATTTTGAAAAAGGATTTATTCGTGCCGTGACCATGTCCTATGATGATTTAGTTAAATACGGTTCTGAAAAGGCTGTAAAAGAAGCAGGACGCTTGCGCGAAGAAGGAAAAGAATATGTTGTCCAAGACGGGGACATCATGGAATTCCGTTTTAATGTATAAGAGAGTTAAAAAAATGTAAAGGTTGGAAAAAATATTTCCAACCCTTTTAGTGTTTTGAAAGGAAAGAGATGACGAAATTAATTGTTGGATTGGGAAATCCAGGTGATAAGTATTTTGAAACGAAACACAATGTAGGCTTTATGTTAGTTGATCAAATGGCAAAGTCTTTAAATCTTACTTTCTCCCATGATAAGATTTTTCAAGCTGATATTGCCTCAACATTTTTAAATGGCGAAAAGGTCTATTTTGTAAAGCCGACCACTTTCATGAATGAGAGTGGAAAAGCAGTCCATGCCCTTCTGACTTATTATGGTCTGGATATTGAAGATCTTTTGGTTATTTACGATGATTTAGATATGGAAGTTGGCAAGATTCGTCTTCGAGCTAAAGGATCAGCTGGAGGTCATAACGGAATCAAATCGATTATTAATCATATTGGAACTCAGACTTTTTATCGAATTAAGATTGGAATTGGAAGACCTAAGCAGGGCATGTCAGTTGTTCATCATGTCTTAGGAAAATTTGATAAAGACGATTACATCACTATTCTACAAACAATTGATCGAGTAGAAGAAGCGGTTAACGATTACTTGGTAGAAGAAAATTTTGAAAGAAGCATGCAGAAATACAACGGGTAAGTAGATGAATGTAATTGATTTAGTGAGTCAAAACTCCAACTTTCTATCCTGGCAACAAGGTTTGCAAAAAAATAATAGGGAATTGATCTTAGGATTGTCTGCGACCACAAAGGCTATTGTAATGGCTTCAGCCTTTGATTCTATTGAAAAAGCAGTCCTCATTACTTCCAGTTATAACGAAGCAGAACGATTGGCTAGTGATTTTATTGCTTTACTTGGAGAAGAGAAAGTCCATACATTTTTGGGAGATGATAACCCTTTAGCAGAATTTGTTTTTGCTTCACAAGAAAGGCAATTTTCACGATTAGAGGCTTTGAACTTTTTATGTCAAGAGGATCGTCAAGGCATCCTTGTGACCAATGTGAGTGGTATAAAACTACTATTACCTTCTCCTAAAGTTTTTGCATCTAGCATTTTTCAATTGAAGGTCGGTCAAGAAATAGACTTAACTACTCTGAGTGAAACATTACAGAAGATTGGCTACCAAAAGGTGAGCCAAGTTTTGCAACAGGGAGAGTTTAGTCTACGAGGAGATATTTTAGATATCTTTGAGATCGACCAACTCCAACCCTATCGGATTGAATTTTTCGGAGATGAGATTGATGGAATCCGAATCTTTGACCCAGAAAGTCAGCGTTCTGTTGAAAATGTTGAAGAAGTTCAACTGAAGGCAGTGAGTGATCTATTGTTGCAAGAGGAAGATTTTATACGTGGTCAGCAGCAAATAGAACAATTGCAAGAACAGAGTGCAAATGAAGAATTTAAATCTTATCTAGCAGAAATTCTGGGAGATATTTCTCAAAGGAAACTCCATCCGGATCTTAGAAAATTTATTAGTTTCTTTTACGAGAAGCAATATACCCTATTCGATTATCTCCCTAAACATACTCCAGTCTTTCTGGATGATTATCAAAAAATAGCAGATCAAATAGCGAGATTTGAACTAGATACAGCTAATCTCTTGACGGAAGATTTACATAAAAATAGAGCTTCTTCTCGCCAAGTGTATTTTGCAGACACCAGTACAACATTACGAAAATATACGCCTGCAACTTATTTTTCAAACTTTCAAAAAGGATTGGGAAATCTGAAGTTTGATCATTTGTATCAATTCAATCAATATCCCATGCAGGAGTTTTTTGGACAATTTGATTTACTAAAAGAGGAAATTGAACGGTATCGAAAATCAAACTATACTGTTATTGTCCAAGCAACTTCTCATCACAATCTTCAACAGCTCCATAAAAATTTAGAAGAGTATGGGATTCGATTAGATTATATTGATGGGGATACGATCATTCCTCAAGCTAGTCAATTAGTCGTTGGAGGATTAGCTCACGGTTTTCAATTTGTTGATGAAAAAATTGTCTACATTACAGAATCAGAGATTTATCAGAAAAAGATCAAACGAAAGATTCGCAGGCAAAATATTTCCAATGCAGAACGCTTAAAAAATTATAATGAACTGGAAAAAGGGGACTATGTTGTTCACCAAGTTCATGGTATTGGTCAATATTTGGGAATTGAAACGATTGAAATTTCGGGTGTCCATCGTGATTATGTTTCAATTCAATATCAAAATGGAGATCGCATCTCGATTCCTGTCGATCAGATTCAGATGTTGTCCAAATACGTTGCAAGTGATGGAAAAACGCCAAAAATTAACAAGTTAAATGATGGGCGTTTCCAAAAAACGAAGCAAAAGGTTCAGACCCAGGTGGAGGACATTGCGGATGATTTGATAAAACTTTATGCGGAGCGTAGTCAATTAGAAGGCTTTGCCTATTCCAAAGATGATGAAAACCAAGAGGCTTTTGAACAAGATTTTCCATATATTGAAACAGATGATCAATTACGTTCCATTGAAGAAATTAAAAAAGATATGGAATCGAATCGTCCGATGGATCGATTGCTGGTTGGAGACGTCGGTTTTGGGAAAACAGAGGTCGCTATGCGAGCAGCCTTTAAGGCAGTAAATGATCATAAACAAGTAGCAGTGCTGGTTCCTACCACTGTTCTTGCCCAACAACATTATGCCAATTTTAAGGAGCGTTTTGAATCTTTTGCAGTAGAGGTTGCTGTTTTAAGTCGTTTCCAGAGTAAGGCAGAGCAGAAAGAAACGCTTGAAAAGTTGAAAAAAGGACGAGTGGATATTATTATTGGAACTCACCGGCTCTTGTCCAAAGATGTTGTTTTTTCAGACTTAGGCTTAATCTTGATTGATGAAGAACAACGTTTTGGAGTGAAGCACAAAGAAACCTTGAAAGAATTGAAAAAAAAGGTGGATGTGCTTACCTTGACAGCTACCCCTATACCTCGAACTCTTCATATGTCTATGCTAGGAATTCGAGATTTGTCTGTCATCGAAACACCTCCGACCAATCGGTATCCTGTGCAAACTTTTGTATTAGAGACCAATCCAACCATTATTCGAGATGCTGTGTTGCGGGAGATGGATCGTGGAGGTCAAGTGTACTATCTTTACAACAAGGTAGATACAATTGAACAAAAGGTGTCTGAATTAAAAGAGTTGATTCCAGAGGCTTCGATTGGCTTTGTTCATGGTCAGATGAGTGAAGTTCGCTTAGAAAATACCCTGTTGGATTTCATTAATGGCGAATACGATGTCTTAGTGACGACAACCATTATTGAGACAGGTGTGGATATTCCAAATGCCAATACACTCTTTATTGAAAATGCGGATCATATGGGGCTTTCAACGCTTTATCAACTAAGAGGTCGTGTGGGACGAAGCAATCGAATTGCTTATGCTTATTTGATGTATCGTCCAGACAAATCTCTTACAGAAGTGTCTGAAAAACGTTTAGAAGCTATTAAAGGTTTTACTGAGTTGGGTTCTGGATTTAAAATTGCTATGCGAGATTTATCAATCCGTGGAGCAGGGAATATCCTTGGAGCTTCTCAATCTGGTTTTATCGATTCAGTTGGTTTTGAAATGTATTCTCAATTGTTAGAAGAAGCTATTGCTAAGAAACAAGGCCAAGAGCATCGTAGGCAAAAGAGCAATGCAGAGTTGAACCTTCAAATAGATGCGTATTTACCTAATGAATATATTTCAGATCAACGTCAAAAAATTGAAATTTACAAACAAATTCGTGAAATGAATTCTGCGACAGACTATGAGTACTTGCAAGATGAATTGATCGATCGTTTTGGAGAATACCCAGATGTTGTGGCCTACCTACTAGAAATTGGTTTAGTGAAAGCTTACTTGGATCAAGTATTTGTCCGTCTTGTTGAGAGAAAACAACAAAAAGTGACAGTGAAATTTGAACCTATTGCCAAACAACTGTTTTTAACACAGAATTATTTCAAAGCTCTGTCCATGACACAGTTGAAGGCACAGATTGCAGAAGAAAAAGGATTGATTGAGGTGATCTTCGATATTCGAAACAAGAAAGATTTTGAAATTTTAGAAGCTCTGAAGCAATTTGGTCAAACCTTATTGGAAATTAAACAGGAAAAAGAAGAGGACTAGCAGTTCTTAGCTCATTTTTCGCATTTTATGTATAAAAAATGATACAATACTATGTTAGAGGTGACAGTATGAGATTAGATAAATATTTAAAAGTTTCTCGCATTATTAAGCGTCGTCCTGTTGCAAAGGAAGTTGCAGATAAAGGGCGAATCAAAGTCAATGGAGTATTAGCCAAAAGTTCAACGGATTTGAAAGTGAATGATCAAATTGAAGTTCGTTTTGGAAATAAAGTATTGACGGTTAAAGTCTTGGAAATGTTGGATAGTACAAAAAAAGAAGATGCATCCAAAATGTATGAAATAATTAGTGAAACAAGGATAGAAGAAGATGCCTAAAAATATCGTTCAAATGAATAATAAATATATCAAAGACGAAAGTCAGCGAAAACGTTTTTTAGAAGAAGAAAGAAAAAAACGCAATCGTTTTCTGGGACTCGTCTTGATATTGGTCATGTTACTATTTATTCTTCCAACTTATAATTTAGCTCAGAGCTATCAATCGCTACAAGATAAAAAAGAACAATACAAACAGTTGGAAAAAGAGTATAAAGAAACAAGTGAACAAAAAGAATACCAACAAGACATCGCTAAAAAATTAAAAGACGATGATTATGCAACAAAATATGCACGCGCTAAGTATTCTTTTTCAAAAGATGGTGAATATGTTTATACCATCCCAGATTTACTCCCCCAATAACCGATGGAAAATATCTTACAAACAGTTAAACAATTTCTTGAATTTTCGGATGAAAAATTAGAGGAATTAAAAAAGAAAAACCAAATGATTAAACTTCAAAAGGATGAAAAGGAAAGGAATACAGGTGTCTAAACGATTTCTGCTCCTATTGTTAGTTCCAATTTTATTTATTGGGTCTCAAGCAGCGAGTGTCGAGCAGTCTGAGTCTTCTCAGACAATGGCTCATCCATCAGAACTTTATTTTTCTTCAATTCCGGCGAACCCGAATGTCTATCGCAAAATTTCTGTTTTTTCTGATCCTCAGTTGAAAAAAGCAAAAGGAGAAATTCTTCCCAACACACCGTTTACAATCGAACAACTCTTTGTAAATGATGAAGGGAAAGCTGTATTTAAAATAGCAGATAAAGGATATGTATTAGCAGATTCTTCTGTCATTTTTTCTGATGTTGTACAAGAAACACAAGAAAAAAAACAAGACATGTGGCTAAAACCTGGTTTTAAAGTGTATGACCGACCCTTAATAAATGGTGCAAAAGAAAAAAATACACCTCTTTCTCCTTATACAAAAGTGACAGTCTTACGTACAGCTAAGACTTTACGAGATGAGTTTGTGGAGATTGAAGGTCAGGGCTGGGTGAACAAATCATTCGTTACTGAAAAAGATAATCGAATGGAAAAAGTTCAGGACTTGTTAAATAGTAAATACAATTCTCCTTCATATGGAATCTATGTAAAACAATTAGAGACTGGAAATACTGCTGGAATCAATCCGCAAAAAGAAATGTATTCTGCCAGTGTAACGAAATTACCATACTTGTACTACGTCCAAGAACAGCTCAATAAAAAAGCCATTTCTCCAACTACAACCTACAAATATATTCCAGAAGTCAATGATTTCAAAGGTGGCTATGAACCAGAAGGAAGTGGTAGCCTTTCAAAAACACCCGATGGAAAAGAATACAGTGTTCAAGAGTTGGTAGATAAGATTGCAAAAGAATCAGATAATGTTGGACATAATATCTTGAATTATTATGTCACTCATCAATCAGATCAAGACTTCCAAAAAACTTTGGATAAAATTGCAAAGAAACATTGGGATGTTGAAAAAAGAGAAGCATCCGCTGAAATGGCTGGCAATGTCATGGAGGCTGTCTATCAACAAAATGGCCCTATTATTGATGCACTCTCCTCTACAAAATATGACGATCAACGGATTGCGCGTGACCTTCCAGTAAAAGTTGCTCATAAAATTGGAGATGCCTATGATTTTAGACATGATGTTGCGATTGTATATACAAATTCACCCTATGTAATAGCCATTTTTACAGATCATTCGAATTATGATACGATTTCCAACATTTCAAAAGATATCTATGAGGTATTGAAATAATGGAAAAGCGATTTTTAGAGTTTTGTGAAAAACAAGATCTATTTACTCCCCATCGCCGTGTTTTGGTTGCCTTATCTGGTGGATTGGATTCAATGAATCTGTATGAACTTTTATATAAGAATAAAGAACGATTGAAAATCCATCTGGTACTCGCTCATGTCAATCATGGACAAAGACCAGAATCAGATTTAGAAGAAAGTGAACTTCGAACGCTAGCTGATAGGCGAGATACACGTATCTATGTGGCTCACTATTTGGGTGATTTTACAGAAGCAAAAGCTCGTACCTTTCGTTATGATTTTTTTAAACAGATTATGGAAAAAGAGGATTGCACCGCTTTAGTAACAGGTCATCATGCAAACGATCAGGCTGAAACAACTTTCATGCGCTTGGTACGAGGAACAAAATTACGCTATTTAAGTGGCATTCCTGTACGCCAACCATTTGGCAAGGGTGAGTTAATTCGTCCTTTGTTAACTTTTACCAAAGATGAGTTGATGGAAATCCCTCACTTTGAAGACAGTAGCAATGACTCACAGGACTATTTTCGAAATCGTGTACGCCATCAATACCTTCCTGAATTTGAAAAAGAAAATCCTCAAATGCAAGTAAGTCTTCGTTATTTAGCAGAGGAAGTGACTCATTGGCACCAAGCACTGAAAGAATTGACTAGCGAGTTAACCATTCAAGATTTAGCTTCTTTTAGAACGTATTCTCATTCTATACAATCATTCTTATTAGAAGAGTATCTGGCACAATTTCCAGATTTGCAACTTGGTAGGGTACAGTTTCAAGAATTATTAAATTTACTGCGAAAAAAAAGAAATTGCGTCCATTATTTAAAGTCGAATTATGAACTACATCAAGAATATGATTTCTTTGAAATACAAAAAATCAGTCAAAAGTCGGATGACCAATCCCTCCCATTTTTGTTAGAATTTGGGAATATCTTTGAAATTGCAAATTATAAACTATCTTTTGGACAACCATTAGTAGGGGAAAATGTAGAAATTCTTTCTGTTTCACGCGAAACTCCCATCTTAATTAGAAGGAGAAAGGAAGGAGATCAGCTACTTGTTAATGGCCACCATCAAAAATTAAGACGGTGGTTTATCAACCATAAAATTCCAATTTCTCTTCGGCAAAAGGCTCTCATTATAGAACAAAATCATAATATTCTTTCTGTAGTGGGATTGGTAACGAGTGATTTGAGTAAGCTCTCAAAAAGTGGTATAATGAAAGATAGTCTTTATATTCAAAAAATAGATAGGTAAAAACATGTTAGAAAAAGATATAAAAAAAGTATTGGTTTCACATGATGAAATTGTAGAAGCAGCAAAGAAATTGGGTGAAACCCTAACAAAAGAGTACCAAGGAAAAAATCCAATTTTTGTTGGAATTTTGAAAGGCTCTGTTCCATTTATGGCAGAGTTGATCAACCACGTGGATACACATATTGAATTGGATTTTATGCTGGTTTCAAGTTATCATGGTGGTACAGCAAGCTCAGGTATCATTAATATTATCAAGGATATCGACCAAGATATTACTGGTAGAGATATTTTATTTGTAGAAGATATTATCGATACAGGTAAAACCCTCAAGAGTCTAAAAGAACTCTTTGAAGAACGAAATGCAGCATCTGTGAAGATTGCTACCTTACTGGATAAACCTGAAGGACGTTTGGTTGAGATTGAAGCAGATTATACCTGCTTTACGATTCCAAATGAGTTTGTTGTAGGATATGGTTTAGACTATGATGAAAATTATCGTAACCTACCCTATGTTGGTGTATTAAAAGAGGAAGTGTACTCAAAATAGAGGAGACTAGATGAATAACAGAAAAAATAACGGTTTTGTTCGAAATCCATTTCTGTATTTGTTGATTATTGTAGCGGCTGTGACAGGATTCCAGTACTTTTTTGCGGGTAATGGGGTTGGTCAAAGTCAGCAAATCAACTACACAGAATTGGTCAAAGAAATTAAAAATGACAATGTAAAAACGATCAGTTACCAACCAAATGGTAGTGTGATTGAAATTGCAGGGACCTATAATAAAGCTAAAGAATCAAAAGATGATACAGGAATTCAATTTTTTACCCCAAGTGTTCAAAAAGTATCTCGCTTTACTAGTGTCATCCTTCCATCTGATATCACCGTCAATGAATTACAAAAATTAGCAGCTGACCACAAAGCAGAAATCACCATCAAGCGTGAGAGCTCAAGTGGCATGTGGATAACCATTCTGACTTCAATTGTTCCATTTGTTATCGTCATGTTCTTCTTCTTCTCAATGATGAACCAAGGCGGTGGCGGAGGTGCCAGAGGTGCAATGAACTTTGGTCGTAATAAAGCCCGCGCTGCTAATAAAGAAGATATTAAAGTTCGTTTTTCAGATGTAGCAGGAGCTGAAGAAGAAAAACAAGAACTTGTTGAAGTTGTTGAATTTTTAAAAGATCCAAAACGCTTTACTAAATTGGGTGCAAGAATCCCAGCAGGTGTGCTTCTTGAGGGCCCTCCCGGAACTGGTAAAACCCTTTTAGCAAAAGCAGTAGCTGGTGAAGCTGGAGTACCATTCTTTAGTATCTCTGGTTCTGACTTCGTCGAAATGTTTGTCGGAGTCGGTGCTAGCCGGGTTCGTTCACTTTTTGAAGATGCTAAAAAAGCAGCACCAGCCATTATCTTTATCGATGAAATTGATGCTGTTGGGCGCCAACGTGGTGTAGGTCTTGGTGGTGGAAATGATGAACGTGAACAAACCCTCAACCAGCTCTTGATTGAGATGGATGGTTTTGAAGGTAACGAAGGAATCATTGTTATCGCAGCAACTAACCGTTCGGATGTCCTTGACCCTGCCCTTCTTCGTCCGGGCCGTTTTGACCGTAAAGTTTTGGTCGGGCGACCAGATGTGAAAGGTCGTGAAGCGATTCTTCGTGTTCATGCTAAGAACAAACCACTCGCTCCAGATGTGGACTTGAAATTGGTTGCTCAACAAACACCAGGATTTGTCGGAGCTGATCTCGAAAATGTTTTGAACGAAGCAGCCTTGGTTGCAGCTCGTCGAAATAAAAAAGTAATTGATGCTGCTGACATTGATGAAGCAGAAGATCGTGTTATTGCAGGTCCATCTAAGAAAGATCGGACGATTTCACAAAAAGAACGTGAAATGGTTGCTTATCACGAAGCTGGTCATACAATCGTTGGTCTGGTCTTATCAAATGCTCGTGTAGTTCATAAAGTTACGATTGTTCCACGTGGTCGTGCAGGCGGTTACATGATTGCCCTTCCTAAAGAAGATCAAATGTTACTTTCTAAAGAAGATATGAAAGAACAATTAGCTGGGCTCATGGGAGGACGTGTTGCCGAAGAAATTATTTTCAATTCGCAAACAACGGGTGCTTCAAATGACTTTGAACAAGCTACCCAAATGGCGCGTGCAATGGTAACAGAATATGGTATGAGTGAAAAACTTGGACCGGTCCAATATGAAGGAAATCATGCGATGTTTGGTGTTCAAAGCCCACAAAAAATGATTTCAGAACAAACAGCTTACGAAATTGATGAAGAAGTTCGTGGTTTGTTGAATGAAGCCCGTAATAAAGCGGCAGAAATTATTCAAGGAAATAGAGAAACGCATAAACTAATTGCGGAAGCTCTATTAAAATATGAAACCTTGGATAGTGTTCAAATTAAATCATTATATGAAACAGGAAAAATGCCTGAAAATTCAGAGCATGAATTAGAAGAAGAAGCAAAACCTCTATCATATGATGAAATTAAGTCAAAATTAGAAGAAAATAACTAATTCAAAAGAAGGAAAATATTTCCTTCTTTTTTTATTAAAAAAAGTGTTGACAGAGTAAAAATATTCTGTATAATAGAATATGTTGTAAAAATGGTCCGTTGGTCAAGGGGTTAAGACACCGCCTTTTCACGGCGGTAACACGGGTTCGAATCCCGTACGGACTATCGATAAACTGTCACCAAGTGGCAGTTTTTTTGTGTATTTGGACAAAATAGCTAAAAATAATAACCAAATAGTTAAAAAAACGTGCAGAATAGAAAAAAAGTCCAATGGGCTTCTTTATTTTTATAAAATACAGATAAAAGTAAAGGAGAGCTTATGGAATTTAATAAAATGTATCAAAAAGTAAAATATATCGTAAGAAAATGTGAAAAAGAATATTATATTCAATTATGGGAAAAGGATGATTGGGAACAAGAAGGACAGCTAACACTCTTTGAACTTTATCAAAAAAATCCTGAAATTGAAACAAATGAAGAATTACTTTATACATATTTCAAAACAAAATTTAGAAATCATATTAAAGATAAAATAAGACAACAGGAAAGTGATAAAAGAAAAATTAATAGACTTCCATATATTGAAATTGGAGAAATTAGTCACAGAATTTCATCAAGAAAAATATATTTAGATGAGCTGGTTGTTCTGAGAGATGCATTAAAACGTTTTAAAGAAAAATTAACCGTAAAAGAAAAAGAACAATATGAAGCATTACTAGCAAACAGAAGATGTCTAGGAAAAACAAAAATGAAAAAGAAATTAGAGAACTATTTAAAGGACTTTAAAAATTCAATTTAAAAACTGAAAGTTGACAGTGAATAAATGAACTTTCAAAAAAATAAAATTTTTTGGAAAAAAGTATTGACAGTAAGGGTAGGTCATGATATACTAATATAGTTGTCGCGCGAGAGCGACAAAGACCTTTGAAAACTGAACAAGACGAACCAATGTGCAGGGCGCTATAACTAAGGTTATAGTAACTGAACAATAAAAAAACAATAAATCTGTCAGTGACAGAATGAGTTTAAGACAAACAATTATTTTAATGAGAGTTTGATCCTGGCTCAGGATGAACGCTGGCGGCGTGCCTAATACATGCAAGTAGAACGCTGAAGCTTGGTGCTTGCACCGAGCGGATGAGTTGCGAACGGGTGAGTAACGCGTAGGTAACCTGCCTCTTAGCGGGGGATAACTATTGGAAACGATAGCTAATACCGCATAAAAGTCGATATCGCATGATATTGATTTGAAAGGTGCAATTGCATCACTAAGAGATGGACCTGCGTTGTATTAGCTAGTTGGTGAGGTAACGGCTCACCAAGGCGACGATACATAGCCGACCTGAGAGGGTGATCGGCCACACTGGGACTGAGACACGGCCCAGACTCCTACGGGAGGCAGCAGTAGGGAATCTTCGGCAATGGGGGCAACCCTGACCGAGCAACGCCGCGTGAGTGAAGAAGGTTTTCGGATCGTAAAGCTCTGTTGTAAGAGAAGAACGAGTGTGAGAGTGGAAAGTTCACACTGTGACGGTAACTTACCAGAAAGGGACGGCTAACTACGTGCCAGCAGCCGCGGTAATACGTAGGTCCCGAGCGTTATCCGGATTTATTGGGCGTAAAGCGAGCGCAGGCGGTTAGATAAGTCTGAAGTTAAAGGCTGTGGCTTAACCATAGTACGCTTTGGAAACTGTTTAACTTGAGTGCAGAAGGGGAGAGTGGAATTCCATGTGTAGCGGTGAAATGCGTAGATATATGGAGGAACACCGGTGGCGAAAGCGGCTCTCTGGTCTGTAACTGACGCTGAGGCTCGAAAGCGTGGGGAGCAAACAGGATTAGATACCCTGGTAGTCCACGCCGTAAACGATGAGTGCTAGGTGTTGGGTCCTTTCCGGGACTCAGTGCCGCAGCTAACGCATTAAGCACTCCGCCTGGGGAGTACGACCGCAAGGTTGAAACTCAAAGGAATTGACGGGGGCCCGCACAAGCGGTGGAGCATGTGGTTTAATTCGAAGCAACGCGAAGAACCTTACCAGGTCTTGACATCCCTCTGACCGCTCTAGAGATAGAGTTTTCCTTCGGGACAGAGGTGACAGGTGGTGCATGGTTGTCGTCAGCTCGTGTCGTGAGATGTTGGGTTAAGTCCCGCAACGAGCGCAACCCCTATTGTTAGTTGCCATCATTCAGTTGGGCACTCTAGCGAGACTGCCGGTAATAAACCGGAGGAAGGTGGGGATGACGTCAAATCATCATGCCCCTTATGACCTGGGCTACACACGTGCTACAATGGCTGGTACAACGAGTCGCGAGTCGGTGACGGCAAGCTAATCTCTTAAAGCCAGTCTCAGTTCGGATTGTAGGCTGCAACTCGCCTACATGAAGTCGGAATCGCTAGTAATCGCGGATCAGCACGCCGCGGTGAATACGTTCCCGGGCCTTGTACACACCGCCCGTCACACCACGAGAGTTTGTAACACCCGAAGTCGGTGAGGTAACCATTTGGAGCCAGCCGCCTAAGGTGGGATAGATGATTGGGGTGAAGTCGTAACAAGGTAGCCGTATCGGAAGGTGCGGCTGGATCACCTCCTTTCTAAGGAAATGGAAACCTGTACGTTGGTCTTGTTTAGTTTTGAGAGGTCTTGTGGGGCCTTAGCTCAGCTGGGAGAGCGCCTGCTTTGCACGCAGGAGGTCAGCGGTTCGATCCCGCTAGGCTCCATTAACACTGTAAGGGTGTTAAGATTGAACATTGAAAATTGAATATCTATATCAAATAGTAACAAGAAAATAAACCGAAACGCTGTAAATATTTAAAGAGTTTAGGTCGCAAGACCAAAAATAAGGTTAAGTTAATAAGGGCGCACGGTGGATGCCTTGGCACTAGAAGCCGAAGAAGGACGTGACAAACGACGAAATGCTTTGGGGAGCTGTAAGTAAGCGACGATCCAGAGATGTCCGAATGGGGGAACCCACTAGCTGATGGCTAGTACTCCTATCTGTTAAGGATAGGTAGAGGAAGACGCAGTGAACTGAAACATCTAAGTAGCTGCAGGAAGAGAAAGCAAAAGCGATTGCCTGAGTAGCGGCGAGCGAAACGGCAGGAGGGCAAACCGAAGAGTTTACTCTTCGGGGTTGTAGGACTGCAATGTGGACTTAAAGATTATAGAAGAATGACATGGGAAGGTCAGCCAAAGAGAGTAAGAGCCTCGTATTTGAAATAGTCTTTATACCTAGCAGTATCCTGAGTACGGCGGGACACGAGAAATCCCGTCGGAATCTGGGAGGACCATCTCCCAACCCTAAATACTCTCTAGTGACCGATAGTGAACCAGTACCGTGAGGGAAAGGTGAAAAGCACCCCGGGAGGGGAGTGAAATAGAACCTGAAACCGTGTGCCTACAACAAGTTCGAGCCCGTTAATGGGTGAGAGCGTGCCTTTTGTAGAATGAACCGGCGAGTTACGATATGATGCGAGGTTAAGTTGAAGAGACGGAGCCGTAGGGAAACCGAGTCTGAATAGGGCGTCTTAGTATTATGTCGTAGACCCGAAACCATGTGACCTACCCATGAGCAGGTTGAAGGTGAGGTAAAACTCACTGGAGGACCGAACCAGGGCACGTTGAAAAGTGCTTGGATGACTTGTGGGTAGCGGAGAAATTCCAAACGAACTTGGAGATAGCTGGTTCTCTCCGAAATAGCTTTAGGGCTAGCGTCGACATTAAGATTCTTGGAGGTAGAGCACTGTTTGGGTGAGGGGTCCATCCCGGATTACCAATCTCAGATAAACTCCGAATGCCAATGAATTATGGTCGGCAGTCAGACTGCGAGTGCTAAGATCCGTAGTCGAAAGGGAAACAGCCCAGACCACCAGCTAAGGTCCCAAAATAATTGTTAAGTGGAAAAGGATGTGGGGTTGCACAGACAACTAGGATGTTAGCTTAGAAGCAGCTATTCATTCAAAGAGTGCGTAATAGCTCACTAGTCGAGTGACCCTGCGCCGAAAATGTACCGGGGCTAAAACAATTTACCGAAGCTGTGGATACCTTTATAGGTATGGTAGGAGAGCGTTCTATGTGTGGAGAAGGTGTACCGTGAGGAGCGCTGGAACGCATAGAAGTGAGAATGCCGGTATGAGTAGCGAAAGACAGGTGAGAATCCTGTCCACCGTAAGACTAAGGTTTCCAGGGGAAGGCTCGTCCGCCCTGGGTTAGTCGGGACCTAAGGAGAGACCGAAAGGTGTATCCGATGGACAACAGGTTGATATTCCTGTACTAGAGTATGTAGTGAAGGAGGGACGCAGTAGGCTAACTAAAGCGTGCGACTGGAAGTGCACGTCTAAGCAGTGAGGTGTGAATTGAGTTAAATGCTTAATTCTATAACATTGAGCTGTGATGGGGAGCGAAGTTTAGTAGCGAAGTTAGTGACGTCACACTGCCAAGAAAAGCTTCTAGCGTTAATCATACTCTACCCGTACCGCAAACCGACACAGGTAGTCGAGGCGAGTAGCCTCAGGTGAGCGAGAGAACTCTCGTTAAGGAACTCGGCAAAATGACCCCGTAACTTCGGGAGAAGGGGTGCTGGCTTAAAGTCAGCCGCAGTGAATAGGCCCAAGCAACTGTTTATCAAAAACACAGCTCTCTGCTAAATCGTAAGATGATGTATAGGGGGTGACGCCTGCCCGGTGCTGGAAGGTTAAGAGGAGTGCTTAGCGGTAACGCGAAGGTATGAATTGAAGCCCCAGTAAACGGCGGCCGTAACTATAACGGTCCTAAGGTAGCGAAATTCCTTGTCGGGTAAGTTCCGACCCGCACGAAAGGCGTAATGATTTGGGCACTGTCTCAACGAGAGACTCGGTGAAATTTTAGTACCTGTGAAGATGCAGGTTACCCGCGACAGGACGGAAAGACCCCATGGAGCTTTACTGCAGTTTGATATTGAGTGTCTGTGCCACATGTACAGGATAGGTAGGAGCCATTGAGATCGGGACGCCAGTTTCGATGGAGGCGTTGTTGGGATACTACCCTTGTGTTATGGCCACTCTAACCCGGTAGGTTCATCATCTACGGAGACAGTGTCTGACGGGCAGTTTGACTGGGGCGGTCGCCTCCTAAAAGGTAACGGAGGCGCCCAAAGGTTCCCTCAGAATGGTTGGAAATCATTCGCAGAGTGTAAAGGTATAAGGGAGCTTGACTGCGAGAGCTACAACTCGAGCAGGGACGAAAGTCGGGCTTAGTGATCCGGTGGTTCCGTATGGAAGGGCCATCGCTCAACGGATAAAAGCTACCCTGGGGATAACAGGCTTATCTCCCCCAAGAGTTCACATCGACGGGGAGGTTTGGCACCTCGATGTCGGCTCGTCGCATCCTGGGGCTGTAGTCGGTCCCAAGGGTTGGGCTGTTCGCCCATTAAAGCGGCACGCGAGCTGGGTTCAGAACGTCGTGAGACAGTTCGGTCCCTATCCGTCGCGGGCGTAGGAAATTTGAGAGGATCTGCTCCTAGTACGAGAGGACCAGAGTGGACTTACCGCTGGTGTACCAGTTGTCTCGCCAGAGGCATCGCTGGGTAGCTATGTAGGGAAGGGATAAACGCTGAAAGCATCTAAGTGTGAAACCCACCTCAAGATGAGATTTCCCATGATTTTATATCAGTAAGAGCCCTGAGAGAAGATCAGGTAGATAGGTTAGGAGTGGAAGTTGTGTGAGCAATGGAGCGGACTAATACTAATAGCTCGAGGACTTATCCAAAGAGTCAGAAGATATTGACAACGAAAGGTTAACTTGTTAGAATATAGATGTTCAATTTTGAATGTTTAATCATTCAGAGTTAAGTGACGATAGCCTAGGAGATACACCTGTACCCATGCCGAACACAGCAGTTAAGCCCTAGAACGCCGGAAGTAGTTGGGGGTTGCCCCCTGTGAGATAAGGTAGTCGCTTAGCAAGAGATTGAGCCTAGTAGATACTAGGCTCATTTGGGAGTTTAGCTCAGCTGGGAGAGCATCTGCCTTACAAGCAGAGGGTCAGCGGTTCGATCCCGTTAACTCCCATAGGTCCCGTAGTGTAGCGGTTATCACGTCGCCCTGTCACGGCGAAGATCGCGGGTTCGATTCCCGTCGGGACCGTTAAAATAATGAAAATTATTTTAAGACTCGTTAGCTCAGTTGGTAGAGCAATTGACTTTTAATCAATGGGTCACTGGTTCGAGCCCAGTACGGGTCATATTTTGCGGGTTTGGCGGAATTGGCAGACGCACCAGATTTAGGATCTGGCGCTTTACGGCGTGGGGGTTCAAGTCCCTTAACCCGCATAAGAGAATAATAATGAGCCGGCTTAGCTCAGTTGGTAGAGCATCTGATTTGTAATCAGAGGGTCGCGTGTTCAAGTCATGTAGCCGGCATTTTTTTATATAAAGAAAGTAATGCGAACGTAGTTCAGTGGTAGAACACCACCTTGCCAAGGTGGGGGTCGCGGGTTCGAATCCCGTCGTTCGCTTGAGGAGGCCGGGGTGGCGGAACTGGCAGACGCACAGGACTTAAAATCCTGCGATTGGTAACGATCGTACCGGTTCGATTCCGGTCCTCGGCATAGACAAAGGTTGAAAGAAGCACCCTTAGCTCAACTGGATAGAGTACCTGACTACGAATCAGGCGGTTAGAGGTTCGACTCCTCTAGGGTGCATGGTCGCAAGGCTATGTAATAATTGAATAGGAATGAGCACCCTTAGCTCAACTGGATAGAGTACCTGACTACGAATCAGGCGGTTAGAGGTTCGACTCCTCTAGGGTGCATAAAGCGGTAGCTTTAGATCGGGAAGTAGCTCAGCTTGGTAGAGTACTTGGTTTGGGACCAAGGTGTCGCAGGTTCGAATCCTGTCTTCCCGATATTATGGCGGTGTAGCTCAGCTGGCTAGAGCGTCCGGTTCATACCCGGGAGGTCGGGGGTTCGATCCCCTTCGCCGCTATATTGTTGATCTTGTTGGACCTTTAGCTCAGCTGGTTAGAGCTCTCGGCTCATAACCGAGTGGTCGTAGGTTCAAGTCCTACAAGGTCCATTATTATCTTGGAGGATTACCCAAGTCCGGCTGAAGGGAACGGTCTTGAAAACCGTCAGGCGTGTAAAAGCGTGCGTGGGTTCGAATCCCACATCCTCCTTAATATTAACGCGGGATGGAGCAGCTCGGTAGCTCGTCGGGCTCATAACCCGAAGGTCGTAGGTTCAAATCCTGCTCCCGCAATTTGGCTCGGTAGCTCAGTTGGTAGAGCAATGGATTGAAGCTCCATGTGTCGGCGGTTCGATTCCGTCTCGCGCCATTTCTTTTAATAATAAGCGGGTGTAGTTTAGTGGTAAAACTACAGCCTTCCAAGCTGTTGTCGCGAGTTCGATTCTCGTCACCCGCTTTGAACATAGGTTCATTACCAAGTTTTTAACTTGGGCGCGTAGCTCAGGTGGTTAGAGCGCACGCCTGATAAGCGTGAGGTCGGTGGTTCGAGTCCACTCGTGCCCATTTTGGAGAATTACTCAAGAGGCTGAAGAGGACGGTTTGCTAAATCGTTAGGTCGGGTAACTGGCGCGGGGGTTCGAATCCCCCATTCTCCGTATAATTTCGAAGTTTGAGATGTCATCTCAAACTATTTTTTATATTTTTGAAGGTTTTGTCTATGTTCTTGAATCGATTCTTTAAAATTTTTAGTTTTGTGTTTGTTTTAACTGTTTCAGGAATTTTATTTCTTTTTCCATCTGTTAGAACTTCGATTGTTTTAAAATTTTCTGATATATTAGCTATTGTTGATAAGGCAGTATCGGTACCATTTGTTGTTGTGGAATCTAAGGCAAAGGATTTAAAGAATTTATCTGAATTAAATGATGAAAACCGTTCGTTAAAATCACGTCTTTATCAAAAGGATATTGACCAGTCAAAACTTAACCGTTTGGAATCAGAAAATAGAGAATTAAAGGATTTGATGTCAATCAAGAATTCTGTATCGGGTTCTAAACAAGTCGTTAGTGAGATTATTGACCGTAATTATGGTTCGTGGGATCAGGAATTTGTTATTGATAAAGGTAGTTCAGATGGAATTTCTGATTCTATGTTTGTTCTTTCGTCTGGTGGCGTCATTGGTGTGGTAGAAAGTATAGAGAAAAATTCTAGCAAAGTGAAATTATTAGTTGAAGATACTATTTCTTCACAACACCTGACGTTTAAAATTGAGAGTCAAGGTCAATCTATTTTTGCTTTATTAAATGGTTATGAAGAGAAGACAGGTGAGTTTCGGTTGTTGCAAATTGGAGATCCAATTGAAATTAAAAAAGGAACACTCGTTTCAACAAGTGGCTTAGGAAAATACAAGAGTAGTGACTTACCTCTTGGGACTGTGACTTCTACTCAAAAGGTATCTGATCAGTTAGGGCAAGAAATTCGTGTGAAACCAAAGGCTAATTTAGATGTCAATCGTTATGTACTATTGATTGGAGAGTAGTGTGAAAGTCATACGTAAGTACCATTTTTTCCCTTTATTCTTGTTAATATCTTTATTTGTTGATGGGCAAATCTCTTTTCTTATTTCTCGTTTCAGTCCAAGCTCCTTTGAACCTACTTCATTTTTATTTCTATATGGTTTTATGTTACTGAGTCTCTATTTCTCGGAGATAGCTAGTATTTGGTTGGGAATCCTCTTTGGTTTTTGTTTTGATGTGTATTTTTTACGCACTATAGGAATTGCCTTCCTAGTCTTCCCTTTCTTACAGGTGATTTTTTATCGGTGTAATCAGATTATTTTGGTCAATCGATTGACTCGTTTTTTTACATTTTTATTAACGATTCTAATATTTCAGGTTTCAACCAATCTTCTTCTGGTTATTTTTGTTGGTATAAAATTCAAATGGATTACTCTCATTATCCATCAAATTGCGCCTAGTTTAATTTTGAATATGCTTCTAATGATCGTATTACAGCCTTTACTTGAAAAGATTTATTTATAAACTCGAAATAAAAATGTAACAATAGCGTAATATAAATTTTCAAAAAATTTGTTATACTAGTTAGTGTCTTATTAGAAAGGGAAAATTTATCTAATGAAGAAAAAATTATTTGCCACAATCTTATTGAGTACAGTTGCTTTATCACAAGGTGCTGTTGTAGCAGGTGTATCAGCTGACTCAACAGATGATAAGATTGCTGCTCAAGATAACAAAATCAATAGTATTAATCAACAACAACAAAGTGCACAAGCTCAGGTAGATCAAATCCAAGGTCAAGTATCTGAAATTAAACAACAACAAGAAAATCTTCAAGCTGAAAATGACCGTTTGAATGAAGAATCTGAACGATTGTCAGCTGAGATCGATGAGTTGTCAAAAAATATTGTTGCTCGTCAAGAATCACTTGCAAATCAAGCACGTAGTGCTCAAACAACTGGAACTGCAACAAGCTATATTAATGCGATTGTTAGCTCTGGATCTTTGACAGAAGCTATCTCACGTATTTCTGCTATGAATGAAATTGCAGATGCTAACAACAAAATGTTGCAAGAGCAAAAACGTGATAAAGAAGATATTGCACAAAAACAAAAAGAAAACAACGACGCTATCAATACTGTTATTGCAAATAAACAGCAATTAGAAGATGATGCGCAAGCTTTGTCAACTAAAGAAGCTGAGTTGAAAGTGGCACAATTGAATTTGGCAGCTGAAAAATCATCTGCTGAAAACGAAAAGAACGCTTTGTTGCAACAAAAAGCTGAAGCTGAAAAAGCGGCAGCGGCAGCGGCAGCAGCCGAAGCAGCTTACCGTGCAAAACAAAAGGAACAACAAGCAGCTGTGAAAGCTTCTGCAAATACTACCCTTCAAGCACAAGTTCAGGCAGCAGCTCAAACACCTGCTGCAACACCAGCGGCAGCAGCTCAAACACCTACAGCAGCAGCTCAACCTGCTGTTCAAACTCAAGCAGCAGCATCAGCAGCACCAGTAGCAACTGTTTCTCGTCCAACTTATAGTACATCTGCATCATCTTATCCAGTTGGTGAATGTACATGGGGTGCGAAGACATTGGCTCCATGGGCTGGCGATTACTGGGGCAACGGTGGTCAATGGGCTGCAAGTGCAGCGGCTGCTGGATTCCGCACAGGATCTCAACCACAAGTTGGTGCTATTGCATGTTGGAATGATGGTGGATATGGACACGTAGCAGTCGTTACAGCTGTTCAATCTACAACAAGTATCCAAGTTTCTGAATCTAACTATAACGGTATCCGTAGTATTGGAAATTACCGTGGTTGGTTCAACCCAACAACAGCTCAAGGTACTGTAACTTATATCTATCCAAACTAAGAATTACCATGAAGCAGGACAGTTGTTCTGCTTCTTTTTTTGAAATAGTGTCGGTAGAGCCGGATTTTGTATTTTCCATAAATTAATATTTGAATATTTGCTTAAAAAGCGATAAAATGTTTACAGGAGAAATTTGTGCTGACTGTACAATATGGTTTTTAGATTTTACTGGAGGAAATCATGTCATTTTCTGATTTAATGCTCTTTGCTTTGTCGTCAAATCAAGAATTGGCTCAACGTGTGTCTCGCGAAATGGGACTACCGCTTGGAAAGTCAACGGTTCGTCAATTTTCTGATGGAGAAATTCAGGTTAATATTGAAGAATCAATCCGTGGGAAAGATGTTTATATTTTGCAATCCACTAGCTCACCGGTTAATGATAATCTTATGGAAATTTTGATTATGGTAGATGCCTTGAAACGAGCTAGTGCGCAATCGATTAATGTGGTGATGCCGTATTACGGCTATGCTCGTCAAGACCGGAAAGCTCGGGCTCGTGAACCAATCACTTCTAAGTTGGTAGCTAATATGCTTGAGGTTGCTGGAGTTGATCGTCTCTTGACAATTGATTTGCACGCTGCTCAAATTCAAGGCTTCTTTGATATTCCTGTTGACCACTTGATGGGTGCGCCTTTGATCGCAGACTATTTCGAACGTCGCGGGATGATTGGAAAAGACTATGTTGTTGTCAGTCCAGACCATGGTGGTGTGACTCGTGCTCGGAAATTGGCTGAATTTTTGAAGACTCCGATTGCGATTATTGATAAACGCCGGAGTGTCGATAAGATGAATACGAGTGAAGTGATGAATATCATTGGGAGTGTTGAAGGTAAAACTTGTATTTTGATTGATGATATGATTGATACAGCTGGTACAATCTGTCATGCGGCGGATGCCCTTGCTGAAGCAGGAGCTGTAGAGGTTTATGCAAGCTGTACGCACCCTGTTTTATCAGGTCCAGCGATGGGCAACATTCAAAAATCAGCGATTAAAAAATTGGTGGTATTGGATACGATTTATCTACCGGAAGATCGATTGATTGATAAGATTGAGCAAATTTCGATTGCCAAACTCCTTGCTGAAGCAATTGTGCGTATTCATGAAAATCGTCCTCTTTCCCCTCTATTTGAAATCGGAAATGCCAAAAAATGTTAACAATAAGGAGGCTGGGTAACTGGCCTCTTTTATTTAGGAGGATATACAAATGGAAATCAGAAAATGGTTGGAAAATCTAAAAAAAGAAAAGAAACGGAAAAAACTGGTTCAAGCAGCTAAAGAACTAGAAGCAAAGGCTGATCCTAGTTTGCCCAAGAAACGATTGCCAAAAAATGGGGTGGTGAAATAGGATAGAAAAGATTTCTATTTTTTAAATACATTTTTATATATGAATAGAGTATTTTTCCAAGATGGTTTTAAATTCGTAGTTCTATATCTCAAATGGATCAAAAGATTAAACTTTTTTTAAAAAATAATGGAAAAAGTCTTGACATAGGCAGAATATCCTAGTATACTAGTCATAGTTACGAAGTAACGAATAATTTTTGAAAAGAAAAAAGGAGATAAAACAATGAAAAAAGTTTTATTATCATCAGTAGCAGCTCTTGCAGTATTTGCTGCAGCAGCACCAGTTCTTGCCGAAGGTGGAGTCAACGGTGGAGCTAACAATCCTAGAGGACCTCAAGATACTGACGTCGCTTCAAAATACTATGATCAATCTGAATTTGTAAGTGCTCGTACAGTTGAAGAATACCTTAACGGTCACATGGACGAAATCAAAGCTGAAGCAGCGGCTGATCCAGCAGTAGTAGCAGCTAAAGCTGAATTTGATGCTGTTGAAGGTGGTTCACACCTTTACGGAGAAAAGAAAGCAGCTTATGAAGCAGCATTCAATACTGCATTCTTGAACGTACGTAACAAATATGTACAACAATTCCAAACTGTTCAAAACACAGCTAAGAAAAAAGAAGGCCGTTACTATATCTTGAATGAAACTCCAGAACAAGCTAACGCTCGTTACTTGAAAGAACATGGAATTAATCCAGAACAAGCTAACGCAGACGCAGCTAAAGCAGACGCAGCTAAAGCTGACGCAGCTAAAGCAGAAGAAGCAGCTAAAAAAGCAGAAGCTGGTAAAGCTGGTTCAAAACAAGCTGGTAAAGCTCTTCCAAAAACAAGCGCAGTTAAATAATTTGATTATTAATTAGCTCGTAAAATATCACTGGACCTTCGGGTTCAGTGTTATTTTTTAGAAAAAATCATCAAGAGGAGATCAATCAATGAAAAGAGCTGGGGAAAAAAGTTCAAATAAATTGGGTGTTGTAATTGCTGCTCTTGTTGCAGTTGTTGTTCTTGTTGCTGGATTTATTTTCTTTAATCCATTTGGAGGAACTAAGTCATCTGGCACGGCTAAAAAAACAACTGGAACAAGCTCAACCAAGCAAGAAACTAAATATGAACCAAGCCAAGAAGAAAAAGATTACTTGAAAAATCGTTTTGCTCAGTTAACAGCTGTTAACCCTGAGGCAATTGCTTATGTCTATGCACCGGGTACTGAGTTGGATGAACCTGTTGTACAAACCACTGACAATGAAACTTATTTGAATAAGACGTTTGATGGTGGAAATGAACCATACATGGGGACAGTCTTCATGGATATGGACAACAAGAAAGACTTCAGTGATCGTTTGACTTGGTTGTTTGGTCATGCTCGTGGTAGTAAGGTCGGCGATCATCGCATGTTTAATGATGTCAACTACTATGACAAACAAGAGTATTTGGACCAACATCCGTATGTTGTGATTGAGACACCAGAGCGGAAATATTATTATGAAGTAATGGGATTGGTCATTGTCCCAGAGGACACCGCTTTCTACCGTACAAGCTTTACTGATGACAATGATTTTACGACACAATTGAAGAATATCTATGAGTCAGCTCGTACGAAGAATCCTAATATCAAGATCAAAGCATCTGATAAATACTTAGTATTGTCAACTTGTCGTGAAGAGGATGAAACCATTCGTTCTAACCTCTACCTTCGTCAAATTCCTGATTCAGAAATGAAGGATTTTGTGGCAAAACATGCAGATCAATTGAAATACGTGGCAACACGTGGTCAACAATAATGACTTGAAAGACTTAGCATTGCTAAGTCTTTTTTGCATGGAAGGATTGTTGAAATGTCCATTGGTGGTAAGCAAAAGGTGGGGATCTGGCTTGTTCTTTTGCGATGGGGTCCTATTTATAGTATAATGAATATAAGTGTTTTGGAGGTGTTCTATGGATTTAACGACACGTTTTAATAAAAATCTGAATCGGATTGAAGTATCTTTGATTCGTCAGTTCGATCAATCAATTTCTTCCATTCCTGGTGTCTTGCGTTTGACTTTGGGGGAACCAGATTTTACAACTCCTGAACATGTAAAAGAAGCAGGAAAGGCTGCCATTGATGCGAACTTTAGCCATTACACTGGGATGAGTGGTTTGTTGGCTTTGCGTGAGGCTGCGAGTCAGTTTGTGGCTGACAAGTATGGTATTCACTACCGTCCTGAGGATGAGATATTGGTGACGATCGGTGCGACTGAAGCCCTATCTGCCACCTTGACAGCGATCTTGGAACCTGGGGATGTAGTGCTACTCCCAGCGCCAGCTTATCCTGGTTATGAACCGATTGTGAATTTGGTTGGGGCGGAAATTGTCGAAATTGATACGACAGCAGATCGTTTTGTCTTGACTCCTGAAAAGTTGGAAAAGGCGATTCTAGAGCAGGGTGAAAAATTGAAGGCTGTTATTCTCAATTATCCAGCTAATCCAACGGGTGTCACTTATTCGCGCGAACAGATGGCAGAATTGGCTGCTGTCCTAAAAAAATATGAAGTCTTTGTGATTTGTGATGAAGTTTATTCAGAGCTAACTTATACTGGAAAAGCGCATGTCTCTATGGCATCCTTCATTCCTGAGCAGACCATTGTCATTAATGGTTTGTCTAAGTCTCATGCCATGACAGGCTGGCGACTTGGCTTTATCTTTGCTCCGGCTGTATTGACGGCCCAACTTATCAAGAGTCATCAGTATTTGGTAACGGCTGCTGGAACGATGAACCAGTATGCTGCGATCGAAGCTTTGACGGAAGGTCGAGATGATGCGGAACCGATGAAGAAGGAATATGTGAAGCGTCGGGATTATATTATCGAACAGATGTCCGCGCTTGGGTTTGAGATGATTAAGCCAGATGGTGCCTTTTATATTTTTGCTAAAATCCCAGCTGGTTATAATCAAGACTCCTTTGCTTTCTTGCAGGATTTTGCGCGTGAAAAAGCAGTTGCTTTTATTCCTGGTGCTGCTTTTGGTCAATATGGTGAAGGCTATGTGCGTTTGTCGTATGCAGCCAGCATGGAGGTTATCAAGGAAGCAATGAAACGCTTGAAGGAGTATATGGAAGAACATGCTGGAGTCAATTGAGACCCGGGGAATTGTCCTGTATAATCGGGAGTTTCGTGAAGATGACAAGCTGGTCAAAATTTTCACGGAGAAGTCAGGGAAGCGGATGTTTTTTGTGAAACATGCGGGAAAATCACGGTTGAATCCCATGTTGCAACCTTTGGTAACGGCAGATATGTTGTTGAAAATCAATGATGATGGGTTGAGTTATATTGATGATTTTCAAGATGTGCAGGTTTATAAAAAAATCAATGCAGATCTTTTTGCCCTTTCTTATGCGACCTATGTTCTGGCGCTTGCAGATGCAAGTATTCAGGATAATCAGGTGGATCCAGCCCTGTTTGCTTTTTTGGAAAAGACCTTGTCTTTGATGGAAGAGGGACTGGATTATGAGGTTTTGACCAATATTTTTGAGATTCAGATTCTATCACGATTTGGAGTTATCTTGAATCTGCATGAATGCTGTTTCTGTCATCGGGTTGGACTTCCTTTTGATTACTCTTTTCGCTATAGTGGGGTCCTTTGTCCGGATCATTATGATCAGGATGAGAGACGCGCTCACTGGCATCCGAATGTTCTCTATTTATTGGATCAGTTTCAAGCAGTACGATTCAATGAGTTAGAGACGATTTCTCTACAAGCAGAGATGAAAGCAGCTCTGCGTCAGGCAATTGATCAGTTGTATGAGGAGTATGTAGGGATCCATTTAAAAGCTAAAAAGTTTATCGATTCCTTAAGTGATTGGGGAGCGATTATGAAAGATTCATCTGGAGGTGAAACATGAAAAAAATTGCAGTAGATGCAATGGGGGGCGATAATGCACCTCAAGCCTTGGTAGAAGGTGTGAATCAAGCTATTCGTGATTTTGATGATATTGAGATTGTCTTGTATGGTGATGAGGCAAAAATCAAAAACTATTTAACAGCAACAGAGCGTGTATCGATTGTTCATACGGAAGAAAAAATCGATTCAGATGATGAGCCGACGCGTGCTATTCGTCGGAAGAAGCAAGCTTCTATGGTCTTGGCTGCCAAGGATGTGAAGGCTGGTGAGGTGGATGCCATGCTTTCTGCAGGAAATACAGGTGCTTTGTTGGCAGCAGGCTTCTTTATCGTTGGCCGTATCAAAGGGGTGGAACGCCCTGGATTGATGTCCACACTTCCGACGGTTGATGGTCGCGGGTATGACATGTTGGACTTAGGTGCTAATGCGGAAAATACACCAGAGCACTTGCATCAGTATGCTGTAATGGGGTCTTACTATGCGGAAAACGTTCGTGGGATTCAAAAACCACGTGTGGGTCTATTGAACAATGGGACAGAAGCTAGTAAGGGAGATCCTTTGCGCAAGGAAACTTACCAATTGTTATCTGAGGATGCGTCGATTCATTTTGTTGGAAATGTGGAAGCGCGTGATTTGATGGATGGTGTTGCAGATGTTGTTGTGGCGGATGGTTTCACGGGAAACGCTGTCTTGAAAACGATGGAAGGAACGGCTTTTGGGATCTTGAAGCAATTGAAACAAGCAATTGCCACAGGAAACTGGAAGGCGAAATTTGGAGCTTTTCTGCTCAAGGACCGTTTGAAATCATTGAAGCAAACCTTGGATTTCTCAGATGTTGGAGGAGCGGTCTTGTTTGGTCTTCAAGCACCTGTTGTTAAAACGCATGGTTCGAGTGATGCCAAAGCTGTCTATAGCACGATTCGTCAGATTCGGACCATGTTAGAGACAGATGTTGTTGGAAAATCAGTGAAGGAATTATCGAAGGAAGGGTAATGTATGAGTAAACAAAACGAAATTTTAGTTACAATTGAGGAATTTCTCAAAGATCGCAAGGGTCCAGACTTTCAAGTATCTTTGGAATCTGACTTACGTAAGGATTTACAGGCGGATTCTGTTGAATTGATGGAATTTATTATCAATCTTGAGGATGAATACCAAATTGAGATTCCGGACAAGGCTATTGATGAATTTAACACAGTAGGGGATGTTGTCGACTATATCGAAAAACGAACTGCTGGTCACTAATGAAAAAGGGATCGTTCAGAGATTATTCTGGATGATCTTTTTTTCTGTCCTTTTTATTCGGATTCTGCTTATATTGTACGGAATTTTATTGAAAATACACTTTGTATGTGATAGAATGAAGGTGATAAAATACGAAAGGCGAACAAAGTCATGACCAATCAACTGATTTATACTGGAAAAGCTAAGGATATCTATACTACTGAGGACGAACATGTGATTAAGTCGGTCTATAAGGACCAAGCCACTATGCTAAATGGGGCTCGTAAGGAGACTATTAAAGGAAAAGGTGTGCTAAATAATCAGATTTCGTCTCTTATTTTTGAAAAATTGAATGCTGCGGGTGTTGCGACTCACTTTATAAAACGTATTTCTGACACAGAACAACTCAACAAGAAAGTAAAAATTATTCCTTTGGAGGTGGTTCTTCGTAATGTGACTGCTGGTTCTTTCTCTAAACGTTTTGGCGTTGAAGAAGGTTTGGACTTGAAGACTCCAATCGTTGAATTTTACTACAAGAACGATGATTTGGATGACCCATTCATCAATGATGAGCATGTGAAGTTTTTGGATATTGCCAATGATGAGCAAATTGCCTATATCAAGGAAGAAACACGTCGTATCAATGAATTGCTGAAAGATTGGTTTGCACAAATTGGTCTTCGCTTGATTGACTTCAAATTGGAATTTGGTTTTGATAAGGATGGCAAGATTATCTTGGCGGATGAATTCTCTCCAGATAACTGCCGCCTTTGGGATGCTGAAGGGCACCATATGGACAAGGATGTTTTCCGTAGAGATTTGGGCAGTTTAACGGATGTATATCAGGTTGTGTTGGAGAAATTACAGGGCTTGAAATAAGTTGTTTGAAAGGGAAAACCTTCGTCTTTCAAGTAAAAGGACTCAGGCTGAAAAGGTCTACTAGACCTTTTCACTCCGTCGTGATCTTGGTAGCTTGACAGATGTTTATGAAGTTGTATTGGAAAAATTGCAAGGTTTGAAGTGATCTTTTTGAAATAGAAAACCTTCGTCTTCGATAACATGTTTGAATAGAAATAAAGGAAATAAAATGGATAAACGTATTTTCGTTGAGAAAAAAGCTGATTTTCGTGTGAAATCGGACTCTTTAGTAAAAGAATTACAGCATAATCTTCAGTTGAAAACTTTGAAGGATCTTCGGATTGTTCAGGTCTACGATGTCTTTGGTTTGGCAGAGGACTTGTTTGCGCGTGCAGAAAAACACATCTTCTCTGAGCAAGTGACCGATACTATTTTGGATGAAGCTGCGGTTCAGGCTGATCTTGAGAAGCATGCTTTCTTTGCGATCGAAAGTTTGCCTGGTCAATTTGACCAACGTGCGGCATCTTCACAAGAAGCTTTGCTGTTGCTTGGTAGTTCAAATGACGTAACAGTGAATACAGCGCAATTGTACTTGGTTAACAAGGATATCGATGCGAATGAGTTGGAAGCTGTTAAAAACTACCTCTTGAACCCAGTGGATTCTCGTTTCAAAGATATCACTGTTGGCATTGCGAAACAGGATTTCTCTGAGTCTGACAAGACCATTCCAAGCTTGGATTTCTTTGAAACTTATACGGCAGAAGATTTTGTACAGTATAAGGCAGAGCAAGGATTGGCCATGGAAGTGGATGACCTTCTCTTCATTCAAGATTACTTCAAGTCTATTGGACGTGTGCCAACTGAGACTGAGCTTAAGGTTTTGGATACTTACTGGTCTGACCACTGCCGTCATACAACTTTCGAGACTGAGTTGAAGAATATCGACTTCTCAGCTTCTAAATTTGAAAAACAATTGCAAGCGACTTATGACAAGTATATTGCCATGCGTGATGAGTTGGGACGTACAGAAAAACCTCAAACCTTGATGGATATGGCGACTATTTTTGGCCGTTATGAGCGTGCTAATGGTCGTTTGGAGGACATGGAAGTGTCTGATGAAATCAATGCCTGCTCAGTTGAAATTGAAGTAGATGTCAATGGTGTCAAAGAACCATGGCTTCTTATGTTCAAGAATGAAACGCACAACCACCCAACGGAGATCGAACCATTTGGTGGAGCGGCTACTTGTATCGGTGGTGCCATTCGTGACCCATTGTCAGGTCGTTCATACGTTTACCAAGCCATGCGTATCTCAGGTGCTGGTGATATCACGGCTCCAATTTCAGAAACTCGCGCTGGTAAATTGCCACAACAAGTGATTTCTAAAACAGCGGCTCACGGTTATTCTTCATATGGTAACCAAATTGGTCTTGCCACAACCTATGTTCGTGAATACTTCCACCCAGGTTTCGTTGCTAAGCGTATGGAGCTAGGTGCAGTTGTCGGTGCGGCTCCTAAGGAAAATGTGGTTCGTGAGAAACCTGAAGCTGGAGATGTCGTGATCCTTCTCGGTGGGAAGACTGGGCGTGACGGTGTCGGTGGTGCGACAGGCTCTTCTAAAGTTCAAACGGTTGAATCTGTTGAAACAGCTGGTGCTGAGGTTCAAAAAGGGAATGCCATCGAAGAACGTAAGATTCAACGTCTTTTCCGTAATGGGGAAGTGACCCGTCTAATCAAGAAATCAAATGACTTTGGTGCTGGTGGTGTCTGTGTGGCTATCGGTGAATTGGCAGATGGTCTTGAAATTGATCTAGACAAAGTGCCATTGAAATACCAAGGCTTGAACGGTACAGAAATTGCTATCTCTGAATCTCAAGAACGTATGGCCGTAGTGGTTCGTCCAGAAGATGTAGATGCCTTCGTTGCTGAATGTAACAAAGAAAATATTGATGCTGTTGTCGTTGCAACAGTAACAGAAAAACCAAATCTTGTCATGCACTGGAATGGTGAAACAATCGTTGATTTGGAACGTCGTTTCCTTGATACAAACGGTGTGCGTGTAGTCGTAGATGCTAAGGTGGTTGACAAGGATGTCAAGCTGCCAGAAGAACGTCAAACATCTGCTGAAACCCTTGAAGCTGATACTCTTGAAGTCTTGGCTGATCTTAACCATGCCAGTCAAAAAGGGTTGCAAACCATCTTTGATAGCTCAGTTGGTCGTTCAACAGTTAATCACCCACTTGGTGGTCGCTACCAAATCACACCAACGGAAGCTTCTGTACAGAAATTGCCAGTCCAACATGGCGTGACAACAACTGCATCTGTTATGGCGCAAGGATTCAACCCTTATGTAGCAGAATGGTCTCCATATCATGGTGCTGCCTATGCGGTCATCGAAGCCACAGCTCGTTTGGTTGCTGCTGGTGCAAACTGGTCTAAGGCTCGTTTCTCTTATCAGGAATACTTCGAGCGTATGGATAAACAAGCAGAGCGTTTTGGTCAACCAGTCTCAGCTCTTCTTGGATCCATTGAAGCTCAGATTCAACTTGGTTTGCCATCTATCGGTGGGAAAGACTCTATGTCTGGTACCTTTGAAGAATTGACAGTACCACCAACCTTGGTTGCTTTTGGTGTCACAACTGCGGATAGCCGTAAGGTTCTTTCTCCAGAATTTAAAGCTGCTGGTGAAAATATTTACTACATTCCTGGTCAAGCTTTGGCACAAGAAATTGACTTCGATCTTATCAAGTCTAACTTTGCTCAATTTGAAGCCATCCAAGCTAACCACAAAGTGACAGCTGCATCAGCTGTTAAATATGGTGGTGAGGTTGAAGCTCTTGCCCTTGCAACATTTGGGAACCATATCGGAGCAAACGTCGAATTAGCTGACCTTGACACTAGCTTGACAGCTCAATTGGGTGGATTCGTCTTCACATCGCCTGAAGAAATTGCAGGTGTTGCCAAGATTGGACAAACAGTAGCTGACTTTACACTTACTGTCAATGGTGTAACGCTTGATGGACACAAACTTGACAGTGCCTTCCAAGGTAAATTGGAAGAAGTTTACCCAACGGAATTTGCACAAGCAACTGAGTTGGAAGAAGTACCGGCTGTAACAACAAATGCTGTGATTAAAGCTAAAGAAACAGTTGACACACCAGTAGTTTACATCCCGGTATTCCCAGGTACCAACTCAGAATATGACTCCGCTAAGGCCTTCGAAAAAGAAGGAGCAAAAGTTAACCTGGTACCATTTGTCACACTGAATGAAGAGGCGATTGTCAAGTCTGTTGACACCATGGTTGACAATATCGAAAAAGCTAATATTATCTTCTTTGCAGGTGGCTTCTCAGCAGCGGATGAACCAGATGGATCAGCTAAATTCATCGTAAACATCTTGCTCAATGAAAAAGTACGTGCAGCTATCGATCACTTCATCGAACGTGGTGGTTTGATTATTGGTATCTGTAACGGATTCCAAGCCCTTGTCAAATCAGGTCTTCTTCCATATGGTAACTTTGAAGATGCAAGTAGCACCAGTCCAACCCTCTTCTACAACGATGCCAACCAACACGTGGCTAAGATGGTAGAAACACGGATTGCCAACACCAACTCACCATGGCTTGCCGGAGTAGAAGTTGGTGACATCCATGCCATTCCAGTATCACACGGTGAAGGGAAATTTGTCGTGACAGCTGAGGAATTCGCAGAGCTTCGTGACAATGGTCAAATCTTTACCCAATATGTTGACTTCGAAGGTAAACCAAGCATGGATTCTAAATATAATCCTAACGGATCTGTAAATGCTATCGAAGGTATCACAAGTAAGAACGGTCAAATTATTGGTAAGATGGGTCACTCAGAACGTTTCGAAGATGGTCTCTTCCAAAATATTCCAGGAAATAAAGACCAACATCTCTTTGCATCAGCGGTTAAATACTTTACTGGAAAATAAAAGGTATACAAAATGACATACGAAGTTAAATCTCTTAATGAAGAATGTGGTATTTTTGGGATCTGGGGACACCCAGATGCTGCAAAACTGACTTATTTCGGATTACACAGTCTTCAACACCGTGGTCAAGAAGGGGCAGGGATCCTTTCGAATGATGCGGGTCAATTAAAACGGTATCGTGACACGGGGCTTCTCTCAGAAGTATTTCGAAATCCTGCTAACTTGGATAAGTTAACAGGAACGGGAGCGATTGGCCATGTTCGCTATGCGACAGCTGGGGAAGCTTCGGTGGATAACATCCAACCCTTCCTCTTTCGCTTTCATGATACCCAGTTTGGACTGGCCCACAACGGGAATTTGACCAATGCCAAGTCCCTTAAACGGGAGTTGGAAAATAACGGAGCGATCTTTAGCTCAACTTCTGATTCAGAAATCTTGGCCCACTTGATTCGTCGGAGCCACAACCCTTCTTTCATGGGTAAGGTGAAAGAAGCCCTGAATACGGTGAAAGGTGGATTTGCTTACCTTCTCATGCTGGAAGATAAGCTGATTGCGGCCTTGGATCCAAATGGTTTCCGTCCTCTTTCGATTGGGAAAATGGCCAATGGCGCTATCGTAGTTTCCTCTGAAACCTGTGCCTTTGAAGTGGTTGGTGCTGAGTGGATCCGCGATGTGAATCCAGGTGAAGTCGTGATCATCGATGATAACGGCATCACTTACGATAACTATACAACGGACACCCAATTGGCTGTTTGTTCGATGGAGTATATCTACTTTGCCCGCCCGGACTCCAATATTCAAGGGGTCAATGTCCATACAGCTCGTAAACGTATGGGGGCTCAATTGGCACGTGAATTTAAACATGAAGCAGATATTGTGATCGGTGTACCTAACTCTTCACTTAGTGCAGCTATGGGATTTGCGGAAGAATCCGGCCTACCAAATGAAATGGGCTTGATTAAAAACCAATACACCCAACGGACCTTTATTCAACCGACACAAGAATTACGGGAGCAAGGGGTTCGGATGAAGCTCTCTGCCGTATCCGGTGTCGTGAAAGGCAAACGGGTTGTCATGATCGATGATTCTATCGTACGTGGGACAACATCACGTCGAATTGTGAAGTTATTGAAAGAAGCAGGAGCTACAGAGGTCCACGTAGCAATCGGTAGCCCAGCCCTTGCTTATCCATGTTTCTACGGGATCGATATTCAAACACGTAAGGAATTGATTGCTGCCAATCACACAGTAGAGGAAACACGCGATATCATTGGTGCAGATAGCTTGACGTATTTGTCAATCGATGGCTTGATTGATTCTATTGGAATTGATACAGATGCTCCAAATGGCGGTCTTTGTGTGGCTTACTTTGATGGAAAATATCCAACGCCTTTGTATGACTACGAAGAACGCTATGTGGAAAGTTTGAAAGAACATACTTCTTTCTATTAAGAGCAGTGCAAAAGAAAAGGAATGAAACAAATGACAAATAAAAATGCGTATGCGCAGTCTGGTGTGGATGTTGAAGCAGGTTATGAAGTTGTTGAACGGATCAAAAAACACGTGGCTCGTACGGAACGCGCAGGTGTTATGGGAGCTCTCGGTGGCTTCGGTGGCATGTTTGACCTTTCAAAAACAGGTGTCAAAGAGCCCGTTTTGATCTCAGGTACAGATGGTGTCGGTACTAAACTCATGCTTGCTATTAAGTACGACAAACACGATACGATCGGTCAAGACTGTGTGGCTATGTGTGTTAACGATATCATCGCTGCAGGTGCGGAGCCCCTTTACTTCCTTGACTATATCGCAACTGGTAAAAATGAACCTGCTAAATTAGAGCAAGTCGTTGCTGGTGTTGCAGAAGGTTGTGTGCAGGCTGGTGCAGCCCTTATCGGTGGAGAAACGGCTGAAATGCCTGGTATGTATGGTGAAGATGACTATGATTTGGCTGGGTTTGCTGTCGGTGTTGCAGAAAAATCTCAAATCATTGACGGTTCAAAAGTAGCTGAAGGGGATGTGATTCTTGGACTTGCTTCAAGCGGTATCCACTCAAATGGTTACTCACTTGTTCGTCGTGTCTTTGCGGATTACACAGGTGAAGAAGTTCTCCCAGAATTGGAAGGGAAGAAACTTAAAGACGTTCTTTTGGAGCCAACTCGTATCTACGTCAAAGCAGCATTGCCACTCATCAAAGAAGAATTGGTCAACGGAATTGCCCACATCACAGGTGGTGGTTTCATCGAAAATGTACCACGTATGTTCTCAGATGACTTGGCTGCTGAAATTGACGAAAGCAAAGTGCCAGTTCTTCCAATTTTCAAAGCCCTTGAAAAATATGGCCAAATCAAACATGAAGAAATGTTTGAAATCTTCAACATGGGGATTGGTCTCATGCTTGCAGTGAAACCAGAAAATGTGGAACGTGTCAAAGAACTTCTTGACGAACCTGTTTATGAAATCGGTCGTATTGTGAAGAAAGATGGCGCAAGTGTGGTGATTAAATAATGGTGCTATCACCATTTTATACGGAGAAATTGTAGAAAGGAATGTTTAGTTAGCAAGCCTAACTGAACACGGGACTCATTTTCTAGGAAAAAAGAGAAATCATTCTGTGGGTAAGCACCCAGCAATGATTTCCTATTTTTCTACGAAACTGTTCGGCTAGCCGAAACGTCCCTTTGTATCAAATATGAAAATCGCTGTTTTTGCCTCTGGCAATGGCTCAAACTTTCAGGTGATTGCAGAACAATTTCCAGTAGAATTTGTTTTTTCAGATCATCGTGATGCCTATGTCTTAGAACGGGCCAAAAATCTTGGTGTGGTGAGTCATGCCTATGAACTCAAGGAATTTGACAATAAAGCAGCTTATGAAGAAGCTATCGTCAAACTCTTGGATGAACACCAGATTGACTTGGTTTGTTTGGCGGGTTATATGAAAATCGTTGGCCCAACCTTGCTAGCAGCTTATGAAGGCCGTATCATCAATATTCACCCGGCTTATCTCCCTGAATTTCCAGGTGCTCATGGCATTGAGGATGCTTGGAATGCAGGTGTTGCTGAGAGCGGTGTGACTATTCACTGGGTGGATTCTGGTGTGGATACTGGTAAGGTTATCAAACAAGTCCGCGTGCCGCGCCTTGAAGGGGATACCCTTGATACTTTCGAAACTCGCATCCATGAAACAGAGTACAAACTCTATCCAGAAGTCTTGGAACGTTTGGGAGTGGAGAGAAGGTAAGAAGGAAATCAAGTTTTGATTGTGTAATCTTGGTAGGAGAAAAATGATTAATCTGAAGTTAGTAGATGAGAGCAGTTTTCAGGCAGTGCTGGATTTGAAAATATCTGAAGCTGATGAACGAGCACGTTTTGTAGCTCCCAATGTGCTTTCTTTAGCTGACGCATGGCTCTACCGAGAGAATGGGGATGTGTTTCCAATGGCAATCTATTGGAATGAGCTAGTAGTTGGTTTTCTACTGTTGGAAATAGATAAGGATGAGGCAGAATACTTTATCTGGCGGATAATGATTGGCCAGCAGTACCAAGGAAAAGGTTATGGACGAAAAGCCTTGGAAGCTCTGATCAAAGAGGCTCAGATGGATAGAGCTTGCAATCATATTATCGCAGATTATGTAGTTGGAAATGAAAAAATGAAGTACCTGCTGACTAGTTTGGGTTTTCAGGAAACAGGATTTATAGAAGAAAATAACGAAGTCGCTATGCGGTTGGATCTAAAGAAAGAGGAATAGAATGACTAAACGCGCACTAATTAGTGTTTCAGACAAAGCGGGTATTGTTGAATTTGCCCAAGAACTCAAAAAACTCGGTTGGGACATCATCTCAACAGGTGGGACTAAAATTGCCCTTGACAATGCTGGGGTAGATACCATTGCCATCGACGATGTGACTGGTTTCCCAGAAATGATGGACGGTCGTGTGAAGACTCTTCATCCAAATATCCACGGTGGTCTGCTCGCTCGTCGTGACCTCGATAGTCACCTAGAGGCTGCTAAGGACAATAATATCGAGTTGATCGACCTTGTTGTGGTCAACCTTTACCCATTCAAGGAAACGATTCTCAAACCAGACGTAACTTACGCTGACGCGGTTGAAAACATCGATATCGGTGGACCATCCATGCTTCGTTCAGCAGCGAAAAACCACGCTAGCGTAACGGTTGTGGTAGACCCTGCTGACTATGCTGTGGTGCTTGACGAATTGGCAGCAAACGGCGAAACAAGTTACGAAACTCGCCAACGTTTGGCAGCGAAAGTCTTCCGTCATACAGCAGCCTATGATGCTTTGATCGCAGAATATTTCACTGCTCAAGTGGGTGAAGAAAAACCTGAAAAACTCACTTTGACTTATGATCTTAAGCAACCAATGCGTTACGGGGAAAATCCTCAACAAGATGCAGACTTCTACCAAAAAGCTTTGCCAACGGATTACTCCATCGCTTCCGCTAAACAGCTGAACGGGAAAGAATTATCCTTCAACAATATCCGTGACGCTGATGCCGCTATCCGGATCATCCGTGATTTCAAAGACCGTCCAACTGTTGTGGCCCTCAAACACATGAACCCATGTGGGATCGGTCAAGCTGACGACATCGAAACTGCTTGGGACTATGCTTATGAGTCTGATCCAGTATCGATCTTCGGTGGAATCGTGGTTCTCAACCGTGAGGTAGATGCTGCGACAGCTAAGAAGATGCATGGCGTTTTCCTCGAAATCATCATCGCGCCAAGCTATACAGATGAAGCGCTTGAAATCTTGACAACCAAGAAGAAAAACTTGCGTATCCTTGAGTTGCCATTTGACGCTCAAGATGCTAGCGAAGTGGAAGCAGAATACACTGGTGTTGTTGGTGGTCTCCTCGTTCAAAACCAAGACGTGGTGAAAGAAAGCCCAGCTGACTGGCAAGTGGTGACGAAACGCCAACCAACTGAGACAGAAGCGACAGCTCTTGAGTTTGCTTGGAAAGCTATCAAGTATGTGAAATCAAATGGTATCATCGTGACCAACGACCACATGACACTTGGTGTTGGCCCAGGTCAAACCAATCGTGTGGCTTCAGTCCGTATCGCTATTGATCAAGCTAAAGACCGTCTTGACGGCGCTGTTCTTGCTTCAGATGCCTTCTTCCCATTTGCGGATAACGTGGAAGAAATCGCCAAAGCAGGGATTAAAGCGATCATCCAACCAGGCGGATCAGTCCGTGACCAAGAGTCTATTGAAGCGGCTGATAAACATGGTTTGACAATGATCTTCACAGGAGTCAGACATTTTAGACATTAATCAAAAAAGGCTGGGCAAAAAATGTCCAGCCTTTGATGTTTGATAGGAATAACTGCAAGACGCAGTGGTTGATTGGTATCTTTTTTCGCTTTTTAAGCTCCAAAGATAACCTAATCAACTGTGCGGGGGTGGGAAGACGAACTCCTTTTAAATAGTCTGAGTTCTTTCCCACTCCCTTTCTGCTGATTATGAAGACCTTAATCTGGGTAGATGTAGGTGACGGTTCCCCAGATGGGGTTGGTTGGATCGAACCAACCCCGGAAGTTGTCGATATAGCGATGGCCGTTGTAGTTAGCCTCTTGGATCTGAATTTTTTGGTCATGTTCGACGTCCGTAACCAAGGCGACATGGCCATATCCCCCATTGTCCCAACAGGCGATGGCACCGACCTCTGGAGTGTCTCCTGTCCGGAATCCCGCAGCGCGTGCACTAGCTGCCCACATGCCACCGTTTCCCCACCAGTTATGGGCCCAAGGGGCTAATTCTTTGGCTCCCCAGGTGCACTCACCAATGGGGTAGGTATTTCCCGGGTGTGTCGCAAGTGGAGTGAGCTTTGGCTTTGCCTTTTCCACTTGAAAGCTAGTGGGGAATAGCCCTTTTAGTTGTCCCTGGCTTTTCTGATAGACATGTAGGTGAAATAACCCGCTTCCCTTGTGTTTTTGAGCCTGAAAGCGCAGTTGGAAATGTCCAGGTGCAATCTTCTTTGAAGGATACCAGACCAGATCATCCTGCCCGTTTTCTTCTGACCAGATGGGGAATACAATCTCGTCAACGTCTTCGAACAACTTTAGGTCTACCACAAATTCTTGTGAAGAGTTGGGTGTGATCGTGATTTTGGGCTGGGAGGAGGCGAGGTCTTTTTGCTGGACACTGGTCGTGAGAGGGTAAAGACCGGTTAACTGTTCATTTGCCTCCACCCCATAGACATGGACATGATAAAGTCCAGCTTGATCAGAATGATTGGTCAATGGCACTTGTAGGTCAAATCCCTTGTCACTGCGTTCTACAGGATACCAAATCAGGTCATCTTGGCCATTTTGGTCAGACCAGATGGGAACTTGGATCTTATGATACTTATCCGGGACATTTCCAAGATGAATCATCAGCTGCCCTTTTTCGGCATAGATAGCATTGGTCGCTTGATCTGCATGAGCAAAAGAGGTTTGCATCCCCCATGTCGCACAAGTCAGTACGATAATTTTTTTGATCGTTTGCATAATACTCCTTTTCGTCAATTAGTAGGTCTCACCTATACTATTCGGAAAAAAATGAGAAATAGGAGAAAATAGCAAAAAATGTTTGGATTCTACTGAAAATAGGAGACTTTTGCTGAAATCATTAGAATAAAACGAACGATTATGATATAATTTAATAAAATAATTCGCAAAAGAGGTTCAAGATGAAACTTTTGGTTGTTGGTTCTGGCGGTCGTGAGCATGCGATTGCTAAGAAATTGTTGGAGTCTACAAACGTTGAGCAGGTTTTTGTGGCTCCTGGTAATGATGGGATGCGATTAGACGGTCTTGATTTGATCAATATCGGAATTTCCGAACATTCTAAGCTGATTGACTTCGCAAAAGCGAACGATATTGCTTGGACCTTTATCGGTCCAGATGATGCCCTTGCAGCTGGTATCGTGGATGATTTCAATGCAGCTGGTCTCAAGGCTTTTGGTCCGACCAAGGTTGCGGCTGAGCTGGAGTGGTCTAAGGATTTTGCTAAGGAAATCATGGTCAAATACGACGTTCCGACAGCAGCCTATGGAACCTTTTCAGATTTCGAGGAAGCCAAGGCTTACATCGAGGAAAAAGGCGCTCCAATCGTGGTCAAGGCAGACGGCTTGGCCCTTGGGAAAGGTGTCGTCGTTGCGGAGACAGTTGAGCAAGCCGTTGAAGCCGCTCAGGAGATGCTTTTGGACAATAAATTCGGTGATTCAGGTGCGCGTGTGGTCATCGAGGAATTCCTTGACGGGGAAGAGTTCTCTCTCTTTGCCTTTGTCAATGGGGACAAGTTCTACATTATGCCAACAGCTCAGGACCACAAACGTGCCTACGATGGTGACAAGGGTCCTAACACTGGTGGGATGGGTGCCTATGCGCCAGTTCCTCACTTGCCACAGAGCGTGGTTGACACAGCGGTTGACACCATTGTCAAGCCAGTTCTTGAAGGCATGATCAAAGAAGGGCGTCCGTACCTAGGTGTCCTTTACGCGGGGCTTATCTTGACAGCTGATGGACCGAAAGTCATCGAGTTCAACGCTCGTTTTGGAGATCCTGAAACGCAAATCATCTTGCCTCGTTTGACATCTGACTTTGCACAAAACATCACTGATATTTTGGATGGCAAAGAGCCAGCCATCACGTGGACGAACAAGGGTGTGACACTAGGCGTGGTTGTGGCCTCAAACGGCTACCCACTCGCTTATGAGAAGGGTGTCAAACTTCCAGCCAAGACAGATGGTGACATCATCACTTACTATGCTGGTGCCAAATTCGCTGAAAACGGGCAAGACCTTCTCTCAAACGGAGGACGTGTCTACATGCTCGTCACAACAGCAGATACCGTCAAAGACGGCCAAAACATTATCTACAACGAACTCAACAAACAAAACACAGAAGGCCTCTTCTATCGAAATGATATCGGTAGCAAGGCGATAAAGTAGAAGTACAAGAATAGCGCGACGAAGTCGCTAAACCCGATAATGGTCGCCGTGGTGAAAAGACCGGAACAGCATCTGTTCTGGTCGGGGGAAACTTTGAGACCTTAGACTCAAAGTTTAGGAATGAAACCGAAGGTTTGCTTCCGTCCCCACCACCTAAGACCATTATCAAAAAAAGAAAAAGGATTAAAAATGAAACCAGTAATTTCCATCATCATGGGCTCAAAATCTGACTGGGCAACCATGCAAAAAGCTGCTGAAGTCCTCGATAACTTCGGTGTCGCTTATGAAAAGAAAGTTGTTTCCGCCCATCGGACGCCCAACCTCATGTTCAAACACGCCGAAGAAGCACGTAGCCGTGGCATCAAGGTCATCATCGCGGGTGCGGGTGGCGCAGCTCACTTGCCAGGGATGGTCGCAGCTAAAACGACCCTTCCGGTTATCGGCGTACCCGTCAAATCACGTGCCCTTAGCGGTGTAGATTCACTTTATTCCATCGTTCAGATGCCAGGTGGAGTGCCTGTCGCAACTATGGCGATCGGTGAAGCAGGTGCGACTAACGCGGCCCTCTTTGCCCTCCGCCTTCTTTCGGTAGAGGACCAGGCTATTGCGACAGCGTTAGCGGATTTCGCAGAAGAACAAGGAAAAATCGCAGAGGAGTCTACAAATGAGCTCAACTAAAACCATTGGGATCATCGGTGGTGGTCAACTCGGTCAGATGATGGCGATCTCAGCTATCTACATGGGACACAAGGTTATTGCCTTGGATCCAGCAGCTGATTGCCCAGCCTCTCGTGTGGCGGAAATCATCATAGCTCCTTACGACGACGTGGATGCCCTTCGTCAGTTGGCAGATCGCTGTGATGTTCTCACTTATGAATTTGAAAATGTGGATGCTGATGGTTTGGATGCTGTTATCAAAGAAGGACAGCTTCCACAAGGGACAGACCTGCTTCGTATCTCCCAAAACCGGATTTTTGAGAAGGACTTTCTTTCCAACAAGGCCCAAGTCACTGTAGCACCATATAAGATCGTGACCTCAAGCCAAGATTTGGCAGATATCGATCTGTCGAAAAACTATGTCCTCAAGACGGCGACCGGTGGTTACGATGGCCATGGTCAGAAGGTCATTCGCTCAGAAGCAGACTTGGAAGAAGCCTATGCGTTAGCTAATTCAGCAGACTGCGTTTTAGAAGAATTTGTCAACTTTGACCTTGAAATTTCTGTCATTGTGTCAGGTAACGGCAAGGACGTGACAGTCTTCCCCGTTCAGGAAAATATCCACCGTAACAACATTCTTTCAAAAACCATTGTGCCTGCTCGCATTTCTGACAGTCTAGCTGAAAAAGCTAAAGCCATGGCAGTGCGAATCGCTGAACAACTCAACTTGTCTGGAACGCTTTGCGTAGAAATGTTTGCGACAGCAGATGACATCATTGTCAACGAAATTGCGCCACGTCCACACAATTCAGGGCATTATTCGATTGAAGCCTGCGACTTCTCCCAGTTTGACACGCACATCTTGGGCGTTCTCAGAGCACCACTCCCAGCAATCCACCTTCATGCGCCTGCTGTCATGCTCAATGTACTTGGCCAACACGTCGAGGCTGCTGAAACATATGTGACAGAAAATCCAAGCGCTCACCTCCACTTATATGGTAAACTAGAAGCAAAGCACAACCGAAAAATGGGACATGTGACTTTGTTTAGTGATATGCCTGATAAGGTTGAGGAATTCGGGAAAGGGATTGATTTTTAAGTGAAAATAGCGATTCTAGGACTTGGAGTCATCGGGACCACTTATGCCTACGCCTTCCAAAAAGCAGGCCATCAAGTGGAACACGTACTGAGAGATAGTAAGAAAAGCACTGCTCCGAAGGAGTTGTCGGTTGATCTACTAGATGGTCGCTATCATTCCAAAGGTGAAAATAAACACGACACCTATGAGGTTCATGTGGCAGAAGCTGATTCAGAATATGATTTTATTTTTCTGAGTGTGCGACATGGGTTTGTCAAAGAAGCTGTGGAGACCTTGCGAAAAAATAATATCAAAGGTACCCTTGTTTTCTTCTGCAATTTCTGGGATACTCGAAAAGAGGTCCAAGAGTGGGCAGGGGATTACGACTATATTCTGGCCTTTCCGACAGCTGGAGGTCACATGCAGGAGGACCATTTGGATGGTGTCTTGTTTGACCATTTAATGCTAGAAGGTGAGCAAAAAGCACACATTTCTAACTATGCTGATCTGACGACTTTGCTGACTTCTGCAGATTTGAAGTGGGAAGTGCCTCATGATATGGTCGAGTGGATTTGGATTCACATGGCGATTAACGCAGGTGTTACTTCGACAGCTGCGCGTTCGGGAAATCTGGAAAATCCAGAAGAATTGGCTTTAAACTTAATGAATAGTTCTTCAGAATTGTCATTGGCTATCAAGGCCATTCGAGAGGCTTTGAAAGTCGTAGAAGCGCGTGGCGTGAATTTGAAGCTTTATAAGGCAGAACTCTTACCCTACAAAATTCCAGCTTGGATAGCTGGCAAAGCCATGAAAGTCATGTTTGCGAAAAATGAGCTAACCCGAAAAATCATGACCTTGCACAATGACAAACAAGACATCTTCTATTGTTGTCAAAGTGTCTATCAGACTGGTCAAGAGTTAGGTGTGAAGATGCCTATTCTGGAAGCAAATATGAAGGGCATTTCGATTTAGGAGGTTTTATGATTCAACTTATCGTCAACGCATTTGTTGAAAAAGAAAAGACGGGAGCAGTCGTCGAAGTCTTGTATGCTAGTAGCGATCACAAAAAAGTGAAAGCTAAGTATGAAGAGCTGACTGCTCAATATCCTGAAAACTATTTAGCTATCTATGATGTCCCACTGGATACGGATTTGAATACACTCGATCACTATCCATCTGTGTGGATCGGGAAAGAAGAATTTGAATAAAGTGATGGCCGCTTGCTAACTGATGTAAAACATCAAAAGAAAGGAAAATTAAATATGATTGATAGATATAGCCGCCCTGAGATGGCGAACATTTGGACTGAAGAAAATAAATACCGTGCTTGGCTTGAGGTGGAAATCTTGGCTGACGAAGCATGGGCTGAATTGGGAGAAATTCCTAAGGAAGATGTGGCTTTGATTCGTGAAAAAGCGGACTTTGACATCGACCGTATTTTGGAAATCGAGCAGCAAACTCGTCACGATGTGGTGGCCTTCACACGTGCGGTTTCTGAAACGCTTGGTGAAGAGCGTAAGTGGGTTCACTATGGGTTGACTTCTACTGACGTGGTAGATACGGCCTATGGTTACCTCTACAAACAAGCCAACGATATCATCCGCAAGGATCTTGAAAACTTCCTCAACATCATCGCTGACAAAGCGAAAGAGCACAAGTTCACCATCATGATGGGTCGTACCCACGGTGTGCACGCTGAGCCGACAACATTTGGTCTTAAATTAGCAACATGGTACAGCGAAATGAAGCGCAATATCGAGCGTTTCGAGCATGCGGCTGCTGGTGTGGAAGCTGGTAAGATTTCTGGTGCGGTTGGGAACTTTGCCAACATCCCACCATTCGTAGAGCAATATGTCTGCGACAAGCTTGGTATCCGTGCTCAAGAAATCTCTACACAGGTGCTTCCTCGTGACCTTCACGCTGAGTACTTTGCAGTTCTTGCTAGTATCGCGACTTCTATCGAGCGTATGGCGACTGAAATTCGTGGTTTGCAAAAATCAGAACAACGCGAAGTGGAAGAGTTCTTTGCTAAAGGTCAAAAAGGGTCTTCAGCAATGCCTCACAAACGCAATCCTATCGGTTCTGAAAACATGACAGGTCTTGCGCGTGTTATCCGTGGTCACATGGTAACAGCTTATGAAAACGTAGCCCTTTGGCACGAACGTGATATCTCTCACTCGTCAGCTGAGCGTATCATCACGCCAGATACGACCATCTTGATTGACTATATGCTCAACCGTTTTGGCAACATCGTCAAGAACTTGACGGTCTTCCCAGAAAACATGATCCGCAACATGAACTCTACGTTTGGTCTTATCTTTAGCCAACGTGCCATGTTGACCTTGATTGAAAAAGGTATGACGCGTGAGCAAGCTTATGACCTTGTTCAACCGAAGACGGCCCAATCATGGGATAATCAAGTAGACTTCAAACCACTTCTTGAAGCAGATCCAGAGGTAACATCACGTTTGACTCAAGAAGAAATCGATGAAATCTTCAACCCAACTTACTACACCAAACGAGTGGATGAAATCTTCGAACGCATCGGTTTGGGTGACTAATCGCAACGAAAAAGGGAATTTGAAAAATAGACGAAAGAGGCTGGGCAAAAACTGTCCAGCCTTTGATGTTTGATAAGACTAACTGCAAGACGCAGTGGTTGATTGGTATCTTTGTTCGCTTATGAAGCTCCAAAGATGACCTAATCAACTGTGCGGGGGTGGGGAAGACGAACTCTTTTTAACTAGTCGGAGTTCTTTCCCACTCCCTTTTTAAACTTTTTATAGCTAAACTATCACTAATTATATATATTTTTAAAGAGGTCTTTAGAAATCGTTTTCAACATGCTATACTGGAGCTATAAAAAAGACCGAGATGTCTCAGTCTTTTTGGTTCTTAGTGATCGCGGTCACAGGAGATGAACTTGATCTTGTAGTAGTCACCGCGTTTATAGGTTTCCGTGTATTCAAGGATTTGGCCAGTCGCTTCTAGCTTGGTCGTCTTCACTTGTTTGACCGTTGGGAAATTTTCGTCGATCTTCAATACTTTAGCAACCTTGCTTGGTGTAGGAAAGACGATTTCGTTGACTTCTTCGAAGTGCTCATCATTCATATGAATGTGATAGTCTTCTTTGAAGCGATCATAGATAGAGCTGTAGTATTCCAAATTTGGATAGTTTGGATTGATGTATTGTTCAGGAATATAGGTTTGGTGGAAGATATAGGTATCATCCCCTGTCTGGCGAGTCCGTTCGATCTTATAGTAGAACTGCGTTGGGTTGAGGCCTAGTTTGTCTAGGATGCTCAAGGTATTTCCACGTTTAATAGAGAGAACTTTGACTTTGGCCTTTTGGATTGGGAAGGTTTCAACATCTGAAAATTCTACCAGTTTGTGTTTTCGAGCACGAGAAACAAAGGTTCCTTTTCCTTGCTGACGGACAATGTAGCCATCGGCGGCGAGGTCGTTCAAAGCACGGACAACGGTGATAGAGCTGACATCATAAATTTTGATGAGTTCAGCTTCCGTATAAAATTTATCTCCATTTTCAAATTTTCCTGAGATAATTTGCTGCTTCAAATCATCTTTGATGTGTTGGTACTTTGGAATTGCCATAGTGCTACCTCTCTTTAGATTTCTCTTATTTAACCCTATTTTAACATATTTTTTATAAAAGTGTTGACATTTTTCAAATAATTTATTATATTAATAAATGAAAAGGGTTACATATAAGAAAGGGGGGCGTTTATGGGAGTTTTTGAGATTCGCGATGCTTTCTATTTAAAAGGTCAACCCTTTAAGATTTTATCCGGAGCAATCCATTATTTCCGTATTGACCCAGCAGACTGGTATCATTCCTTGTATAATCTAAAAGCTTTGGGTTTTAACACGGTTGAGACCTATGTTCCTTGGAATGCGCATGAACCCCGCAAAGGGCAGTTTGACTTTAGTGGCCGATTGGATCTAGAGCGTTTCATTCAAACAGCCCAGTCCCTAGGACTTTACATGATTGTAAGGCCGTCGCCCTTTATCTGTGCAGAGTGGGAATTTGGTGGATTGCCAGCTTGGCTCTTAGAAGAAGACCTGCGAATCCGCTCATCAGACCCAGCCTTTATCGAAGCGGTGGATCGTTATTATGATCGCTTGCTTGGGTTGTTGACACCCTACCAAGTGGATCGGGGTGGTCCAATCCTTATGATGCAGGTGGAAAATGAGTACGGCTCTTATGGAGAAGATAAGGATTATCTTCGTGCCATTCGGGATTTGATGAAGGGAAAAGGCGTGACCTGTCCTCTCTTTACATCAGATGGTCCATGGCGAGCAACGCTAAGAGCAGGAACCTTGATCGAAGAAGACCTCTTCGTGACAGGAAACTTCGGTTCCAAAGCAGCCTATAACTTTGGTCAGATGAAAGAATTCTTTGACGAATACGGCAAGAAATGGCCCTTGATGTGTATGGAATTCTGGGATGGCTGGTTTACCCGCTGGAAGGAACCCGTGATTCAAAGGGACCCAGAGGAGTTGGCAGAAGCTGTCCATGAGGTCTTGGAGCTTGGTTCCATCAACCTCTATATGTTTCATGGCGGAACCAATTTCGGCTTCATGAATGGTTGCTCAGCTCGGGGAACGCTAGACTTGCCACAGGTGACGTCCTATGACTATGGGGCTTTGCTCAATGAGCAGGGCAATCCGACGGAGAAGTATTATGCTATTCAAAAAATGATGGCGACCTATTATCCGGAATACCCACAGCAAGAACCACTCATCAAAGAGTGTTTGCCAGAACAAACCTTGCAATTGGCAGCCAAGACTAGTCTTTTTGGGAATCTGGATAATTTGGCTCAAGTCGAGACCAGCCTTTATCCTGAAAAGATGGAAGAGTTGGGGCAAACCACAGGTTATCTACTATATGAGACAGACCTTGAGTTGGATGCGGAAGAAGAAAAATTGCGCATCATTGATGGTCGGGATCGGGTACAAATTTACCTGGATGATCAACATGTAGCAACACAATACCAAACAGAGATCGGTGAAGATCTTTTTATCAAAGGAAAAAAGAAAGCGGTTACGAATTTAAAAATCTTGCTTGAGAATATGGGCCGTGTCAACTATGGTCACAAGCTCTTAGCTGATAGCCAGCACAAGGGCATTCGCACAGGTGTCTGTGTGGATTTGCACTTCCACCTTCATTGGAAGCAGTACCCACTGGATTTACAAGATCTCAGTCAGCTCGATTTTTCAAAGGAATGGCAGGCAGGTGCTCCAGCCTTTTACCGATATGATTTTCAGCTGGACCACAACCTTGACACTTATCTGGATATGACAGGATTTGGGAAAGGGGTCGTCTTTGTCAACGGCCATAACCTTGGTCGCTTCTGGGAGGTCGGACCGACCACTTCACTTTATGTGCCTCATGGTTTCCTCAAAGAAGGAGCCAATAGCCTGATCGTCTTTGAGACAGAAGGGCGTTACCAAGAGACACTTCAACTTGTTCAACAACCTACATTCAAAGAAGTAAAGGGGGAAAACTTATGACTATTGTAGGATGCCGTATCGATGGACGTTTGATCCACGGGCAGGTAGCCAATCTTTGGACTACCAAACTAAATGTTTCACGTATCATGGTGATCGATGATGAAGTCGCTCAAAATGATATTGAAAAAAGTGGCTTGAAACTAGCGACACCACCTGGTGTTAAGCTCAGTATCTTGCCAGTCGCAAAGGCTGCGGAAAATATCTTGGCTGGAAAATATGATAGCCAACGACTCTTTATCGTAGCTCGCAAACCTGATCGTTTCCTTCGTTTGATCGAAGCAGGCGTTCAGCTTGAAACGCTGAATGTCGGCAATATGTCTCAATCCGATGAGACACGCGCGATTACCCGCTCGATCAATGTGGTGGACGCGGACGTGGAAGACTTCAACAAGATCCACGAAAAAGGTGTGAAGATTACGTCTCAGATGGTGCCAAACGACACTGCAGAAGACTTTATGAAGTTATTAAAGTAAAAGAAAATTTTTAGGAGGAAATTGTCATGATACAATGGTGGCAAATTTTACTACTTACTTTGTACTCAGCTTATCAAATCTGTGATGAGTTGACGATTGTTTCATCAGCAGGCTCACCAGTCTTTGCTGGTTTCATTACAGGACTTGTCATGGGAGATTTAAAGACAGGTCTCTTTATCGGAGCTTCTCTCCAATTGACAGTGCTCGGTGTTGGTACTTTCGGTGGAGCTTCTCGTATTGACGCAACATCTGGTGCCGTTCTTGCGACTGCCTTTTCAGTAGCAAAAGGGATTGATCCAGAGATTGCTATTGCTACAATCGCTGTGCCGGTAGCAACTTTGTTGACCTACTTTGATATTCTTGGTCGTATGACTACAACTTACTTCGCTCACCGTGTAGATGCTGCGATCGAACGTTACGACTATAAAGGAATTGAACGCAACTACCTTCTTGGTGCTGTTCCTTGGGCTCTTTCTCGTGCCCTTCCAGTCTTCTTGGCTCTTGCCTTTGGTGGTACTTTCGTAGAAACTGTTGTTACAGGTCTTGCTAATGTACAATGGTTGGCAAACGGTCTGAAACTCGCAGGTCAAATGCTTCCAGGTCTTGGATTTGCGATCTTGCTTCGTTACCTTCCTGTTCGTCGTAACCTTCACTACTTAGCACTTGGCTTTGGCTTAACAGCAATGTTGACAGTGCTTTATAGCAATGTTCAAAGCCTTGGTGCTGCAGTGTCTAGCATTGTTGGTTCTGATGTGTTCGCTAAACTTCCAAAAGAACAAGCTATTACTTTTGTTAACAACTTCAAGAGTGTATCTATGATTGGTATTGCCATTATCGGTATCTTCCTTGCAGTGCAACACTTCAAAAACAGCCAACGTACAGTCGTAGCTGCTCCAGCAAGCAATGTAGAAAGCGGGGAAATTGAAGATGACGAATTCTAATTACAAACTAACAAAAGAAGATTTTAAACAAATCAACAAACGTAGCCTCTTCACCTTCCAATTGGGTTGGAACTACGAACGGATGCAGGCTTCTGGTTACCTTTATATGCTTTTACCTCAGTTGCGTAAAATGTATGGTGATGGCACTCCAGAATTGAAAGAAATGATGAAATTGCATACGCAATTCTTCAATACTTCACCATTCTTCCACACCATTATCACTGGTTTTGACCTTGCTTTGGAAGAAAAAGATGGTGTCAAATCAAAAGATGCGGTGAACGGGATCAAGACAGGTCTCATGGGACCATTCGCTCCTCTTGGGGACTCAATCTTTGGATCATTGGTACCAGCTATTATGGGTTCAATCGCAGCAACTTTGGCTATTGCAGGAAACCCAGCCGGTATCTTCTTGTGGATCGCTGTGGCAGTTGCTTATGACATTTTCCGTTGGAAACAGTTGGAATTTGCCTATAAAGAAGGGGTTAACCTCATCAACAACATGCAAAGTACCTTGACAGCTTTGATCGACGCAGCTGCCGTTCTGGGTATCTTCATGGTTGGTGCCTTGATTGCCAGCATGATTGGTGTTGAAGTTTCTTGGACTCCACACATTGGGGACAAAGCGATTGAAATTCAAGATATGCTCAATTTGATCTTCCCACGTTTGGTACCAGCTATCATCACAGGTGTAATCTACTGGTTGCTTGGACGTAAGGGTATGAACTCTACAAAAGCTATCTTGCTCATCATCCTTGCAGCAATCGCATTCTCAGCATTTGGCCACTTCTTCTTTGGAATGGCATAATGGAGTAAGGTATGGCAAAACAGTTAGTATTGGTCAGCCATGGTCGCTTTTGTGAAGAGCTTAAAGCGAGCACAGAGATGATTATGGGACCACAAGAATCCATCCATACGGTTGCACTCTTACCAGAAGAAGGACCAGAAGACTTTACTGCTAAATTTGAAGCAACCGTCCAAGGTCTAGAAGACTATATTGTATTTGCAGATCTCTTGGGAGGAACTCCTTGCAACACTGTGAGCCGCTTGATCCTTGAAGGACGTGCGATTGACTTATACGCAGGGATGAATCTTCCGATGGTCATCGAATTCATCAATAGTAGCCTGACTGGTAATGAAGGGGACTACCCTGAACGTGCAAAAGAAAGTATTGTCAAGGTCAATGACCTCTTGTCAAACCTTGATGATGATGAAGATGAGTAGGTTGGTATGGGAGTCTGGGAGAATCATCTCAGGCTCCTTTCCCATTTATCAACGTTAGATTGTAGAAAGGAACAACAGGTTCTATGTTAGACTATACAAAAGAAGACTTGCAGGAGCTAGGAGCAGAGATCACCACTCGTGAGATCTACCAACAACCAAGTGTTTGGAAAGAAACGGCTCGCTTGTACCAAGAAAGAAAAGCGGAAATAAAAACTTTCTTAGAAAAAATTGGGCAAGAGCATGACTATATCAAGGTCATCTTGACAGGGGCAGGGACCTCAGCCTATGTGGGGGATACCTTGGTTCCATATTTGCAGGAAGTGCACGATGAACGCCACTGGAATTTCCAATCCATTGCGACGACGGATATCGTAGCTCATCCTCAAACCTATTTGAAAAAAGAGGTTCCGACGGTTTTAGTATCTTTTGCCCGGAGTGGCAATTCGCCAGAAAGTGTCGCAACCGTGCAGTTGGCTCAAGACTTGGTTGATGAGCTCTATCAGATCACCATTACCTGTGCCGAAGAAGGGAAACTGGCCCAGCAAGCCCACGGAGATGAGCGCAATCTCTTGCTTCTCCAACCAAAAGAAACCAACGATGCTGGCTTTGCGATGACCTCTAGCTTTACCTCCATGCTTTTGACAGCTCTCTTGGTCTTTGATCCAAGCGAGGAAGAGATCAAGGAAAACCGAGTAGCAGAGCTGGTTGATCTGTCTGAGCAAATCTTGGAGAAGGACCGTGAGGTCAAGGAAGTGGTCGATCTAGACTTCGAGCGCGTCATCTATCTGGGGGCAGGACCTTTCTTTGGTCTAGCCCATGAAGCCCAACTCAAGATTTTGGAATTAACAGCAGGCAAAATCGCAACCATGTATGAGAGTCCTGTCGGATTCCGTCACGGTCCGAAATCCCTCATCAATGACCAGACCCTCGTCTTGGTCTTTGGATCTATTGATCCTTACACTCGTCAGTATGATCTGGACTTGGTTCGAGAAGTAGCTGGAGATCAGATTGCCCGTCAGGTCGTCCTCTTGACTGACCAAGCTGCAGGGATCGAGCATGTACGGGAAGTGTTAGTAGACGCTTCTGCAGACTCACTAGATATCTACCGTGCCTTCCCTTATATTATCTACGGTCAATTGATTTCTCTCTTGACCTCACTCAAGGTGCAAAATCGCCCAGACACACCTTCACCGACTGGTACTGTCAATCGGGTTGTGCAAGGGGTGATCATTCATCCATTTCATAAAGAATAGCCACTAATTTTCTATAAAAAGTGGAGTGTTTCTTCTTGTGAAACTGATACAATGGAGAAAAACAGTGAGAGGAGAAGGTTTTGAAACAGTATCAAGAAAGCGTGTTTGGAGAATGGCAGAATCAAGAGGTTCGGGCTTATCGCCTCGAAAATGACAAGGGCTACCAATTATCTGTTATGACCTATGGGGCGACGATTTTAGAATATGTGACACCTGATAAAGAAGATCAGTTTACGAACATTATTCTAGGCTTTGATCGCTTTGAGGACTATGTGGGCAATAGCCCTAAATATGGGGCTAGTATTGGCCCGGTAGCAGGCCGGATTGCAGGGGCAAGTTTTGAACTCAATGGAGAGACCTATCATTTGGAAGCTAATAACGGTGCTAACTGCAACCACAGTGGACCAACGGGCTGGGACAGTGCCTTGTTTAGCGTTGAGTCGGTAACGGATCAGGAAATCACTCTGTATACAGAGCGTGCAGATGGTACCGGCGGTTTCCCTGGAAATCTCAAAATCTGGGTAACCTATGGTTTGACGGAAGATGGTGAACTTGAGATTGCCTATCGGGTAGAAACGGATCAAGATACCTTGGTCAACCCGACCAACCACAGCTATTTCAACCTATCTGGGAACTTCACCCAGCCGATCAATGACCATGTCTTTCAGATCAACCATCAAGGGCTTTACCCTATCCATCCAGACGGTGTTCCTCTTCAGACCGTGGATAGAGAAAGTCCGGTTGTTCAGCATCTCTACCAAGCCATGCTCTTGGAGGATCTTTTTAAGGACTCTGATCCGCAAATCCGCCTGGTAGAAGGATTAGACCATACATTCGCTCTTCCAGAAGGGCATGAAAATGCTGGTTTTCTTTACCATCAGCCATCTGGACGTTTTTTGACCTTCAAGTCAGAAGCCCCAGCCTTGGTGGTATATTCAGCCAATTTCGTAGACAAAACAGTTCATCTGCAAGGGCAACCAATGGTTCAGCACAATGGCTTGGCTCTAGAATTCCAAACAGTGCCAGATGCCATTCACAGTGACCAAGCTGAAAAGGTCATCTTGAGAGCAGGTCAAGTCTTCACCAGCAAGACTAGCTACCATGCCATCGCTAAGAAATAAGAAGGAAAGGGGAGTGGCCAAACAAGGATGTGAAATCCTTGCTTGAGACCTCCTCTTTTTCTCAAAAAAAATTTTTTAGAAAAACTATAAGGAAATTTTAAGCTTCCTATCGTATACTAATACCATCATCAAAGACCTCCTAACTTTGAATGATAAAACTCCTAAAACTTTTTCATAATAATCTCCCTATAAGAGCCACCAAAGCCGGTGGCTTTTCTATATCTCTTAATGAGGTGAACTCAGAGAGTTCAACCGAATTTAGAGATATTGATGCAGTTTGAGCGGAGCGAGAACTACGATCCTTCTTTCTTAGCGAACGTTAGTGAGCTTAGGTACATTGATGCAGTTTGAGCGGAGCGAAAACTACGTTCCTTCCTAACCGAACCAAAGGTACCGAAGTATTTTAATAGGGCGTAAGCTCTTTATTTTTTTGCACAGAAAAAAGCTCCTTGAGAAATTCTCAAGGAGCAGTGGAATGACTACTTGCTCGTTGCATCAGACACTTTTTTGAATTTTGCTGAAATAATCGTATTTAGATTATTATGTCCATCGCGTTGCTCAATCGTCAACGTTAAAATATCTCCATCAATAGAGTATTTATACGTAGTTTCTTTAGCGACAGGTCCAATGGACATGGTTGCAAGTTGCACAATATTGATAGCTTCTGGGAAGATAATCGTTTGGTTTGCTGTATCTAATTTACCGTTCTTCAATACAGAATGAATTTTAGCATTACCTCTATCAAATTCATAAGTTGTATTGGGCAAGTCTTTAGCGCCATCCTGTAGATTGACTGATAATTTATTAAATTGATTTTTAATATATTCTTCTTTCGTTTGAGTCACTTTAGATGCATCTTTTTGTTTTAAGTAATCGTAGAACCTTCCAAAACCATCTGCTAGAGATACAGTATAGTCGAATTCAACAGATGTACCTGTAATGTTCAACGTTGGTTTTAAATCTTTCCATGCCTCAGGATAGATAAGCTTGATAGCCGAATCATCATTGTCAAAATCTTTAAAGGCTAAGCTACGTTCAAGAGCTGGTCGGAAGTCGATGGCTTGCCATTTTCCTTCAATTGGAACAGGGTCTTTTTGAGTAGTGCTTCCTTTACGTTTGAAGTGTAGTTCATAGTGAACTGGAAGATTATTTTTCTTCGCTTTTCCATCAATCGTGACATAAAGCATGTCGTCTTTTAATTTGTAGTGATATGTGTTTGGCGAAACGCGATTTTCACCGAATGAGAAGAAGAATGAGTTTGCTACTGAAAGTCCTTCATCAAAGGTCATTGTTTTGGCACCTTGATCAATAGAACCCGTTGCTTCGTAGCTAAACACGCCAGTATCTTTATTCATGCTGACTTTGTATTTCTTAAAGTCGCCTGCAAATCCTTCATGAGAGTCATACATGATTTTTTTGAATTCTTCTTCAGTCTTGCCTCTAGCTTCTGTTGTGACAGTGGAGAAAGCTTTAATAAAGTTATCAATGTTATAGTCGTATTTAATGGTTGCCGTATTGTTTTCAATCTTCATGTCCATTTTGAAGTCTTTAACAGATTCAAGCAAGTGTGCAAAGTGGATTCCATGGAGGGTATAGGCACCGATGGATTCCGTTAAAGCATCGAGAGTATCGACTAATTCCCATTCGCCATCAATCGTTTCGACTTTTGCTGTTTCTGTTTTAGCAGCATTTTTAGAGCCACTTTGTTTTTGAGAACAAGAAGCTAGTAGGAAGACTGAGAGCAGAGCAACGAATGCTAAAAATAATTTTTTATAACGTCTAATCATCGCTAGACCTCCTTAAAATAGATGATTGTATTACGCTTATATTATACGTGCAACACAATTGTTTTGCAAGGGCTTTCAAACGAATCGCAATTTTGTTTTGTAACTTGACCGATTATTCAACATAAGAAACGGGAAAATTGTATGTAGCAGAGTCCCCAATAGATGAGATTCTCAAGGCTTCCTAAATTATTTTTTTGCACACAAAAGAGGCTGGGACAAAAGTCCTAGCCTCTCAATTATTTTTGGATTGTCGAGCAAGACGCAGTGGTTGAGTGGGCTCTACTACGCTGATTTCATCAGCTTTTACAGCCCTACTCAACTGTGCGGAGGTGGGACGACGAAATCGAATTCTAACGAATTACCGATTTCTGTCCCACTCTCAGTGAGCTATTTAATTAGTTTTAGGATCTGAAACTTTCTTGAATTTCATTGGATAAACGAGATGTGCTCCTGTTTCTTCGAATGTTTTTTCAGCGTAAATTGTAAGGATGTCACCATTCAATTCGTAGTGATAAGTAATTGGTACGTCTGTAGAATTTATATAAAGTGGTAGAACTCCAAAGATGTTTGGAACTTCAGGGAATACGATCGTTTTTGCATTCTCTTTTAAAACCCCATCATTTAACGTTGCAGTTAACACTTTTGTATCGTTATCAAACGTTCCAGTTTGATGTTTAAAACTTCCAAATTTCTTTTCTCTTACGCCTAGAAGGATGGCAGTTGCTTCTTCTTTTGTAGGATATTCATCTTTATTCTGTTCAGCATAAAAATCAATATACTTATTCATATCAGCGCTATAAGAATAAGTTACATCTGTTCCTGTAATTTTTAGAGTCGGAACGATATCTTGGAAGGCTTCAGTAACCTTTAATCGACTATTAGCATCACCATAATAAATTAAGAAAGTACGTTCCACTGTATCTCTAAAATCTACAGCTTTCCAGTCCCCTTCGAGTGAGACTGGGGTCGGTGCTACTGTGGTAGTTTCTGCAACTGCTGTAGTCTCAGCGGTTGTTTGTTGTTTCTGTTGCTGTTGTTTCTGTTGCCCACATCCTGATACCAATAGAAGAGCAAGAAGGGAAAACATCCATAGGGAACTTTTTTTCATATTGTTCATGATTGATCACTCCTTCTAATGATTGTCTTCTACGTAATTGAAACGAAGACGTATTACTCTAAAATGACTTTGTTCATCTTTACCTTCAGCATAAAGTGTTAGTTGGTTACCTTCAACGGTGTAAGTATAAGTAATTGGTACAAGTGAATTATACGTGGTTCCCATAACAATTCTACTTAAAAATGTAGGTGTTTCAGGGAACGTAATAGTATGTTTCTGTGTATCGATTTCTCCAGTTAGAGAGTAATCATAGGCATAATTAGGTTCGTCAAGAGTAATCTTTGTATGTTTCAAATTTGGAATATAATTCTTAAATTCAGCAGTTTTATTTTTTAAATACGATTCATAATTCGCTTTGTTCTCTCCTGTTGCAAATGCTTGATCCTCATACAGTTTTCTGTAATCAAAATGGTACTTCAATTCAACGGTTTTATCTTTAATGGTCATCGTCATCTTAACCTTATCGAAGTCATCAAGCATTAGTACAGCGGCAAGTTTTTTGATATTAGAAGCTAGGAATACTTTTTGAATGGTCATTTGTTGGTCAGTCCATTTCCAAGTTCCTTGTTGATCCTTTGTAAGATCTTGTGGTGCTTTTATTGTTTGAGGAGATTTATCTGTTTGAGAAGACTTATTTGTTTTAGAAGACTGCGATGGAGAAGACTGACATCCCGCAATAAGGAGCACTGCAAAGAATGCCAAGAAACCGAAAAGGATCTTCTTTGTTTTAGTAAACATAAATTTACCTCCTAAACGTTGTTGCTTTAATTTTATCATTAAAGGAAATAATTATAAAGTGAAATGGTGAGCGATAGATGAAGAAGGGACTGTATAATAAAAAGAAAGGTTGGCGATGAGGGCAACTGTTCAACTTATTCTAACGAACGCTAGTGAGAACCAGGATCTTTAAAAAACACATTCTATTTATGGTACCGAAGGTATCATTTTTTGCTATAATAGACTGTATGAGTAGAATTTTAGACAATGAAATCATGGGCGATGAAGAGGCCGTTGAACGGACGTTGCGCCCGCAATATTTACATGAATATATCGGTCAAGATAAGGTCAAGGACCAGCTGAAAATCTTTATCGAGGCAGCTAAGCTTCGGGATGAAGCGCTGGATCATGTCCTTCTTTTTGGCCCTCCGGGACTGGGGAAAACCACCATGGCCTTTGTCATTGCCAATGAACTGGGTGTCAATCTCAAGCAGACTTCTGGTCCTGTCATTGAAAAGGCTGGTGACTTGGTAGCTATCCTCAATGATCTAGAGCCGGGCGATGTCCTCTTTATCGATGAAATCCACCGTCTGCCTATGTCAGTCGAAGAAGTGCTTTACAGCGCCATGGAAGATTTTTACATCGATATCATGATTGGTGCTGGCGAGACCAGCCGGAGTGTTCATCTGGACCTTCCTCCTTTCACTTTGATTGGGGCCACGACTCGAGCTGGTATGCTGTCCAATCCCTTGCGCGCTCGCTTTGGGATTACCGGACACATGGAATACTATGAGCAAGATGATTTGACAGAGATTGTCGAGCGGACCGCCGAAATCTTTGAGATGGAGATTACCCACGAAGCTGCCGAAGAGCTTTCTCTTCGTAGTCGGGGGACCCCTCGGATTGCCAACCGTTTGCTGAAGCGGGTGCGCGATTTTGCTCAGATTATGGGCGACGGCTTGATTGACGACACCATTACAGACAAGGCCCTCTCTATGCTGGATGTGGACCATGAAGGACTGGACTATGTCGATCAAAAGATCCTGCGCACCATGATTGAGATGTACGGCGGTGGCCCGGTCGGGCTTGGGACTCTATCGGTCAATATTGCCGAAGAGCGCGAGACCGTAGAAGATATGTATGAGCCTTACTTGATTCAAAAAGGCTTTATCATGCGGACCCGGACAGGGCGCGTGGCGACTCGCAAGGCTTATGAACACCTGGGTTATCCCTACAATGGAGACTAGAAGAAGATGCTGACGGAAGAAGCAATAGTAGAACAAATCCAAGCGGATCCGGAGATGATGACTGTTTTGGCTATCATTCGGGATCTCAACTTGGCAGATGCCTGGTTAGCGGCGGGCGCGGTGCGCAATTTCATCTGGAACCAGCTCTCTGGAAAACCAGGGTTTGACGCGACAACCGATATGGATCTGGTCTTTTATGACCCTGCGATCAGTTATGAGGAGACTCTGCAGATCGAGCAGGAATTAAAGAAGACCTATCCCCAGTACGCTTGGGAAGTGAAAAATCAAGTCTACATGCACCAGCATAGCCCGGGGACAGCTCCATATCGCAGTGCCTGTGATGCGGTTTCCAAATACCCCGAGCAGTGTACGGCACTTGCAGTTCGCCTAAGGAAAGATGGTCAGCTAGAGCTCTTTCTCCCTTATGGGACAAAGGATATCGAAGACTTCATCGTTCAGCCGACTCCACATTTTTTAGCCAGCCCAGAGCGTTTAGCGGTTTATACAGAGCGGATGAAAAAGAAGGATTGGCAGAGTAAATGGCCTCCATTAGAGGTTCGTTTTCCAAAATAGAAAAACAGATCAGATTTGAAAAAGGAATCTGATTTTTCTTTAAAATGATGGAGCCACTTTGTCATCTTTCTGTCACATTTTTGTTATAATAGTAATAGTATGCTGGTTTTCCATAGTGGAAAGCCAAGAGCTCAGCTAGGTTGGGCAGTCCGAACAAGGAGTTAGGTGGAATCATGAAAAAAATCGTCTTTGTCTGCTTAGGAAATATTTGTCGGAGCCCCATGGCGGAGTTTGTCATGAAGGACTTGACGGATCAGTATGAGATTGAAAGTCGGGCCACCTCTAGCTGGGAACACGGCAATCCCATCCATCGGGGAACCCAGAAAATCTTTCAACAACACCAGGTCCCGTATAATCCGGCTAAGACTTCCTTACAGATCAAGGAAGAGGATTTTTACAACTTTGATTTGATCCTAGGGATGGACGAAAACAATGTAGCAGATCTGAAGCGAATGGCTCCTGCAGGAACAGAATACAAGATTCATCTTTTTGCTGCTGAAAGTGTGCCAGATCCGTGGTATACCGGTGATTTTGAGGAGACCTATTCCAGAGTCCTGAGTGGCTGTAAGGCTTGGTTAGATCAGTTAGCAACTTTTTAAGAGTTTGATATGTGAGAGAATACAGAATATGAAAGAATTTTATGAGACCTATAAGGTCTATCTGACGCGAAAAAATTTAGAAATAGCAGCATTAGTCGTGATTATTCTATCTGCTTTGCTGGTTTTCCTTTCAGCCATTCCAGGTCAGGGCGTCTTGACCTTGGACAAGGGGGCGATCCGTTACGACGGAAGTTTGGTCCGTGGCAAGATGAATGGCAAGGGAACCGTCACCTTTAAAAATGGGGATACCTATACAGGTAACCTCGTCAACGGCTCTTTTAGTGGCTATGGTAAGTTTAAGTCCAAGGATGGCTGGACCTATGAAGGGCAGTTTGTTAATGGCCAGCCGGAGGGCAAAGGCACCTTAACCACAGAAGCCAACGTCGTATACAAAGGAACATTCAAGCAGGGGATTTATCAAAATGCGCATTAAATGGTTTTCACTAGTCCGTGTTACAGGACTCTTATTGGTATTGCTTTACCATTTCTTCCAAAAAGCCTTTCCTGGAGGCTTTATTGGGGTAGATATTTTCTTCACCTTCTCAGGATTTTTGATTACAGCGCTCTTGATCGATGAATTTGCGCGCAAGCAAGGAATCGACTACCTGGCATTCTTGAAACGGCGCTTTTACCGGATCGTACCACCCCTTGTCTTTATGGTCTTGGTCGTGATGCCCTTTACCTTTATGGTCCAACGGGACTACGTGGCTGGTATTGGGACTCAGATTGCGGCGGTCTTCGGTTTTGTGACCAATTTCTTTGAGATGGCAACGGGTGGTAGTTACGAAAGTAACTTCATTCCACATCTCTTCCTTCATACCTGGAGTTTGGCTCTAGAAGTGCATTACTATGTGCTCTGGGCACTTTTGGCATGGTTCTTGGCTAAGCGGGCTAAGACAGTTGGGAAATACCGAGGCATGCTCTTCCTGGCGTCCAGCGGACTCTTTCTCTTCACCTTCTTGTCTATGTTCATCCGCGCCTTTCTGACAGCTAATTTCTCCACTATCTATTTTTCTAGCTTCACTCACATCTTCCCCTTCTTTGCGGGATCATGTCTAGCAACGGTAACAGGGATTGCTAATGTCAGCCCGAACTTTACAAAGTTGGTGCAGTCTTGGAGCATGAAAAAGACCTTATCGGTCTTGGGTGGAAGCTTTGCCTTCTTGTTTGTGCTCAGTCTTTTCTTGCCATTTGATAGCTTGTGGACCTATCTGTTTGGCTTTTTAGCAGCGACAATCGCAGCTTGTGCCATGATTCTGTCGGCCCGCATTCTCCATGAAAAGACGCCAGATAAAAAAGAACCAGCCATTCTCAATTTCTTGGCAGATACTAGTTATGGTGTCTATCTTTTCCACTGGCCTTTCTTTATCATCTTCTCTCAACATTTGGGAAATATGATGGCAGCCCTTGTGACGACGATCGTTTCCTTGATTCTAACGGCTCTGTCCTTCTATATTTTGGAGCCAACTATTGCAGGCAAGGAACCTCGTGTCTTCGGCATGAAGATGGATCTCAGTTTTTTGACCAAGCCGATCTTTTACCTCATGATTCCTCTGGCTCTCTTGATGATTGGAATCTCCGCCTTTGCACCAACCGTTGGAGCTTTTGATGAGAGTTTGGTGGTGAGTGGGCTCAATCAAGCAGATAGCAAAATGCAGGTTACGCGGACGCAGGTGGACAATGCGACTGCAACAGACTATAACGTCTCAAATGGTGTGACCATGATCGGTGACTCCGTTAACTTGCGGGCGCAGGATTACCTGATTAAAGCGATCCCTGGCATCCAGATCGATGCGGTGGTGAGCCGTCAGCTGGAAAATGGAATGAAGGTCTTTGAGACCGATATCTCCAATAAAGTTCTCCTAAAAAATGTGGTCATTGCCCTAGGAACCAATACCGTGAGCAACTACAAAGAGTTGCTGGATCAGTATGTTGAAAAACTTCCAAAAGGCCGTCGCTTGATCCTTGTGACACCATATGATGGTCGCTATGCCAACGATCAGTCCAGCGAATCGGTTCAAACTCGTCTTTATGAGTTAGAACTAGCCAAGAAATACGATTTCATCACCATTGCGGACTGGTATCAAGTAGCCGTGGAAAATCCAAACATTTGGGTTGGAACAGACTCTGTCCACTTCAATATGGAAACCAATGGTGGGGAACTCTATGCCCAAACGGTTAAGGAAGCCCTTGATAAAGCAGAAAAAGGTCCAGTTAAGAAGTAGAGAGACTTCTTTGAAATTACAATAAAACAAATGCTAACAAAAGAGAACAAAAAGCAACTTTTTACTTGTAAAAGGTTGCTTTTTTTAGTAAGATTAAGAAAACGCTTACAAAAATTGATTGAAAACTTCACTTTGTGAAGAAAAAATTTTTTAATTATTTTTTCACAATTTTGCTAAAGAATTGCTTTTACAGCAATTAAATTGATAAAACTTTCACAAATTTCAAAAAAATCTTTGTGAAAGTTGCTTGGAAGTGTTTACAAAAATCTCAAAATAGAGTACAATTATATTGTGAAATAATTAACAAACCGAAATTCCTTACACTATTCTTGAAAATTTCCGAAAACATGAAAAAGTTCTAGAAAAGGATAAGGGTTTCAAACATTGGAGGAAAGCATCAAATGGCTGATAAAAAAACTCTCTCACCTGAAGAAAAGAAACTCGCTGCTGAAAAACACGTAGACGAGTTGGTGCAAAAAGCGCTGGTGGCGCTTGAAGAAATGCGCAAATTGAATCAGGAACAAGTGGACTATATTGTGGCGAAAGCATCTGTAGCGGCTCTTGACGCACACGGTGAGCTCGCTCTTCATGCATATGAAGAAACTGGTCGTGGGGTCTTTGAAGACAAGGCGACGAAGAACTTGTTCGCTTGTGAGCACGTTGTAAACAACATGCGTCACACCAAGACAGTTGGTGTCATTTCAGAAGATGACGTCACTGGTTTAACTCTTATTGCTGAGCCAGTCGGAGTTGTTTGCGGGATCACTCCTACAACAAACCCAACTTCAACAGCAATCTTTAAAGCTTTGATTTCCTTGAAGACACGGAACCCTATCGTCTTTGCCTTCCACCCATCTGCTCAAGAATCATCTGCTCATGCGGCACAAATCGTACGCGATGCAGCAATTAAAGCAGGAGCTCCTGAAAACTGTGTGCAATGGATTACGCAACCATCTATGGAAGCAACCAGCGCCCTTATGAACCATGATGGAGTTGCAACGATCCTTGCGACCGGTGGTAACGCCATGGTGAAAGCGGCCTACTCATGTGGGAAACCAGCTCTTGGGGTAGGTGCCGGAAACGTTCCAGCTTATGTTGAAAAATCAGCCAATATCCGCCAAGCAGCCCACGATATCGTTATGTCTAAGTCATTTGACAACGGAATGGTCTGTGCATCTGAACAAGCGGTCATCATCGATAAAGAAATCTACGATGAGTTTGTTGAAGAATTCAAATCTTACCACACTTACTTTGTTAACAAAAAAGAAAAAGCCCTTCTTGAAGAGTTCTGCTTCGGCGTAAAAGCCAATAGCAAGAACTGTGCAGGTGCGAAATTGAATGCGGACATCGTTGGGAAACCAGCAGCATGGATCGCTGAACAAGCTGGCTTCTCTGTACCAGAAGGAACCAATATCCTTGCGGCAGAATGTAAAGAAGTTGGCGAAAAAGAACCGTTGACTCGTGAAAAATTGTCACCAGTCATCGCTGTCTTGAAATCTGAAAGCCGTGAAGACGGAATTAACAAAGCACGCCAAATGGTTGAATTCAACGGTCTTGGTCACTCAGCTGCCATCCATACAGCAGACGAAGAATTGACCAAAGAATTTGGTAAAGCAGTTAAAGCCATTCGTGTGATCTGCAACTCTCCTTCGACTTTCGGTGGTATCGGGGATGTTTACAATGCCTTCTTGCCATCATTGACACTTGGATGTGGTTCTTACGGACGCAACTCTGTTGGGGACAACGTTAGTGCCATCAACCTCTTGAATATCAAAAAAGTCGGACGCCGGAGAAATAACATGCAATGGATGAAACTTCCTTCAAAAACATACTTTGAACGTGATTCAATTGAATACCTACAAAAATGTCGTGACGTTGAACGTGTCATGATCGTTACAGACCACGCTATGGTAGAGCTTGGTTTCCTTGATCGTATCATCGAACAGCTTGACCTTCGTCGCAACAAGGTGGTTTACCAAATCTTTGCAGACGTAGAACCAGATCCAGATATCACAACTGTTGAACGTGGTACAGAGATCATGCGTGCCTTCAAACCAGATACGATCATTGCTCTCGGTGGTGGATCACCAATGGATGCGGCCAAAGTAATGTGGCTCTTCTACGAACAACCAGAAGTGGACTTCCGTGACTTGGTACAAAAATTCATGGATATCCGTAAACGTGCCTTCAAGTTCCCATTGCTTGGTAAGAAGACTAAATTTATTGCGATCCCAACAACATCTGGTACAGGATCTGAAGTAACTCCATTTGCCATTATCTCTGATAAAGCCAACAATCGTAAATACCCAATCGCAGACTACTCATTGACTCCAACAGTTGCCATCGTAGACCCTGCCTTGGTATTGACAGTTCCAGGATCTGTTGCAGCAGACACTGGTATGGACGTCTTGACGCACGCGACAGAAGCTTACGTATCACAAATGGCTAGCGATTTCACAGATGGTCTTGCTCTTCAAGCTATTAAACTTGTCTTTGAAAACTTGGAAAGCTCAGTCAAGAATGCGGACTTCCATTCACGCGAAAAGATGCACAATGCGTCAACCATCGCAGGTATGGCCTTCGCCAATGCCTTCCTCGGTATTTCTCACTCAATGGCCCACAAGATCGGTGCGCAATTCCACACCATCCACGGACGGACCAATGCCATCTTGCTTCCATACGTTATCCGCTACAACGGTACACGCCCAGCCAAGACAGCTACATGGCCTAAGTACAACTACTACCGTGCAGATGAAAAATACCAAGATATCGCTCGTATGCTAGGACTTCCATGCTCTACTCCAGAAGAAGCCGTTGAAGCTTACGCAAAAGCTGTATACGAACTCGGTGAACGCTGTGGTATCGAAATGAACTTCAAAGCACAAGGCATCGATGAAAAAGAATGGAAGAAACATTCTCGTGAATTGGCCTTCCTTGCTTATGAAGATCAATGTTCACCAGCTAACCCACGTCTTCCAATGGTAGACCATATGCAAGAAATCATCGAAGATGCTTACTATGGTTACAAGGAACGTCCAGGACGTCGTAAATAAGACGCCAAGGAACAACTGATGTTTATCAGCTACCCCCACTCGAAAGAGCGGGGGATTTTTGCTATTTGGGTCCAAAACTCGTTTTTTCATAAAAAATTAGACTTTTTTTCAGAAATTGTGTTATTTTTATAGCATTCCGAGCTATTTTATGTTACCCTATAGTGTGTGAATCTGCCTGTAGCTGAAGGGTTATGATCCTTTTTCAGTTATAGGAAACGAAAAAATAAATCCAAGAAAGGAGGCCATCTCAAATGGAGTTAGAAGGTGACGTGCAAGGAAGACAAGATCAGGCACAGAAAATTATTGAAATGCCCCAACGAGATCGGGAAACTTCCACTTCAGAAAATCAGCCATCATCTGCTTCAGTGGTCTCCATGTATGGGCAGGAAAGGCCAAGCATTTCTAGCCTCCATCAGCAACTGGCAGGCGCGTCTGGAACCCAGACCATCCAATTGCGAGAGGAATTGGTGCTGGCGGTAGCGCAGAATGCTTCAGCGCAAGCAACTGTCTTTGAGGCAGAAGTTAAGGATAAGCTGGAAGAGGCCAAGGAGACGGTTTCTCATAAGGTCGCTGAGGTGTCACAAATGGCCCACAGCATGGCCCAATTTTTAACAGATGCAGAAGTGGAGCAACTATTAGGAGAGTTCTCCATGGATACTTGTTGGGACCAAGCAGTAGAGGCGGAAAACCTCGCCCAAGCAAAGGCCTACTCCACTCGCTTGTCAGATTTGGCAGGTCAGCTGGAGGCTGCATCAGCTCAATTGGTGGACTTGGACAAGGGACAAGCGACGGCCTTTGATTTTTCATAAGTAGGAGAAAAAGATGTTAGAGATCCTGGGAGAGGACAGAGAACGAATTGAGGAGCTCCATCGAGAGATTAAAAAGGAGCAAGAGCGGATTGCGATCAGAAGTTTGATTGCAACGCAAAAAGCCTTGATGATGTTGGAAGCGATGAGTTTGCAGGTAAGCTTGGGCGGTCAATCCGAAAAGATGCGCTCTTTTGCTACAACGACCCTAGTTAGTGATTTGAAAGATGGATTTACAGGAGGAGCAGCGGACGCGGTAGAAACAGCACTGAAATCAGTGAAGAAGCCGATTTTATTGAGTCCGATTAAAGGAGGTATGTGATGTACCATTCAGGAAATAGTGAATTAGAACAACTAGAAGATCGACATTACCGCTTCAATCAAAAACTGAGCGAGTTGGAGTGGGATTATGCGGATATGCGTATGGATGTCCGCCAACATACAGAAAATTTAGTAGACTGGCTAAGTGCCCTGCATTTTCAAGCCCCAAGTGCGGAGGCTCAAAGTGGCTTAGAGCGTTTATTTGCCTTGCAAGAAGAGTTTGAGGCAGAGCTCAAGCGCTATGAAGAGCGTTTAGAAGAAGAGCGTGAGCGCGAGCAGCAAGAGTACTACAAGCAGCGTCAACAATTAGAACAAGGTGATTGAAACATTCCTCTGGTAGAGATAAGAGGAATGTTTTTGTTTGCCCAAAAAACTTTTAAAAATGTGCTCATAAATTCTTGCAAGCGCTTACTTAATATGTTATAATATTCACAAAGAAACGAAAATAAAATGGTTTTATCAAACCAACAAAAAAGGAGTCGCTTATGAAAGCTGCAACTTATGTATCTGCAGGCAATCTGCAACTGCTGGATCAACCAAAACCAGTGATCAAAAATCCAACGGATGCCATTGTGCGTGTCTTGAAGACAACCATCTGTGGGACAGACCTTCACATCCTAGGAGGAGATGTGCCAGCTTGTAAAGAAGGCACGATTTTAGGCCACGAAGGAATCGGGATCGTCGAAGAAGTCGGCGATGCAGTGAATAACTTCAAGGTAGGCGACAAGGTCATCATCTCTTGTGTCACAGCTTGTAATACCTGCTACTACTGTAAACGTAGTTTGCCTTCTCACTGTGAAGATGGTGGTTGGATTTTGGGTCACTTGATCAACGGAACCCAAGCAGAGTATGTCCACATTCCACATGCGGATGGTAGTCTTTATCATGCGCCTGAAACTGTGGATGACGAAGCCTTGGTCATGCTCTCAGATATTCTCCCAACCTCTTATGAAATCGGGGTCCTCCCATCTCATGTAAAACCTGGGGACAATGTCTGTATCGTTGGAGCTGGTCCGATCGGTCTTGCAGCTCTCTTGACTGTGCAGTTCTTCTCACCAGCTACGATTATCATGGTGGACTTGTCTGAATCTCGTCTTGAAGCGGCTAAGAAATTTGGAGCAACTCACACCATCTGCTCCAGCGATATCGCTGAAATCAAGGCCTTTATCAATGAAGTGACCGAAGGTCGTGGTGTCGATATCTCCATGGAATGTGTGGGCTATCCTGCGACCTTTGATGTCTGCCAAAACGTCATCTCTGTCGGTGGACACATCGCTAATGTCGGTGTCCACGGAAAACCGGTTAGCTTCAATTTGGATGATTTGTGGATCAAGAACATTACCCTCAACACCGGTCTTGTCAATGCCAATACTACTGAAATGTTACTCAATGTCTTGAAATCAGGCAAGATCGATGCGACTAAGCTCATCACCCACCACTTCAAACTCTCAGAAGTTGAAAAAGCCTATGATGTCTTTAAACATGCGGGTGAAAACCATGCTCTCAAGGTGATTATCGAAAATGATATCAGTGAATGAAGTGGCAACTAATATTTGTTCATAGTTTTTTTAGACGGACCAGAGATATTCTGGTCCTATTTTCAACCCCCAAAAGCCAATGATTCCTTGCAAAATAAATTTGTTGTCTTATAATAGAAGTACAGAAAACGATTACATAAAGAGAAAGGTGTGATCTTATGAAACGGTTTTGTTATCATCGTGAATTCTGGATGGACTTCCATTTCTGGATCTTGGTCTTGCTTTTAGCGACTGTAGCTTTAACGATGCAGGCTCCGCTTTCGGTAGTTAGCCTAGCTTATCTTGCTTTTGTTGGGATTTTGATCCTTCTTCAGGTCTTTCAACCGTCTGTATCGACACGGCAGTATCCAGAAGGTAGCTACCATTTCAATTGGACCTTTTATCGCGATACCCGACTGTATATCAATCTCTTTTTACTAGCAGGTCTCTTGGCAGGCCCAATGGCTTCATCGGATATGGTCTATTGGATCTTGCTTGGAGCCGTCGTTGGCTCTATTGGCTTTGTATTTGTCGTAAAGGAAAAAGCGACCCAAAAGATGGCCTAAGGAATCACCATGTCCTAGATCTCTGAAACTAGTTTCAGAGATCTTTTTATTTTGCCCTAAAATGTGAAACTATAATCCAATTGCACGATTAATATTGTAAGCGCTTTAAAAATAGATTATAATCAATTTACAAGTACTCGAGTTGCCTTATTATCAAAGGAGAAGGAGTTATGTCAAAGATTACAAAAGATGAACTGATTGAACAAATCAAAGATGGCATCATTGTTTCTTGTCAAGCCCTCCCTCATGAACCGCTCTATACAGAAGCAGGAGGAGTTATTCCTCTCTTAGTCAAAGCGGCGGAGCAGGGTGGAGCTGTCGGAATCCGAGCCAATAGTGTCCGGGATATCAAGGAAATCAAGGAAGTGACCAAGTTACCGATCATTGGGATTATCAAACGCGATTACCCACCTGAAGAACCCTTTATCACAGCTACTATGAAAGAAGTCGATGAGTTGGCAGCTTTGGATATCGCGGTCATTGCGCTTGATTGTACCAAACGTCCGCGTCATGATGGGCTTTCGATGAGTGACTTTATCCATCAAGTCAAAGAGAAATATCCAGACCAACTCTTGATGGCTGATATTTCGACTCTGGAAGAAGGATTGACAGCTGTCGAAGCGGGAGTGGACTTTGTCGGAACAACCCTTTCGGGCTATACAGACTACAGTCCAAAGGTTGATGGTCCAGATTTTGAACTGATCCATAGTCTCTGCCAAGCAGGAGTAGATGTCATCGCAGAAGGCAAGATCCACTATCCGGATCAGGCCAAGAAAATCCATGATCTCGGGGTTCGCGGTATCGTCGTAGGTGGCGCCATTACCCGACCAAAAGAGATTACAGAGCGCTTCGTCGCAGCCTTAAAATGAGAAAACAAAACAGTAGATTGAAGGAGGAGGAGACCGAATAGAGAGTAGTCGAATTCATTTAATGAGAATGTTTCAGTGAAGGATAACGATGAAGATTTCAAGAAGGAAGTCATATTTGCTTAACTTTCTGCAACATAAATCTAGTGTAAAAGGAGAAATAGATGATATTTGATGATTTAATAAACATAAAATTGTACAAAGGGATTCATCCTAATCTGGATCAAGCGATTGATTTTCTCTATGAACACCGGAAAGATTCTTTTGAGCTAGGGAGATATGATATCGACGGTGACAAGGTCTTTCTCGTTGTCCAAGAAAACACCCTTAACAAAGATGAAAATGATCGCTTTGAACATCATCGCCGTTATGCCGACCTTCATTTATTAGTTGAAGGACATGAATTTTCTAGCTACGGTTCCCGTATCCTAGATGAAGCTATTCCATTTGATGAAGCAAGTGATATTGGCTTTGTTCATTGTGAGAAATTCTATCCACTTCATTTGGGCTATCATAATTTTGCAGTCTTCTTCCCTGGTGAACCTCACCAACCAAATGGCTATTCAGGTCAGGAAGAAATAGTCAGAAAGTATCTATTCAAAATTGCGATTGATTAGATATGTCAAATAGAAAATGGAGGAGATAAGCGATATAGTTAGTTTTTTCGGAGAAGTTAAGGCTTCAAAGCACTGATTACATATTTTGTATTAAAAATAGAAAGAGGAAAACAATGAAAAATAGTAAGAAAATTCTTTTCGCTTTGGTTCTCGCGTTATTCGCATTGTTTGTCACTGCATGTTCATCTTCAAAAAATGATGCAGAAGGAAGTAATAAAACTGGAGAATTATCTGGTGAAATTGTAATGTGGCACTCATTTACTCAGGGGCCTCGGTTAGAAAGTATTCAAAAATCAGCTGATGAGTTCATGAAGAAGCATCCAAAAGTTAAAATCAAGATTGAGACATTTTCATGGAATGACTTCTATACAAAATGGACGACTGGATTAGCAAATGGCAATGTTCCAGATATTAGTACAGCTTTGCCAAACCAAGTTATGGAAATGGTAAATTCAGATGCTTTAGTTCCGTTGAATGATACCGTTAAGAAAATCGGAGAAGATAAATTTAATAAAACAGCATTAGATGAAGCGAAGGTTGATGGCAATTTTTATTCTGTTCCTTTGTATTCACATGCTCAAGTCATGTGGGTTCGCACTGATTTATTGAAACAATATAATATTGAAGTTCCAAAAACATGGGACCAGTTGTATGAAGCTTCAAAAAAATTAAAAGAAAATGGAGTTTATGGATTGTCTGTTCCTTTTGGGACAAATGACCTGATGGGTACACGCTTCTTAAATTTCTACGTACGAAGCGGTGGCGGAAGTCTGTTGACAAAAGATTTGAAAGCTAACTTGACAAGCAAGCTGGCCCAAGATGGAATTAAATATTGGGTGAAGATGTATAAGGAATTTTCTCCTAAAGATTCATTGAACTTTAATGTCTTGCAGCAAGCTACTTTGTTCTATCAAGGAAAGACAGCTTTTGACTTTAACTCAGGATTCCATGTTGGTGGTATTCAAGCAAATAGCCCTCAATTGATTGATGCAATTGACGCCTATCCGATTCCAAAAGTAAAAGAATCAGATAAAGATTATGGTATTGAAACTTCTAATATTCCATTGGTAGTTTGGAAGAATTCCAAACATCCAGAAGTAGCGAAAGCATTCTTAGAATCTTTGTATGAAAAGAAAGATTATATTAGCTTCTTAGATTCAACTCCTGTTGGAATGTTGCCTGCCATCAAAGGAATTAGTGATGATCCAGCCTATAAAGATAATGACGTTCGCAAGAAATTCCAACATGCAGAAGAAGTTATTACAAAAGCAGCAGAAAAAGGTACAGCTATTGGATATGAAAATGGTCCAAGTGTTCAAGCTGGAATGTTAACAAACCAACATATCATTGAACAAATGTTCCAAGATATTATTACAAATGGTAAAGATCCAATGGAGGCTGCTAAGGATGCAGAAAAACAATTGAACGATTTATTCGAAACTGTAGCAGTTGATGTTAAATAATAATAGCAGAGGCTACAATAATGTAGCCTCTGTTTTTAGAGAGGAAAAAGCATATGGTCAAAAATAGAAATTTGACTCGATGGGTGTTTGTGTTACCTGCTATTATCATTGTTGGACTATTATTTGTTTACCCATTTTTCTCCAGCATTTATTTTAGCTTTACAAACAAACATTTGATCATGCCGCGGTATAAATTTGTAGGATTAGCAAACTATAAAGCAGTTTTATCGGACCCTAATTTCTACAATGCCTTCTTCAACTCCCTTAAATGGACAGTCTTTTCTCTTGTGGGACAAGTGCTTGTTGGTTTTGTATTAGCACTTGCATTGCATAGAGTTAGACGTTTTAAGAAGTTATATAGGACATTGTTGATTGTTCCTTGGGCGTTCCCAACTATTGTCATTGCCTTTTCTTGGCAATGGATCTTAAATGGAGTATATGGTTATCTACCTAACTTGATTGTGAAATTAGGACTGATGAATCACGTCCCTGGATTTTTGACAGAAAGTACGTGGGCTTTCATCTGTTTAGTGTTTATTAATATTTGGTTTGGTGCCCCTATGATCATGGTCAATGTTCTATCTGCCTTACAAACGGTTCCGGAAGAACAGTTTGAAGCCGCTAGGATAGACGGAGCTTCCAGTTGGCAAGTTTTTCGATTTGTAATTTTACCTCATATTAAAGTAGTCGTAGGATTACTTGTTGTACTGAGAACAGTATGGATCTTTAATAACTTTGATATTATTTATCTGATTACTGGTGGTGGCCCTTCAAACGCAACAACAACATTGCCAATATTTGCATATAATCTCGGTTGGGGAACAAAACTTCTTGGGCGTGCCTCAGCGGTAACAGTCTTGCTATTTATTTTCTTATTGGCAGTATGTTTCATTTACTTTGGAGTTATCAGTAAATGGGAGAAGGAGGGTAGAAAATGATGAAGAGAAGAACAAATGTACTCCTTGATATTGGATCCCATGTTATTTTAGTTATTTCAACTATTATTGCAATTTTTCCTTTAGTTTGGATCCTCCTATCTTCTGTAAAAGGCAAAGGTGAATTAACCCAATTTCCAACAAGATTTTGGCCTAAACAGTTTACTCTAGATTATTTTACGCATGTCATTAATGATCTACATTTTATAAATAATATAAAAAATAGCCTGTTAATCGCATTAACGACAACAGTTATCGCTATTATCATTTCTGCAATGGCTGCTTATGGTATTGTTCGATTCTTTCCAAAATTAGGGGCGATCATGTCCCGGTTGCTAGTCATTACCTATATCTTCCCTCCGATCTTGTTGGCAATTCCTTATTCTATTGCCATTGCAAAAGTTGGATTAACCAATAGTTTAATTGGTTTAATGATTGTTTATCTTTCGTTTAGTGTCCCTTATGCAGTGTGGTTGTTAGTAGGATTCTTCCAAACAGTTCCGATTGGAATCGAGGAAGCAGCAAAAATAGATGGTGCGAATAAATTTGTTACCTTCTATAAAGTGGTGTTACCAATTGTTGCACCAGGGATTGTTGCCACAGCCATCTATACCTTTATCAATGCATGGAATGAATTCCTTTATGCATTGATCTTGATCAACGATACAAGTAAGATGACGGTTGCGGTGGCTTTGCGTTCATTAAATGGTTCGGAAATACTGGATTGGGGAGATATGATGGCGGCATCCGTAATTGTGGTATTGCCTTCAATCATCTTCTTCTCAATTATCCAAAATAAAATCGCAAGTGGTCTTTCTGAAGGATCCGTAAAATAGTAAAAATAGAAACAGGAGAAAAACAATGGTTGTAAATTATGGTGTTGTCGGAACAGGATACTTTGGTGCTGAATTGGCAAGATATATGAAAGAAAATGAAGGTGCAGTAATTACAGTTGTGTATGATCCAGAAAATGCAGAAGCTGTAGCAGAAGAATTAGGAGCACGAGTGGCTTCGTCACTAGATGAATTGGTTCAAAGTGACGATGTGGATTGTGTGATCGTGGCTTCTCCTAATAATTTGCATAAAGAACCCGTGATTAAAGCTGCTCAGAATGGAAAAAATGTATTTTGTGAAAAACCGATTGCTTTATCATATGAAGATTGTAAAGAGATGGTAGAAACATGTAAAGAAAATGGTGTGATTTTCATGGCTGGTCATATTATGAATTTCTTTAATGGTGTCCATCATGCTAAAGAATTGATCAACCAAGGAGTTATTGGAGATGTTTTGTACTGTCATACAGCTAGAAATGGCTGGGAAGAACAACAACCATCCATTTCATGGAAAAAAATTCGTGAAAAATCAGGAGGACATCTTTACCACCATATTCATGAGTTGGATTGCGTTCAATTTTTAATGGGAGGTATTCCTGAAACAGTTACGATGACAGGCGGAAATGTTGCTCACCAAGGGGAAAACTTTGGCGATGAAGATGATATGATTTTTGTCAATATGGAATTCCCTGGTAAGCGATTTGCTTTGCTTGAATGGGGCTCTGCCTATCGTTGGGGGGAACACTATGTTCTGATTCAGGGAACGAAAGGTGCTATAAAATTAGATTTATTTAATTGTAAAGGTACTCTGAAAGTAGACGGAAAAGAAACTTATTTCTTAATCCATGAATCTCAGGAAGAGGATGATGACCGTACAAGAATTTATCATAGCACTGAGATGGATGGTGCCATTGCTTATGGTAAACCAGGGAAACGAACTCCATTATGGCTATCTTCTGTTATTGATAAAGAAATGAAATATCTTCATGACATAATGAATGGTGCTCCTGTATCAAAAGAATTTGAAAAACTATTAACCGGAGAAGCGGCGTTGGAAGCAATTGCATCTGCTGATGCTTGTACTCGTTCCATTAATGAGGATCGAAAAGTTAAATTATCAGAGATCATGAGTTAATAACATTACTGATACGACAAAAGGAGAAAATATGTCAGATTTAAAAAAATATGAAGGAGTCATCCCTGCTTTTTATGCCTGCTATGATGACCAAGGGGAAATTAGCCCGGAGCGGGTGCGTGCTCTCGTAGAATATTTTATCGCGAAAGGTGTGCAGGGCTTGTATGTCAACGGATCCTCTGGCGAATGTATCTACCAGAGCGTGGCCGATCGCAAGCTAGTCTTGGAAGAAGTGATGGCAGTAGCTAAAGGAAAATTGACCATCATCGCTCACGTAGCCTGCAACAACACCAAGGATAGCGTGGAATTGGCACGACATGCGGAAGAACTAGGAGTGGATGCCATTGCGGCCATTCCGCCGATCTATTTCCGCTTGCCAGAATACGGTGTGGCCCACTACTGGAATGAAATCAGTGCAGCTGCACCCCATACAGACTTTGTCATCTACAATATCCCGCAATTGGCTGGGATAGCTTTGACACCGAGTCTTTACAAGGAAATGTTGAAAAATCCACGGGTGATTGGGGTGAAAAATTCTTCGATGCCTGTTCAGGACATTCAAACCTTTGCTTCTTTAGGAGGCAACGACCACATTGTCTTTAACGGCCCAGATGAACAATTCTTAGGTGGCCGTCTCATGGGAGCGCATGCTGGAATCGGTGGCACCTATGGTGCGATGCCAGAACTCTTCTTGAAGCTCAATCAGCTGATTGCTGAGAAAGACTTGGAGACTGCGCGTGCCCTACAGTTTGCCATCAATGACATTATCGGAGTCTTGACGTCTGCTCATGGCAATATGTATGCAGTCATCAAAGCGGTTTTGCGCATCAATGAAGGTTTGGACTTGGGATCTGTTCGCTCCCCTTTGACGCCAGTAGTAGAAGCGGATCAAGAAGTGATTCAACGTGCTGCTCAACTCATTCAGGACACAAAAGCCAGATTCCTTTGATCAAAGGAGGTCTAGATGAATCCATATGTTGTAATTGATATCGGAGGGACCAGTATCAAGTATGGTCTAGCCGATGCAAAAGGGCAACTCCTAGAGACCCATGAAATGCCAACGGAGGCCCAAAAAGGAGGACCTCACATTCTTAACACAACAAAGGAAATCGTAGCCCGTTATTTGAAGAAGCATCCCTTGGCAGGGGTTGCGATTTCTTCGGCCGGAATGGTCGATCCTGATAAGGGAGAAATCTTTTATGCTGGCCCACAAATTCCCAACTATGCAGGCACCCAATTCAAAAAGGAAATCGAAGAGACCTTTCAGATCCCTTGCGAGATTGAAAATGATGTCAACTGTGCTGGTCTCGCAGAGGTCACTACAGGCCATGCAAAAGGATCGAACAATGCTGTTTGCCTGACAATTGGGACGGGGATCGGCGGTTGCCTCTTGCTGGATGGTCAGGTCTTTCATGGTTTTAGCAATTCAGCCTGTGAGGTTGGCTATCTTCATTTGCCAGACGGTGCCTTTCAGGATCTAGCTTCAACGACGGCTTTGGTCGAGTACGTGGCAGAACATCATGGTGATCCTGTGGAACAGTGGAATGGTCGCCGGATCTTCAAGCAGGCAACGGAGGGAGATAAAATCTGTATGGCTGGAATTGATCGGATGGTGGCCTATCTCGGAAAAGGACTGGCCAATATCGCCTATGTGGTCAATCCAGAGGTCATCGTTCTTGGAGGGGGGATTATGGCTCAGGAAGCCATCCTCAAGCCAAAAATCTATCAAGCCCTGTGTGCCGAACTGGTTCCTAGCCTAGCAGATAAGATCCGTTTGGAATTTGCCCACCATCAAAACGCCGCAGGTATGTTGGGGGCTTACTATCACTTTAGACAAAAACATGAAACATAAAACAAGTCGCGTTGGCGACTTGTTTTTGATTCATCAAAAAAAACATGAAAGATGAAGAAAGCCTGATCTTTCATGCTTTTTAAATAGGGAGACCATATTAAGATTTTCGAGAACGTTGATTAGAAAGTTTTTTGTTTTCCCAGTAGCTATTAAAGACAATTTCCTTTTGTTCTCGACTTTTATTAAGGAAATGAGCATAGATCAAATCGACCACAATGAGGAGTGGTAAAATGGCGGAGATTCGATCGATATAGGTACTACTAGGAAGAGGTGCGGCCGGTAACACTTCTGTGAATCCTTGGTGGATGGCAGCCGGGTTAGCGGTCACAAGAACCGTTTTAGCCCCTTTTTCTTTGGCGTCCAGGAGACTATCTGTAATGGAGTTGGTGCCTCCTGACAATGAGAAACCGATGACTAAACAAGAGGAATCGAGAATACTGGTCGTCCAGGCAAAGCCGTCTTGATCAGTCAGGGCTTCACAAACGACGCCTAGTCGCATAAAGCGCAATTTCATTTCTCGAGCAACTAAACCGGAACTACCGATCCCGAAGAAATAGACTCGGTCTAGTTGATCGATTAGTTCAGCTACCCGATCTAATTGGGAATCTTTTACCAGACTTTCAGTGACGTTACTGATATGGTGGTAGCGTTGCAAGACGCTCAGCGTCAGCTCGTCATGCTCTTGCACCTGTTTTTGATTTTTGGTTTCTTCGTTAAAGTGATAGACAAATTCCCGATAGCCGGAAAAACCACATTTTTGAGAGAAACGCGTCAAAGCTGCCTTTGAGACATGGAGTAACTCAGTTACACGAGAAGAGGACAGGGAGTGCTGTCGTGCTTCGGATGATAAAAAATATTGGGCAATGTCGCGTTCCATATCTGTTAACTCAGCTTCATGGCTGGCGATAATAGCGCGTAAATCTTGATCTTGTTTCACAGCAATCCTCCTTTCTCACGAGATGAAATAACAGGATGCTCCTATAATATATTACACATTATAACATGGGTAACCGCTTTATTCAAGTAAAAGAAATCAAGAAATACTGAAACTAGGAACAGGATATGCGAAAAGAAGAGAACGCTACCAATCTTGGCAGTAGGGGCTTACTGGTTGTCCAAAATTTTCTGAAAATTCCCGGTTGGGCCTGAACAAACAATATGAATTGTGGTATAATTTAAGATAATTGTACTGTTGTTGGAAGAACAATAGTTGAATAAGGAGGTGTGACGATGTCGAATGCAACACTCGAGATGATGCAAGAGATCGAACAGGCTGCTCAAGGAGTGATCGCTACTTATGAAGATCAGGTCGAGCAAGTCCGTACGGATTCGCGCGATCGCCTTGCAACAGTGGCACAGCATTACGATGAGGAAACCAAGCAATTGGTTACAGAGGCAGAAAAAAACGCCCAAGAAAAACTCGTCCGTTTAACGAAAGATCTGGAAGAAACGGTTGTGCGCAATGATGCCAAAGTACAGCAAGCGATGACCGATAAGCGAGCTGGGTTAGTTGAAGCCATTGTAGAAAAGGTGGTAGCAAGCTATGGCCGTTAGTCAGATGAAAAAACTGTCCCTTATCTTGTCCAAAGATGACTTGGACAGTCTCCTACTAGCGCTACAGTCTGAGGCGAAAATCCAGATTTATGACCTCAGTGAGCAGGAAGAGTGGCAGGCTGCCTTTGAGGCAAATACCTTGTCTCAACCCTTGACAGAGGAAAATCGTCAAGTCTTGGTAGAGCTGCAAAAACGTCAAGAACAAGTTGAAAAAATGATTCAGACTCTGGAGCCCTACATACCTGAGAAAAAGGCCCTGCAAGCTCTGAAGGAAGAACCCTTAAGCTTGTCTTTTGATGACTTGCAGGCTCACGGGATGATTCGAGACGAGGAACTTCTATTGACCAAGTTGAAACGCCAATTGCGCGTGTTAGACAAGGCTCGCCAGAAGATTGCAGATGCAAAGGGAGAGATCGAACGCTTAGAAAAATGGCGACCGTTAGAGGTGACACCAACAGCCCTTGCTACCTTTCACTATGTGCATGGTTTGATTGGGACCATCCCTAATAGCGATACAGACGCTGTTCGTTCTTCTTTAAAAGCTCATCCTGAGCTGGAGTTAGAAGAAGTCTTTACGTCTGAAACCGAACACGGTTATGTCATCTTGTATCGCTCGGGAGATCGTGTAGCTGTTCAGGAGCTTCTGGAAGACCATGGGTTCAAAGAATTAGACTATGAAGAAGAGCAGGTCCCGGCCGCCTACTTGGATCGCCTAGAAGGGGAAATCAAAGAGCAAGAAGCTGTAGTTGCAGCAACCCTAGCCGAGTTGCAAAACTCCCAGAAGGAGCTGGACCAGCTCAAGTACCAGATGGATTACTTGCTGAGTTCGGGAGCTCGTGAGGAAGCCAAGTCGCTTCTTGCCAGCACGCAAAGCTTGGTAGCCCTAGAGGGTTGGATTGAAACCTCCCAAGTGGCCTCATTGCGAGACTTCTTGCAAGAAGGTTTTGGTTCTCGGGTCTTACTAGAGACACGCGATGTGACGGAAAAAGATTGGGATGACGTTCCGATCCAGTTGCGAAATAATGCCTTGGTAGAGCCTTTTGAATTAGTCACAGAGATGTACGCCCTACCTAAGTATTACGAGAAAGATCCGACACCGATCGTTTCTCTCTTCTACTTTGTTTTCTTTGGCATGATGGTCGCAGATATCGGTTATGGACTGTTGCTAACGGTAGCGACAGGCTTTGCCCTTAAAGCCTTTAAGCTCAAGCCTGGGACAGCGAAGAATCTTCGTTTCTTCAGTCTCCTCGGGATTTCAGTTGCCCTTTGGGGTGTGATCTATGGCTCTTTCTTTGGATTTGAGATGCCTTTTGCCCTGATCAGTACGACCAGCAACGCTATGACCATCCTGATCCTCTCAGTGGTTTTTGGTTTTGTCACTGTCTTAGTGGGCCTCTTCCTAGGAGGAATGAAAAATGTTCGCCTCAAAGACTACACGGAAGCCTATAATGCTGGCTTTGCTTGGGTCTTGATCCTACTTGGTTTAATGCTTCTAGCAGTAGGCAATATCTTGCCAGGGATGAGCCTTCTAGTTCCGATCGGCAAGTGGCTGGCTATTTTGAATGCCATTGGGATCTTGATTGTTTCCATTGTCAGTGCCAAGAAGCTATCCGGTTTAGCGTCTGGTCTCTTTAACCTCTACAATGTTAGTGGCTATGTTGGAGACTTGGTCAGCTTCACCCGTTTGATGGCCTTGGGCTTGTCTGGAGCCAGTATCGGTTCGGCCTTTAACCTCATTGTCAATCTCTTCCCACCGCTTGGACGGTTTACGGTAGGGCTTGTACTCTTTATCGTCCTACATGCCATTAACATGTTCCTGTCCTTCTTGTCGGGATATGTGCATGGAGCCCGTTTGATCTTTGTGGAGTTCTTCGGTAAGTTCTACGAAGGAGGAGGAAAGCCATTTCGACCTCTTAAACCTTCGGAACGCTATATTAAAACAAAAAAATAAGTATTATCTTTTAAAAAATAGGAGTATATTCATGGAATCTTTAGCATCATATTTTTCAGCCCATGGGGGCGCCTTCTTTGCAGCATTTGGTGTCGCGATCGCAGTCGCACTTAGTGGGATGGGATCTGCCCTTGGGGTTGGTAAAACGGGTCAAGCAGCAGCAGCGCTCTTGAAAGAACAACCCGAAAAATTTGCCCAAGCCCTGATTTTGCAATTGTTGCCAGGTACACAAGGTTTGTACGGTTTTGTTATCGGGATCTTGATCTGGTTGCAAATTAAGCCAGATATGCCACTTGAAACAGGGGTTGCTTACTTCTTTACAGCTCTTCCAGTTGCGATCGTTGGTTATTTCTCAGCAAAACACCAAGGAAATGTTGCGACAGCAGGGATGCAAATCTTGGCAAAACGTCCTGAGGACATGATGAAAGGGGTTATCCTTGCGGCCATGGTTGAAACCTATGCCATCTTGGCCTTCGTTGTGTCCTTCCTATTGACCCTACGCGTCGGCTAAGAGCTAGCTTTGATGAATTCGCCTCGCGAGGCGAAAAACACAAGACGCATGCAATAGGAGAAAAAACGATATGGATGAACAAACCCAATTAAAGGATTCGATCTTGGCCCAAGCCCACGAAAAAGGGCGTAAACTCTTAGAAGAGGCCAAGGAAACCATCCTAAAAGAAGAGACTGCGCAAGAAGAGCGTTTGATCCAGGATAAACTCAATCAACGCTCCGAGCAGCTCAAGCGGATTCAACGTCAATTGCAACGTGAAACCCAACAAATCGAAAATAAAAAACGCCAATCAACCCTTGTCACCAAACAACGAGTCTTAAAAGATCTCTTTGCAGATGCTTACGAAGCGATGGTGGCTTGGCCCCTTGACAAGGAAATGCAGTTTGTAGATGCAGTCTTAGATCGCTATCAGGGACAAGTTGTGACTCTGACCTTTGGGGCGGTGAGTGCTAGCAAATTTGATTCAGCAGCTCTCGAGAGATTGAAGCAGGCTCATCAGAATGTGACAGTTGCGGATGCGACGATTCCAGCTCAAGCAGGCTTTGTCTTGTCGGTTGGGAGGATTGATGACAACTATCTCTACCGTGATTTGGTGGATTCCATTTGGGAGCAAGAAAGCTACCAGATGGCAGCCAGCATTTTCACCGATGAAGAGAACTAGGAGGTTGCGATGAGCGAACGGACCTATTCTCAAGTTAATACAGGAATCAGCGTACGTGAGGCCAGTTTTGTCAGTCCCAGTCAGTTCGAGCAGTTGCTTGCAAGTCCCTCCAGTGAGAGCCGAGAAGGCTTGCTACAAGGGACACCTTATGCTTTAGACAGCCACGAGATCAAGGATTTAGCAGCCCTTGAAGAGCGCCTGATGACAGCCTTGTTGGCAGAATACCAATGGGCTTTTGAGGTAAGCCCTCAGTCAGACTTGGTTAGCCTATTTACCTTGAAGTACACCTATCACAATCTCAAGGTTTATCTGAAACACAAGGCGACAGAGCGCAAGTTGGGGCACTTATTGATCCCTATCGGTCCTTATTCTCTCGATGTGCTTGAGCATTTGGTGGCGACCTTTTCTGCGGAGCATTGCCCAGCCTTTATGGCGGAAGAAGTGGCTGCAACCTGGCAAGAATTCCAAGACTATCAGGACTTGCGGGTTCTCGAAATTGGGATGGACTTAGCTTATTTTAAACACCTGAGATACTTAGGGGACAGCCTAGATCATCCGATTCTGAAGCAGTTGGTGGACGTGACCATTGACTTTTACAATGCGATTACGGTCAAGCGGGCCTTGGATCAGCAAAAACCGCATAGTTTTATGCACCAATTGCTCTCAGATGAAGGGAGCCTCAGTGCCCATCAGGTGATCGACCTGCTAGAATCCGGTCAGTGGTTGACCTGGTTTTATCAAGTCAATCCGCTGGACTACGATCTCGCCTTAGAGACTTATGAAGAAAAGATGCGCACCGGTCAACTAAAGACCGTAGAGTTGGAGTATTTAGAGAGTTTGGTGAAATTCAGTCTTCTAGACGCTGGCCGTTTTGAAGTCGATGGACCACTCCCTCTTGTTCGTTATCTTCACGGAAAAGAGTTAGAGGTGACCAACCTTCGTTTGGTCCTCTCTGGTTTGGACAATGGTTTTCCGCTAGCAGAAATCAAAGAAAGGATGAGACCGATTTATGGACAAACAGACCTATAAGATCGCCGTTGTGGGCAATCGGGACGCCATCCTTCCTTTTCGCCTGATTGGCTTTCAAACCTATCCGGTCACAGAGCCGCAAGAAGCGATCAATACCTTGCGAAAACTCAGTCGGGAAAACTTCGGGATTATCTACCTGACAGAGGATATTGCTCAGGCCATTCCAGATACAGTGGCTTTTTACGACCAGCAACTGACACCGGCTCTGATCCTTATCCCGACCCATAGAGGGACTACAGGACTGGGCCAACAGCGGATTCGTGATAATGTCGAAAAAGCAGTAGGACAGGATATTTTATGAGAACAAATGAATTTGGCCAAGCGATTGGCGATGCACTGCCGGAGTTTACACCGGGGCTTCTGCCAGCTATTGAGCGGATCGAAGGTCGCTATACCGTGATCGAGCGCCTCTCAAAAGAAAAACATGGAGCAGATCTTTATCAGGTCTACGGGCCGGACTCTCCAGCAGCGATGTGGACCTTTCTGTTCAAAGGCCCTGCCCGCAATGAGGAGGAGTGGGACCGCTTATTAGATGATCTTATGACAGCCCAAGGTCGCTTTTACTATGCGATTGTAGACAAAGATTCAGGCAAGGCTTTGGGGACTTTCTCTCTCATGCGGATCGATCAAGCTAATCGGGTGATCGAAGTCGGAGCAGTGACCTACTCACCAGCGCTCCAAAAAACACGCATGGCTACGGAAGCCCAGTATCTGTTAGCGCGCTACGTGTTTGAAGATTTAGGCTACCGCCGCTATGAGTGGAAATGCGATGCTTTAAACCAAGCTTCTCGCAAAGCAGCTGAGCGCTTAGGGTTCACCTATGAAGGCTGTTTCCGTCAGGCTATTGTTTATAAAGGTCGTACCCGTGATACAGACTGGTTGTCTATCATTGACCAAGAATGGCCAGCTATCAAACAGCGCTTCGAAGCCTGGTTGGATCCAAGTAATTTCGATGCCAATGGCCAACAAAAGCAATCTCTAAGAGAGATAGTACAAAAGTAAAACAAAGAAACAAAGGATTCCCAGGAGGAATACATGACTCAAGGAAAAATTATCAAAGTTTCCGGTCCCTTGGTGGTCGCATCAGGGATGCAGGAGGCCAATATTCAAGACATTTGCCGGGTCGGCGATCTTGGTTTGATTGGCGAAATTATTGAGATGCGGCGGGATGAAGCCTCTATCCAAGTATATGAAGAAACATCTGGAGTCGGTCCAGGAGAACCAGTGGTAACAACCGGAGCTCCCCTTTCTGTTGAATTGGGACCAGGCTTGATCTCTCAGATGTTTGACGGGATCCAACGCCCCTTGGAACGCTTCCAAGAAGTGACTGCCAGTGACTTTTTGGTTCGTGGGGTGCAAGTTCCGAATCTAGATCGGGACACCAAATGGGCCTTCGAACCAAGCGTGACTGAAGGGACAGAAGTGGTTGCAGGAGACATCGTCGGTACCGTTCAAGAAACCAATATGGTGGAGCACCGCATCATGGTGCCCTTTGGTGTCAGTGGACGTGTGACCAAGATCGCAGCAGGTTCTTACACAGTAGAAGAGCCGGTTTATGAGATCGAGCAGGCAGATGGTAGCCTCTTTACTGGTACTTTGATGCAAAAATGGCCGGTTCGTCGAGGCCGTCCCTTTGCACAAAAACTGATTCCAGTAGAGCCTTTGGTCACCGGTCAACGGGTCATCGATACCTTCTTCCCAGTGACTAAGGGTGGAGCTGCAGCTGTTCCGGGTCCTTTCGGAGCTGGGAAAACAGTTGTGCAACACCAGGTAGCCAAGTTTGCAAATGTAGACATCGTAATTTACGTTGGTTGTGGGGAACGTGGGAATGAAATGACGGACGTTCTGAATGAGTTCCCAGAATTGATCGATCCAACGACCGGTCAATCCATCATGCAACGGACCGTTCTGATCGCCAACACTTCGAACATGCCAGTAGCTGCGCGGGAAGCTTCCATCTACACAGGGATTACCATTGCCGAATATTTCCGTGATATGGGCTATTCCGTTGCCATCATGGCGGACTCTACTTCTCGTTGGGCAGAAGCTCTCCGTGAAATGTCTGGTCGTCTAGAAGAAATGCCAGGGGATGAAGGCTACCCAGCCTATCTTGGTAGCCGGATCGCCGAATACTACGAGCGTGCAGGTCGGGTCAAGACACTTGGAACCACTGCGCGCGAAGGTTCGATTACGGCTATCGGTGCTGTTTCTCCTCCGGGTGGAGACATTTCAGAGCCGGTCACGCAAAATACCTTGCGGATTGTCAAGGTCTTCTGGGGATTAGATGCTCAGTTGGCGCAACGTCGTCACTTCCCAGCCATCAACTGGTTGAGTTCTTATTCCCTTTACCAAGATGAAGTCGGTCGCTATATCGATCTACATGAACAAATCAGTTGGTCTGAAAAAGTGACCCGCGCTATGAATTTGCTTCAAAAGGAAAGTGAATTGCAAGAAATCGTCCGCTTGGTTGGTCTAGATTCCTTGTCTGAAAAAGACCGCTTGACCATGAATGCGGCCAAGATGATCCGTGAAGACTACCTACAACAAAATGCCTTTGATGAGGTCGATACCTATACCTCTTTCAGCAAGCAGGTGGCCTTGTTGACCAACATTTTGACCTTTGACCAAGAAAGTCAAAAAGCACTAGAATTAGGAGCTTACTTCACAGAAATCATGGAAGGAACCGTGGCTCTTCGAGACCGCATTGCCCGTAGCAAGTTCATCCATGAGGATCAGTTGGCAACCATTCAAGCCCTGAAAGAAGAAATCGTAGAAACCCTACACCAAATCGTCGCAAAAGGAGGAGTAGACAATGAGCGTGATTAAAGAATACCGTACTGTCAGCGAAGTTGTCGGCCCCTTGATGATTGTCGATCAGGTCGAAGGGGTTCACTACAATGAACTAGTAGAAATCAAGCTTCATGATGGAACGACCCGTCAGGGACAAGTCCTCGAAGTCCAAGAAGACAAGGCCATGGTCCAGCTCTTTGAAGGATCTAGCGGGATCAATTTGGAAAAAGCCAAAGTCCGCTTTACCGGACGTCCCCTAGAACTTCCTGTGTCTGAAGACATGGTCGGACGCATCTTTAACGGGATGGGCAAACCCATCGATGGTGGTCCAGAGATTATCCCAGAGAAGTACTTGGACATTGATGGACAAGCTATCAACCCTGTTTCGCGGGACTATCCGGATGAATTTATCCAGACAGGAATCTCAGCCATTGACCATTTGAATACCTTGGTTCGGGGCCAAAAACTCCCAGTGTTCTCAGGTTCTGGTCTTCCTCACAAGGAGTTGGCGGCTCAGATTGCTCGTCAAGCGACGGTTCTTAATTCTGAAGAAAACTTCGCCGTGGTCTTTGCGGCTATGGGAATCACCTTTGAAGAAGCCGAGTTCTTTATGAACGACCTTCGGGAGACAGGTGCGATTGACCGCTCTGTCCTCTTTATCAACCTAGCCAATGACCCAGCTATCGAGCGGATTGCCACTCCTCGGATCGCCTTGACCGCCGCCGAATATTTGGCTTATGAAAAAGATATGCACGTCTTGGTTATCATGACGGATATGACCAACTACTGTGAAGCCCTTCGGGAAGTATCCGCTGCCCGCCGGGAAGTTCCAGGTCGTCGGGGCTATCCAGGTTACCTTTATACCAATCTCTCAACCCTCTACGAACGTGCAGGACGCTTGGTTGGAAAGAAAGGATCTGTGACCCAAATCCCGATCCTCTCCATGCCAGAAGATGACATCACCCACCCCATCCCTGACTTGACAGGCTACATCACCGAAGGTCAGATTATTCTGTCTCGCGATCTCTATAATAGTGGTTACCGCCCACCGATCAATGTTCTTCCATCCCTTTCTCGTTTGAAGGACAAGGGTTCTGGTGAAGGCAAGACTCGGGAAGACCATGCGGCGACCATGAACCAGCTCTTTGCGGCTTACGCCCAAGGAAAACAAGCCAAAGAACTGGCTGTAGTGCTTGGGGAGTCTGCCTTGTCAGATACCGACAAGCTCTATGTCAAATTTACCGATCGCTTTGAGCAAGAATACATCAACCAAGGCTTTACCACCAATCGGACGATTGAGGAAAGTTTGGATCTCGGTTGGGAACTCTTATCCATCCTTCCACGAACAGAGCTTAAACGGATCAAGGATGAGATGATTGACAAGTATCTGCCAAACAAAGAGGATTAGCCTATGGCACGATTAAATGTAAAACCAACTCGGATGGAGCTCAATATTCTCAAAGAGCGCCTCAAGACAGCAACCCGGGGGCACAAGTTGCTCAAGGATAAGCGGGATGAACTTATGCGTCGCTTTATTGAAGCTGTGCGAGAGAATAATCGTCTGCGCCAAAAGGTGGAGGCAGCGCTGGTGGGCAATATGCAAGATTTCGTGATGGCCAAGTCCTTAGAGAGTGACCTCATGGTGGAAGAAATCTTTGCTGTTCCTACTCGAGAAGTGATGCTCCATATCGAGGAAGAAAATGTCATGAGTGTGCGCGTGCCCAAGCTCCATGCACGTATCGATAATCCATACGGAGATGATGAAGGGGACGTGGTTTATAGCTACCTCGCCTCCAACAGTCAAATGGATAGCACCATCCAAGAAATGGGGGATCTACTCCCAGATTTACTCAAGTTAGCGGAAATCGAAAAAAGCTGCCAACTCATGGCAGATGAAATCGAGAAAACCCGCCGTCGAGTGAATGGACTGGAGTATGCGACCATCCCAGACCTCAAAGAGACCATCTATTATATCGAAATGAAACTCGAAGAAGCCGAACGCGCCAACCTCGTCAGAATCATGAAGGTAAAATAAGATACAAAGCCGTTAAGCAACTCAAAGGAAAATAGGAAATCCAACGACGAAGCGTCCGCTTCTAGTTGGATTTATCTTTTTCCAAAGAGTTGTAGGCGTGTTCAATTACTTAAAAAATACAAGAACCTCATCGAGGAACCGCTCCTTGATGAGGCTTTTTTACGCCCTCGCCCTCTTCTTCCACCACCCTCTTTTTATGTTACTAGTTTGTAACAATGTGACAAGAAAGACGAAATGTTACAAGAAAAATACAGTTTTGTTAAATAGCCAAAAAGGCCTTTTATTATTTTTAAATTGTGATAAGATAGTATGGTAGTTAATTTGTCCAAGAAAATCTTGAGCAAAAAAACAAAGAAAAAAGAGGATAAAAGATGAAATTAAAAGTTAATACGAAAGCCTTGATCGCTTCAACAGTAGCTCTTGCAGTGATTCCCTTTACAAAAGCCACTGCAGAAACACTTGAAGATTGGGTAGCTCGCTCAGTAGATGAAATCAAACATGATATCCAACAAAGCGGTGAAAACCAACAAACGTATACCATCAAATATGGTGATACATTGAGTTCGATCGCAGAAGCGCTTGGAATCGATGTTCATGTGTTGGCAAACTTAAACAACATCAGCAACATGGATTTGATCTACCCAGGTACTGTTTTGAAAACAACAGTAAATGATCAAAAAGAAGTAACTTCAGTTGAAATCCAAACTCCTCAAGCAGGTGCGACAGATACAACCGTTGCAAGTGCTGACTTGACAACAAACCAAGTGACAGTTGATGACCAAACAGTCGCTGTCAACGATTTGTCTAAACCAGTAAACGAAGATAACAAAGCTGTTCCAGTAGCTCCAGCAGCGGAAACTCAAGAAGCCCCAGCGGAAGCTCCTGTAGTTGAAGTACCAGCAGCAGAAACACCAGCACAACCAGCTGTTCCAGAAACACCAAACTACGGTGCTCCAGCTGTTAATGTTGAAGTGCAAAATCAAGAAGCAGCCCCGGCTGCTGCTCCTGAAGCTCCAGCAACTCCTGAAGCTCCAGCTGCTCCTCAATCTGCTCCTCAATCTGCTCCAGTAGCAGAAGAAGCTCCAGCAGCAGAAACGACTGCAGCACCTGAAGTGCAACCAGTAGCATCAACTCCAACAACTGGTAATGCTATTCCAACTGATCCAAATCTTCAACCTCAAGCGGAAGCTTTCCGTCAAGAAATTGCAGCGAAATTCGGTATCACAAACATCGGTGGTTACCGTGAAGGGGATCCAGAAGACCATGGTAAAGGACTTGCAGTGGACGTGATGGTTCCAACAAATTCAGAGCTTGGAGATCAAGTTGCACAGTATGCGATTGATAACATGGACCGTGCAGGTATCTCATATATTATCTGGAAACAACAATTCTACATGCCAGTAAATAACATTTACGGACCAGCTAATACATGGAACCAAATGCCGGACCGTGGTGGAGATACAGCAAACCACAACGACCACGTACATATCTCATTTAACGGATAATAAAACATTGAACTAGGCCTAGAGCCTAGTTCTTTTTTGTGTGCACAAAAAAGCCGGAAGACGAATCTTCCAGCCGGACAATGGTTATAAAATATGATCGACTTTTTCCACCTGATAAAGGGCAATGGCCATGATAATGGTTAAGACCAGTAGCATGATGATAGCCGGTGTCCAAGAGTGGAAGAGAGATTTACTGTAGCCGAAGAGGATGGGACCAAAGGCTGCAAAGACGTAGCCTCCTGTTTGGGCAAGACCGGAAAGTTGAGCTGTTTTTTCAGGTGTGCTGGATTTCATAGAGAAAGCGACCATGAGGTAAGGGAAAAGCGAACTAACGGAACTTCCAATCAGGGCATTTAATACCAACCAGTAGAAGAAGTTGCTGGTCGGGATTAAGAGCATGGCTACTCCCAGAATCCCTGCTCCGACAACAATCGTAAGCATCAAGTGTCGATTGCGATCGGATAACCGTGTGGTTAAACTTGGGATCGTCAAGGAGAATGGGAGACTGATCAGGGTGAAGACGGAGGCAAGTAGTCCAGATTCAACCTTTGAAAGGCCAGATTGAACAGCCATGGTCGGAAGCCAAGTCATACTTGTGTAGAAAAGCAGTGACTGCAAGCCTCCAAAAATCATGATAGCCCAGACATATTTATTGGTATACCACTTGCTACTAGATTCCGTAGTAGCAGCCTTTTTGAGTCGGTGGTTGTAGCGAAGGTTAGGAATCCAGATGACCAAAGCAAGAGCACACAAGGCTGTCAAGATGTTGACCAAACCTTGCCAAGAAGTGGCTTTGGTGATCGGAACGGCCACAGAAGAGGCGATCGCTGTGGACATCCCCATAGAAGTGATGTACAAAGTGGTCAGAATGCCTAGTTGACGGGGTCTGTTCGCTTGAATCAGGCTTGGAAGCAGCACATTGAGAAAGGCGATGCCAGCTCCAATCAAGATGGTTCCCAGATAGAGGAAGGGGAGGTTGATAATCCGAATGGCAGATCCGATCGTAATCGCGATCAAAACTAGGAAAAAGAGGCGCTCAATCCCCAACCTTTTAGCAAATTGAATCGCAAAAGGTGAGAAAATGGCAAAGGTGAGAAGTGGCAAGCTAGTCAATAGTCCCAGAGAGCTCACATCAACCCCCAAACCAGCTGCGATGTCAGACAAGACCGTCGGAAGCGTAGTAAATGGTGTTCGTAAAACAATCCCAAGCATAATGATGCCCGGGATGAATAGCTTAGAATGTGTTTTTTTCATAAATCCTCCTCAGACAAAAATTCTCTTCATTATAACACAGATTGAGCATAAATTGGAGTATTGATACAAATGAAGGAGAAGGACCGTAGTTCTCACTAGCGTTCGAACTGTGTCAACGTACCTAAGCTCACTAACGTTTGCTAAAGGAATAAGGATCGTAGTTCTCACTGTCGTTCGAACTGCGTCAACGTACCTAAGTTCGTCTACGCCCCTATTGGACTTGACTCACTAAGGTACGTAGAAAAAGCCACCGGTTTTGGTGGCTCTTATAGGGAGATTATTATGAAAAAGTTTAGGATTTTCTATCAAACAAAGTTAGGAGGTCTTTATTTGATGGTTTTATTATAAGGCGGTTTGCTTAAAGAAAACTTAAGAAAAGGCGCTGACCGAAAGAATCGGTCTAAAGTCTGAGACGTCTTTATTCGCTGAAGAAATCAATGCCGGTTTTGTTGAGTTCGTTGACTCGCAACATGAATTTTGTTTTGATTTGAACAAGTGGGCTTCCGAAATTTTCGAGGGCAATCAAACCTTCCAGGGCTTTTAGGACCTGCTTGGCACGATAAACCCCTTCCTTGTCATTTAAGCCAAGGAGGGCATAGACCTGCATAAATTCTAACTGCATGGAAATACTGGTGTTTAAAATCGGTTTGCGCTTGCGAAGCTGGTTAATCGATTGAAGAAAATTCAGAGCTTCTAAGTAGAGTTCTTTTTTAATAAGATAGTTGGCCAGATTTAACAGCAAAGAGGCCAATGCATTGGCAGAGTATGCTGAATAACTGCTTTCAAACAGTTCTAGTGACTCCTTTCGAATCTTAGCGACGACTTCATAGGGCAAGACAGATAAAAGGGCAATGGTAAAGTCTTGCTCAATTTCATTTTGATAGGCAAAAGGTACTTCTTGAGCGATTCGTTGAATAGAGACAGGTGCATCCTCCAGGTGGATTTCTTTTCCCATCGCGTTATTGACATTGATTTCAAGCGAGCGCAAATAGAGTTGCCAGAGCTCTTTGTTCTCTTCTGCAACAGGTGATTTTTCGTGCTTTAAGCGCTCAATAATGGCCAGAAAATCCATGTTTTCTTGATTGATGTGTTTCATCAAAATGGGGCTGAAATTTTGAATGGTTAAGCCAGGATAATGGGACAAAAAGGTATCCCAATCCACCCCCATAGACAGCAAGAGTCGAGAGAATGTCTCGATGGTTACTCCTTTTTGAGAACGCTCAAATTGGCTGAGGAACTGAGGAGAGACAATATCTGCAGCGACTTCTTTTAGAGAAAGACCGCGTGCTTCACGAATCTTACGAAATGTTGGACCAAATGGCGAAGATGAGGACATAGGGGGACTTCCTTTCAATTAGCATACCATTAGTATACCTCAAAAAAGGCTGGAATTAAACTCGGAGTTTAATTTTTGACAAAAAAACTAGAAATTCTTCGATTTTTAAGAAAAATGAAACTATAGTTTACATGGCCCTTTTTTAGGGAGGGATTTTTGATAAAATAAGGTCAATTCTAGAAGATACGCTTATAACAAAAGGAGATTTACAATGACGACACAAGAAATTTTACAGCTATTAGATGAAAAGCGCGTGCTCACAGCCCCTGCAGCAGTTGCTTGGAATGAAGTTCAGCGGCAACAAAACCGATTAAATCAAGCAGCGAAGAGACTCAATGGGCCAATTACGGTCACACTGGCCCTCAATCTTCTTTTTGCTTTTACGATTTTTCTCTTAGAACAAAGTCACCTGATGCACGGTTTTCTACTGATGCTCGGATTGATGGGTGGGTTGATTGCGATCAAATATTTTGTATTTGTAGCCCCAGCCAAGCAGGCTCTTGCCAATGCCCGGGCTCTTTATAACCAGGAAATCAGCCAACCAGCCTACCAACAAGGGATGCAAGGTTTCCCACAAAAATTTTACAATTACCACGACCTCTTCCGACTATATAACTTAATTGCAGAAGGCCGTGCCTCTACCTTGCCAGAAGCCTATAATCTGCTTGAAATGCAACAATTCCAAGAAACGCAAGTTAATCTGCAAGAGGAAGCCAATGCCCTACAAGCCGATATCGCACGTAGCTCAAGGGTCAGCGCCGTTGCTAATGTAGTCACTGCTTACAATACTTACCGTATCCACAAAGATATGTAATGTCAAAAAGATAAAAGATGAAAAAAACCTCCCGAGAGTCCAGATCAAAAATCAGAGCTCTCGTGGAGGTTGTTTTGTTGTCCTATAAAAAGTAGTTCCGCACGGCATCCATGTACCTAAGCTCACTAACGTTTGCTAAGGGAATAAGGAACGTAGTTTTCGCTTTGCTCAAACTGCGTCAATGTACTTAAGCTCACTAACGTTCGCTAAGGAAATAAAGATCGTAGTTCTCACTGTCGTTCGAACTGCGTCAACGTACCTAAACTCGCTGATGCTCGTAAAGGTACGTAGAGAAAAAGCCACCGGTTTTGGTGGCTCTTATAGGGAGATTATTATGAAAAAGTTTAGGATTTTCTATCAAACAAAGTTAGGAGGTCTTCATTTGATGGTTTTATTATAAGGCTGATTTCTTAAAGAAAACTTAAGGAAAGACGCTGCTTATAAGAATCGGTCTTAGGTCTGATATTTTTTTACAACAGAAACTATTTAGAATTTTTTCTAAATAGAGTTGACAAACCCATCCGAAAGTACTAGAATCTATTTAGAAAGATTTCTAAATAGATTAGAGGAGATAGAGAATGAATTTTGCGCAAACATTTAAAGCTTTATCGAATCCGATAAGAAGAAGTATCTTAGAACTGCTAAAGGCGGGGAAATTATCTGCTGGTGATATCGCTGGCCACTTTGATGTAGCAGGAGCGACCATTTCCCATCATTTAAGCCTCCTCAAGCAGGCAGATTTAATTCGAGAGGAAAAAGAGAAGAATTTTATCTACTATGAACTCAATACTTCAGTCTTGGAGGATTTAATGGTCTGGCTCGTTGATTTGAAAGGAGACTCTACTGATGAAAACGAATAAAAAACTATTGCTATTAACTTCTATGGTGATCCTTTTCCCCATGCTTTGGGGGCTGATGATTTGGTCGCAATTGCCTAACCAAATCCCGATTCACTTCAATTTTGCTGGCCAGGCCAATAACTTCCAATCGAAACCCCTGGTTGTGTTTGGTCTTCCTATTTTCGATCTCATGGTGCATCTGTTTGTGATCTTTATGATCGGACGTGATCCTAAGAATAGCGCTATGAATGAAAAAATGATCAGAGCGATTTACTGGTTGACCCCAATCGTTTCCTTAAGTACCTCCTATCTCATTTATAGCAAGGCGCTAGGATCTACTACCAATCCATCTGTTTTTGTTTCGGCTTTGCTAGGGCTCATCTTTGTGATCATGGGCAATTACATGCCTAAGTTGAAAGTGAACCATACGGTTGGAATCCGCCTACCTTGGACCTTACAGAGTGAAGATAACTGGCACAAAACCCATCGCTTGGCAGGGAAATTGTGGGTCCTCGGAGGTTTGATCCTCCTACTTGAAGCAGGCCTTCAATTCGCGCTTTCTTATGTACTGGTGCTGGTCATCCTCGCCATTGTCCTTATCCCTGTGATGTACTCTTATCAATTAAGTCGGAAAAATCGTTAGTATGAAAAAACAACCAGAGAAGAAGCAGTCGTGAACTGTTTCTTTTCCGGTTGTTTTTCGATTTTGGATAGGAGAACAGAAAACTTGCATTCACAGCCAGAGTGATCCACCATTTAAAATCGATATATAAGACTGAAGATATGATAAAACTAACGAAGAGAGCTAACAGAATGTATATTACCATTAAGAATTACTTTTCAAAGGAGTCATCTCTCAGAGTTGTAGTATGTATGATTATTTCAATGGATATTTTTCTTCTAAGTATATTAAAAAATGTGAGAAAAAGCTATAAATATCAGTATATGGTATAATAATTTGGAGGAATTTAATTTTGGAGAAATTAGAATGAAGACATGGATGAAATTAGTCTTTCTATCATTGATAGCAGTAGTGTTGGTCGCTTGTGAAGGGTTACATATTAAAATTAAAGGGATAAAAATGACGGAAGAGTTGAAAACGGATTCTGTATGGATTGATGTCCATCATGGGGAAAAAGTTACTTTGAATCCATATGATGCAGTTACCGCTGTGTATCATTTTGATGGGAAAGGGAATGTGGTAGCTTATTTGGGACTGGATATAGATCTTGGTGAATTTAGTGGGAAGAATGACAAACAGATACTCGAAATTGCAAAAAAAGCTCATGAACGTAATTTTTATCGCCAAAAACAACAGCTCAGGGAAAGGATGGAAGTTCAATTAGAATCAATGAAGAAGGAAGGTATACAGCTATCGTGGGACGCGAAAAACTCCGCTGACGTGAGAGAAAAATTGAAACGCTTAGATGAAACAATCAAAGATGTACAAAAACAGTTTGATGCAGTCGTTGCATCAAACTATAAGGAACCAAAGGCAAGGGTAGTGAACTACACTTTTGGGACATATGATCGAGATGAGTATAGCAAAAATCAAATGCAGATGGTTTTAACATTTGCCGTACAACAGCTTGCCAAAGACTCAATGTCCTATCAAGTAGAAAAAACTAAAAAGATATTGAGAGAAGGTTTCTTCTCAAAGAGTGCAGAGGAAGTAAAAGATTCTTATTATGTGGGATTAACTGAGGCTGATTCAGAAAATGATGTTCCAGGAGATTATCATGATTTTATGATTTCTGTGAGAAAAGGTCATAGTGGTATTGACTTAAAATAGATAAGATATAAAAATCAGGTTTTCTATAGGAAGAAGATCGAATCAAAAAATATGCTGCTAATAAAATTAATGGACTGTTAGATAGATACGTAGCGTATGACTATAGTTATCAATTTGAGATAGAATATATATGGAAAAATGAAACTAAAGACTTTAAACTTTTGATTTCAGGTTCAGATAAGAGGTTCGAATATTTTAAAGTTTTCGTGAGTGATAAAAGCCCTATCTTTAGAGATTTCCTATATTATTAAATATAAAGTTGTATAATAATATATAATTTTAGTAGTGTTCATATCATTAAATGCAAATATCATGGAAAGACAATATTTTCCCAACTTAATTTTTGGAAAAAGCCAGAGCTTGAATTGAAATAGAGTGCAATATACTGCATTTGGCAAAAAGAAAAAAGTCGTTGAAATTGATTTTCAACGACTTTTTAAACTCTATTATTTAACTTCTGTAAACACAACGTGTTTGCGAAGTTTTGGTGAGTATTTCTTCAATTGAAGACGGTCTGGAGTGTTACGTTTGTTTTTAGAAGTAAGGTACAAGCGTTCACCAGATTCTTTGTGTTCAAGTGTAATATTTACGCGCATGGTATCTCCCTTCTATTATTCAGCTGATGCAGCTTTAGCGATCTTACGTCCTTTGTAGTATCCTTTAAGTGATACACGGTGTGAACGTGAGTAATCTCCAGTTGCTTCGTCAAAGTTTACAGATGGAGCTGTTACTTTGTAGTGCGTACGACGTTTGTTTTTCTTCGCTTTTGATGTGCGACGTGCAGGTACTGCCATTTCGTTTTTCTCCTTTTAAGATATAAATTCAATTAGGTTTGATTTTCATCAACTGTAACAGTATAACAAAACTTTTTTGTAAAGTAAAGTTACTTGACAAAAAAATTGAAATTTTTGAAAGAAATTTTTCTGTCGTCTGTCTCTTCAAAGTCCTTGCCTATCTTTGTGGCCTCTTTTATGCTATAATGGTAAAAAATGGAACGAGAGGAATGACATGACAGAATTAGACAAACGCCATCGTAGTAGTGTCTACGATAGCATGGTAAAATCTCCCAACCGTGCCATGCTTCGCGCGACGGGAATGACCGATGAGAGTTTTGAGAAACCGATTGTTGGAGTGATTTCGACATGGGCGGAAAATACCCCTTGTAACATCCACCTTCACGATTTTGGAAAACTGGCCAAAGAAGGTGTGAAAGATGCAGGTGCTTGGCCGGTTCAATTTGGGACCATTACGGTTGCCGATGGGATCGCTATGGGAACGCCTGGGATGCGCTTCTCCTTGACGTCACGTGATATCATTGCGGATTCTATCGAAGCGGCTATGGGGGGTCACAACGTGGATGCCTTTGTAGCTATCGGAGGCTGTGATAAGAACATGCCTGGTTCCATGATTGCCATTGCCAATATGGATATCCCAGCGATCTTTGCCTATGGTGGTACCATTGCACCGGGTAATCTGAATGGCAAGGATATCGACTTGGTTTCTGTTTTCGAAGGGATCGGGAAGTGGAATCACGGTGATATGACCGCTGAAGAAGTGAAAGATCTTGAGTGTAATGCCTGCCCTGGCCCTGGTGGCTGTGGTGGTATGTATACGGCCAATACCATGGCGACAGCGATCGAGGTCCTTGGTATGAGCTTACCAGGTTCCTCTTCTCACCCTGCTGAATCAGCGGATAAGAAGGCCGATATCGAAGAAGCGGGTCGTGCTGTTGTCAAGATGCTGGAAATGGGTCTCAAACCATCAGATATCTTGACCCGTGAAGCCTTTGAAGATGCGATTACAGTGACCATGGCGCTCGGTGGTTCTACCAATGCGACCCTTCACTTGCTTGCGATCGCTCATGCGGCTAATGTGGACTTGACCCTTGAAGATTTCAACGATTTCCAAGAGCGCGTGCCTCACTTGGCGGACTTGAAACCTTCAGGAAAATATGTCTTCCAAGACCTTTATAATGTTGGTGGTGTGCCAGCCGTCATGAAATACCTTCTTAAGAATGGTTTTCTTCACGGGGATCGCATCACCTGTACTGGTAAAACGGTGGCTGAAAACTTAGAAGCCTTCGCTGATTTGACACCAGGTCAAAAAGTCATCATGCCACTTGAAAATCCAAAACGTGCCGATGGTCCATTGATCATCTTGAAAGGGAACTTGGCTCCAGAAGGGGCAGTTGCCAAAGTATCAGGTGTGAAAGTTCGTAACATCACTGGTCCTGCTAAGGTTTTTGACTCAGAAGAAGCTGCCATTGAAGCCGTTCTTTCGGATGAAATCGTGGATGGCGACGTTGTTGTTGTTCGTTTTGTAGGTCCTAAGGGTGGTCCTGGTATGCCGGAAATGCTGTCCTTGTCATCTATGATCGTTGGGAAAGGCCAAGGAGACAAGGTGGCCCTCTTGACAGACGGCCGCTTCTCAGGTGGGACTTATGGTCTCGTTGTCGGTCACATCGCGCCTGAAGCTCAGGTCGGTGGCCCAATCGCCTACCTCCACACAGGGGACATGGTAACAGTTGATCAAGATACCAAAGAAATCACCATGCACGTTTCAGACGAAGAGTTGGCAAAACGGAAGGCTGAAACAACCTTGCCACCACTGTATAGCCGTGGGGTTTTGGGTAAATACGCCCACATCGTTTCTTCAGCATCACGTGGTGCTGTAACCGACTTCTGGAATATGGAACAGTCTGGTAAACAGTAATTACAAGGACGACTTTGTCCAAAGAGAGAGTGGGACAGAAATCGGTAATTCGTTAGAATTCGATTTCGTCGTCCCACCTCCGCACAGTTGAGTAGGGCTGTAAAAGCTGATGAAATCAGTGTAGTAGAGCCCACTCAACCACTGCGTCTTGCTCGACAATCCAAAAACAATTGAGAGGCTAGGACTTTTGTCCCAGCCTCTTTTTGGGCTCAAAGTCGCTATTTTTAACCCTGTCGCTGAAGCGTATGAATATTACTTTTTGGGAGATTTGAGTGTATTATCTGTCATTTTTCTTGTAAATCCGTCTATAATTTGCTATAATTGTGACTAATCGAATCAATCCTTTAATACTGTCCAGAGAGGCAGGCAAGGAGCTATGGAAATGAAAGGCCTGGGAAGACCAGCCTATATTTTGTGTATCTCCTTGTTGTGGGGGATTTTTTTGTATAGTTGAAAAGTGGTTTGATAAAAAAGAAATCGTCGATGATGGAAGCAGGGAGTGCGTCCTTATGATTTGGTCATCGAAGGTAGACGTTTTTGTTCAGCCATAGCTTGCTGCATCTTAATTTTAGGAGGTTTTTACGATCGTGAATGACGTTAAATATGATGTGAATGATATGCCAAAACCTGGTTTATTGGTTGGTTTATCTTTCCAGCATTTGTTTGCCATGTTTGGGGCGACAGTGCTGGTGCCGATTTTGGTTGGGATTGATCCTGCCATTGCTTTGTTCTCATCTGGTTTGGGGACCTTGGCTCACTTAACCGTGACCAAGTATAAGATTCCAGCCTACATGGGATCTAGTTTTGCTTATATTGCAGCGATGCAAATGCTGATGAAGTCAGATGGGATCGCGGCAGTTGCCCAGGGTGCTATGGCGGGTGGTTTGGTCTACTTGTTTGTAGCTCTGATTGTTAAGCATGCGGGTAAAGATTGGATTAATAAGGTCCTTCCACCAATCGTGGTTGGTCCCATTATCATGGTAATTGGTTTGAGTCTTGCGGCAAATGCAGTCACTGATGCGACAACCTTAAATAAAAGCTATAGTGGTTATGCTCTATTGATTTCGATGGTGACCCTCTTTGCGGTTATCCTCTTTAACATGTATGGCAAGAAGATTGTCGGTGTCGTCCCAATTTTACTTGGATTAATTGTGGGCTATATTTTCTCATTGGCTCTTGGTTTGCTGACAGGACATAGTTTTGTCAATTTCTCAGAGGTAAGTGCGGCGCATTGGATTCAAGTTCCAAACTTTGACATTCCATTTGTGGATTATAGCTTTAAGCTCTATCCAAGTGCGATTTTGACCATGGCTCCGATTGCCTTTGTGACCATGACGGAACATTTTGGCCATCTCATGGTTTTAAACAGTTTGACTGAGCGTGATTACTTCAAGGATCCAGGGCTTGATCATACGCTTACTGGTGATGGCTTGGCACAGATTATTGCTGGATTCTTTGGAGCTCCTCCAGTAACTTCTTATGGGGAAAACATTGGGGTGATGGCCCTTAGTAAGGTCTACTCAGTTTACGTTATTTCAGGCGCGGCAGTGATTGCGGTTGTCATGAGCTTTATTGGGAAGCTATCAGCACTCTTGCACTCTATTCCAACTCCTGTATTGGGAGGTTTGTCTATTGCCCTCTTTGGGGTTATCGCTGCTAGTGGTTTGAAAATTTTAGTTGAACATAAGATTGATTTTGATAATAAAAAGAATCTCTTGATTGCAAGTGTGATCTTGGTATCAGGGATCGGTGGTTTGATGATTGACCTCGGTGGTCTTCAAATCACTGGTGTCGCAACGTCAACCATTCTTGGGATTGTGTTGTATCAAATCCTTCCAGAACCAAAAGCTGATGAGGCTTAGTCCATTCTGGTAGTGAAAAAGTTTGAATGGATTTAAACATTATAAAAAACGAGGAACAGACTCTGATGTCAGAGCTGGTGTTCCTCGTTTTTATTGTGGATCGGATTTCCAAAGAGGCCTTCCTTCGTTAGTTGAATGCATTTTTTAAAAGGTAATGCTTATTATCGTGGTGGAAGACCAAGGGCGATGCGCCCGTATCGGCTGATTCGTGTAATTTTCCAAGCGGGTGACCAAGTCACTTCAACCTTGACATCTTCGATCCCCTCGATTTCTTTTAGGCGAGCGACGATTTCGATCGGAAGGCTCTCAGCACAGCTACAAGCCGTATCGGTAAAGGTCATAACCACCTTGCAAGTGCCGGCTTCATCTAGATGGATCTCGTAGATCAGTCCCAGATTATAAACATCTAACTCAACATCGGTATCAAATACAAGCTCCAATTTTTCGATTAACGGCTTCTCTAGTGCCAGGGCGCGGTCATTGATTTTGATATCCTCTCTCATCGCAAGATCCTTTCAGTGTAGTATGGCTTCCATTTTCTCATAATTCGGCTGATAAGGCAAGAAGAGAAAGAGGTTTTGAACGTGTCGAACGAAGGAAATTCGGTCCAGCCTCCATTTCTCTTCGAATTTGTGGTAAAATAGAGGCAAAAGTAAGACAAAGGATGAAGGCTATGAAATTACAAAAACCAAAAGGGACCCAGGATATCCTTCCTGGCGATTCAGCGAAATGGCAATATGTAGAAGGCTTTGCACGCAAGGTCTTTGCGCGATACAATTATGATGAAATCCGCACACCGATCTTCGAACATTATGAAGTCATCAGCCGTTCAGTAGGGGATACGACGGATATCGTTACCAAAGAAATGTATGATTTCTATGACAAGGGAGACCGTCATATCACGCTTCGTCCAGAAGGAACAGCTCCTGTTGTCCGCTCCTATGTAGAAAATAAACTCTTTGCGCCTGAGGTACAAAAACCAAGTAAGTTCTATTACATAGGCCCAATGTTCCGCTACGAACGTCCTCAAGCAGGTCGTTTGCGTCAATTCCACCAAATTGGGGTAGAATGCTTTGGATCGAGCAATCCTGCAACGGATGTCGAAACAATTGCCATGGCCGCGCAATTCCTGAAAGAACTAGGGATTGATAATGTGACCTTGCACTTGAACACCTTGGGAAGCCCTGCTAGTCGTCAGGCTTATCGTCAAGCCTTGATTGATTACCTCTTGCCAATGAAGGATCAATTGTCTAAGGACAGCCAACGTCGCTTAGAAGAAAATCCGCTTCGTGTTTTGGATTCAAAAGAAAAAGAAGACAAGGCCGCGGTTGAACAGGCTCCTTCCATCCTAGACTATCTAGATGAAGAAAGCCAAGCGCATTTTGATGCGGTTCGTCGGATGTTAGAAGACTTGGGGGTAGCCTATGTCATCGATACCAATATGGTGCGTGGCTTGGATTACTACAACCACACGATTTTTGAGTTCATTACAGAAATTGAAGGCAATGAATTAACAGTCTGTGCGGGTGGTCGCTATGATGGTTTGGTTGAATACTTCGGTGGCCCTGCGACAGCTGGTTTTGGATTTGGGATTGGTCTGGAACGGATCCTTCTCGTTCTTGAAAAGAAAGGCATTGAATTACCGATCGAAACAGGCCTAGATGCCTATATCGCTGTCCTAGGAGATGAAGTCAATGAAGCAGCGCTTAGCTTGGTTCAGGCCCTTCGAATCCAAGGTTTCAAGGCAGAACGTGATTACCTTGGACGCAAGCTCAAGGCACAATTTAAGTCAGCAGATGTCTTTGCGGCCAAAGCCTTGATTACCTTAGGAAGTAGTGAAGTTGAGAGCGGTCAAGTTACTGTGAAAAATAACCAAACTCGTCAAGAAGTAACGGTAGCTCTTGAAAGCTTGAAGAAAGACTTCCCATCTGTTTTAGCAGAGTTGGGATTGGCTTGATCAAGTCTTGCAGACACCTGAAAAACAGATTCGCATGGGAGTAGGAGCAAAGTCGTTGCGCCTGCTCTCTTTTATCTAGCTTCTGTTTGCCGACCTTTGCCAAGATTTGGCGAAAAGCCGTTAAATTTTCTGACATTTATGATATAATGAGAAGACTACTAGTAAAGGAATGAAACAGTCATGACATTAGTTTATCAATCAACACGAGATGAAAAAAATACTGTAACAGCTAGTCAAGCCATCCTTCAAGGATTGGCGACAGATGGCGGTTTGTTTACTCCAGTCTCTTATCCTCAAGTAGAGCTGGATTTTGATACCCTCAAAGACGCTTCTTACCAAGAAGTGGCCAAGCTTGTTTTGTCAGCCTTTTTGGACGACTTTACAGCAGAAGAGTTGGACTACTGTATTTCTCATGCTTATGACAGCAAGTTTGATACCCCAGCTATTGCTCCGCTTGTCAAACTCGATGGGCAATACAACTTGGAACTTTTCCACGGTTCCACCATTGCCTTTAAAGATATGGCTTTGTCGATCTTGCCTTACTTTATGACAACAGCAGCTAAAAAGCACGGTTTGGAAAATAAAATTGTCATCTTGACGGCGACTTCTGGAGATACAGGAAAAGCTGCGATGGCAGGTTTTGCCGATGTTCCAGGGACAGAGATCATTGTCTTTTATCCAAAAGATGGTGTCAGCAAGGTGCAAGAATTGCAAATGACGACTCAAACGGGGGACAATACCCATGTCATCGCCATCGATGGAAACTTTGACGATGCCCAAACCAATGTCAAACACATGTTCAATGATGTGGCGCTTCGTGAAAAATTAGCAGCCAACAAGATGCAATTCTCATCAGCCAACTCTATGAACATTGGTCGTTTGGTGCCTCAGGTTGTCTATTATGTATACGCCTATGCGCAATTGGTGAAGACAGGCCAAATCACAGCGGGAGAAAAAGTCAACTTTACCGTCCCAACAGGAAACTTTGGAAATATCTTGGCAGCTTTCTATGCCAAACAAATCGGTCTTCCAGTTGGAAAATTGATCTGTGCGTCAAATGAAAACAATGTTTTGACAGACTTCTTCAAAACACATGTCTATGATAAGAAACGTGAGTTCAAGGTGACCACCAGTCCATCGATGGATATTTTGGTCTCTTCAAACTTGGAACGCTTGATTTTCCACTTGGTAGGCAATGATGCCACAAAGACCAAAGAATTGATGGAAAGCCTTGTTGCAACAGGTCAGTACCAATTGTCCAACTTTGATGCAGACATCTTAGATTTGTTTGCGGCTGCATACGCAGATGAAGCAGAAACTGCTACAGAGATCAAGCGGGTCTATGAAGCGTCTGATTACATCGAAGACCCTCATACAGCCGTAGCATCAGCCGTTTACCAAAAATACCGGACCCAAACAGGGGATACTGCTAAAACAGTCATTGCCTCTACAGCAAGTCCTTATAAATTCCCAGTTGTGGCAGTAGAAGCGGTGACGGGCGAGACAGGTCTAGGCGATTTCGAAGCCTTGGCTAAATTACACACACTCTCAGGTGTTCCTGTGCCACCGGCTGTAGACGGCCTTGAAACTGCACCAGTTCGCCATCGTACAAGCGTGGCAGCCAAAGACATGCAAGCAGCCGTAGAAGACTACTTGGGACTTTAATTCTCTGTATTAGAAAGATCAAAAGAGCCGTTTGGCTCTTTTATATACTCATGAATTCATACAAAAAAATCTTAAATATCGCCCTTCCTGCCATGGGTGAAAATTTCTTACAAATGCTGATGGGCATGGTGGACTCTTATTTAGTGGCTCACCTGGGCTTGATTGCCATTTCAGGTGTTTCCGTCGCAGAGAATATCATCACCATCTATCAAGCCATCTTTTTGGCACTGGGTGCGGCAGTTGCCAGTGTTATGTCCAAAAGCTTGGGTGAAAAAAATCAAGAAAATATTGCCTACCATGCGACAGAGTCACTGAAGGTGACCTTATTGTTGAGTGCTCTCTTAGGAGGGGCATCGCTGTTATTTGGGCGCCAGATGATTTCGCTGTTGGGGACTGAAGCTGCAGTAGCCGAAAGCGGGGGGATTTACCTTTCCTTGGTCGGCGGGACCATTGTTCTCTTAGGATTGATGACGACCTTGGGCTCCTTGGTTCGGGTGGCCAACAATCCACGTCTTCCTATGTATGTGAGCCTCTTGACCAATCTATTAAATGCTCTGTTCTCCTCTGTAGCCATTTTCCTTTTTGGCTGGGGAATTGTCGGAGCAGCTTTGGGGACAGTGCTGGCTCGTCTGGTGGGGGTTGTCCTCTTGTGGCAAAAGGTCCAGCTACCCTTTGCCCCCCTTCGTTGGGGATTGGATCGTAAGCTCTTGAACTTAGCACTTCCAGCAGCCGGAGAGCGGCTGATGATGCGGGCTGGAGATGTGGTAATCATTGCGATCGTGGTTGCTTTTGGGACCGAGGCAGTCGCAGGAAATGCCATCGGAGAGACCTTGACCCAGTTCAACTACATGCCTGTATTTGGAGTGGCCACAGCGACGGTTATGCTCGTGGCACGGAGCCTGGGTGAAGGTGATCTTGAGCAGATTGCCCGCCTTCGAAAGCAGTCTTACTGGTTGTCCTTCGTGTTCATGTTACCCATTGCCTTGGGAATCTTTTTTGGGGGCACCCTTCTGACCCATCTCTACACACAAGATACAAAAGCAGTCGAAGCTAGCCTTTCGGTTGTCCTCTTTTCTTTGTTAGGAACGCCGTTTACAGCAGGAACGGTCATCTATACAGCTGTTTGGCAAGGCTTGGGAAATGGGAAACTTCCATTTTATGCAACGACGATTGGCATGTGGGTCATTCGAATTGGAGCCGGTTATCTGCTTGGAGTAACCCTTGGCTTTGGCCTTCCAGGGGTCTGGACGGGGACGCTGCTCGACAATGGCTTTCGTTGGCTATTTTTGAGTCAGCTATATAGACGAAAAGTAGGAGAGAAGAAAAAATGACAAAACGAGCCTTTATTTGGGATTTGGATGGGACCTTGCTGGATTCCTATGATGCGATTCTGGCAGGTCTTGAGGAGACCTATGCAACTTATCAGCTTCCCTTTGACCGAGCTAGCATTAAAGACTACATCTTGAAGCATTCGGTTCAAGATCTTTTAGTAGCCGTGGCGGAGGAGTATCATCTGGATGTGACTGACTTGAATCATCGCCGAGCTGAAAGTCTAGCAGAGAAAAATGCCCAGGTCCTTCTGATGGATGGGGCGCCTGATGTCCTAGCCTGGGGACAAGAAGCTGGAATTGAGCAGTTTGTCTATACCCATAAGGGAGAGAATGCCTTTGTCATCCTGCGGGACTTGGGTTTGGAATCTTTTTTTACAGAGATTTTGACCAGTCAAAGTGGTTTTGCCCGCAAGCCTGACCCAGAAGCTGCCATGTATCTGATGGAGAAGTACGGGTTGGAGCCAGAAAATACCTACTATATTGGGGATCGGAGCCTGGATATTGACTTTGCAAGAAATAGCCAGATTCAGAGTATCAATTTCTTGACGTCTGACTATCAAGGCAATCATCAGATGAACACCTTACTAGATATCCCAGCTATTTTAAACGCTGAAAAGAATCTGTAAAGAATTTGTTTTCATTTTGAAATAAAGTCGTAAGCTTTCTTTAAGAAATGTCCGCTATAATAGAAGCATAAACAAAGACCTCCTAACTTTGTTTAGAAAAATCCTAAAACTTTTCTTTTTCATAATAATCTCCCTAAGAGTCGCCAAATCAGGCGGCTTTTTTTGTGTGAAAGAATAGTGCAAGCTCTTTTTCTTGCCAGAGGATATGAAATGTTTTATAATTGATTAGTCAATTATTGATTTATCAAAAATGAATAGAGGAAGGGACATGGCAGAAATAAATGATTTGCTCTACCAACTACGCTTGGCAGATCAATCAACTACACAGTTATTTGAAAAGCGCCTAGGGATTAGCTTAACACGTTACCAAATCTTGCAGGATTTGTTAGAACAAGCGCCTTGCAATCAGATCGCGGTTCAGGAGCGCTTGCAGATTGATCCAGCGGCTTTAACCCGACATTTCAAAATATTAGAAAAGGAAGGATTTGTCCATCGGAGTCGAAATCCAAAGAATCAGCGGGAAATCTTAATTCATTTGACGGATACGGCCTATAATCGTTTGGTCAAACATCCCCCTCGCTATCATGTGGCGGTGAAAGAACAGATGAGTCGGATTTTGACTGCTCAAGAACAAGAGCAATTTTCTTACCTGCTGGACAAATTAGTATCTGGCATTGAACAAATAACAGTTGAATAAAAAGGGGAATCTACGATGTCATTACTGACGATTATTTTAGCAAGTCTTGCTGCACTGGAGCATTTGTATATTTTTTATTTGGAGAGCATCAGAACCACATCTGATACCACAAGTCGGGTTTTCAACATGGATAAAGAAGAACTCGCTCGCCCATCTGTGACCTCTTTATTTAAGAATCAAGGGATATACAATGCCTTGATTGGTGTCTTCCTCTTGTATGGATTGTTTGTCTCTAAAAATAGTGAAGTTGTTACGATTTTTGTGCTTTTTATTATTGGAGCTGCAGCCTACGGTGCGATGACAGCCAATAAAAAGATTATCTTGACCCAAGGTGGACCTGCAATTTTAGCTTTATTGAGTATCCTATTGTTGGGATAAAAAGGACGGGCCGCTAGGGCTCTTTGAGCTGATTTTATTAAATAAGTGTAGAAAAAAGTATAAAAAAAGACTAAATTTTATTGACTTTCTAAGAAAAAGGGTTATAATGGTAGCAACAGAAAAGTAATGAGTCAGCTATTTTCAGGGAGCTTGTGGGAATTGTGAACAAGCAATAGCGACTGATGAAAATTGGACTGTTATGATCAATGAATTCTAACCCATGTGAATTCGGTTGGCACCCCTTACCGTGCAACTCCTTGATAGAGGAGATAGAGATGTAGGGAAAGACCAGCTATTTTTCCCTATAAAAGAGGTGGCACCGCGGACACTACGCCCTCACACAGTTTTTGTGTGAGGGCTTTTCTATGTGCCTTAGCGAGCGAAGCGAGCTTAGGCACATTGATCCCAAAGCGAAAATAGAGCGATGGGATACCCTTGCTCGCCTTAGCAAGCGACGTTACGATTCATTAGAAAAAGAGTTCTAGAAGAGAGGTTTCTGATATGAAAAAAGTTTTATCTGCTGATGTGTTGAGTCCAATTTTGGCTTATATGCGTTTGGATGCGCCCCATAAAATGATCTTGGAGTCGATCCCTCGTGAAAAAGAGAATGCGCGTTTTTCAATTGTAGCCTATCGGCCAGTCAGTGAAGTCAAGTTTGAAAATGGCGTCCTCTATTACAATGATCAAATTGTTGAAGAGGATCCTTTGGACTTTTTGAATCGCATCACGGTCAAAACGAAAACTTCTGAAGAGCTTCCTTTTAACGGTGGGGCGATTGGATTTGTCGGCTATGACTTGATTGGCCTCTATGAGAACATTGGTTCCATTCCTGAAGATACGATTGGCACACCAGATCTTCACTTTTTCTTATATGAAAGCTATGTAATTTTTGATCACAAAAAGGAAAAGGTTTATGTGGTGGAAGAGAACCTCTATAGTGGACGGAGTGAAGCAGAGCAAGCGTCGAGCTTGGAGCAAGTGTTAGCACAATTGGCAAGACCTGCAAAGGAAGAGTTTCAGGACAAGGATCTGCATGCGCTTCATTTCCACAATCATTTGGAGCAAAAAGAGTTTGAGGAAATGGTAGCCCTAGCGCGGGACTATATTCGAAAAGGAGATATGTTTCAATGCGTGCTCAGTCAACGTTTTTCAGCTGATTTTTCAGGAAAACCATTGGATTATTACCGCAATTTGCGCGTGACCAACCCTTCGAATTATCTCTACTTTTATGATTTTGGGGAGTACCAAATTATCGGGGCTAGTCCAGAAAGTCTGGTGTCGGTCAAGGATCGAGTGGTGACAACCAATCCCATTGCTGGCACGCGACCAAGAGGGATTGATGAAGAGAGTGATCGGCAATTGGCAACTGATTTGGCAGGGGATCCAAAAGAAGTCGCAGAACACCAGATGTTGGTGGATCTAGGGCGAAACGATATTGGTCGTATCGCTCAAAATGGGTCGGTTGAAGTAACTAAATATATGGAAGTGGAGTTCTTCCGTTATGTGATGCACCTGACGAGTGTGGTCAAGGGTCAATTGCTTCCTGGACTAGCCTCTATTGAGGCTCTGAAGGCAACTCTTCCAGCTGGGACCGTTTCTGGTGCTCCCAAGATTCGAGCCATGAAGCGAATCTATGAGGCAGAAAAAGAGAAACGTGGCGTCTATGCGGGTGCTATTGGCTATCTCTCTGTGACGGGGGATCTCGATTTTGCTATTGCGATTCGAACCATGATCCTCAAAAATAAGAAGGCTTATGTGCAGGCCGGAGCAGGAATCGTTTATGATTCGATCGCTGAAAATGAATACCAAGAAACCGTCAATAAGGCAAAATCAATGACAAGGATTGGAGAAGAAGGATGATTTTATTAGTAGATAATTACGATTCATTTACCTACAATTTAGCACAGTATATCGGAAAATTTGATGAGGTCCAGGTGCTTCGAAATGATGATCCGGACTTGTACCAAGCTGCCCAAGAAGCAGATGCCTTGGTCTTTTCTCCAGGTCCAGGTTGGCCAAAGGATGCGGGCAAGATGGAGGAGATGATTCGAGATTTCGCGGGGATCAAACCAATCTTGGGGATTTGCTTGGGGCATCAAGCGATTGCGGAAGTTTTTGGAGGGCGCTTGGGATTGGCACCACAGGTCATGCATGGCAAACAAAGCCAGATCCAGCTAGAAGCTCCATCTCCGCTATACGCGGGTGTCGCAAAAGAAGTCCCAGTCATGCGCTATCATTCGCTGACGATTGAAGACATGCCAGAGGATTTTGTCATTACCTCTCGGACGACGGATGATCAAGCCATTATGGGAATTCAACACCGTAGCTTACCGATTTATGGTTTTCAATACCATCCAGAAAGTATCGGAACACCAGATGGGCTAAAGACCATCGAAAATTTTGTCAAACTAGTCAAGGAGCGGAAGATGAAACAAGTGCTTGCAAAGGTAGCGGAAGGAATAGATCTAACCAGCGCAGAATTAGAAGCAGCCATGGAGGAAGTTGTCGCTGGTCGTGCTTCAGAAGCACAGGTGACGGCCCTTCTTCTAGGTCTCAAAATGAAGGGGGAAACGGTTGAAGAGCGGACGGCTATTGCAAAAGTGATGCAGGCCTATGCAGTTACTATTCCTACAGAAGTTCAAGGAGCAATGGACAATTGTGGAACTGGGGGAGATCGTTCCTATAGTTTCAATATTTCAACAACAGCTGCCTTCGTCCTTGCTGGTGGTGGCATCAAGATGGCGAAACACGGAAATCGTTCGATCTCTTCTAAATCTGGTTCTGCGGATGTGCTAGAAGCGCTAGGGATTAACCTTGATTTGGGTCCAGAAGACTTGGGACGAGTGTTTGAAAAAGCGGGCATTGTCTTTCTGTTTGCCAAAAATCTGCATCCTGGCATGCGCTATATTATGCCAGCTCGCTTGGCACTAGGGGTTCCAACGGTGATGAACTTAACTGGTCCTCTTATTAATCCGATTCCTCTAGAAACCCAGCTATTGGGAACCAGTCGTCCGGATATGCTGGGAAGTACAGCGGAGATTCTAAAGAATTTGGGTCGAAAACGCGCAGTGGTAGTGAGTGGCCCACAAGGTTTGGACGAGGCAGGCCTTGATGGAGAAACCCAGCTCGCTATTTTGGAAAATGGACAGGTTACCTTATCCAGCTTTCAACCAGAAGATATGGGAATGGAGCGCATCGAAATTGATCAAGTACGAGGTGGAGACGCCAAACGCAATGCGGAAATTTTGCTCAGCGTCTTGAAGAATGAAGCGAGTCCGTTCTTAGAGGTGGCTGTCTTGAATGCTGGCCTTGGTTTTTATGCCAACGGCAAAGTAGATTCTATCAAGGAGGGGATTGCCTTGGCACGTGAAGTGATTGCCAGTGGGGCCGCCCTTGAGAAATTGAGATTATTACAGGAGTATCAAAAATGAGTCAAGAATTCTTGCCAAAGATTCTAAAGGAAAAGGCGCGTGAAGTGGCTGTGATGAAAGAAGAGGAGCTCCAACCTTTGCGCGAGACCTACCGCCTGTATGATTACCTAAAGAGTCATCCAGAAAAGCTTCAGGTCATTGCGGAAGTGAAAAAGGCTAGCCCGAGTCTGGGAGACATTCATGTCGATGTGGATATCGTCGCGCAGGCTAAGACTTACCAAGAAAATGGGGCCGTGATGATTTCTGTCTTGACTGATGAAGTGTTTTTCAAGGGCAGTATCGAGTATCTCCGGGAAATTTCTAGTCAGGTGCGCATTCCAACCCTCAACAAAGATTTCATTGTGGATGAAAAGCAACTGATTCGGGCGCGAAACGCAGGGGCAACTGTGATCTTGTTGATTGTTGCAGCCTTATCAGAGGCTCGTCTGAAAGAACTCTTCGATTTTGCGACCCATCTTGGACTGGAGGTCTTGGTGGAGACCCATAATCTGACAGAACTAGAGGTAGCTCACCGGATTGGGGCTCAGATCATAGGGGTCAATAATCGCAACTTGGTGACCTTTGAGACAGATCTTCATACTAGCCTTGAATTGGCGACCAATTTTGAACAAGAACCGGTTTACATCTCGGAGTCTGCCATTTTTACAGCAGAAGATGCGTGCATGCTGGCTCCTTATTTTAATGGCATTCTCGTTGGGACAGCCCTCATGAAGGCATACAATGTGGCTGAAAAAGTAAAGGAGTTGCAGATTGACAAAGGTTAAAATTTGCGGATTATCCACCCCAGAAGTTGTCCAGACAGCTGTTGAGGCAGGTGCGGATTACATTGGTTTTGTCTTTGCACCAAGCAAACGGCAAGTGACGCTGGAGCAAGCTCGGCAGTTGGCTACAGGGATTCCAAAGGGGGTTCAAAAAGTCGGTGTTTTTGTATCGCCACAAAGAGAAGAAGTGGAGCAAGCTTGCCAAGTTGTGGGCTTGGATTTGATACAAGTGCATGGGCCGATAGATGAAACCATCTTGCAAGACCTTCCCCAACAAACGATTCGCGCTGTTCAAATGGGGAAAGATGTAGCTCTTCCTGAGACCAGTGCTGATTATCTGCTCTTTGATGCTCCTGTAGCAGGAAGTGGGCAGACCTTTGAGTGGCAAGAACTCGAAAGTCAAAACGTTACAAAGCCCTTCTTTATTGCAGGAGGCTTGACGGTAGACAATGTAGCAGACGCCATTCGCTTCTTTCATCCTTATGCGGTGGATGTATCCAGTGGGGTCGAGACAAATGGAAAAAAAGATCAAGAAAAAATAAAACGATTTATAGAAAGGGTCAAGCATGGCATATAAACAACCAGATAAAAACGGATTTTACGGGCGGTTCGGGGGACGATTTGTCCCTGAAACCTTGATGACAGCAGTTTTAGAATTAGAAGAAGCCTACAGAGAAAGTCAAGCAGATCCTTCTTTTCAAGCAGAATTGGATCAGCTTCTGAAACAATATGTCGGTCGGGAAACACCGCTCTATTATGCTAAAAATCTTACCAAGTATGTCGGTGGAGCCAAGATCTTTCTTAAAAGAGAAGACCTCAACCACACAGGGGCTCATAAAATTAATAATGCCCTAGGACAAGTTTTATTGGCACATCGGATGGGCAAAAAGAAGATCATCGCAGAAACAGGGGCCGGACAGCACGGTGTTGCAACGGCAACGGCAGCTGCTTTATTTGATATGGAATGCACCATCTACATGGGGGAAGAAGATGTCAAACGCCAAGCCCTCAATGTCTTTCGGATGGAGTTATTGGGCGCCAAGGTTCAATCAGTAACAGATGGGTCACGGGTTCTCAAGGATGCGGTCAATGCTGCCCTTAGAGCCTGGGTAGCAAATGTGGAGGATACCCACTATATCATGGGTTCTGCTCTAGGGCCTCATCCATTCCCAGAAATTGTCCGTGATTTTCAAAGTGTCATTGGCCGAGAAGCCAAACGCCAATTTGCAGAGCAAAATGATGGTGCGTTGCCAGATGCCGTCCTAGCCTGTGTAGGAGGCGGATCGAACGCTATTGGGCTCTTTTATCCTTTTGTTGAGGATACATCTGTTGCCATGTATGGGGCAGAAGCTGCTGGCCTTGGAGTGGATACAGACCAGCATGCAGCAACCTTGACCAAGGGGCGTCCGGGAGTCCTTCACGGCGCCTTGATGGATGTGTTACAGGATGCTCATGGACAGATTTTAGAAGCCTTCTCGATTTCAGCAGGTCTCGATTACCCAGGAATTGGGCCAGAGCATTCTTATTTCCATGAGATCAAGCGGGCAACCTATGTGCCTGTGACAGACCAAGAAGCCCTAGAAGCCTTTCAATTGCTTTCAAAAGTAGAAGGAATCATTCCAGCTCTAGAATCGAGCCATGCTATCGCCTATGCGGTGAAGTTGGCCAAGGAAATGGGGCCTGAAAAATCTATGATCGTTTGCTTATCAGGTCGTGGGGACAAAGATGTGGTACAAGTCAAAGACCGCCTAGAACAAGAGAGGGGAGAGTAAGATGGGAAAGACCTTAACAGAGCATTTACAAAAGCTGAAAGATCAGCAGCAAGGGATCTTTGTTCCTTATATCATGGCAGGAGATCATGAAAAAGGCTTGGCAGGTTTGCAGGAAACCATCCAATTTTTGGAGGGGCTTGGTGTCTCAGCTATTGAGGTTGGCATTCCTTTTTCAGATCCGGTGGCAGATGGTCCTGTGATTGAAGAGGCGGGACTACGAAGTTTAGCCCATGGGACGACGACAGAGGAACTGGTGCAAACGATCCAGCGTCTGGAGACAAGCGTTCCTTTGGTCATCATGACCTATTTCAACCCCTTGTTCCAATATGGGCTCGAAAACTTCTTTAGAGATGTAGAAGGAACAGCGGTCAAGGGAGTGATTATTCCGGATCTTCCTCATGAGCATGCGGATCTGGTAGAGCCTCTATTAGTGGATAAGGACATCGCTTTGGTGCCGCTAGTGAGCTTAACCACAGGAATCGAGCGCCAGAAGAAATTGATCCAAGATGCAGAAGGATTTATCTATGCCGTTGCTGTCAATGGGGTGACGGGAAAAGCTGGTAGCTATCGAGACGATTTGGACCACCACTTGACCCAATTACACGAAATAGCGTCCATTCCTGTTTTAACAGGTTTTGGAGTTTCCAGCATGGAGGATGTTCACCGTTTCAACAAGGTCTCAGATGGGGTTATTGTGGGGTCCAAAATTGTTAAAGCTCTCCACCAAGGGGAGACAGGCGCCATCGCTCGTTTCATTTCTCAAGCAGTGAAGGGCTAGAAGCTTCATTCCATTCATCATCAGCTTGATTCTCCTAGATCAAGCTCTTTGTCTACTATTTTAAACATTCCCCTCGTTTGTCTTTACAAACGAGGCTTTCTCGTTACAATAGAGGTAGTAACAAGAAAAGAGGAGAAGAGAATGATAAGCCTTGAAGAGATTGATCAAGTTGTCCAGTTAGGTCCTTTTGAACCTACCTGGGACTCTCTTAGCCATCAAGTCTGTCCAGATTGGTATCGAGATGCCAAGTTTGGGATCTTTATCCACTGGGGCGTCTACAGTGTACCTGCCTTTGGTTCGGAATGGTATTCACGAAATATGTATATCCAAGGGAATCCGTGCTATGACTATCATAGAGCGCATTTTGGAGACCAGGCTAGCTTTGGTTACAAGGATCTCATTCCTCTATTTACAGCCGATCAATTTGATCCGGCATCTTGGCTGGATCTCTTTCAAAAAGCGGGAGCCCAGTATCTTTTTCCAGTTGCGGAGCACCACGATGGTTTTCAGATGTATGCCTCTACTCTCTCGCCTTATAATAGCTTAGAAATGGGGCCGAAACGAGATGCCTTAGGAGAGTTGAGGGAGGAAGCAGAAAAACGTGGCCTGCACTTCTGTACGTCCTCTCACCGGGCAGAGCACCAGTTTTTCTTTTCACATGGCAAGGAATTCACTAGTGACATTCCGCAAGAAATCCCAAGAGACAGCCTTTATTGGCCAGCCGAGCCAGAGCCAAAGGATCATTTTGATCTGACTTCCAAGCCTTATCCAAGTAAAGAATTCTTGGAAGATTGGCTCTTGCGAACCTGTGAACTGGTGCGGGACTACCAGCCAGAGCTCCTATATTTTGACTGGTGGATCCAGCATGAGAGTTTCCGTCCTTACTTGATGCGCTTTTTGGCGTATTATTACAATCTAGCAGCACAAGAGGATCGCAAGGTGGCTGTTTGTTACAAACAGGATGCCCTCCCTTTCTGTTCAGGAATCGTTGAGATGGAGCGGGGAGGATACGGAGAGACGCAAGCCTTTCCGTGGCAAATGGATACCGCGATCGCCCGTAATTCTTGGTGCTATACCCAGGATCTAGCCTACAAGACCAGTAAGGAATTGTTGCAAAATTTAGTTGATGTTGTGGCCAAAAATGGCAATCTTCTGCTCAATATTGGACCCAAGGCAGATGGCACTATACCTGAGCAAGACCAAGACATCCTCACAGAGATCGGGGACTGGCTGGCGGTAAATGGAGAAGCCATTTATCAGAGTCGGCCTTGGCGGGTGTCATCGGACGGACCGACCGAGGCCCAGGAAGGTTCCTTCTCAGACGGGAAAGCGCCACTCTATACCAGCCAAAATTTCCGCTATACCATGCGTGAAGGCCTGCTTTATGCTATCCAGCTGGAACCAAGTGGAAGGATAGAAGAGCTGACCTTGCCGTCTCTCGCCTATGATCTCAAGCAACCGAGAATCCTTCATGCGCGCATTCAAAAGGTGGAACTCCTTGGAGAAAGTCAGCTTCTTTCTTGGAGCCAAGATGAGACAGGGCTCCATCTTCAGTTACCAGCTTGTAGGAAAAAACAACCGCGTGTTTTGCGCCTCAGCTTTTAGTTTTCTTGAAGCTTTCTATAAGGAATCGTTTAGGTTTCTCTAGTATACTGTACTCATCCAATAAGAAATGAGGTACAGAAAATGAAAATCTCAGTTAATTATCCAAAACGCTTTAAGAAATTGCCACAACAAGGTTCTTGTTACGGCGAATAAACACTTCTCTTCATTTTTCATAAGAAACTCCTAAAGAAGGCTCTACCCGAAAGGGTAGAGTTTTTATGTACCAGAGACCTTGTGATTCGTGGTATAATAGGCCTATGGAAAAAAAGAATAAATTACTACTCATCGATGGGTCTTCCGTCGCTTTTCGTGCCTTTTTCGCACTCTATAATCAAATTGATCGCTTCAAAAATGCCAATGGTCTGCATACCAATGCGGTCTATGGCTTTAATCTCATGTTGAGCCATCTCTTGGAGCGCATCCAACCAACCCATGTCCTCGTCGCTTTTGATGCAGGAAAGACGACCTTTCGGACGGAGATGTATGCCGACTACAAAGGGGGCCGTGCAAAAACTCCAGATGAGTTCCGCGAGCAGTTTCCTTTCATTCGTGAGCAACTGGATCATTTGGGAATCCGCCATTATGAGCTGGCCCAGTATGAAGCGGATGATATTATTGGAACGCTAGATAAGATGGCAGAAACTACTTCGGTGCCATTTGAAGTCACCATTGTCTCTGGGGACAAGGATTTGATCCAGCTGACGGATGACAATACGGTGGTTGAAATCTCCAAAAAAGGGGTAGCGGAGTTTGAAGAATTCACTCCAGCCTATCTGAAAGAAAAGATGGGACTGACACCCGAGCAGTTTATCGACCTTAAGGCCTTGATGGGAGATAAGTCGGATAATATCCCGGGTGTCACCAAAATCGGAGAAAAGACCGGGATCAAACTACTCCTAGAATACGGGTCTCTCGATGGTATTTACAAGCATATCGACGAGATGAAGGCTTCTAAGATGAAGGAAAACCTCATCAACGACAAGGAGCAGGCCTACCTATCCAAGACTCTTGCGACCATCGATACCGATGCGCCTATTGAAATTGGCCTGGACGATATCACCTATACGGGCCCTCATCTAGAAAATCTCGCCAAGTTTTATGAGGAGATGGGCTTCAAGCAACTCCGTCAGGCCTTGGATCTCAGTGGAGAAGAAGAGGCTCCTGTAGCCATTGACTATACAGAAGTCGAGCAGGTCACTTCAGATATGCTCACGGAAGATAGTTTCTTCCATTTTGAGATTTTTGGGGACAATTACCATACGGAACCCATCATCGGTTTCGCATGGGGGACCAAAGGTCAGCTCTACGCGAGTACAGATACTGGTCTTTTACAAACACCGATTTTCAAAGAATTTCTCGAAAAAACGCCCCTCAAGGTCTATGACTTCAAACGGGCCAAGGTCTTGCTCAGCCACTTGGGCATTACCCTTCAAAATCCCGCATTTGACAGTCGATTGGCCAAGTATCTCTTGTCGACCGTAGAGGACAATGAAATTTCAACCATTGCGAGTCTCTATAGTCAGATTGCGCTGCCGCTGGACGAAGTCGTTTATGGCAAGGGAGCCAAAAAAGCTATCCCAGAAAAGGCGGTCCTATTAGAGCATTTGGCACGGAAAGTCGCTGTTCTACTGGATACCGAAGAGCCCATGGTGGAACAGTTGCAAGCCCATGACCAGCTAGATTTGCTCTATGATATGGAGCAACCACTAGCAGCTGTTTTGGCCAAAATGGAAATCGCGGGGATCAAGGTAGAGCGCCAGACCCTCCAAGATATGCAGGTGGAAAACGAAGTGGTCTTGGAGCGCTTAACTCAAGAAATCTACGAGCTTGCTGGAGAAGAGTTTAATATCAATTCTCCAAAACAATTGGGGGTCATCCTCTTTGAAAAATTGGAACTTCCTCTTGAATACACCAAAAAGACCAAAACCGGCTATTCAACAGCCGTTGATGTCTTGGAACGCCTGGCTCCAATTGCCCCGATTGTGTCTAAGATTCTTGAATACCGCCAAATTGCTAAGATCCAGTCGACCTATGTCATCGGTCTTCAAGATTGGATTTTGGAAGATGGGAAGATCCATACCCGCTATGTACAGGATTTGACGCAGACAGGCCGTTTGTCCAGTGTGGATCCCAACCTGCAAAACATTCCTGTCCGTTTGGAACAAGGTCGTCTTATTCGTAAGGCCTTTGTCCCAGAAGAGGAAAACAGTGTCTTGCTCAGTTCGGACTATTCACAAATCGAACTGCGCGTCTTGGCCCATATTTCGGGAGATGAGCATTTGATTGACGCCTTTAAACATGGGGCAGATATCCATACATCGACTGCTATGCGAGTTTTCAATATTGCAAAACCTGAAGATGTGACGCCGAACGACCGTCGCAATGCAAAAGCAGTAAACTTCGGTGTGGTTTATGGAATTTCCGACTTTGGACTGTCTAATAACCTAGGGATCAGTCGAAAAGAAGCCAAGGCCTACATTGAGACTTACTTCAAACGCTACCCTGGCATCAAGGACTATATGGAGAGAGTGGTACGGGAAGCGCGTGACAAAGGCTATGTGGAGACCCTCTTCAAGCGTCGTCGGGAGATTCCAGATATCAATTCTCGCAACTTCAACGTTCGAGGCTTTGCGGAGCGGACAGCTATCAACTCACCAATCCAAGGATCTGCAGCAGACATCTTGAAAATTGCCATGATCCACTTGGACCAAGCGCTAGAAAGAGGAGCATACAAGACCAAGATGCTCCTTCAGGTCCACGATGAAATCGTTCTGCAAGTACCAAGTGATGAACTGGCGGCGATCAAAGAACTCGTCAAAGAGACCATGGAATCCGCTATCGAACTTGCAGTACCACTGGAAGCCGATGAAAACGAAGGCAAAACATGGTATGAAGCCAAATAAGATTGAGTTTGTCCAAAACAGAAAGCGGTAGGAGACTTTTCAGTTTCCTACCGCTTTTAACGACAAACACTTGCAATGCCTTCCGTATTGTTATACTATTTAAAGAAAGGAAACGCATACAAAAGGAGATTCTTATGGCTTATTCATTTCGCAATCCTAGTGATGGCATTATCAAACATTACCTAGAAACCAGCAAGATCATCGCTGTGGTTGGATTATCTGACCGTGAAGAGACGACCAGTCATCGTGTCAGCAAGGAGATGCAAGAGCGGGGCTATCGGATTATTCCTGTCAACCCCCGCGCAGCTGGAGGGCAAATCCTTGGAGAAACGGTGTATGCTAGCTTACAGGAGATTCCATTCCCTATAGATATCGTTGATGTGTACCGTCGCAGTGAGTTTTTACCAGATGTGGCACGTGATTTTATTGAGACGGATGCGAAAATTTTCTGGGCACAATTGGAGCTGGAAAATCAAGAAGCAGAAGAAATCCTTCGTGGAGCTGGACGAGAAGATATTGTCATGAACCGCTGTATCAAACGGGAACACACCCGACTGATCTTAGGAGACTCCCTATACGGTTTATAAATGATGAACAATTGAATAGAAGAAAACCCCAGCAAGCTGGGGTTTTCTTCTTACTCTTATTCAGTTTCATGGCTTGGATGGTCTGTAAAATGGCGCGGCCCTTGTTTAATCTGCTTGATTTGATCATAAAATGCAATTTGGCAGTTGATAAAGTAAGGCATGGTATAAAAGCCGATGACATCGCGCGTGAAGTAATTCAAGAAGTACCAACCAATCAAGGTTAGATCGAGTACCAAGCGATTGCTGCGGAACCCTTTCATGGTTTCACGACTTTTGCGAAGGACTCCAAAGGCTCCCTTGTAGTCGCCGTCTCGTAATTGCTCGTAGAGGATCAATTCGACCAAGCTGAGACTGTAGTATTGTGGCAGGTAAAAGAGGAGGCCGATCAGGCCAAGTACGACGCCAGCAGTCATCAGGGGCATTTGTTGCATGAGAGATTGGAATTCAGGACTGGAAGCACTCAAAGTGCTAGGGTTGCTCACCTTGTCGTAAATCGCTAAAAATCGAATGCTGGCGTAGGTGCTGATGAGACTTCCCGCATAGAGGATGACTCCCCATAAAAAGAGGACGGCTTGCTTCAAGATCAAGGTGGCAAATACAGAGGTAAAGCGATCTTGTTTAAAGATATCTAAGACGCGTGTTCGGTGTTCGATCTTGGGATTAATCGTATCTAAATAGCTAAAAGTCGCACCGACCACTAATATGGAGATGACAAAGGAGACGACAGAAGGAAAGACCTGACGCTGGATCATGTAGATACTTGCTTGCTGCAAGGTCATGTCCGGTAGTAGATCGACCAGATCTTGCCCGCTTAAGAGAAAGTTAGCAAGAATGGTCAACAGGACCGGAAGAGCAAAAAGGATAGCTAAGCCCGGTTGTTGGACTTGCATAGTACGTGCCCGGAGGCGAATCAATTTAAGGTTCATAGATGATACTCTCTTCATAGTAGTACTTTTTATTATAACATAAGTCCGTGACAGAGCCGGTAAAATTTGGTACAATCGTACAGGTGCTCACAGGAAAACTGTGACAGGAATAAGAAGGCTGGGACTGTATTTCCCAGTACGGAGGTAACCATGACAGATTCACCGATTCAATATCGATTAATCAAAAAAGAAAAGCATACAGGTGCTCGTCTGGGAGAAATTATCACCCCTCACGGGACCTTCCCGACCCCAATGTTTATGCCTGTAGGGACTCAGGCAACCGTTAAGACCCAATCGCCAGAAGAACTCAAGGAAATGGGTTCCGGAATTATCTTGGCCAACACCTACCATCTCTGGCTTCGTCCAGGGGATGATCTGGTCGCAAAAGCAGGAGGACTGCACCAGTTCATGAACTGGGATCAGCCGATTTTGACAGATAGTGGAGGCTTCCAGGTCTATTCATTAGCGGATACCCGCAACATCACTGAAGAAGGGGTAACCTTTAAAAACCACCTCAACGGCTCGAAGATGTTCCTTTCTCCAGAAAAAGCCATCTCCATCCAAAACAATCTAGGGAGCGACATCATGATGTCCTTTGATGAATGCCCGCAGTTCTATCAGCCCTATGATTATGTGAAAAAATCAATCGAACGGACCAGTCGTTGGGCAGAACGTGGCCTGAAGGCTCACCGTCGTCCTCATGATCAAGGTCTTTTCGGGATTGTTCAAGGGGCTGGATTTGAAGACTTGCGCCGTCAGTCTGCTCAAGATTTGGTCAGCATGGACTTTCCAGGCTATTCCATCGGTGGCTTAGCTGTTGGGGAAAGCCATGAAGAGATGAATGCGGTGCTGGATTTCACAACTCCGCTCTTACCGGAGAACAAGCCTCGCTATCTCATGGGAGTAGGAGCTCCAGATAGTCTGATCGATGGCGTTATTCGTGGAGTGGACATGTTTGACTGTGTCTTGCCGACGCGGATTGCGCGAAATGGTACCTGTATGACCAGCCAAGGACGCCTAGTAGTGAAAAATGCGCAATTTGCAGAAGACTTTACACCGCTGGATCCCGAATGTGATTGCTACACTTGTAAGAACTACACCCGAGCTTATCTTCGCCACCTTCTCAAGGCAGATGAAACCTTCGGTATTCGCTTGACTAGCTACCACAACTTGTATTTCTTGATCAACCTCATGAAGCAGGTCCGTCAAGCCATCATGGATGACAATCTCTTAGAATTCCGTGAGCATTTCGTCGAAAAATATGGCTATAACAAATCAGGACGGAATTTCTAGAAATAGATAAATAGGAAGAAAAAAGACTACATCCATCTGAGAATAATAGGAATAACTGCTAGACGCAGTAGTTGATTGGTATCTTTGTTCGCTTGTTAAGCTCCAAAGATAACCTAATCAACTGTGCGGGGGCGAGACGACGAACAAATTGGATATAAATTTGTTCTGTCTCGCTCCCTTTTTCCTATATAATAGCAACTTTTTTAGCACTCTATTTCTTTCGAAAACACTTTCATCAAAAAAACGAAAAAAATCTTCTCAAATCCCTTGCATTGGGCCTTTGTTTGTGTTAAACTACTATGGTGCTGTGAAAAACAGCTATTAGCTTTGATGCAAGAGGTTGCGACACGCTCGGTTGCATTGCCACGCAACGCGCGTCGGTTTTCTTGTGGAGCTAGCCTATTATCTTAAATAGACGAAAAGGAGAAAAAGATGGCAAACAAAAAAATCCGCATCCGTTTGAAAGCGTACGAACACCGTACACTCGACACAGCGGCTGCAAAAATCGTAGAATCAGCTACTCGTACAGGTGCACAAGTTGCGGGTCCAATCCCACTTCCAACTGAGCGTAGCCTCTACACAATCATTCGTGCGACTCACAAATACAAAGATTCTCGCGAACAATTCGAAATGCGTACACACAAACGTTTGATCGATATCATCAACCCAACTCAAAAAACAGTTGACGCTTTGATGAAATTGGATCTTCCAAGTGGTGTAAACGTAGAAATCAAACTTTAATCTAAAGCTTGATCCAGAGCATAAAAAACGCTCGTTAAAAACTTTTTGAATAAAAAACTATAGAAAAGGAACTATTTTCTCATGACAAAAGGAATCTTAGGGAAAAAAGTGGGAATGACTCAAATCTTCACTGAAGCTGGCGAATTGATCCCTGTAACAGTTATCGAAGCAACTCCAAACGTTGTTCTTCAAGTTAAAACTGTTGAAACAGATGGTTACAACGCTATCCAAGTTGGTTTCGATGACAAACGCGAAGTATTGAGCAACAAACCTGCTAAAGGACATGTAGCAAAAGCTAACACGGCTCCTAAGCGCTTCATTCGTGAATTCAAAAACGTTGAAGGCTTGGAAGTTGGTGCTGAAATCACAGTTGACACTTTCGAAGCTGGAGACATTGTTGATGTAACTGGTACTTCTAAAGGTAAAGGTTTCCAAGGTGTTATCAAACGCCACGGGCAATCACGTGGACCTATGGCTCACGGTTCTCGTTACCACCGTCGTCCAGGTTCTATGGGACCTGTTGCACCTAACCGCGTATTCAAAGGTAAAAACCTTGCAGGACGCATGGGTGGCGATCGTGTAACGATTCAAAACCTTGAAGTTGTACAAGTTGTTCCAGAAAAGAACGTTATCCTTATTAAAGGTAACGTACCAGGTGCTAAGAAATCTCTTATCACTATCAAGTCAGCAGTTAAAGCTGGTAAATAATAAGGAAAGGGGAATACAGTCAAAATGGCAAATGTAACATTATTCGACCAAACTGGTAAACAAGCGGGCGAAGTTGTTCTTAACGATGCGATCTTTGGTATCGAACCAAACCAAGCAGTTGTATTTGATGTAATCATCAGCCAACGTGCTAGCCTTCGTCAAGGGACTCACGCAGTTAAAAACCGTTCAGCCGTTTCAGGTGGCGGACGCAAACCATGGCGTCAAAAAGGAACTGGACGTGCTCGTCAAGGTTCTATCCGCTCTCCACAATGGCGTGGTGGTGGAATCGTCTTCGGACCAACTCCACGTAGCTATGCGTACAAACTTCCTCAAAAAGTTCGTCGCCTTGCACTTAAATCTGTTTACTCAGAAAAAGTTGCTGAAAACAAATTTGTAGCCGTTGATTCTCTTGAATTTACAGCTCCAAAAACTGCTGAATTTGCAAAAGTTCTTGCAGCTTTGAGCATCGATTCTAAAGTCCTTGTTATTCTTGAAGAAGGAAATGAATTCGCAGCTCTTTCAGCTCGTAACCTTCCAAACGTGAAAGTTGCGACTGCTACAACTGCAAGTGTTCTTGACATCGCAAATAGTGACAAACTTCTTGTTACTCAAGCAGCTATCTCTAAAATCGAGGAGGTTCTTGCATAATGAATTTGTATGATGTTATCAAAAAACCTGTTATCACTGAAAAGTCAATGGCTCAACTTGAAGCAGGCAAATATGTATTCGAAGTTGACACTCGCGCTCACAAACTTTTGATCAAACAAGCTGTTGAAGCTGCGTTTGAAGGTGTAAAAGTTGCGAATGTGAACACTGTAAACGTAAAACCTAAAGCAAAACGCGTTGGACGTTACACTGGTTTTACTTCAAAAACTAAAAAAGCTATCATCACGCTTGCAGCTGATTCTAAAGCAATCGAGTTGTTTGCTACTGAAGCTGAATAATCTAAGGAGGAAATATCGTGGGAATTCGTGTTTATAAACCAACAACAAACGGTCGCCGTAATATGACTTCTTTGGATTTCGCTGAAATCACAACAAACACACCTGAGAAAACTTTGCTTGTTTCTCTTAAAAACAAAGCAGGTCGTAACAACAACGGTCGTATCACTGTTCGTCACCAAGGTGGTGGACACAAACGTCATTACCGTTTGATCGATTTCAAACGTAACAAAGATGGAGTTGAAGCAGTCGTTAAAACGATCGAATACGATCCAAACCGCTCAGCTAACATCGCGCTTGTACACTACACTGACGGTGTGAAAGCTTACATCATTGCCCCTAAAGGTCTTGAAGTAGGTCAACGCATCGTATCAGGACCAGAAGCAGATATCAAAGTCGGAAATGCTCTTCCACTTGCTAACATCCCAGTTGGTACTTTGATCCACAACATCGAATTGAAACCTGGTAAAGGTGGAGAATTGGTACGTGCTGCTGGAGCTTCTGCTCAAGTATTGGGTTCTGAAGGTAAATATGTACTTGTTCGTCTTCAATCAGGCGAAGTTCGTATGATTCTTGGAACTTGCCGTGCTACAGTTGGTGTTGTCGGAAATGAACAACATGGACTTGTTAACCTTGGTAAAGCGGGACGTAACCGCTGGAAAGGTGTTCGCCCTACAGTTCGCGGTTCTGTAATGAACCCGAACGATCACCCACACGGTGGTGGTGAAGGTAAAGCACCAGTTGGACGTAAAGCGCCATCTACTCCTTGGGGTAAACCTGCGCTTGGTCTTAAAACTCGTAACAAGAAAGCGAAATCTGACAAACTTATCGTTCGTCGTCGCAACCAAAAATAATCATAAGCAACTAGCTTACACTTTCCGCCAGCTCGGTAGCGCTGCATAGCAGCGCAAGCCGCTGTGGTACTAAATTTTAAAGGAGAAAATTACAAAATGGGACGTAGTCTTAAAAAAGGACCTTTCGTCGATGAGCATTTGATGAAAAAAGTTGAAGCTCAAGCAAACGACGAAAAGAAAAAAGTAATTAAAACTTGGTCACGTCGTTCAACGATCTTCCCAAGTTTCATCGGATACACTATCGCAGTTTATGATGGACGTAAACATGTACCTGTTTACATCCAAGAAGACATGGTAGGTCACAAGCTTGGTGAATTTGCACCAACTCGTACTTACAAAGGTCACGCGGCAGACGACAAGAAGACACGTAGAAAATAAGGAGAACATAAATGGCAGAAATTACTTCAGCTAAAGCAATGGCTCGTACAGTGCGTGTTTCACCTCGTAAATCACGTCTTGTTCTTGACAACATCCGTGGTAAAAGCGTAGCCGATGCCATCGCTATTTTGACATTCACACCAAACAAAGCTGCAGGGATCATCCTTAAAGTGTTGAACTCAGCAGTAGCAAACGCTGAAAACAACTTTGGTTTGGAAAAAGCTAACTTGGTAGTATCTGAAGCATTCGCAAACGAAGGACCAACAATGAAACGTTTCCGTCCACGTGCGAAAGGTTCAGCTTCACCAATCAACAAACGTACAGCTCACATCACAGTAGCTGTTGCAGAAAAATAAGGAGGTAAACTCGTGGGTCAAAAAGTACATCCAATTGGTATGCGTGTTGGTATCATCCGTGATTGGGATGCCAAATGGTATGCTGAAAAAGAATACGCGGATTACCTTCATGAAGATCTTGCAATCCGTAAATTCATTCAAAAAGAATTGGCTGACGCAGCCGTTTCAACTATTGAAATCGAACGCGCAGTAAACAAAGTTAACGTTTCTCTTCACACTGCTAAACCAGGTATGGTTATTGGTAAAGGTGGAGCAAACGTTGATGCACTTCGTGCAACTCTTAACAAATTGACTGGTAAACAAGTACACATCAACATCATTGAGATCAAACGTCCTGACTTGGATGCTCACCTTGTTGGTGAAGGAATCGCTCGTCAATTGGAACAACGTGTTGCTTTCCGTCGTGCACAAAAACAAGCGATCCAACGTGCTATGCGTGCTGGAGCTAAAGGAATCAAAACTCAAGTATCAGGTCGTTTGAACGGTGCAGATATTGCCCGTGCAGAAGGATACTCTGAAGGAACTGTTCCACTCCACACACTTCGCGCTGATATCGATTACGCTTGGGAAGAAGCAGACACTACTTACGGTAAACTTGGTGTTAAAGTATGGATCTACCGTGGTGAAGTTCTTCCAGCTCGTAAAGACGCTAAAGGAGGTAAATAACCAATGTTAGTACCTAAACGTGTAAAACACCGTCGCGAATTCCGTGGTAAAATGCGCGGTGAAGCAAAAGGTGGAAAAGAAGTAGCATTCGGTGAATACGGTCTTCAAGCTACAACTAGCCACTGGATCACAAACCGTCAAATCGAAGCTGCTCGTATCGCCATGACTCGTTACATGAAACGTGGTGGTAAAGTTTGGATTAAGATTTTCCCACACAAATCATACACCGCTAAAGCTATCGGGGTACGTATGGGATCTGGTAAAGGGGCTCCTGAAGGTTGGGTAGCACCAGTTAAACGTGGTAAAGTAATGTTCGAAATCGCTGGTGTATCTGAAGAGATCGCACGCGAAGCACTTCGTCTTGCTAGCCACAAATTGCCAGTTAAAACTAAATTTGTGAAACGTGAAGCAGAATAAGGAGAGGTCATGAAACTTACAGAAGTAAAAGAATTTGTTAAAGAACTTCGTGGTCTTTCTCAAGAAGAACTCGCGAAGCGTGAAAATGAATTGAAGAAAGAATTGTTTGAACTTCGTTTCCAAGCAGCTGCTGGTCAATTGGAACAAACTGGACGTTTGAAAGAAGTGAAAAAACAAATCGCTCGTATCAAAACTGTTCAATCAGAAGCTAAATAATAGACTAGGGAAGGAGAATTTCAATGGAACGCAATAATCGTAAAGTTCTTGTTGGACGCGTTGTGTCTGACAAAATGGACAAAACAATCACAGTTGTAGTTGAAACTAAACGTAACCACCCAGTCTATGGTAAACGTATCAACTATTCTAAAAAATACAAAGCTCATGATGAAAACAATGTTGCTAAAGAAGGCGATATCGTTCGTATCATGGAAACTCGTCCGCTTTCAGCTACAAAACGCTTCCGTCTTGTAGAAGTCGTTGAAAAAGCGGTCATCATCTAATCATACCTGAAAGGAGAAAACGTAAATGATTCAAACAGAAACTCGTTTGAAAGTCGCTGACAACAGTGGCGCACGCGAAATCTTGACAATCAAAGTTCTTGGTGGTTCAAAACGTAAATTCGCGAGCATCGGTGATGTAATCGTTGCATCTGTAAAACAAGCTACTCCTGGTGGTGCGGTTAAGAAAGGTGACGTTGTAAAAGCTGTTATCGTTCGTACTAAATCAGGTGCTCGTCGTAAAGATGGTTCATACATCAAGTTCGACGAAAATGCAGCAGTGATCATCCGTGACGACAAAACTCCTCGCGGAACTCGTATCTTTGGCCCAGTTGCACGTGAATTGCGTGACGGTGGATTCATGAAGATCGTATCACTTGCTCCAGAAGTACTTTAATCAATAAAAAAAACAAACACAGTCCCCTGGCTCAGCCAGGGTGCCCATCGGGCGTAAGAATAAAAGGAGAATAAAATGTTTGTAAAAAAAGGCGACAAAGTTCGCGTTATCGCTGGTAAAGACAAAGGCGTAGAAGCTGTTGTTCTTACTGCTCTTCCAAAAGTAAATAAAGTTGTTGTAGAAGGTGTAAACATCATCAAGAAACACCAACGTCCAAATAACGAAAACCCTCAAGGTGCAATCGTTGAAAAAGAAGCTCCAATCCATGCTTCTAACGTTCAAGTTTTGGACAAAAACGGTGTTGCTGGACGTGTTGGCTACAAATTTGTAGACGGCAAAAAAGTTCGCTACAACAAAAAATCAGGCGAAGTGCTTGACTAATCACGAAGGAAAGGAGAAGTATAATGGCTAATCGTTTAAAAGAAAAATACCTTAATGAAGTAGTACCATCATTGACTGAACAGTTCAACTATTCATCAGTTATGGCTGTGCCAAAAGTTGATAAAATCGTTTTGAACATGGGTGTCGGTGATGCAGTATCAAATGCTAAAAACCTTGAAAAAGCTGCTGAAGAGCTTGCTTTGATCTCAGGTCAAAAACCATTGATCACTAAGGCTAAAAAATCAATCGCCGGCTTCCGTCTTCGTGAAGGTGTTGCGATCGGTGCAAAAGTTACCCTTCGTGGTGAACGTATGTACGAATTCTTAGATAAATTGGTAACAGTTTCACTTCCACGTGTACGTGACTTCCATGGTGTTCCAACAAAATCATTTGATGGACGCGGAAACTACACACTTGGTGTGAAAGAACAATTGATCTTCCCAGAAATCAACTTTGATGATGTTGATAAAACGCGTGGTTTGGATATCGTAATCGTAACTACAGCGAACACAGACGAAGAATCACGTGCATTGCTTACTGGCCTCGGTATGCCGTTTGCAAAATAATATAGGAGGTAAAACTAATGGCTAAAAAATCTATGATTGCTAAGAACAAACGCCCAGCGAAGTTCTCTACTCAAGCATACACTCGCTGTGAACGTTGTGGACGTCCACACTCAGTTTACCGCAAGTTTAAACTTTGCCGTGTTTGCTTCCGTGAATTGGCATATAAAGGTCAAATCCCAGGTGTCACAAAAGCATCTTGGTAATTTAAGATATCAAGGGCGTTAAAACTCCAAGTGAAAATAGGAAACTTGACGAAGAAACTTTAGTTTCTAGGAAAGTTTATCTTTTTCACACAGAGTTTAGCCCGGGTTCAGTTGGGCTTGCCAATTTGAACACGAGCTACAGCTTTGGCAAAAAAGACCAATTTTCTTTGGAGCATCGCTCCTGCATCAAATTGCCTATTTTTGCTCTCGCTGTTACGCTCTCTGTATCATGTATTAACTAGCAAGTGCAACTTGCAAACTACTAGTAAGAGGAGAAATTATAATGGTTATGACTGACCCAATCGCAGACTTCCTTACACGTATTCGTAACGCTAACCAAGCAAAACACGAAGTACTTGAAGTACCTGCATCAAACATCAAAAAAGGGATTGCTGAAATCCTTAAACGCGAAGGTTTTGTAAAAAACGTTGAATTCATCGAAGATGACAAACAAGGCATCATCCGTGTATTCTTGAAATACGGACAAAACGGTGAAAAAGTTATCACAAACTTGAAACGTGTATCAAAACCAGGTTTGCGTGTTTACAAAAAACGTGAAGATCTTCCAAAAGTTCTTAACGGACTTGGAATTGCTATCCTTTCAACTTCTGAAGGTTTGCTTACTGATAAAGAAGCACGCCAAAAGAACGTTGGTGGGGAAGTTATCGCTTACGTTTGGTAATATTTAGCTCCCAATTTCGTTGTGATTCTTCGTTATTGTCTCTTGCCTAACCCAAAGTTATGTCTGCGAGACAATGCCTCGATTCACTTAGAAATTGAGACCTAAACATTAACTTTTAAATCAAAAAGATTTAAACCCCGTGAAAACTGGCCCGCAAAGGCCTGACAATTTAACAGGAGAATAAAAAACATGTCACGTATTGGTAATAAAGTTATCGTGTTGCCTGCTGGTGTTGAAATCACTAACAATGACAACGTTGTAACTGTAAAAGGACCTAAAGGAGAACTTACTCGTGAGTTCTCAAAAGATATTGAAATCCGTGTGGAAGGTACTGAAGTAACACTTCACCGTCCAAACGATTCAAAAGAAATGAAAACAATCCACGGAACAACTCGTGCCCTTTTGAACAACATGGTTACTGGTGTATCAGAAGGATTCAAGAAAGAACTTGAAATGCGCGGGGTTGGATACCGTGCACAACTTCAAGGATCAAAACTTGTTTTGGCTGTTGGTAAATCACACCCAGACGAAGTTGAAGCTCCAGAAGGAATTACTTTTGAACTCCCAAACCCAACAACAATCGTTGTTAGCGGAATTTCAAAAGAAGTAGTTGGTCAAACAGCTGCTTATGTACGTAGCCTTCGTTCACCTGAACCATACAAAGGTAAAGGGATCCGTTATGTTGGTGAATACGTTCGCCGCAAAGAAGGTAAAACAGGTAAATAATGTAGTTTGGTTGTTTTTCAACCAACCTTCATCTTACCAACTCAGTGCTTAGCACATGATTTTAAAATTAAGAGGTGAAAATTGTGATTTCGAAACCAGATAAAAACAAAATCCGTCAAAAACGCCACCGTCGCGTTCGCGGAAAACTCTCTGGAACTGCTGATCGCCCACGTTTGAACGTATTCCGTTCTAATACAGGCATCTACGCTCAAGTAATTGATGACGTAGCGGGTGTAACGCTCGCAAGCGCTTCAACTCTTGACAAAGAAGTTTCAAAAGGAACTAAAACTGAACAAGCCGTTGTTGTCGGCAAACTTGTTGCTGAACGTGCAGTTGCTAAAGGTATTTCTGAAGTGGTGTTCGACCGCGGTGGATATCTATATCACGGACGTGTTAAAGCTTTGGCTGATGCAGCTCGTGAAAACGGATTGAAATTCTAATAGGAGGACACTAGAAAATGGCATTTAAAGATAATGCAGTTGAACTTGAAGAACGCGTAGTTGCCATCAACCGTGTAACAAAAGTTGTTAAAGGTGGACGTCGTCTTCGTTTTGCAGCTCTTGTAGTTGTTGGTGACCGTAATGGCCGTGTTGGATTTGGTACTGGTAAAGCTCAAGAAGTTCCAGAAGCAATCCGTAAGGCTGTTGAAGATGCTAAGAAAAACTTGATCGAAGTTCCTATGGTTGGAACAACAATTCCACATGAAGTAACATCAGTATTTGGTGGAGCTCGTGTATTGTTGAAACCAGCTATCGAAGGGGCTGGGGTTGCTGCAGGTGGAGCAGTTCGTGCCGTTGTCGAATTGGCAGGTATTGCAGATGTTACATCTAAATCACTTGGATCAAACACTCCAATCAACATCGTTCGTGCAACTGTTAACGGTTTGGCACAATTGAAACGCGCTGATGAAGTTGCTGCTCTTCGTGGTATTTCAGTTTCTGACTTGGCTTAAGAAAGGAGATTCAAATGGCTCAAATTAAAATTACTTTGACTAAGTCTCCAATCGGACGCATCCCGTCACAACGTAAAACTGTTGTAGCACTTGGACTTGGCAAATTGAACAGCTCTGTTATTAAAGAAGATAACCCAGCAGTACGTGGTATGATCACTGCTGTATCTCACTTAGTAACAGTTGAAGAAGTAAAATAATCTATTTGAAATAGAAACAAAGTTTTCAGGGGTATGAGAGGTTCTCATCCCCTAAAACTAAATATAAGTATAGGCGAGTTTGTAGTTAGGACACCTTTTCCTGATTACATGCGTTAGCAATTTACAAAAGAGGAGAAAATTAATAATGAAACTTCATGAATTACAACCTGCTACAGGTTCACGTAAAGTCCGCAACCGTGTTGGTCGTGGTACTTCATCTGGTAATGGTAAAACTTCTGGCCGTGGTCAAAAAGGTCAAAAAGCTCGTAGCGGTGGCGGTGTACGTCTTGGTTTTGAAGGTGGACAAACTCCATTGTTCCGTCGTCTTCCAAAACGTGGATTTACAAACATCAACGCTAAAGAATATGCTATTGTGAACCTTGATCAATTGAACGCCTTTGAAGATGGTGCTGAAGTAACTCCAGTAGTACTTGTAGAATCAGGAATTGTAAAAGCTGAAAAATCAGGTATCAAAATTCTTGGTAACGGAGAATTGACTAAGAAGTTGACTGTTAAAGCAGCTAAATTCTCTAAATCAGCTGAAGAAGCTATCACTGCTAAAGGTGGTTCAGTTGAAGTCATCTAAGTGAGGTGACCTATGTTTTTTAAATTATTAAAAGATGCATTTAAGGTGAAACAAGTACGGTCGAAGATTTTATTTACGATCTTCATCATTCTTGTTTTCCGCATTGGGACCACGATTACAGTGCCTGGTGTAAATGCGAAAATTCTGAACAACCTTCAAGATGTGTCCTTCTTGAACATGCTCAGTTTGGTTTCTGGGAATGCCATGAGGAACTTCTCAGTTTTCGCATTAGGGGTTAGCCCATACATCACAGCTTCGATCGTCGTACAACTTTTGCAAATGGATCTGTTACCTAAGTTTGTTGAATGGGGCAAACAAGGGGAAGTTGGTCGAAGAAAGCTCAACCAAGCAACACGCTATATTTCTTTGGTTCTAGCCTTTGTTCAATCCATCGGGATTACAGCCACCTTCCACACTTTGTCTCAGGCGAAATTAGTCGCTACTCCAAATGCCAAAACTTATCTGTTAATCGGTGCGATTCTGACGACCGGTTCCATGATTGTGACTTGGCTTGGAGAACAAATCACAGATAAAGGCTACGGTAATGGTGTTTCAATGATTATCTTTGCAGGGATTGTGTCATCAATTCCTGAGATGATTAAAGAAATCTATGAAAATGCATTTGTGAATGTTCGTTCTGGTCAAATGACCAATTCCCTCATTTTTGTTGGGGTATTAATCCTTGCTGTCTTGGTTATTGTTTACTTTACAACCTTTGTAGAGCAAGCACAATACAAGATTCCAATCCAATATACAAAGATTGCACAAGGAGCTCCGTCAAGTTCTTACCTTCCTTTGAAAGTAAACCCAGCAGGGGTTATTCCTGTCATCTTCGCTAGTTCGATTACAGCAGCGCCTGCTGCGATTTTCCAAGTGATTAGCGCTATGGGTTACAATGCAGGATGGGTGAAAACAGCTCAAGCCATGTTGGCTACAAACACACCAACTGGTGTGGCAATGTATGCCTTATTGATCATTCTCTTCACCTTCTTCTACACGTTTGTTCAGATCAATCCTGAAAAAACGGCAGAAAACCTTCAAAAGAGTGGTGCCTATATCCCAGGCGTACGCCCTGGTAAGGGGACAGAAGAGTTTATGTCTCGTTTGCTACGTCGTTTAGCAAGTGTCGGATCAGTATTCCTTGGCTTTATTACCATCATTCCAATCCTAGCTCGAGATTTATTTGGTTTGACAGATGCAGTTGCTCTTGGAGGAACTAGTTTGTTAATCATTATTTCAACAGGTATTGAGGGAATGAAACAATTAGAAGGCTACTTATTAAAACGTAAGTATGTCGGATTTATGGACACAACAACAGAATAGAATAAGGTTGACTTTGTCAGCCTTCTATTTTGTTTTTAAATGGAAATAGGAATTCGCTCCTGCTTCCATTTAAAAACAAAATAAGGAGAATTCATCATGAATCTTTTAATTATGGGGTTGCCTGGAGCAGGTAAAGGAACTCAAGCAGCTAAAATCGTTGAAGAGTTTCACGTAGCGCACATCTCCACTGGAGATATGTTCCGCGCAGCGATGGCTAACCAAACTGAAATGGGTGTGCTTGCAAAATCATACATTGATAAAGGTGAGTTGGTACCAGATGAAGTAACCAATGGAATTGTGAAAGAACGCCTTGCTCAAGATGATATTAAAGAAACAGGTTTCCTTTTGGATGGCTATCCACGTACAATTGAACAAGCTCATGCCTTGGACAAAACATTGGCTGAACTTGGAATTGAACTTGAAGGTGTTATTAACATCGAAGTAGATCCATCATGCCTACTTGAACGTTTGAGTGGTCGTATCATTCACCGTGAAACTGGCGAAACTTTCCATAAAGTATTCAACCCACCAGTTGATTACAAAGAGGAAGATTTCTACCAACGTGAAGATGACAAACCAGAAACGGTTAAACGTCGTTTGGACGTCAATATTGCACAAGGAGAACCAATCATTGAATTTTATCGTTCAAAAGGACTCGTACATGATATCCAAGGAAACCAAGATATCAATGATGTATTTTCAGACATTGAAAAAGTCTTGGCAAATTTGAAATAAAAGCGTTTTTCATGCTTGCAATATTGGACAACTAGTGTTACAATTAGTTAGTCTGACTTATAATTGTTACCTCTGTGCTCAGAGGAATGAATCGAAATTTATGGAGGTACTTTTGCGTGGCAAAAGACGATGTGATTGAAGTAGAAGGCAAAGTAGTTGATACTATGCCGAATGCTATGTTTACGGTTGAACTTGAAAATGGACATCAGATTTTAGCAACAGTTTCTGGTAAAATTCGTAAAAACTATATTCGTATTTTAGCGGGAGATCGTGTTACAGTGGAGATGAGTCCGTACGATTTGACACGTGGACGTATCACATACCGCTTTAAATAATCGAAAAACTTGGAGGGATAAAAATGAAAGTAAGACCATCGGTCAAACCAATTTGCGAATACTGTAAAGTAATTCGTCGTAATGGTCGTGTTATGGTAATTTGCCCAGCAAATCCAAAACACAAACAACGTCAAGGATAAGATAGAAAGGAGAAAACATGGCTCGTATTGCTGGAGTTGACATTCCAAATGACAAACGTGTAGTAATTTCATTGACTTATGTGTACGGTATCGGACTTCCAACATCTAAGAAAATCCTTGCTGCTGCAGGCGTTTCTGAAGATATTCGTGTTCGCGATCTTACACCAGATCAAGAAGATGCTATCCGTCGTGAAGTTGACGCAATCAAAGTTGAAGGTGACCTTCGTCGTGAAGTAAACTTGAACATCAAACGCTTGATGGAAATCGGTTCATACCGTGGTATCCGTCACCGTCGTGGACTTCCAGTTCGTGGACAAAACACTAAAAACAATGCTCGCACTCGTAAAGGTAAAGCTGTTGCGATTGCAGGTAAGAAAAAATAAAATAAAATAAGGAGGTAAAAATCTTGGCTAAACCAACACGTAAACGTCGTGTGAAAAAGAATATCGAATCTGGTATTGCTCATATTCACGCTACATTTAACAACACAATTGTTATGATTACTGATGTGCATGGTAACGCAATCGCTTGGTCATCTGCAGGTGCACTTGGATTTAAAGGTTCTCGTAAATCTACACCATTTGCTGCTCAAATGGCATCAGAAGCTGCTGCAAAAGCTGCTCAAGAACACGGACTTAAATCTGTTGAAGTAACTGTTAAAGGTCCTGGTTCAGGTCGTGAGTCTGCTATTCGTGCACTTGCTGCTGCTGGTCTTGAAGTAACTGCAATTCGCGATGTAACTCCTGTACCACACAATGGTGCTCGTCCTCCAAAACGTCGCCGTGTATAATCATCAACAATTACACAGCTTTTCGTTTAAGAGGGAGTATAGCAAATGATTGAGTTTGAAAAACCAAATATAACAAAAATTGATGAAAACAAAGATTATGGCGTGTTTGTCGTAGAACCACTTGAACGTGGCTATGGTACAACACTTGGAAACTCACTTCGTCGTGTACTTCTGGCTTCACTTCCAGGTGCAGCTGTCACTTCAATCAACATTGAAGGTGTACTCCACGAATTTGATACCGTTCCAGGAGTCCGTGAAGACGTTATGCAAATTATTCTTAACGTTAAAGGAATCGCCGTTAAATCTTACGTCCAAGACGAAAAGATTATTGAACTTGATGTAGAAGGACCTGCAGAAGTAACTGCTGGAGATATTCTTACTGATAGTGACATCGAAATTGTAAACCCTGATCATTATCTATTTACAATCGGAGAAGGAGCATCTTTGAAAGCAACGCTTACTGTAAACAGTGGACGTGGCTATGTTCCGGCTGATCAAAACAAAAAAGATGATGCACCAGTGGGAACACTTGCTGTAGATTCAATTTATACGCCAGTGACTAAAGTCAATTACCAAGTTGAACCAGCACGCGTTGGTAGCAACGATGGCTTTGACAAGCTAACCCTTGAAATTTTGACAAATGGGACAATCATTCCAGAAGATGCATTAGGTTTGTCTGCTCGTATTTTGACAGAACACCTAAATCTATTCACAAACTTAACTGAAATTGCTATTGCAACAGATGTTATGAAGGAAGTGGATACAACTTCTGATGATCGCATTTTAGAACGTACGATCGAAGAATTAGATCTTTCAGTTCGTTCATATAACTGTTTGAAACGTGCTGGCATTAATACTGTTTACGATTTGACTGAAAAATCAGAAGCAGAAATGATGAAAGTTCGTAACTTGGGACGTCAGAGTCTTGAAGAAGTTAAAATCAAACTTGCCGACTTAGGCCTTGGGTTAAAAAACGATAAATAGAGGAGGAATACATGGCTTACCGTAAACTAGGACGCACTAGCTCACAACGTAAAGCGATGCTTCGCGATTTGACTACAGATCTTATCATCAATGAAGCAATTGTAACAACTGAAGCACGTGCGAAAGAAATCCGTAAATCAGTTGAAAAAATGATTACTTTGGGTAAACGTGGTGATTTGCATGCACGTCGTCAAGCTGCTGCATTCGTACGTAACGAAGTTGCATCACAAAACTTTGATGAAGAAACAGGTAAATACTCAGAAACAACTGCACTTCAAAAATTGTTCTCTGAATTAGCACCTCGTTATGCTGAGCGCAATGGTGGATATACTCGTATCCTTAAAACTGAACCACGTCGTGGTGATGCTGCGCCAATGGCTATCATCGAATTGGTATAATATCATCAATTTTGTTGAGTGTTATGATGATGGAATACACTGTTATTCTTAGTCTAGCTCTGGTCTACCGCTGGGGATTTTCCCCAGCGGGAACACTCATCATATTGAATGAATGGTAGACGCTTGTTTACGAAATTGCTTTAATTTAAAACAATTTCGTAAGCAGGCGTTTTGTCTTGTTTTCGTGAGTAGTCGAGAATAGCAAAAAATGATATAATGGAACCCATATCTCCAATAGAAGAAAAAGGATTCAATGACAAAACAACAAGCAATTAAATTACTAAAAGAGAAGTACCTTAGTAATATGAAAGAGGATTCGGAACTCTTTGTCGGAGTTGAATTAGAGTTTCCGATTGTAGAAACAAATGGAAACAAAACAAATATAGAGGTGACGAAAAATCTTTTTCGAACCTTAGCCAACTTATCAGATTTTGAAGTTGAAAAAATAGATGACGATCAAAATCCTATTCAATTGATTCACTGCTCTTCTAAAGATCGTATTCTATTCGAGTTGAGTTACAATACAATTGAATTTGCATTTGAGAGAGCTCGTTCTATAAATGAGGTGGCCAAACGTTTTGAGGCCTATTTGAAGATTATTCAACCGATTTTGCAAGAAAATAATCACGAAATCCAAGGGCACGGAATCCATCCTCTGTGGCAAGAAAATGATAATAGCCCAGTGAAAATCGAACGATACAAGATGTTAATGGCTTTCCTTGCGCTGAATGGTACAGGGATGAAGACACACTCCTATCCTTCGTACGGAGCATTTATATGCGGAAACCAGGTTCAATTGGATGTAAGTCGCGATAACTATCTTCGCATCATTAATGCATTTAATAAAATTGAAGCAGCAAAAGCATATTTGTTTTCTAACTCAGAATTTACAGCAGAAGCTTGGGATACAAAAATTGCTAGAGATATTTTCTGGGAAGAATCCTTACATGGTTATTATAAGGAAAATGTAGGGGTTTATCCTAAGGACTACCAAAGCGAAGAAGAGTTTTTTAATAATCTCGCTAGAACGGCTATTTTTACAGCAACTAGAGAGGGGAAATCTTATTATTTTAAACCAATTCGAGTGGAGTACTATCTAGATCAAAAAGAAATTACAGCCTATACGGCTGATGGAAATGAGAAAATTATTAACCCTGTAAAAGAAGATCTAAAACAACATCGAAGTTACCAATTTCAAGATCTAACTGCTCGTGGGACTGTAGAATTTAGAAGTGTTTGTACACAACCATTAGAAACCACATTTGCCCCGATAGCCTTTGAGTTGGGCTTGTTTGTAGAATTAGAAAAACTGGAAAACTTTTTTGAAGATTCTTCATTTTTTAAAAATGAAGAACAGGACTATCGAAAACTTAGAAAGAAATATTCAAAGAAAATTCTAAGTAAAGAAGAAAAAGAAGCGATACAATCCTTTTCAAAAGATCTTCTAGATATAGCTAAAGCAGGTTTAATGAAAAGAGGCTACAAGGAAGAAAAATTTCTTATCATTACCAAAGAACTAGACTAATAGAAAAGCCTTATTACAGGCTTTTCTTTATTACTTTCAAAAAAACTTTCAAAAAAATAAAATTTTTTGGAAAAAAGTGTTGACAGTAAGGTGAGGTCATGATATACTAATATAGTTGTCGCGCGAGAGCGACAAAGACCTTTGAAAACTGAACAAGACGAACCAATGTGCAGGGCGCTATAACTAAGGTTATAGTAACTGAACAATAAAAAACAATAAATCTGTCAGTGACAGAATGAGTTTAAGACAAACAATTATTTTAATGAGAGTTTGATCCTGGCTCAGGATGAACGCTGGCGGCGTGCCTAATACATGCAAGTAGAACGCTGAAGCTTGGTGCTTGCACCGAGCGGATGAGTTGCGAACGGGTGAGTAACGCGTAGGTAACCTGCCTCTTAGCGGGGGATAACTATTGGAAACGATAGCTAATACCGCATAAAAGTCGATATCGCATGATATTGATTTGAAAGGTGCAATTGCATCACTAAGAGATGGACCTGCGTTGTATTAGCTAGTTGGTGAGGTAACGGCTCACCAAGGCGACGATACATAGCCGACCTGAGAGGGTGATCGGCCACACTGGGACTGAGACACGGCCCAGACTCCTACGGGAGGCAGCAGTAGGGAATCTTCGGCAATGGGGGCAACCCTGACCGAGCAACGCCGCGTGAGTGAAGAAGGTTTTCGGATCGTAAAGCTCTGTTGTAAGAGAAGAACGAGTGTGAGAGTGGAAAGTTCACACTGTGACGGTAACTTACCAGAAAGGGACGGCTAACTACGTGCCAGCAGCCGCGGTAATACGTAGGTCCCGAGCGTTATCCGGATTTATTGGGCGTAAAGCGAGCGCAGGCGGTTAGATAAGTCTGAAGTTAAAGGCTGTGGCTTAACCATAGTACGCTTTGGAAACTGTTTAACTTGAGTGCAGAAGGGGAGAGTGGAATTCCATGTGTAGCGGTGAAATGCGTAGATATATGGAGGAACACCGGTGGCGAAAGCGGCTCTCTGGTCTGTAACTGACGCTGAGGCTCGAAAGCGTGGGGAGCAAACAGGATTAGATACCCTGGTAGTCCACGCCGTAAACGATGAGTGCTAGGTGTTGGGTCCTTTCCGGGACTCAGTGCCGCAGCTAACGCATTAAGCACTCCGCCTGGGGAGTACGACCGCAAGGTTGAAACTCAAAGGAATTGACGGGGGCCCGCACAAGCGGTGGAGCATGTGGTTTAATTCGAAGCAACGCGAAGAACCTTACCAGGTCTTGACATCCCTCTGACCGCTCTAGAGATAGAGTTTTCCTTCGGGACAGAGGTGACAGGTGGTGCATGGTTGTCGTCAGCTCGTGTCGTGAGATGTTGGGTTAAGTCCCGCAACGAGCGCAACCCCTATTGTTAGTTGCCATCATTCAGTTGGGCACTCTAGCGAGACTGCCGGTAATAAACCGGAGGAAGGTGGGGATGACGTCAAATCATCATGCCCCTTATGACCTGGGCTACACACGTGCTACAATGGCTGGTACAACGAGTCGCGAGTCGGTGACGGCAAGCTAATCTCTTAAAGCCAGTCTCAGTTCGGATTGTAGGCTGCAACTCGCCTACATGAAGTCGGAATCGCTAGTAATCGCGGATCAGCACGCCGCGGTGAATACGTTCCCGGGCCTTGTACACACCGCCCGTCACACCACGAGAGTTTGTAACACCCGAAGTCGGTGAGGTAACCATTTGGAGCCAGCCGCCTAAGGTGGGATAGATGATTGGGGTGAAGTCGTAACAAGGTAGCCGTATCGGAAGGTGCGGCTGGATCACCTCCTTTCTAAGGAAATGGAAACCTGTACGTTGGTCTTGTTTAGTTTTGAGAGGTCTTGTGGGGCCTTAGCTCAGCTGGGAGAGCGCCTGCTTTGCACGCAGGAGGTCAGCGGTTCGATCCCGCTAGGCTCCATTAACACTGTAAGGGTGTTAAGATTGAACATTGAAAATTGAATATCTATATCAAATAGTAACAAGAAAATAAACCGAAACGCTGTAAATATTTAAAGAGTTTAGGTCGCAAGACCAAAAATAAGGTTAAGTTAATAAGGGCGCACGGTGGATGCCTTGGCACTAGAAGCCGAAGAAGGACGTGACAAACGACGAAATGCTTTGGGGAGCTGTAAGTAAGCGACGATCCAGAGATGTCCGAATGGGGGAACCCACTAGCTGATGGCTAGTACTCCTATCTGTTAAGGATAGGTAGAGGAAGACGCAGTGAACTGAAACATCTAAGTAGCTGCAGGAAGAGAAAGCAAAAGCGATTGCCTGAGTAGCGGCGAGCGAAACGGCAGGAGGGCAAACCGAAGAGTTTACTCTTCGGGGTTGTAGGACTGCAATGTGGACTTAAAGATTATAGAAGAATGACATGGGAAGGTCAGCCAAAGAGAGTAAGAGCCTCGTATTTGAAATAGTCTTTATACCTAGCAGTATCCTGAGTACGGCGGGACACGAGAAATCCCGTCGGAATCTGGGAGGACCATCTCCCAACCCTAAATACTCTCTAGTGACCGATAGTGAACCAGTACCGTGAGGGAAAGGTGAAAAGCACCCCGGGAGGGGAGTGAAATAGAACCTGAAACCGTGTGCCTACAACAAGTTCGAGCCCGTTAATGGGTGAGAGCGTGCCTTTTGTAGAATGAACCGGCGAGTTACGATATGATGCGAGGTTAAGTTGAAGAGACGGAGCCGTAGGGAAACCGAGTCTGAATAGGGCGTCTTAGTATTATGTCGTAGACCCGAAACCATGTGACCTACCCATGAGCAGGTTGAAGGTGAGGTAAAACTCACTGGAGGACCGAACCAGGGCACGTTGAAAAGTGCTTGGATGACTTGTGGGTAGCGGAGAAATTCCAAACGAACTTGGAGATAGCTGGTTCTCTCCGAAATAGCTTTAGGGCTAGCGTCGACATTAAGATTCTTGGAGGTAGAGCACTGTTTGGGTGAGGGGTCCATCCCGGATTACCAATCTCAGATAAACTCCGAATGCCAATGAATTATGGTCGGCAGTCAGACTGCGAGTGCTAAGATCCGTAGTCGAAAGGGAAACAGCCCAGACCACCAGCTAAGGTCCCAAAATAATTGTTAAGTGGAAAAGGATGTGGGGTTGCACAGACAACTAGGATGTTAGCTTAGAAGCAGCTATTCATTCAAAGAGTGCGTAATAGCTCACTAGTCGAGTGACCCTGCGCCGAAAATGTACCGGGGCTAAAACAATTTACCGAAGCTGTGGATACCTTTATAGGTATGGTAGGAGAGCGTTCTATGTGTGGAGAAGGTGTACCGTGAGGAGCGCTGGAACGCATAGAAGTGAGAATGCCGGTATGAGTAGCGAAAGACAGGTGAGAATCCTGTCCACCGTAAGACTAAGGTTTCCAGGGGAAGGCTCGTCCGCCCTGGGTTAGTCGGGACCTAAGGAGAGACCGAAAGGTGTATCCGATGGACAACAGGTTGATATTCCTGTACTAGAGTATGTAGTGAAGGAGGGACGCAGTAGGCTAACTAAAGCGTGCGACTGGAAGTGCACGTCTAAGCAGTGAGGTGTGAATTGAGTTAAATGCTTAATTCTGTAACATTGAGCTGTGATGGGGAGCGAAGTTTAGTAGCGAAGTTAGTGACGTCACACTGCCAAGAAAAGCTTCTAGCGTTAATCATACTCTACCCGTACCGCAAACCGACACAGGTAGTCGAGGCGAGTAGCCTCAGGTGAGCGAGAGAACTCTCGTTAAGGAACTCGGCAAAATGACCCCGTAACTTCGGGAGAAGGGGTGCTGGCTTAAAGTCAGCCGCAGTGAATAGGCCCAAGCAACTGTTTATCAAAAACACAGCTCTCTGCTAAATCGTAAGATGATGTATAGGGGGTGACGCCTGCCCGGTGCTGGAAGGTTAAGAGGAGTGCTTAGCGGTAACGCGAAGGTATGAATTGAAGCCCCAGTAAACGGCGGCCGTAACTATAACGGTCCTAAGGTAGCGAAATTCCTTGTCGGGTAAGTTCCGACCCGCACGAAAGGCGTAATGATTTGGGCACTGTCTCAACGAGAGACTCGGTGAAATTTTAGTACCTGTGAAGATGCAGGTTACCCGCGACAGGACGGAAAGACCCCATGGAGCTTTACTGCAGTTTGATATTGAGTGTCTGTGCCACATGTACAGGATAGGTAGGAGCCATTGAGATCGGGACGCCAGTTTCGATGGAGGCGTTGTTGGGATACTACCCTTGTGTTATGGCCACTCTAACCCGGTAGGTTCATCATCTACGGAGACAGTGTCTGACGGGCAGTTTGACTGGGGCGGTCGCCTCCTAAAAGGTAACGGAGGCGCCCAAAGGTTCCCTCAGAATGGTTGGAAATCATTCGCAGAGTGTAAAGGTATAAGGGAGCTTGACTGCGAGAGCTACAACTCGAGCAGGGACGAAAGTCGGGCTTAGTGATCCGGTGGTTCCGTATGGAAGGGCCATCGCTCAACGGATAAAAGCTACCCTGGGGATAACAGGCTTATCTCCCCCAAGAGTTCACATCGACGGGGAGGTTTGGCACCTCGATGTCGGCTCGTCGCATCCTGGGGCTGTAGTCGGTCCCAAGGGTTGGGCTGTTCGCCCATTAAAGCGGCACGCGAGCTGGGTTCAGAACGTCGTGAGACAGTTCGGTCCCTATCCGTCGCGGGCGTAGGAAATTTGAGAGGATCTGCTCCTAGTACGAGAGGACCAGAGTGGACTTACCGCTGGTGTACCAGTTGTCTCGCCAGAGGCATCGCTGGGTAGCTATGTAGGGAAGGGATAAACGCTGAAAGCATCTAAGTGTGAAACCCACCTCAAGATGAGATTTCCCATGATTTTATATCAGTAAGAGCCCTGAGAGAAGATCAGGTAGATAGGTTAGGAGTGGAAGTTGTGTGAGCAATGGAGCGGACTAATACTAATAGCTCGAGGACTTATCCAAAGAGTCAGAAGATATTGACAACGAAAGGTTAACTTGTTAGAATATAGATGTTCAATTTTGAATGTTTAATCATTCAGAGTTAAGTGACGATAGCCTAGGAGATACACCTGTACCCATGCCGAACACAGCAGTTAAGCCCTAGAACGCCGGAAGTAGTTGGGGGTTGCCCCCTGTGAGATAAGGTAGTCGCTTAGCAAGAGATTGAGCCTAGTAGATACTAGGCTCATTTGGGAGTTTAGCTCAGCTGGGAGAGCATCTGCCTTACAAGCAGAGGGTCAGCGGTTCGATCCCGTTAACTCCCAT